>NZ_JFFR01000025.1 GCF_000695685.1 Vibrio fortis | reverse complement strand
GTCTGTATATTGTCTTTGTGATTTTACTTTCATGACACTTAATACTCCGTATTAAGTGTCTACTTTAATGGGGTCACATCAAAAAGACTTAAGAGCGGATGCGGGATTCGAGTGGCGGGATACGAAGAGATTTAAAAGCAGATTCGGGATTCGAGTGGCGAGATGCGAGAAGACTCAAAAGCGGATACGAGATTCGAGTGGCGAGATGCGAAAAGACTCAAAAGCGGATACGAGATTCGAGTGGCAAGATGCGAAAAGACTTAAGAGCGGATGCGGGATTCGAGTGGCGAGATGAGAAGAGATTGAAAAGCGGATTCGGGATTCGAGTGGCGGGATACGAAGAGATTTAAAAACAGATTCGGGATTCGAGTAACGGATACGTAAAAACTTAAGAGTGGATACAGGTCGAGGCTCGGTACAAAAAAGAGCGGATAATTCCGCTCTTCGTATCTCTCATCTCGTATCCCGTATCTGCTACTCAGCAATAAAGCTAATTGGGATCTCAGCCAGTTGGTTACCTTGGTTCGCTGGGTAAACAATGTATTCACCGTGATATTTCACTGCTGATTTGTAGTCAGTCACTTTATGAAGCATAAAGCCAGACTCCATTGCAGCTTGAACAAACTCAGCGTGGTTACCACGAACAAACCAGTTCATCGGTTTCACCATCAGTTCACCATCAAACGAGTCGTCACACTGCTTGCCACAAAGTGCGAATGAGTGCTCGCCATCAGTGAAAAATTGAATTTTGCCACCTGTGGTCAGTTCGTCTTCACTTGAAACGCTCCAACCCATGTCGTACATCTTGTCCATGAAGGCTTCAACGTCACTGTCTTTAAGCGGCTTTGGCTCTTCACCCTGTGGGAAGAATTGAGCATAAAACGCCGAGATTCGACGGAATGTAAATGTTAGATCCGAGTTATTACCCTTAGAACGCCCCTGCTTCTGCCAGCGAATCAGGTCCGCAGCAACACAGCGATCATAAGCTTGCGATTTAATAGCCTTAGTTACCCAGCGCACCAAGTAAAGGTTATTAGCAATCGGCGCGTCTACCGCTTTGCCAGATTTGTGTAGAGCCGTTAACTCGTCGAGTGCTGTGTTAACCAGCTTTTGAATTTCAATGTAGTATTTTGACATTATGCCTTCTTTCCTAATGTCCAATAAAGTAGTGCTGAAAGTACGGCACACAGAGCCATCACAATGACCATAGAGCCAGCACTGTCACTCGGTAGGAACGCAACGATTGCGCCCACTACAGAGCCTGTACCAAAACGTAATGTACCCGCGAGCGACGAAGCTGTGCCCGCCATATTTGGGTAACCGCTAAGCAGCAAACCCATAGTATTACTACCGATGGTTGATAGTGTGCCGATAAATAGCATCACAAATGGCACGATACCCCAAAGACCGAGATCTAAACTCCAGCCAATGAACAAGCCAACACCCGCGAGCAGTTGAATCGCCAGCCCCACTCTCAACATAGTATGAGAGCCTACCTTTTTCACCATACGACCGTTAATGCTGGTCATCAGAATCATGGCAACAATGTTTAAGCCAAACAGGTAGCCGAAAAGGTCTGGACGTACACCGTAGATATCAATGTAAACAAAAGAGCCTGCCGTTAAGAACGCGAACATACCTGAAAATGAAAACGCCCCCGAGAAGATGAGTCCCATCGCTGTTGTGTTTTTACATAAGCGGAAGTAGTTACGCATCGTCGTTTTAAAACGCAACGGTTGACGCTTCTCTACTGGCAAGGTTTCAGGAATCTTAAACGAGACAGCAAGAATCACGATCACAGCGAAGATTGCCAATACCCAGAAAATCGAACGCCAGCCAAACCACAACGCCAAGTAACCACCAATCATTGGTGCCACCAGCGGCGCAACCGTCATTACCAAAGTCACGAACGACATGGTTCTTGCAAAATCTTCGCGATCAAACATGTCACGCACGACAGCTTGAATAATTACGGCTGCCGCTGCGCCCGCAAAACCTTGCGCGGTACGAACATAAGTCAGCGCTTCAATGCCATGCGTTGTTGCACTAACCATGGACGCAATCGCAAACAGAACCACACCAATCAGTAGAACGGGTTTACGGCCGTAGCTGTCTGCCAATGGGCCATGAAGCAGCTGTCCTAGCGCAAAACCAGCAGTATAAGCCGTAAGCGTGATTTGAACTTCACCGGCAGTCACACCAAGGTCTTTGGCGATCGTTGGCATCGCAGGCAGGTACATGTCGATGGCAAGTGGCGTCAAAGCACCAATTGCACCAAGAATCAAAAACAGCATTAGACCTAGCTGAGGTGTTTCAGGTTGGGAACTGGGGGCAGTTTGGCTTTGCATAAATCTCCGACTAAGTACTAAGAGCTACGCTTACACGCAGACAGAATATTGGCTGAGACTTTCCTAGTACCAGTCAAAATGAATAGCCGACGCTGTCCTTGGTCGGCATTAAACAGAGAGGAAGATTACTTCCAGATAGAGTCGATCTCTTCTTGAGTTAGGTAACGGTACTCACCTAGCTCCAAAGATTCATCCATCTCAATTTCACCAATACGTTCGCGGTGTAGCGCTTCTACTTTGTTACCTAGTGCAGCGAACATACGCTTAACTTGGTGGTACTTGCCTTCATGGATAGTAAGAAGTACTTCACGCTCCGCACGCACTTCAAGGTGTGCAGGAAGAGTAAGACCATCTTCGCTTTTCAGCTGGATGCCCTCTTTGAATTTCTCTACGTAATCGTCTTCAACTGGATCCACCAGCCAAACGCGATACATTTTTTCACACTTGTGTTTTGGCGAAGTAATACGGTGAGACCATTGACCATCATCGGTCACAAGCACTAGACCTGTGGTATCCACATCTAAACGACCAGCAAAGTGAAGCTTGTCCATCTTGATCTCATCAAGCAGGTCAAAAACCGTGCGATTAGAGCTGTCTTCATGCGAGCAAACAAAACCTTCAGGCTTGTAAACCATGATATAACGTGGGCCTTGAACACGCAGTTCATTGCCTTGCCATTCAACAACGCACTCTTCGGTAACCTTAGTGGCACCACTCTTTTGCATAACGTCGTTCACTGTCACTGTTTTTGATTTTAAAATCTGTGTTGCTTCTTTTCGAGTGACGCCTAATGAGTCACATAGAAATTTATCTAAACGCATGAATACCTCAACTAATCTAAGTCAGGTATTATAGTCACCTTTGCTCAATTAGTTGAGCGATTTCACACTATTTTTGCCACTTTACAAGACGCAGTATGTATACACTCCGCCCATATCAAGCCGACTCCGTAAAATCTGTTATCCATTACTTTCGCAAACACCAAACGCCCGCCGTTCTGGTGCTACCAACTGGCGCAGGTAAAAGCTTGGTCATTGCCGAATTAGCACGCCTAGCAAAAGGGCGAGTTCTTGTAATGGCGCACGTGAAAGAACTGGTTGAACAGAACCATGAGAAGTACGAAGGCTATGGTTTGAAAGGCTCGATTTTTTCGGCCGGTTTGGGTCGAAAAGAGACCGACCAACAAGTGGTGTTTGCCTCTGTACAGTCGGTAGTGCGTAACCTTGATGCCTTTTCCAATCAGTTCTCACTCTTGGTTATCGATGAGTGTCACCGAGTACCCGACGAGAAAAACAGCAGCTATCAGAAAGTGATTGCTCACCTACGTGAAAATAACCCGGGCATTAAAGTACTTGGCCTAACAGCAACACCATATCGATTGGGGATGGGTTGGATTTACCAATACCACACTCGCGGCCAAGTGCGTTCTGAAGAGCCAAGATTCTTCCGCGACTGTATCTTTGAATTGCCTATTCGTTATCTCCTCGACGAAGGCTTTTTAACGCCAGCAAGAATGATTGATGCGCCAGTATTGAGCTACGACTTCTCACAGTTAAAGCCTGCCAACACAGGCCGCTACAAAGAGGCCGAGCTAGATATGGTGATCGAACAATCAAAACGCGCAACGCCACAAATCGTTGAGCAAATCATTCACCTAGCGAAAGACAAGCAAGGCATCATGGTGTTTGCCGCCACTGTGCGCCACGCTCAAGATATTCTTGGTTTATTGCCAGAGGGTGAAGCGGCAATTGTGATTGGCGATACTCCAACGCTAGAGCGCGATCAAATCATAAACGACTTTAAGCAGCGCAAAACCAAGTATCTAGTAAACGTATCAGTACTGACCACTGGATTTGATGCTCCGCATGTGGACTTGATTGCAATTCTGCGCCCTACTGAGTCGATTAGTCTTTATCAACAAATCGTCGGTCGTGGTCTTCGTCTGTCTCCGGGCAAAGATGAGTGTCTGGTATTGGACTATGCCGGAAACAGCTACGACCTCTATCAGCCTGAAGTCGGCGATCCGAAGCCAGATTCTGACAGTGAAATCATCACCATTCCTTGCCCCGCTTGCGGTTTCAATAACAACTTCTGGGGCAAGCTCGATAGTAATGGTTTCTTGATAGAACACTTCGGTCGTAAATGCCAAGGCTACTTCACCGATGAAGATACTGGCGAGCGTGAGCATTGTGGCTATCGCTTCCGCGCTAAATATTGCGGTGAATGCGGTGCGGACAACGACATCGCCGCGCGAATTTGCCACGAGTGCGATGCAACCCTAGTTGACCCAGACAAAAAGCTAAAAGATGCACTGAACCTTAAAGATGCACTTGTATTTGAGTGCCTAGAGATGGACCTAAACGTGTTTAAAGACGATAAAGGTAAATCTCAGCTCAAAGTGACGTATCGAGGTGAAAACCAAGCTCAAGTTCACGAGTTTTGGTCGTTAACTACCAAGAAGCAAAAACAAACCTTCAAAGACCAGTTTGTTCGCCCTCATTTGGCCGACAGACACCGTCCTTTTGAGGAAGCATCTCCAACCAAAGTGGTCGCTCACCAACATAGATTCAGGCCACCGCAGTTCGTTATTGCACGTAAGGTAGGTCGTTTCTGGAAAATGCGCGACAAGATATTTGGTGATGAGCTTCAGGAGCGTTAACCCTAGTTCACCACTCTTGTGTCACTAAACCCACAACAAAGGCTGCTAAAGTCTCATTGTGGGTGCGATTCACTTTCTGTTCATCTTCACTTTTTTATACTACTTACTATCAACATTACCTAGGATTCGCTATGTTTAGTAAAGCAATGATTTCTTTGATGTCTTTGAGCTTTGGCTTAGTGGTTTCCGGCTCGGCATGGGCGGACTCACACCCTAACGGGCACGACCTCGTTCAAGACGTTCATAAAGAAGGTACTCGCATCGAGTTCGAAGAAGACCAAGATGAAGTTTATGAAGCGGTTAGAGAAGGCTACATTCGCCCGTTTTCTGAGATGTACGCTGCAGTAGAAAGTGACCTGCACGGTCGCATCATCAAGGTTGAACTTGAAGAAGATGACGACATCTGGGTTTACGAACTTAAGATCAACTACAAGAACAACATCATCAAGGTCGAATACAACGCTGAGACGTTAGAGATGTTGATGATCAAAGGTCGAAACTTTAAAGATGCGATCAAAACTGACAGCGAATAAATAGCCACAATAAAAATATTTCCCGCTGCGAATAACGACCGACAACAAACAATAACAACACCTAATATCGAATAACAATAAGCAAAAAGAGCCAATCATGAAAATTCTCGTCGTTGAAGATGAACCGCGTTTAGGCGAACAGATTATTGAAACTCTCGAAGGAGCTGACTGGGTTCCTGAACTGTCACAAGACGGTATTGATGCACTTTATCGCGCAACTTCAGAAGAGTGGGATGCGATTGTTCTAGACCTTGGCTTGCCAAAGCTCGACGGGTTAACGGTATTGAAAGGTATTCGAGATGAGAATATCAACACGCCAGTGATCATTCTTAGTGCGCGCGACACCTTAACTCAGCGTGTAGAAGGCTTGAATGCTGGTGCCGACGACTACCTCACTAAACCCTTTGAGATGGTTGAATTGATCGCTCGTATTCGTGCCCAACTTCGCCGAGCGTCTGGTTCTGCATCGCCAATCCAACAAATCGGTGACTTAAGCCTGGATACTCGTAGTTCGAAGGTGCTTTGGCAAGGCCAAGCAGTAAGCTTAACAGCGCTTGAGTACAAAGTGGTTGCCTACTTCATGCATAACAAGGACAAGGTTATCTCACGTACTGAGTTGGTTGAGCACATTTATAAGCAAGACTTCGACCGCGATTCTAATACCGTCGAGGTATTCATTGGCCGCATTCGCAAGAAGATCGCACCTAAGATCATTAAGACTGTGCGCGGTTTAGGCTATCAGCTTAACGCTGACTAATCTCCCTTCTCTCTGTGGGTGGCTCACTTTGACCCTAGATAAAAGTGAGCCAAAATAGCGATGAATCTAAATAAAAAATCCCTCAAAAAGATCAGTCTAAAAAGCCGCTTGCTCCTCGCTGCGGCTTTTTGGTTAGGTGCCATGATTCTTGCCGCTGGTATTGGTATTCCAAAACTGGTTAACGACTATTTGGTTGATGATCTAAAACAGCAGCTCAGCCTAACTATGGACGAGCTCACGGCCAACATCGAAACCAACGATGCGGGCATGCTGATGATGCTAGAACGATTGTCGGACCCGAGGTTTAATCAACCTTACAGTGGCGTTTATTGGCGAGCAGAAAGCCAAGGACAAGTGATTCGTTCACGCTCACTGTGGGATAAAGATATGGATATCAAGCGCTCTCCTATCCATACCTCGATTAAAGGCCCGGACAAAGAACAACTGATTTATATCGAGCAACTCATCTACCTACCAGAACTAAGTGACCCTGTCACTATAACCATAGGTGTTGATGAAGACCCACTTGAATCTACCCTCCATGACCTTACTGGCCAAGTGTGGATTATCTTGGGCTTGTTGTTTGTTGGCGTTCTGCTTTTGATTGGTATTCAAGTTAGCTGGTCGCTCCTTCCTCTTAACAAAATGCAGCGCGAACTGGCGATGCTACGTAAAGGGGAGCAGCAAGGTCTCAGCGATAGCTATCCAAAAGAGGTTTCCCCACTAGTCTCTGACTTGAACGCCCTACTCTTCCATTATCAAGAGTTGTTAGAGCGCGCTCGACACCATGCTGGTAACCTATCTCACGCCTTAAAAACGCCACTGTCAGTACTTAAAAATGAAGTGAACTCACTGCCCAAAGAGAACCAACACTTACTGCAGCAACCGATTGACCAGATCCAGAGCCAAATTGATTATCACCTAGGCCGTGCTCGTATGGCTGGCGCAATGAACATCTTATCGGTGAAGTCATCGCCTTGTGAACGGGTAGAAGCTATCTCGATGGCGTTTGATAAGGTGTACGCTGCCAACGAAGTCACTATGATCAATGAGCTGGATTCAGAGATTGAGGTCGCCGTAGAGAAAACCGATCTTGATGAGATGGTTGGTAACTTATTGGAAAATAGCTATAAATGGGCGGCAAGCATTATTCGAGTTCACTCCAACGAGCTGAGCGAAGGTCGAATAGAACTGATCATTGAAGATGATGGACCGGGTATCCCGGAAGAGAAAATGAGCCAAGCCGTTAAACGTGGTGTACGTCTAGACGAAACAACGCCAGGTACAGGTTTAGGACTCAATATCGTAAACGAGATGGCCCATAGCTATCGCGGGCAACTCAATTTAGAAAAAAGCTCGATGGGCGGTTTAAAAGCTACTCTTATCCTGCAGCTTTCTCAAAACTAGAAACTTAGAGCTAGACACTCAGAAAAGTTAATAAGCATACCAAACGCATTGGTATGCTTATCTCTACCAATTCAGAAATCAGGCCTACTTACAGCTCGGCAGTAACGTCTGATACATAGTTTTAAAGCCTTTAAGAGATACCGTTGCAAGTTCTACTTTTGAACCATCACCTTGAAGCTCGACCTGCAATGACTGAGCGCTATAGAACGATTCAAGCTGGGTCAGAGGAACGGTTGCCCAGTGAGTCTTACCTTTAATCCAAACATCCATGGTAAAGCGAGTTCCATCATCCAGCACAGCTTTCGCTGGATAACCCAATTCCTCTCTCAACAAGCCATTAAAGAACAGGAGATTGACGCCTTCAGTAGTGCATCGCAGTGCAACCGTATCGACATTACCGTCACTTTTCACACTCGACACGCCAAGGATAACCGATTCACCAGTATCGAAGCTTTTCGACTCGTAATGCTCCCAGTCTTGATAAGTGTCCGAAAGTTCCAAACCAGCATTCGCATTAAAAGCAAACAGTGATAGTAAGCCTGTAATTAAGTGTTTTTTCATCTCTTTTCCCAATAATTAAGCCACGCCTTTTCGTTCGCCTTAGCCTGTTATTGATTAAGACAAAACACTACTCAGTACGCGGCTAAACAATGACTAAATTACTTGGTTTTCGCCGATACTTCTGGAAGTAACACAGCTTCAAAACGCTCCGCTTCACTCAAGAATTGACGCATAATCAGATCTACTTTGGCTTTATTACCTTCGCTATTTGCACGACGCTGCGCCTGAATCAAACGCGGGCTATCCGTTAGTAAGTAAGACTGCTCCATTGCGTTCAGCATCCCCAAATCAGAGCGCAAATAGCGGTCAATTTGGTCATCGCGTTGCACCAACTTGTTCTCCAGTACCTGTTCATCTGCGCCTTGTTCTGCCACGGCGCTCAACACTGAGTGCGTCAGAGAAATCAGCTCGTCAACACGCTCTGGCGCACAGGTAAACAGAATTCGGCCTTCGGCTTGTGGGCTGTGTACGTCTTGCCAGAACCAGCTCGCGACGCCATAAACGCCTGATGCTTGTTCACGAAGCTTAAGTCGTAGTTGCTCTTGAACTAACTCACCGCTTAACTCCAAGTAATATGCGTTGTCTGGTCGCCATTGAGAGCTTTGAGTTAAATAGATCTCGACCTCTGCTCTCGGCTCTTTCGAATCGGCTGTGCTGTAACGAACCATTGGAGAAGAAGCTTTCACATCGTAGAAAGTACGTTTTGGCTCTTTCACTTCGATTGAAGACAAGTAGCGGGCAGCGAGTTGCTCCAGCTCATTTGCAGAGATATCTCCGACAACAAAATAGGTGTAATCGGTTTTACCCGCGATGTACGTCTGATAAACGTCGCTTAGCTTCTCCGTGGTGTAGCTTGGAGCTTGTTCGCCATTATCGCTATACACGGTTGGAATACCTGGGAAGCGTAGCTCAGAGACTTTGCGCACAAAGCGATCTGCACCATCGAACTGGCTGCCATTTAAGCGCTGCTCCATCTCAACTTGATACTCTTTCAAGGATTTCTCTGATACCGGACTCGACGCCAGTTTCAAATGAAATAGCTTGAGCATTTTTTCAAAACTGTCAGTTTTTGCCCAACCTGAAAAACCCTGTTGATAATCGCCAACCAATGTCGACATCACTACTGGGTTGCCTCGGAAGATGGTCTGAATATCAGCCTGAGAGACCTCACCAACACCGGTATCATCGACGAGGCTTACAGCGGTTCTCAATGCTTGATAATCACTCTGAGGAATAGAGCGAAGTCCACCTTCCGTCAGCGCCTTAAAATGCACTTGGCCCGGATTACTATCGCTATAACGGTAAACAAGTTTGCTGCCATTACTCAATCGGTATTCCGTAATTCGGTGCTCTGCCCATTTTTTCTCTTGCTTGATCGTCCCCGGTTTTGGATCAACCACAGGTAGTACAGCGTTGCTGTCATCGACGACCCAAGGCTGCTGCTTAGTACGCATGCTCATTTGCCACTCACTCTCCACCCATTCAGATGCAAGTTTTGGCTTACGCTTGTCGGTAGGTTGAGTGAGCAGAACCAAGCGAGATTTAGGCTCAATGATATCGAGAAATGCCCCGTTCACCTGCTGCAATATAATACGGTCCAGAAAGTACTTATTCAGCTCATAAGCTTGATCTTTACTTACCAGAATCTGACCACTTGCCGCAGCAACCATCAAATCTCCAGCAAGATCAATGCTGTAGTTTTTCTTATCTTGACCTCTTTCGATGACACCTTGTAAACGGCTAATCTCTCCATTAACTTCGGCCTCAGAAAAACCTTGTTGCGCCAACTGAGCGACAAACTGGAACAGCCCTTGTGTTGCTTGTTGGTACTCACCCTCGACTAGCTGTAGAGAAAACACAGCTTGCGTTGTTTCTCTGCCGACATTCGATGAGTAGAAGTTCGCGGCATTGACCACGTTATCTTCATCTTGCTCCCAACGCTGCAAGCGCACATTGAGTAAGCGTGTAGCAATTTGATGCGCGAGATCTTGCTGATAACGTGCGTAACTCAGGTCCGGTTCAAATGTAGAGAAAAAGCTCACTTCAACCGAAGGGGATGAATAACCCTCTTCAGAAACAACTTCGCTGCGCCAACCATCCACGAGAGGAATGCTGTAATCGATCTTCTCAAGTTCAGATTCAGGTGCATTTTCATCTCCCATTTTCTGGGTGATCAGCTGTTTAACCTGCTCTGTTTGAACGTCGCCGACCACCACAACAGACATATTATCTGGACGATACCATTTGTTGTAGAAATCCGCGACACGATACTTGGATACATTTTGAATGGTCTGCGGGTCACCAATAGGGTCTCGAGTGACATAGCGTGAGCCCGCCATTTCGATGGCACTTTTCTTATCACCCAAGCGCAACATTGGTCCTAAGCGAGCACGCCACTCTTCAAGCACGATGCCGCGCTCAGCATCAAGGTCGCCCTTCAGCATGGTCACATTACTCGCCCAATCGGAAAGAATGTCCATAACTAACTCAAGCGTCTCAGGATCATTGCTCGGTAGGTTCAAAGTATAAACGGTATTTTCAAAGTCGGTGAATGCATTGATATCCACACCAAACTTCATACCCGCCTCTTCGAGCACCTTAATCACGTCGTTCCCCGGATAGTGCTCGGTACCATTAAACGCCATGTGCTCAACGATATGAGCAACACCTCTTTGGTCGTCGTCCTCATTCATTGAACCTGCATTAACGACCAAACGAACGTAAACTCGCGATTCTGGGTTTGTGTTTTCAGCAATATAGTAGCTAAGGCCATTCTCGAGCTTGCCGACTTCGACACTGCTATCGAAGCTTAATGTCTGCGCTAAACCTAAAGACGTATCTTCACTGTTTGTTGGAGTTGTTACCTGACAAGCACCCAAAAGTGCGGCACTTGCCAAGATCAGTATCTTGTTAATTTTCATGAATATTTAAATGACTGTGTTTGAGTACATAAGGTGATCTGGTTTTGTTCTTCTTCATGTGTCTCCCGATGAGAAACCTCAACAACATGTGTATCTGGAAGTTGCTGCGCCATGATCTCTCTGATCGAACGATAGCTCTCAGGATCAAGAGCAGACATTGCTTCATCTAAGAACAGCCATTGTGGTTTTTGAACCAAGCTGCGAGCCAACATGATTTTTTGCAACTCACCACCTGACACACTCTGTTGCCAGTTACTATTTAGATCGAGCTGCTCACTGAATTTACGAATACCAGCGAGAGTTAAGGCATCCACCAGTTCTAAATCAGATGTCGATTCGCCGTTTGGATACAATAGAATGTCGCGTAAGCTTGCATTAGGCAGATACGGCTTCTGAGGAATAAACATACACTCGCTATCATCTGGCATGCTCACTTCGCCATTTTGGTATGGCCACAAACCCGCCAACGAACGAATGAACGTACTCTTACCGCCACCCGAGACGCCTTTGATGGTGATACTCTGTGAAATCGCCCCACTCTGTTCAGATAGCAGTGGTTGCTGTTGTGGTGAATACAGATTGAGGTCACGCCATTCTGGTTGACTCGAGCGTGGCATAGCATTCGCGGCAGGCAATGCCTCTAGTTGTGTGTGGAAGGTGATCAAACGGTCAGTCACCGCACGCCAATCAGCAAGTGACTCATAGGAATCAACGAACCAACTGAAGGCCTCTTGAACACGGTAGAAACCGGTCGCAGTTTGCATCATGTCACCAAGCTGCAACGCACCACTCATTAGCCGTGGAGACGCCACCAAGTATGGGAAGATACGAGCAACTTCATTGTAGCCACTGGTAAATGCACCGTATTTTAGCTTCATGCCAGTGAGTTGCTGCCAGTTGTCCCATACCTTGCCGAATAGGTTTTGTGTTCGATGGTTCTCTGCTGATTCACCACGTTGTAGCGCAATAGATTCCGCATGTTCACGAACTCGCATCAAGTGGAAACGAAAATCTGCTTCACTTTTCTCTTGTTCGAAGTTCAATGGCACTAAACGCTTTGCAATTTTGTGCGTTAACCATGTACCGATAATTGAGTAGACGATGGCAACCCATACCATGTAACCCGGAATGACCCACTCACTGCCCGCGAACTCAAAAGTAAGGCTGCCAGACAGGTTCCATAGAATCACAACAAATGAGAACAGGCTTGTGATAGTACGTAGCAGACCTAAGCCCATCGACAGTGTTTTATCACAGAAATCTTTAACATCTTGCGAGATACGTTGGTCTGGGTTATCGCTATCTGGATAACTCAATTGGTGACGATATAGACGTTTACCACCTAACCACTTCTGTAGAAAAGTATGGGTAAGCCAACGACGCCAGCGGATTCTCAGCGTTCTTCTCAGGTATTCTTCAGCCAGATCAACCACGGTATAAACCATCATGATCAACACGAACTGGCCAAGCATATTCCAGAAGTTATTCCACTCTTCATTCTGCATTAAATTGAAAAAGTCACGGTTCCAGTTGCTGTAAAGCACCGCGACTTCAACGATCAGGTAGTTCAATCCGACTACAAGTCCTAACAAGAGCCAAGCAATGCGCTTCTCGTCGCTACGCCAGTATGGGTGTGCTAGCGACCATACTTGCGAAAGGAATGATTTGTCTTTGAGAGACAAAGGAGATGGGTTAGACATAGTTCACCAAAAACGACAAGGCAACCAGCAGCCAAAGCCACTGGTTACCCTTTACCAAAATAAAAGAAATGTGATTGTTAGAATTCGTAACCTAGCTCAAGCCAGAATTCGCGGCCTGGTGAGTACATACCGTAGTCACCTTGTCGGTTGGCTTTGATTTCATCTTTACGAACTTGATCAAGTACATTGAGTACATCTACTTGCACGTATGCAGTGTGTGTACCAAACAGGCTTGGTTGGTAACGTAAGCGTGTATCCCATTGAGTATGTGTGCCGTATTCATAGTGACGGTAAACCTCAATATTTGCGTCAGTTGTAGACATGTACTCGTATTTATTAACCGGCGCCTTGATGTAGACTTTGTTTGCCCACGTCAGATCATAACTAGGGATCCTCATATCTAGACCAAGGCGAGCAATCCATTCTTCTTCATTGCTGTTTACTTCTTGCGCCATTTGCGCCTTAGTCATTAACTTGCCATCGAAGATCACTGCCTGATTCGAGTCAGTAATGTCAGCTTTCTCAGTCACTAGATAATCGACTGCCATTTTTGCAGACCATTGCGTTGGGCCTAGTACCCAAGGAAGGATATTAGTCGCCTGAAGTGTGTATGTGTCCGTTGAATAGCCAGAATCATTGAAATAGGTATAGATCGTTTTACCGCCAACATTGTTTTCTTTGTGGTCTATGTTGTCTTCATAGCTACGATGTACGTAACCTGCTGACATTAGGAAGTTACCAGCCACCTGATCAATACTGAAGCTGATTTCATCTGAATATTGAGTATCTAGGTTTTTCACTGACTCATAGTCACGTGTTTCATCGCCATTTAGCTTTAAGATTTCGCCAGCAAGCTTCATCATTGCAAATGAACGACCGTAATAACGGTTAGCACCTAGATTCACAGTCGTCTTATCTGTAGCACTCCAAGCGCTGCTGAATCGATACGCAACATTGGTATTTTCCAAATAATCATCTCGGTCTACACGAACACCTGGTCGGAATGTAAAGTCATTCCATTTTATGATGTCTTGAGCGTAAAACGCATAATCTTGATAGTTGGTAGCAACAGTACCTTTGCTTACGGTTGTTGTTTTGTCATCAAACACAGAACCGAACAAGTAGGTTACAACTCTCTGACTAACATTGTCATCGCGATTGAAATCGAAGTCTGTTTTCTTGGTGCTCAAACCCAAAGACGCCACATGAGACGTACCTGCAAACTCCATGCGGTCAAAGTTATAGTCAAGTTTAAGCTCTATATTTTGTTGAGTCAGTTGGCTATCACCGTAACCGCCTTCCTCATACTCCATGTCGTTGTCATAATCACTGGTTACAACAGCGTAAGTCGAATTGGACTCACGCTCATCTTGAAATTTATCGTAGTTAGCCGTCGCAGATAACGCCCCAGAACCAATACGTTGAGTCCATTTAATCGTCGAACCATATGCCAAATGTGTATCTGTTACGTTTCCATCCAAGTTAGTCGCGTAGTATTTACCCTCTTGATAGTCAGATAAACGAAATCCTACCTCTAGGTTACGGTCAACATTCGGAGTCCAATTAAAGTTTGCAAGGAAATTATCCGATTGGCGCGTGTGGTCCCTGAAATCAGTGTCACCAGCTTTGTTGATTAAACGCTTCTGACTAATGTCTGATTCACGGCGGCTAAAGCCTACAACCATACCGATATCATCTGTCAGAGACTGTTCAGCCATCACACTGAAGAAATTTTTCTCATAATCAGGTTGGAAATCTGCACCATAACCATTTGGTGTCGCATTTTCGACGTCAGATTTAATGTTGCTATCAACCTGCATTTCAGCCCAATCTGACTGGGTAGTTCGGTAGCGTAATCTTACACGGTCTTCGCCACTGTATTTTTTGGTGGTCGCATTAATTGCACCACCGGTAAAGCCACCAAGATGTGCTGGTACATTGGATGTGTAAGCTTCTACACCGCCTAATAAATTAGCATCAAAGTAATATGCTTGCTCAGAGCTTAAGCCTGGTAGAGTACCGGCGGTTCCATCGAATAAGCCACTTGGGTCAAGGTCATTATTGACGTTTATGCCATCGATAAGATAAGCAGTTTGCGACGGATCTGCGCCATGAATAGAGACCGAAACAGGCTTGATTTCACCGCCCTGGAAACCATCTAAATCACCACCAGCAAATCGTACATTTGGGTTGTCTTTTAGATAATCGGTCAAGTTGCCGTTTGAAGAAGGGGTATCTTTGATGTCATCCGCATCTAGAGTTTGCTTTGTTGAAAGCTCATCGTCTCTCGTGTCAGTAACATTAACGCTAAGTTCAGCTTCAGCCTCAGATGGTTTTTCTGTTTCAGCGTAAACGCTAGACACAGAACAGAGCGACGCAATGGTCGCTGCAAGAAGAGTTTTATTAAAAGGGTGCATGTTAAAAAGGTCTAGGTGATAATAATTATCATTAATGCTAACAATAAGGCATTCACCAAGTAAATCCCTCACCCACCACCAATAACTGCAGGATAATCTACCAATACCTCCGTTTAGTTAATGAAAATGCAACATTCATTGCTGTTATAAATTATACCCAGATCTTATAGAATCCTTTAGCCACAAGGGTTAATGAAAATAAATATCATTTGGAATAAAATGTCGCTCACCACATTTACTCACACAAACTGTTAACAAAATAATTATTATAAGAAATGCAGTTTTGTTAAGGCAATCGATAAAATACAAATCAATGACAATTCATACAGAAACAAGACAGACAAGGAATAACTAGCATCTTGAAATAAATTTAAATCGATTAAAATCAATTATTTAAACTAAAAATAACAATGTAACACGAAAAATAATGCTTCACATATAAATAAAAACAATTATCATTCCCGATCTTTTGTGATTGCTTCACCGAATATTTCCAACCAACACAAGCGCTCATACTGATGATTCAACTCCGTTTTACACTCTTAGCAATATGCTCATTCTGTCTGCAAAATAATGCATTTGCAGAATCAATCACTAATCAAAAAATACAAGAACAAGTCGGGCATATAGAATCAACATCTGCAATCCAAGATAGTATTGAGTCGATCGACGACCGAGCTCAGTTACAACGTGAAACGGCAAGATCCCTAGATCATGAAATAAGGTTACAAAGCCGCTATCAAGGGCAGCTCACTAATCAACTGATTCAACTACAGAACGTTATTGATGGGTTAGACGTTGAGATGGATAACATCCGCAAAACTAAGGTCAGCTTATACCCACTACTAGAGCAAATGACCGAAACACTGACAGAACTTGTGTTGGCCGATCTCCCTTTCGATCGACAAACGCGACTAAAACGAATCAACCAATTAAACGACAACTTGATCGATCCTCAACTGAGCGATGCTGAAAAACTCGAACGGATCTTGATTGCCTATCAAACAGAAATCCAATTCGGCACCGAAGTAAAAACATGGTTTGGCCGACTAACAGCTGATCAAGAAGTTCAATATTTAAGGGTTGGACGTTTGGGTTACTACTATCTATCACTTGATTCATCACTGGCTGGTGTGTGGCGTCCGAAACAACAGGTATGGGCAACGCTCTCAAGCGAACAAACCAAGCAGGTCAACCAAGCTATTACAGCACTGAATAGTGGCAATGCATACCCACTCCTCACTCTTCCAAAGGCGCAATAATCATGAAGAAACTAACAGCTAATAACAGCACTTCCATGATGAAAAAGAGCCATTGGAAATCCCGTTACAGCGCGATATTGATAGTCAGCCTAGCCACAATGTTGGGCGCTAACCAATCTCACGCGACAGAAGAACCAGTTCGTTCACCTGTTTCGGCGAGTGAAAAGTCAGAGCGTTCAACAACTAGCGATTCATTGCAATCCATCTTTGAACATGTTGAGAAAGCGAGCCAAGCTGATATTCAGCGCTACCAAGAGCTTAAAGGTCGCAAACAAGAACAGCTCATTGAAGCAAATGCGCAAGTCACCGCGCACCAGACCAAGCTACAAGCACTCAACACTCGCAATGCTCAGTTAGAGGAGCAGGTTCTTCAGCTACAGCAAAAGCTGCAGGACAAACAGAAACAGGTCAAAGCCGCTAAAGCTGACATTGTTGAGGTCATTGATCTCACTTCTGCTCAACAGAAAAATTTCCTCTCAAACAATCGCCCTTTGGCGACTTGGACAAACGTGAAAGAACCGCAACCTGTCGATGAAAATGACTTCAGTATCGCAACCATCCACCAGCTTTGGTTGGCAATGGTGCAACAAATCTCTACATCGAGTGCACCAAGCGATCATGTGGGTGAGATATTGCTGCCCAATGGAGAAATCAAACAAGCTTCAATTCAACAAGTTGGTGCATTTAGCCAGTTTGCTGAAGGCTATGGTTGGCTTAGTTTTGATGGTGCACGCCAACAGTGGATTCAGCTCACTCCACAACCTCAATTAGTTCATAGCAACGAGCAATGGCTGATCGATCCTGCCTTTGGTTTTGGCTTCTTGGCCAACGCCAAGCAACCTAAATGGTATGAGGCTTACTTACCTGCCGGCATTATTGGGCTGCTCATCGGTGTTCTTGCTGTCATCGGTTTTTCTATCGGTTTAGCACGCTTATTCAGCGTAACCAGAGAGAAAAAAGCAGTGAAGCAGCAAGCCATAGAGCTCAGTAAATTATCCGAAAAAAACATGTTAGGTCGTGTGCTCCTTCAAGTTAAGGGATGTACAACAGACCAACAGATGGAAGATGTTGTAGACGCCAACATTAGCCTAGAGATGCCATGGCTAAACAAAGGTATAGGTACATTAGCAGTGTTAGCCGCAATAGCGCCATTAATGGGGCTTTTAGGCACCGTTGGTGGAATGATCGAAACATTTAGTGTCATCACTGCGCAAGGTATTACTGATGGTGAACTGCTTTCAGGTGGCATTGCAGAAGCGTTACTGACCACAAAGTTAGGGCTACTAGTCGCAATTCCTCTATTGATATTGCACTGTCTGGTTAAGACACAAGCACAGCAGTTATCGGAGATTTTGGAGCATCAGGTCACCAGCTTAGTCGTGGACATCCGACACGGTAAACAAGCGTAATGCTAGAGCAATTATTAAGCGCACGCTTCCCCATGGACCACCCCATTATGTGGGCCATTGGCTTGGTGTCTTTGGTCATGTGGGGGTTAATCATCCAATGCTATTTTCGTTTTCACAGCCTGAAGCAGTTAGATCTCGCTTCGCAAATTCACCACGTGAGTGCTCGATACTCAAGTATTACCAGCAGTGAGCTAAAGCATGTTCAACAAGGTTGGATTAGCCAAATTAATCAGCATCTTAATCTAGGATTAAACGAAATCAAGCTCTGTGTTCGCATTCTTCCGATGCTCGGTTTGCTGGGTACAGTCGATGGAATGATGGAGTGTTTTGAACAGTTGAATAATGACAATGTGTTGAACGCTGTTTCTAATGGTATCAGCCAAGCCATGTTGACTACTCTGGCCGGCCTGCTCGCAGCCATATCTGGTATGTACTTAGCCTATAACCTAAAGCGACAACAACAAAAGCTAGTAGAGTTCTGCATCAAACAATGGAAAACCGATGAAAATTAAAACGTTCACTGACAGAGAAGATTCACCACAAGTAGACCTGACTCCATTGATTGATGTGGTATTTATCCTATTGATCTTTTTCATCTTGTCGGCCAACTTTCAAAAAGAGTCGACCTTAAACGTTGATAGGCCTAGTGCATCAAGCTCGACTCTCACACCACAATCGGAAACTCTGACTGTGAGCGTCGATCGTGACAAAAACATCTGGTTTAACGGGCAGACTGTAAACCTCAGCCAACTTCAATTCCAAGTTAAGACTCATACAACTGAAAAACAGACCACTAACGCTATTGTTAATGCCGATCGCTCTTTAGACACTGGCACTCTTATTTCTGTTATCGACACACTGCGTTTATCAGGGCTTACCAATGTTGCTATCGCTACCCAAGACCAGTAAACCCAAGCAGTTCGGTACCCTTGGGTTGGCTGTGGGCGTCAATCTAATCCTGGTTTTGGTACTGCACTTGCTTGTTTCAACGCCAACGTTGACGCGAGATAGCTCCGCCTACCCGACATATGTCCAAACCATCACCTCTCAGAAAAAGCCACAAGAGCCGGAAACAATGAAGCCTATTGTTGCAACCAGCGCACCTAACTCTGCGCCAAGTCGCCCGGCCCTAGTTAACTTTGAGATACCCGATATGGAAAGCCTAGTAGCTCTCCCAGAGGTGACGTTTAAGCCGAGTGATGAGTTAGACGTTCATCTCAACTTTGATTTTTCATTTTCGGGCGAAGGTTTACAACAAGGGAGCAATTTCCGTTCTCAAGTGATAATGGCAAAACCAACTTACCAAATTCCGCCAAAATACCCGGCTAAAGCGAAACGTAATGGCATTGAAGGACATATCACTTTTTCATTGTTGATAAACCAGCAAGGTGAAGCTGTGCAACATAAAGTTGTAGAAGAGTCGCCTCCTGGGGTGTTCTTGCGTTCATCACTACGTTCCGTCATGCGCTGGAAGTTTGTACCACCACAATCAGGTGAGCAATGGCAACAAGTCACTATAAGTTACAACTTGGAAGATTAAAGGATGAGAATAGTTTCGCTACTTATGGCTATGCTAGTGAGCGCTGGTACTTGCGCTCAGGTCGACATTCAAACCTTTGAGCGCTACCAAAAGCTCAGCCAATTTCTAGAACGTGATGATATTGATATACAAGTGTTTGAACGTTTTCATCACAATCATCTAGGTGACAATAAAGAGACGTTAGAGCTTACCAAAAGCCTTTATTTACAAGCTTGCTTGAAGCTTGAAAAACTCAAATGCGCACTAAACAGAACCAATGAACTGTTGGAATTAACCGAAAACAGCGCTAACCAAGAGCAGTTATTGCGCCTTGCAGTACAGTTAAACTATCAGAATGGCCGCCATTTAGACGCCCTATCGCGTTTTAATGAATGGAATTTAAACCGAGCATCATTATCAAGTACTGAGCAATCAAAGCTACCTAACACATTGAAAGCTGAGGTTTATACCCTGGCTGCGCACAGTGCTTATCAAATCGAGAAATGGTTAGCGAGTGTAGAGGCGATAAAAACAGCGATTGAACTCAATCCAACAAAGCAGCGCTACCAGCTCCTATTAGCAAGCTACCAACGTTTGAACGCGCATGAAAAAGAGCGAGAGACACTGCTCAAAGTTACTCACCTTTATCCGAATGAAGTGAAGCTTTGGGCGCGCTTGGCTCAATCTAGCCTTTATTTTAAGCAGCCAGCTCGCGCTATTGCTGCGCTTTCAGTGGTGCGAGAACTAAACCAACTGACGGAACCACAAAGGCTACTCTTGGCACAGCTACAATTAACTCAAGGAGCAGCTGCAAGTGCCTATCAAACTTTGGATGAACATCGCCCATCAACTCAGTACCAAGATAAATTCAACAAACTGAAGCTACATGCTCTACTCAAATCTCGTCAGCGTGAACAAGCTCTGCAGCTGCTGAATTTGTTACCGAGCGACACTCAACTCGCGACCAAAATTCAACTCAGCTACAACGAACAAGAGTGGGATAAAGTCATCGCGCTTCTAGATCAACAAATCAAACAGCAGCCCGATAACCCAAGATGGAAGTTATTAAAAGCGATCGCGCATTTCGAGTTAAGTCAGTACGACCAAGCAAAACCTATATTGACAACTCTGGTTGGCGGCAAGCTTGATCGCTCAGCACAACAATGGCTCGCTCAAATCGAATATTTAAGCGATGCGAGCTAATCAGGCGTTACCCTCCTATCACCAAGATATTGCCGTCGGTAAAGTAATCATGGTCATCGTTTAGAACCTCGGCTCTCGCTAAGGGCTGTTGTTCTATCGATATCTGAGGAAGGTTTTGTTTCACCTGCAGCTCTAAGCTATCACGCTCTGCATCAACGTTCGGATCAATGTTATGCAAAATCGTCACAATGCCTGAGTATGGCGTTAGCTTTAAGCCGTTGTCATAACTGATCGCACCTAGCCACTTGGTCTGTTGGGTCACTGGATCCAATCCCGCTCGCCACCATCTAATATGGCTGCGTTTCATCAGATTACCAGGTAGCTGAAATGCCATATCTTGTGGCTCACCTCGCCAATACAAGTCGGAAACGGGCGGCGTATTTTCTTTTAGCAGTGTTAGATAACCCGCCCATTCAATCTCATTGCGAGAGAAGGTTTGATTCTCTATCCAACCAAGCTCTCTCATCAGTTCTCGCGGACTCTCACCGATATACATAACGTTGATTGCTTGTGCGTCATAGAAAGAAGACTTCCCCGGAAACGCCTTGTATGTCACCGCATCTAAATGTATTGACTGCGCCGCTAACTCTGAAGGTTGCGTATTAAAGTCATCAGCCTTCCAGAAGAAATGGGCATAATTTGCGTAAAGCACCCAAGCCACCAGCAGCGCACTCGATTTAAGCATCACTTTTCGCCACTTAAGACGACGAGCAATAATGGCAAACACACCGACGACAAACAAACCAATCAATAAGCTCTGGTGCTCTGCGATAAAGGTTTGAACCCCTTGCAACATCGGGAAATGCTCTAGGCCATGAGCCAGTAGTGCTCCCCAAAAGATAAACTGACCACCACCCAGTATCAGACCAATGGTCGCCAGCAATGAAAACTTATGCCAAGAGACTCGGTGCGCTCCAGCGATAACCGGCACAACCCAAGCTATGGGGCCAAGCAAGCGTGCAAACAGAATTATGTAAGTTCCCTTTCTGGCGATAAGGTATCGACAGCGTGCTATCAGTCGCCTTGTTTTAGGTCGATAAGCCATCAACTTTCTCTGTGCCTGAAAACCCCATTTCGAGCCAATGAAGTAGCTAAGTTGATCACCGATAAAGCCGCCCAACATTACCCATACCAAGGCCGACCATACGCCAGAATAAGCTTGATACCCTGCGGCAATGAAAAACGGCTCCCCCGGTACAAAAAGGTTGGGGCCGAT
Source organism: Vibrio fortis (assembly GCF_000695685.1). Taxonomy (GTDB): domain Bacteria; phylum Pseudomonadota; class Gammaproteobacteria; order Enterobacterales; family Vibrionaceae; genus Vibrio; species Vibrio fortis_A. Next base: position 435,259 of record NZ_JFFR01000025.1, on the reverse strand, counting down.
CAGTGCATCACCTAGTGCGCCTAGAAACAGTCCTAGTCCCTCAAACATAGCGATACCTTTCTAATTATTGCTCTCTGTAGTGGCCGAACTGGTAGTTCATTTCGTTGTTACGCATTTCGCCTTTGAAGAATCGACGCACGTTCGCCTTAAGGTAAGTCATGCCTGTTTCAACAACGCCATCTTGGTCTAAACGTCTTGGGTCAAAACCAAATGTCATATTGAGGAAGCGGAAACGCCATGTTTTGCTGGCTCTCTTAACGTAGTCACAGTCTTCGCACAGTACGATCTCTTCATCGAAACCACCGATTTCTTGATGTGCGCGTTTGGTAGAGAAAATACAAGCACCTACTGCAGTCGGGAAGAAGAACTGAGTTGCAAACAACCCAACGTTAAATAAGCCGTATCCAAACTTGTGTACTAAAGGTAAACCTTTAGAGCTCATGTAAACGCCAGCCACTTCAAGCTTACGCTCATCTAGTTCATACAAAGCTTTAGCTAAGAAGTTTCTTGGAAGCGCTACATCGGCATCTAAGAAAAGAATGCGATTGTATTTCGCTAGCGAAGCGCCGGTATTACGACCTAAACTCACGCCTCGCTCTTGCATATGATGTACAGTGAGCGAAGGCAACGCACTCTCATACGCTTGTGCTACCTCTCGGGTTTTATCGTCACTATTTGAATCAACAACGATAACTTCAAACTCTTGGTGTGTCTGAACACTCAGTTCTTCCATTAGACGCCCAATGCGCTTCTCTTCATTTAACGTGATAACCACAATGCTGATCGGTTCCATAAATCCACCTGTTACGTTCTGCTGTTTAAGTTGCAATAAGATTAACTAGGTACGCCTTAACCAATCCTTAGTTTGGCATTCATATTCCGTTCATTAACGTGATGATTTGATGAAGGTTAAAATGGATTTGGTGACAGTGCAGAAAACAGATAAAATGGCAAAAACGAGCACTTCCGGTGGTTTTCTCTACAAACGCACCAATTTGCTCGTTTATTTTATTTCCAAGTGGGGATCTTGCTTGCTCAATCAAGAATAGAGTGTTAGTATCCGCGCTCGCTCAAACATGAACTTGTTTATGTTGAGCATTACCACACACTCAAGGTCGCATTGAGGTGTGAACTTAATTTTTACTAATTTGAGAGTAAAACTATGAAATTCGAAGCAGTAGTACGTACTGAACTAGGTAAAGGTGCGAGCCGCCGCCTACGTCACGCTGGACAATTCCCAGCAGTTGTTTACGGTGGTGAAGCAGCGCCAGTTTCTATCGCGCTAGCACACGACGAAGTAATCAACCAAATGGACAAGCCTGAATTCTACGAAGCAATCACTCTAGTGATCGACGGCGCAGAAGTTAAGGTTAAGCCACAAGACGTTCAACGTCACGCTTACAAGCCAAAAGTTGAGCACATGGACTTCATCCGCATCTAATTCCCTACCAAGGAATTAGTTGGATAAATCCAACCTTTTGCATAAAAGATAAATCGACCTTACCAATCGATAAATCTAAAAATTCGAAACCCCGATGCTACCAACATCGGGGTTTCACCGTTTTTGAGCCCTCAAAAACGTCGTAAATCTCGCGCAATACACTGAATGAGTACACTCTAGATAACACTGTTTTGGAAGAGATCAAAATTAGTAAATAGATAGAGGGGAGTGTTGAGATGGTTGTCGCTGTTTACCTCAGCAGATTACTGTGCATTGACAGAGAGATATAGTGGTTCTACCAAAAGAAAGTAGCCTAGTTATCTTCTTAAGCTCTTCTTTCTAGAATGCTTGAAATGTCTTTTTTGATTTCCTCTGAAAAGCGTTCAAATTGTTCTGGTGCAACCAAACCGTCCTCACACATTTGCATAAGTTGAATAAATGCACGGCTTCGAGAGTGACCATCAAAAATAAACTTCATTTTCTTTTGAGATTCTTTGGAGTGCTGGCACATAAAGTTGAACCTTTCACCTACAGGCTCAGACTCATCAGTAATCGTTTTGATGGCTTCATCTAGCTGTCGAGTACAAAACACCTGCGCCGCTTCCCTCTTTATCTCACAAAAGATTTTCCAATCAGACTCTTTGATATTCATGCTGACCTCCATAAAGCGTTACTTTTTAGGATAGAACACGGCGCCATAAATACTTGTTATAAAGCGGATTCTAGTGAGCTCATAGTCTCAACTGACCTCAACGCCCCCTTAGAAAACTCCAAGATACTTATCGCAATTTGATCTACAGGCATGGACAAAAGACATTGACCATCGGTTCCAAATATACGGCTACCTCCTAATCCACGAATGTTCTGATCGTTAAGCGCTTGTGGCCAATTACACTGTAGAACAAATGCATCGAGTTCCTTAGCTATTTCAGAAGCCATTGAATAATAGCCCGTTACGGTATCTTCATTGCAGCTTTGACTGATATAGCTAGGCCAAACTATTATTTCTGGAGAGCAGGAACGAACTTGAGAGATAAACCAATCTGTATCCTCGACTTCTCTACAAATTACCGTGGTACAGCGAGTGCCATCAAGATCCAACACGTATCTATTGCTACCTTCAGCAAAAAACTGGGATTCACTTTCAGTTAATCCAGCCTTATCCCATTGTGCGATGACCTCACCTGTTTTATTGATGCAAAAATAACTATTAAACACATTTGAGCCAACTACTTTAGGTGCACCAAAAAACAGATTTGTTCGATACCTTTTCGCTAAATTTTGTAGTTCAACTATGGCATTTTCAATTAAGATCTCTTTAGACTCAGCTTTTATATTTCTATGAAAGCCACTTAATGCAAGTTCAGGGAAAATTAGGACATCTAGTACATCTAGCCTTTTAATATACCCAGATATCGTCGTAAGGTTTTGTGCAACAGTCCATCTCATTTGCATCTGAACAATACCAATTTTCACTCTGTACTCCTTTAGCGCCTTAACGCCCTTTTACAGTATGAGCAACGCAATACTAATGCCGCCGCAACCACCTTAACCACCAAAACCAACGCATAGTGAGAATACCAGGCGTTGCGAATCCCTCTTGAACAGTTGTATGGCTATTTTACATCTGTAGCATCCAAGTACTTTTCGAGCTTTGATGTTGCGAGTTTTGTAGCCATTGCTTGAGCTACCTTCCATACTGTCTCTATGGAATTTTCCTTGAGGTCTTCTTTTACAGCTTTCCAAATATTCTTTTGACGTAGTGCAGCCAAAAAGTCATGCCCTTGCGCTGTTAAACGTACGTTACAGTCACACCATGAAAAGTCATCAATATCATCGTAATCAGGAGTAAAAGGTGATCGACCATTACTAAAAAGATATTGGATAAAAACTTGGTCATGCAAAATCCCCATGTGAAAAGCAAATTGATTATTCACTGAGCTAGAAATTTTGGAGATTTCACTGATAAGGGGGAAAGGTTTAGGAACTTCCTCAAATGCTTCTAAGAGTTGCTTCAAATACTCATAATCAACTTTCATTCTCGATTTTCCTAATAGTCACATAACGCCTGCGATAAGGTGCCCCACACCGAACTAGCAAAGCACACTGAACTCCATACCAAAACCACCGAGTGTAACAGGTCACCTTGATTGCTTTGTTATAACTTTGGCCAATCATCACCTTCACTTCTAGCAACAAAGTCAAAGTTCATTTCTGTACCGAATGGTTCTATTGGAAGCTCTGTGCCACCTTTTATGATTCTTAGCTGGTTACTTGTTTGTTGTTCATTTAAATAAGACAAGGCATCGTGAACTCCTGATGCCTTTGCTGTATCAATGATTTCAGCCAAGACAACTTTCTGATTTTCTGTAAGAGCCTCAAGTAATTCATTTTTGGCTTCGTTACCTGTAACTTTGGGAAAGCCTTTCCCCGTTACCCAACCAGAAGCTGCACTTTCACTCAATGACACCATATCATCAATAAAAAGCTTATATTCTGCGATTGATTTAGACATTGAATTCCTTTGAAGTTATCGCCCTGTTCTTACGAATCCCCTCATAATTTCTATATAAACAATGAGTAGACGCACATCGCTCATTCTGATCTAATGAATTTCACCAAAAACACACCTGATTAAGTGTGGCGAACGCTCTTGGCAATGGAATAAAACGTTTACCCTCAAGCAACAAATAAGCCGCAGTTTTTAGGGGGAAGCCAACTGCTAAACGCTCACCGCTTAAGTACTTTGCTTACTTATACAAAAGTCATTCCAAAAAGTAGCCATACAATAATGGCTTTGATTTAGAATAGAGTTCAGGCTATTTACTTACGTATTCCGTTTTACAATCGATTCCTACACATCGAATAGTAATAGTTGTACTCTTTGTCGTTGTAACTGAATTTGTGGCTTTTTTGGAGCTAGTAGTGTCCGAGAGCTCTACTGGTTCCGCATCAAGCACCGCTAGCATTTCTTCCTTGGTCGAATCAAAATCTAAAATCTCCATCAACTCTAACAATTCTGAATCAGAATATTCTTCGTGGTGACCTCGCAGTGTTTGAACAACTTCCACTTTGGAGGAATCAAAATCGAAAGACTCTACGAGTGTTATTAACTCTTTAAATGTCAGCTCTCGATTTAGATCGCTTACATTCTCGGAAACAAATCTATTTTTTGTTGAGTCAAAATCAAAAAAGCCTACATTTCTCAACAGGTCTTCGGGCTCCATAGCCTGAACACTTAAAGAACAAACTAAGCATAGTAATCCTGACATGATGATCTTATACAACCTCAAACTCCTCCTTTTGTTCGATTTATGTAACTATCAATTAAGATGAGACAATTGCTTTTTATGTTTTAACTTGATCCAAATACCACTTAGCCTGCTCCCAGTTCATATCTTGCTCCATATGCCAATCAAAAGGACGTGGATTACGGTGATGTTCGACTATGTACTGTAAATGTTGGTGTGCTATTTCTGGGTCATAGACGCGCCATACCAAGCGCCTAGTTGCGTTCCAAGTTTCCCTAGCAAGAAACAGAGCATTGCCTCCGGCTTTAATTTCCTCGTCTAGTTTATCGCAGAACGGATCGACTATATCTCTCTCCTCTTGCGACGGCAGGCCATTTTCGATTAAGTCGTCGAAGTCAATAATTACAGACAAATGCCAACTAAATATTTCTTTGGGCTCAAAATCCTTCAGATTTGAGTTTAATACAGCAACACAAGGCAGGCCTTCGCACTTCCAATCTCCAACTAAGAATTTTTCTTCAGGAATAACTACTCGAACTTCGTTTTCTTCAATTTGCTTTTTCTTTCTCAGTAACTTTCTTAACACCAAACCATCCTCTGAAAATAGCTACCACGAATCAAAGTTTTTCGCTGAATTCACCACACTGGTTACACTTGTAACCCTGTTTATAGAAGAACAGAGGAAAGCCTAACAATATGAAAACCAGAAACGCTGGCCGCTTTCCCTTTGTATACGCAGATAAATCACTACTTCCGCACTGAGGGCAAATATCTTGCTTTTCTCCTATATCTTGAGAATGACTTTCAAGGCTTTCCGAAAAGTCACTCATCAGAATTTCGGTCGCTTCCTCTAAATCTTCTCCTGCAACCATTAAACGAACACCTCCAATGGCATTTGAGTATAGCCATTGCGTGTTCACGGTGTGCTCATCTGCAATGAAACATTCGATTCCGGCACTTTCTAGATTTGCTTTGGCTATATGAGCTTCATGAGGAAAAGAAAACCTTGCTACCACAACCATGAATTTCTCCCAGGGGCTAACGTTTTGGTGGATGTCGTATAAACATTCTGATTCATTCGTATGATTAACGCCGGTACTCCACTAGCCGTTCGCTTTCGATTTCAAGTTGAAATATGCAAATTGGTAAATTGCATAAAAATGCATAATAAATCAACAGATTTACAGAAAAAATTATCGATATAAGCACCAATGGCGTTGTTAGCCCACTCTCAAAGATATTCGTATCATAACAACAAATATTACCCTGATTCATCCAAGTCCTCCCTAACATTACTTACCACTAATCAGCCAATTAGCAATTCCAGTGATATAGATTATATTTACTATTACTCTAAGCAAAAATTGAGAGATTTTTATGCCTCTTGCTAGACTAATTTACGTAAGTACGATATCCCAAAACTGTGATGCCCAAGACCTACAAGATATTTTTACAAAGTCTCGTGAATATAACGAGGAGCGAAAAATCACAGGGTTGTTAAGTCATAACAGCGACTACTTTCTACAATGCTTGGAAGGCTCTCGCGAAGAGTTGAACCACACATACAATCACATCGTAAATGACCCGCGCCATTCAAAAGTAACCATCATCTACTACAAAGAAATCCATTCAAGACAGTTTGGTGATTGGTCTATGGGGGACGTCCCACAAACCCATCTAACCTCATTACTCAACCTTCAATTTTCGGGTTCGACAGAATTCAAACCTTATGAGCTAAGCGGGAAAAGTGCCTATCTCATGCTCTTAGAGTTAAAACAGCATCTACCATCTGAATAGTTGTGCTTTAACCTGTTAAGCTAGACGAGATGCTTGATGAATACTTAAAGCAAGTCAAATGCTGAATTTCACGCACTGCCTTTACTTATAATCTACTGGGAGACTTACGTAACCCCCACAGTGATATATTGACAGGTACAACGTTTAAAAGTTGTAGACGTTCTAGCAGCTAGGACCACTCCATATCAGCCATACATCCGCCGACTATTGGCTGACGACCACTTTCGTATTCGCGATACGGTCGTGCAGCGGGCGCTTTTGCTTTCCAAATATCATAAGAATGTTGATGATGCTGATAACACCACCCACCCAAGGAATGTACCCAACGAACACCATCAAGGCATATCGTTTGAAAACCAAATCTTGAACGCTTGCTTGAGTGTCATCTATGTACACGACCTTAATTTTTAGAATCTTCTTCCCTATTGTTTGTCCAGTCTGGCTCAATGATTTCCAGTTAATCGCGCAATATAGTCCAAACCCAAGAATAGCCATAATAGCTTGGTATTCCAACGGTGCCTCGACAGGTGGGGTTTGAGCTAGACCGTCCAATCCACCGGTAAAATAAGCGAGAGGGAGCATCACTACACTCAAGATCAGTGAATCTATAATAGCTGCGCCTAGGCGAGACCACCTAGATGCCAATAAGCTAGTAGGGCTATGTCCATCTTCCATCACGTTTTCCTTATGTTTTCTATTTTCAATAGTCAGTACATATCGTGCAGGGGAGAAACCAAACAGTGTCAATATTGCCGCACGAGAACCAAAAATCAGAACACTGTGAAAATGCCAAGTGTGGTGAATCTATCACCCACAACAGGTGATTACCTATTTGCCTAACCCTGTTTCATCAGTCTTTATTAATGTCACACCATCCACTTCCATAACCCATTGTCCATCTGATAAATAGGGAGGCTGAGACACGACAAAAGTCGTCGCTAAAAAGGCAAAACCAACAACAAAGTCGTCATCGACAAACTCTTTTATCGGCGCATTGATCGTAGTTGTTCCACCTTTATGTATTCGCTTATAAGATATCGTGCCATCTGCAAGTATTAGTAAATACATATCCACACTTTGCCACTCGCCGACATATGACAATTTATTCTCTGGTAACGGGTCACTACACCCTGCAAGTGCAAACAACGACAATAAGATAACTAATAGTTTTTTCATCATTCGTCTCGATAGTCTAAGGTCTGAGTACGTTCCGAATCACCACTTCATGGATAAAACTAAGAAAAGTGCTGCACTTCGACGGACAAAATGCCACTAACGATAACTCGTCCTAAACATGTAAAATGAATTATGTGTCCAGTGAGATATCATCCCAATGTTCCTCTACCCCATAGGCCCAATCAATTGCTTTTCGTCGTTGTGATATCACGCTTTCATCAAACCTGCATTTTTGCTTTGTAAGTGCACACTCACGAGCATACCAATGCAAACGATATAGCAAATCCGACTGCGCTTGGATCTCATGAATTGGGCGTAGTCGTGCATTTCGAATAAAATCAATCGGATCACTTTTAAAGGGTATTTTGCTTGCGAGATCATCATCGCAACACCTGAAGTGATCTAAGCCTGCAATACCAATACACCAAGCCAAAGCCTGAATACTTTCAACCAGCCAAGAAATATTTATTTTATCTTGCTCATCGATTACTGTTTGAGAAAGCAGTTGGCGTTCATATTCACTAACGTATGGTAAAAGTTCATATTGATTTAATGAATCGAGCAAGTCTTGCCCTTTGGCATCATAAGCTAATCCGATTACATAAGCTAAAGCACTTAACCTTGATGCAATATCTTGTGCCGTTCTAGGGCTTACATCTTCCAAACGTTCAATTTGAGGTAAGTGCTCAGGAGTATCAACTCCAATCGTTTTGAGATACTTGATACTTTTCTGTTTTACAGCGTCCATATTCATTTTCCAAAGAGCCTTGTTGGCGCAGTACTGTACACACAACACGACTGCGTTTCTAAACATTGAACCATGAACACGAAGCAAAGACGGAACGAAAAATGCCGCGCATTATGAATCTATAGTTATGGTATGACAGTCAATTTAATGTGAGCCAGTCTTATGGCTTGTCGCCTTCCTCGGCGATCAATCTATCGAGTTGGCCAATTATATATGGTTTAACCCTATCGTTCCAAGTGAGATAGAACTGTGTAGTTTCAGCATCTTGGGGAATATTTTCTTTAACCCAGTATTTATGCTCTCTAACCTTTGATTCAAAATCTGGGATATCAGTTTTTAAATGTTCACTAAATCTAAACAGTAAGTATTTACTAAGTTCTGGTCTGTATTCTGAATAGATATCTATCATTGCTTTTAACTTTACTGGCTCCAATTTAATTCGAGAATAAATTGAAATTAGATTCCGCAAAGAGTCAACATCGCCATTCTCAAAGAGCTCTTTTAGATACAGTTCTTCAGATTTATCGGAGTCACCAAGCATTGCAATATTATACACATAAGCATTATTAACATATGGGATAGTATCAGAGAAATAGTCTTTAATTGCTGATGACATAGAAGCCTTTATTTGATACATATGGCTAGAAAGGACAAGTAATCCACGTAAATAAGATTCTTCAGTATTACTTATCTTTCTATAACTACTAAACCAATATTGGGTGAGTAGTGTTTTATGTCTATACTTACCATCTGGCTTATAGCGCATGTACGGCACTATTGTTTTCGAGTAAGGTACATCTAACAAAGAGTATACGGCTACTGTCCTTAATGCTTCCATCCATGCTTCTGCTACATCGTAGGGTTCAACATCCTCGTCAACAAGCTTAATTTTTGCCAAGTAGTCTCTATATCGGATGAGCCTTTCCTTGCCTGTCATCGCCGAAAGCTCTTCATATAGTGCCCTATCAAAAGCCATACTACATAACACTGACATGTTTTGTCTTTCGATTAGCCTAGTCTCGTCGTTTGAAACACAAATCTCTAAATCATAGTTATTGACTTTCCACATATTGACTATAAATGCATACATCATATTAAATTCGCCAAAGCGAGCGACTAAATCATGGGCAATATTAAATCTTTTACTTACATTTAATGGATAGTTCTCGGCATCAACCATGTATATAATAGTAGGAAGGATAGCTCTAGCATCTCCTTTATCTGCCAGATCGAACATAGTCGACAAGTACTTTTGAAACTCTTCATCAGGGATAGTCACTGTTACTTCTGCCGTATTACCCTTGGCTATGCTAAAGTATTTTGTATTTTTTAAGACAAAGTATATTTGTGCTGATATATCACCTTCTCTAGCTTTAGCTAACAGTTTATTGATATCTTTATCTAAGATATACTGAGCGTATGGCTCTCCAAGGCGAGCGAAATGGTTAATTACTTTTTCATACTCAATTTTGTTTCGGTCTACGTGAGGGTAACAGCTACCTTCTTGCAAGCTTAGGTAATAATAAAATAGTTTTTTATCTTTGGTTACAGGCTCTTCCAGGTGCTCAACAATTTCAGAACTACATATCTTTTCGATTGGCAAGATATCAGCAGCAAAACTAGCATTAGATATTAAACTAAATAAAATAATGCCTAAATGAAATAGTGTAGTTTTCATGTCATTCCTTGTATTACCATTGATCACAATCGCTCAGATTTTTTCATCTCGTTACCACAAGAAACCATACGAATTTTGACTCTAAATTACAGTAACTTAATGTACGATTATGTATCTATGCTTCATAGGTTTAGAACAACCTACATAGAAACGATTTAGCAGCTTGCTGCGCTCGATGTTAAAGGGTTCGTTGTTACAAGCCATCAAGCGCAATAAATTGATATTGAAAGATAGGAATAGATTCAGAAAGTTGGAGGAATTTTGAAGAGGTGTACTTATTATTTTTTAATCACCTTACCTATTCTCACCAATGCGCCACAACACGCCGCTTGGATCGATGATACAAAAATCTAGCATTCCCCAAGGCTGACCAACTAGCTCGGTAACTTTGACACCAAACTCTTCGACAACATTCAGGTTCACCATGTACTAATAACAAAACTAGCAGGGATATTATTGATGCTAGTGCGGCACAAATACTAGAATCAATGCACAGCTAAAATGCTACTCTATGTAATTCGAAACTAAACGATACAACAAGCTAATTTTATGTGAGCCAATCTTATGGCTTACTGCCTTCCTCGGCGATCAATTTATCAAGTTGGCTAACTATATGTGGTTTCACTGTATCGTTCCATGTGAGGAAGAAATGTGTGGTCTCAGCATCGTGGGGAATATTTTCTTTAACCCAGTTTTTATGTTCTCTAACCTTTGATTCAAATTCTGGAAGATCATTTTTAAAATGATGACTATATCCATTCAGTAGGTACTTCGCAAGTTCAGGTCTATATTCAGAGTAAATATCTATCGTTGCTTTTAACTTAACAGGATCCTTTTTCCTTAGTCCATAGATTGAAATTAGATTCCGTAAAGAATCAATATCACCATTCTCAAATAACTCTTTTAGATACAGTTCCTCAGCTTTATCGGGCTCACCAAGCATTGCAATGTTATATATATAAGCACTATTAATGTATGGAATAGTATCAGAGAAATGGATTTTTGTTTTTAACGAGGTGGATTCACTTATTTCATATATATGGCTAGAAAGGATAAGCAACCATCGAAAGTAATACTCATCATCATCTTTTATATGATCATCACTTGTAAACCAATATTGAGCGAGCAGTGCTTCATGTCTATACTTACCACCTGGCTTATACCGCATATATGGAACTAATGTCCTTGAGTAAGGTACATCAAGCAAAGAGTATACAGCTACAGTTTTTATTTCTTCTAACCATGCTATAGCGGTATCGTAGGATTCAACATCTTCATCAGCGAGCTTAATTTTTGCAATGTAGTCTCTATAGTGTATTAACCTTTCTTCAACGGTCATCGCCGAAAGTTCTTCATATAGTGCCTTGTTAAAAGCCATACTACATAACACTGACATATTTTGTCTTTCGAGTAGTTTATTCTCGTCTTTTGAAACACAAATCTCAAAATCATAGTTATAGATTTCCCACATATTAAGCACAGTTGCATACAACATATTGAACTCACCAAAGCGAGCAACTAGGTCATGTGCAACGCTGTATCTTCTATGCACGTCCAAGGGAGAATTAGCAGCATCAATCATGTATATAATAGTGGGAAGGATAGCTCGAGCATCTCCTTTATCTGCCAACTCAAACATAGTCGACAAGTACTTTTGAAACTCTTCATCAGGGATAGCGATTGTTATTTCAGCTGTATTAGCTTGAGCAACACTCAAATATTCGGTGTTTCTAATCACAACGTTAATTTGTGCGGATAGATCACCATCTCTCGCCTTAGCTAGCAGTTTGTTCATATCTTTGTCTAAGAGATACTGCGCTTGTGACTCCCCAAGACGAGCGAAATACCTAATTATTTTATCTGAATCAATTTTCTTTTGGTCTACGTGGGGGGAACAGCTTCCTTCCATTAAACTAATGTAATAAAAGAATAGATTTTTATCTTTGGTTACAGGCTCTTCCAGCTGCTCAACAATTTCAGAACTACATATCTTTTCGATTGGCAAGATATCAGCAGCAAAACTAGCATTAGATATTAAACTAAATAAAATAATACCCAAATGAAGTAGTGTAGTTTTCATGTCATTCCTTGTATTACCACTGATCACAATCGCTCAGATTTTTTCATCTCGTTCCCACAAGAAACCATACGAATTTTGACTCTAATTTACAGTAACTTAATGTACGATTATGTATCTATGCTTCATAGGTTTAGAACAACCTACATAGAAACGATTTAGCAGCTTGCTGCGCTCGATGTTAAAGGGTTCGTTGTTACAAGCCATCAAGCGCAATAAATTGATATTGAAAGATAGGAATAGATTCAGAAAGTTGGAGGAATTTTGAAGAGGTGTACTTATTATTTTTTAATCACCTTACCTATTCTCACCAATGCGCCACAACACGCCGCTTGGATCGATGATACAGAAATCTAGCATTCCCCATGGCTGATCAACCAACTCGGTAACTTTGACACCAAACTCTTCGGCGATATTGAGTTTCAATACGCGCTGGTACCAACTATTCGCATCTTCCACCAGCAAGTGCATCATTGAGTTGTTGCAATGGGCAGGCTCGTAGAAGTCTTGAAGCAGAAATGCACATGAACCAAGTTTAAAGTAAGCGATACCGTCAAACTCCGAGGCCATCTCGAATCCCAGACGCTGGTAAAAGCGTTTCGACAGTTCAAAGTCCTTCGCTGGGACGAATGATTTGATTTCTACAGCGTTAAGATTTTCCATATCAGATTATTTCCCTGTATTGAGTCTAGATTTAGCTGCCAAGGAAATACACTATAAGTCAAACTCATAGTCACGTTCTACTAACGCAATACGCACCTTAAACGACTCATACCATAACTTTCGACCTAAACCCTGAGCTTCCATATGTTCCGAGTTTTGCTTCCACTTTTTGATAGAAGCTAAATCTTGCCAATAGGACACAGTGATTCCGACTTCTTCACGAGCAGATTCAACACCCAAGAATCCGTCATGTGACTCTGCCAACTCCAGCATCCTATTTGCCATCTCTCCATACCCGTTATCACCGTCGGTTCGGGTAGAGGTGAAGATAACTGCGTAATAAGGAGGTTTTGGTGTATCAGCTATTTTCGGCATCGTATTTTCCTTAAAGTAGATTGAATGACCTCTTCTATTTGTCAAATACACTACACAGTCGCGTCCTGCGTTCAATACTGTTCGAGCATTTTCTAGATAAACTTATTAAAATTGCGATGGTCCACCTAAATACCTCACGTTCCCACGAACACTCGAACACTCGAACATAGAAAGATACTTCAAGAGAAGATAGACAGCTTTATAGCCGCACTAGAGACGTGCTTTTTAAGTGATTATGAATTGGTGCAGTGGAAAAACGGGGCGAATTTTGAAGACCCTTGGCCGCAGCAAGTGGCTAAATTGAAACAGCCAATTAAGTAGGAGCTGAAAACAAAAATGCACTGGTAACTTGCGTTTGCATTACCAGTGCATGAATGATTTTTGGGGTTAGATTAGCGAGACGCCATTGCACCTTTGCCCACACCTTCGTAAGCGACAATCTGAAGAGACTGACCTTCGTTGAGACTTGGTTTTACTTGATCAGCAATATAGCCCGCCAATAACTCAACCGTTGTGTCCGTAGGTAGGATTTCAGTCTCACTCTTGGCAATAGCTAATTCGAACTCACCTTGTGGGGCAGTGTAACGGAAGGCATAGTGGCTTTCATCTGTCACTGCTTTCGCATGTTCACTCAAGTTAAGCGTGTCTAGCGTTGTAACATCTTCTTTCGAACCTAAGTAAATGTCTTCCCAGCGCTTAGCGAATGCCTCTTCTCGCTCTGCATCTCTATTACCATCGACAAGGATTTCAACTGGTGAACGGTGGCCATGAGCAATACGCTGACAGTTGCCATCATGCTTCTTGAGGCCGTGTGTGTAGTGATAAAACGCACCGTCAATCTTCTCGTGGCGCAGGGTAATTTCTAGACCAGAAACATTACTCGGTAGGTTGTCGCGTAGAATGTCATAAACGTGCGCTGTAATACTTTCGATGGTGATCGCTTCAGCATCAATCAGGCAATATGCTTCATCTGGGCATTGTAGATGGATACTCTTATCACCACGCATTACGTCAAGCGTAGAGTAGCCTGGCTTGGTTGCGTTGTGGATGATGGCTGAGTTTTTCATTGGCACCAGTAAGCGATGGTCAACATACTCATCAACAAGGTGTTTGATCTGTTTCTTTACCCTGCTGAAATCTAGCACCATGCTCATTTCGTTGAGCTCGCCAGACATGATGACATCTAAAATCCAACTATCTCCCACGACCCCTCTGTGTTCACAGATGTATGAAGAATCGATAACGGTAAGATCTCTTACAAATAGGTTCAAGTTGAACTCCTTACTATTAATGAGATACGGGAGGCTGATTAACGTTTCAGCAGACACTTCGTCTCATTGCTTAGGTTGAATGAAATTGGAGACGCAGGATGGTACAACCGCTTTGTAAAGTCCACCTTTTTAATGCGCCTCTCATAAGAAAAGGCCAATCTCTATACGATTTTCAAGAAACCGTCGATTAAAACCTAGTCTAGCGTCTGGCAATAAGCATAATCTCGCGACTTATCACCATTTTTAGTAAGGATTCATAGCATTAACGCGATAATGGTTAAACGCTCATTACGCCCTTGATCACCGTCTTCGCGCTCCCTTTGAGCTTAATACGATGATTAGGTAGCACTTCTACATGAACATCGCCGCCCCGCTTGGATGCTTGATATGCCCTCAGCATGTTTTTACCCAACTTCTCACTCCAAAACTGTCCTAAGGCACAGTGCGCAGAACCCGTTACTGGGTCTTCGTTTACCCCAACCCAAGGAGCAAAGTAACGCGAGATAAAATCTAAGTTCTCTTCAACTGACAACGCTGTTATCACAACTCCTCGCCCTTGAAGTCGCTTCATTGCATCAAAATTGGGGGTTAGCTCGTGTACCGCCCTCTCACTTTTAAGCTGGACAAAGACCTTCGAATCAAATCCACCATAGGCCACAATATTTTGGGCATCAATCCCTAACGCTGTGATTAACGGCTCATTGAGCTCTAGATCGAGATGAAGCTCAGTTTGAGGGAAATCCAACTCAATACCGTCTTCAAGAACAGCTGCTGTTAATGGACCAGATAATGTGTCAAAGGTGACCTGCTCTCCTACACGCAAATCTCCACGTTCAACTAAAACATGAGTCATCGCGAGAGTGCCGTGACCGCACAACTTCACTTCAATCTCAGGCGTAAACCAGCGCAGATTCATATCATGCAATGTAAGAAACGCCGTTTCTGATACCGCCATCTCTTGTGCGATAGCAAACATCAAGTCTTCACTCAATGGCTGCTCGGTAATACAAACACCAGCAGGGTTGCCCTTGAAAGGTGCCGACGTGAACGCATCGACTTGGTAAATATCTAGATTCATATAACTTTCTTTTCCTTGAAATGGTTCAGTTGTGGTTATTTGCGGCGGAGGGGCTTACAAGAATTTCTCGATCAAGACTTCATCAATATAAACACCACCTACTTTAGCGTGCTTTTTGGCAGTGCCTACCACTTCAAAGCCTTGGCGCACATAAGCAGCTAGTGCGCGCTCGTTGTCGGCACGAACATAGGCAAACAGCTTTTCATAGCCTTTCTGTTTTGCCACTTCAAAAGTTGATTGGAACAACTGCTTGGATACGCCTTTACCACGGCTTTCGCCATCAACAAAGGTACCGATAATCCCCACATGGTCAAATGCTTTGGTGTATGAAGCGAAAGGTTCGATGTTTTGAAAGGCGATGACTTTGTTTTGCTCTTCATCAACCGCAACAGTAAACACGCCTTGCTTTGGGAAGTTCGCGATAAAGCCCTTCTCTTCCTCTACAGAAAAAGTGGTATCAAGAATGGTATACAAACCTTCTTCAATAATCGGATTAAGTACTTCAGTAATGCCTTGCGCATCTTCAACGGCGACTTGTCTAACTACTAAGCTCATGCAATTACTCTCTTATTATTATCAAGAGACTTGTTGTACATCAGTTGCATGGCTACAGCAATCTAATGAATTGAATATGCGATATTTTTTCTCGCGAACAGACTCAACTGATCACTATCTAGACGGTGCTGATTTAATACCTATTACCGTTGTAGACTCACCGACACCATCATTGTAAATGCTGGCACACAAATATGCAGTGTCAGGAAATCTATCTAAAAGCTGATTGGTCGCAATCTCGTATTGCGATAGTTCAGTCACTTTATGAGCGAGGTGAACACCGCCAACCACTTTTCCTAAGTTTTGGGCGTCGAGAAAGTCGCGTGCTGCACTGTGGTTATCAAAAGCAAACAGAAAGTCACTGCTTTCTGACAAGTTTCGTAGGTCTACAATATCGAGATTATTCGGCATTTCATGTGATAGCAGCTTTGCCATTAAGTTCTCGATAACTCGAGATACAGCACTCATATCATTTGACGGGTTATCAAATACCAACAGCAAAGTATCGGAATGCTGACATGAGGTAATCAGCTGCTTTGTTTGGTTTAGAACATTCGAAGACACCAATAGCGCGTCCAACTTTTTGCTTGTCAGTATCGACTCAGATAGCTCCAATTCCGACAAGTAATTAACACCTTCCGAGAACTGATTGATCGGCACATAAGCAGCGATTTTGAGCTCATCTAATTCTATCTCAACGGGTTCAAACATGGACTTGATAGACTCCTTTCATAAACGTTGGGCAGTAAGTAAAATTGCCGCCTCATTCGAAGCGGCAACCTTCATCTTGAAAACACAGTCAGATTAACTTGGCTTATTTGGCCAGTCACGAACATGAATATCCATTTGTGGGAACGCAATCTCGATGTTGTTTTCCCTAAATAGCTTATCAATGTTCTTGTTAATCAGGTGAATTGTACTCAAACGGTGTTCAATCGCTGTAATGTGTACACGCAATTCAAAGTCTAAGCTGCTGGCACCAAAAGCAAGGAACACCACGTATGGAGATGGCTCTTCAAGAACCAGTGGATTTTCACGCGCGATTTGGTAAAGCAGTGATTCAACCTTTTCAACATCGGTCCCATACGCGACACCAATTGGGATCACGACTCGTGTAACGGGATCAGTCAAAGACCAATTGATCAATTTCTCGGTGATAAACACCTTATTGGGTACCACTATCTCTTTGTTATCCCAATCGATGATCGTCGTTGCACGGGTCTGTATCTTACTAACCGTTCCTGATAGTTCATTGATCGTTACGATATCACCAATCCGGATTGGGCGCTCAAACAGGAGGATCAAACCAGAGATAAAGTTGGCGAAAATTTCTTGTAGACCAAAACCTAATCCGACACCAAAGGCCGCGACTAACCACTGTAGACGAGACCATTGGAAACCCAGCATCGCAAACACCGTCAGCACACCGCCCACCAAAATCAGATACCTAAGCAGTGTGGTAATGGCATAACCCGAACCCGGAGCAAGGTCGAGACGCCTTAAGATAAGCAGCTCTAACACACCGGGTAAGTTGCGAACGCCGACCATAGTCACTAGTAGCGTGATCACCGCATAAATTAAAGACTGAATGGTAATGTCCACCAGCCTAGCACCAGCTTCAGTGGTTTCGCTCACCTGCCAGACGACAACATTGTTGAGTTGGCTCGTCATCTCTAGAGCACTCGACCACAAGGTTAACAGTGCAATCACGAGCCCAATTAAAGATAACCCTCGAAGTAAAGTAATCGACTGTTCACTGACTTGCTCGCTGTCCAAAGCACGTTCTTCAACATCAGGCATTGATTCTCTGAGCTCTGCCAATTCCGGCGGCTCATCGGCTTGCTCTTGTTGTTGTGCAATCAACTCTTCTCGGCGTTCTAGTAGTCGCTGATAAGTTAACTGTCGATGTTCAAGCTTGAGGAAGCGCTCGGCAAGCTGATAAATAAACAAACCACCTAGAATCACGAAAATCGTCAATTGCTGATAGATCAGCAGCACCCAAGACGCGACATATAAGCCTACAATCGCCATCGCGAGAATCCCAACGAACGAGCCCAATACCACGGCGCGAATCACAAACAGCGATACACCTTGGTTGAAGGGCGAAGGGAACGTGGAAGGCAGGTGCTGCTTTTTAAGCAGAGAGCTGTATACCGCTAACATTGAACCAATAAGTGCTAAAAACAAGACGCGGGAAATTTCTGCTTCTTTTGAACCAGCTGCTAGTTCAGCGGCGTAAATCGCGACGAGTAACAGAATCAATGGCCAGCGGACACGCTTAGCGCCCGCGTGCAAATATTCACAAATGTAACTTGGCCAACTGAGGTGTAGGTCGAGCACGCCTTTAGGAGAGCTCAATGAAAATATCACCTCAACCACAAACAACCCCGTCATCGCCGCAAAAGTGATGGTTTTAATCTCTTCTGAACTGGAGATCGGCCATAACCAATGGACGATATACGCCGTCATTCCAAACCAAAGCGGTAAAGCTATCGCCCGAAGAGAGGCCATAAGTGACAAAATCAGAGTAAATCGGAATTTATCCTTAAGCGGATGTCCGAATATTTTCTGATATTCCAATCGGCGGCTAATTGCTCGCTTGGAGAAACGGATATAAAGAACAAACAATGTTGCGGTGTAAAACGCGACTAACGAGCCAACAGTGATAAGCTGCTCTTTGGTTAGCTGCTGAAACCTTTCGATGAACGGACGTTGATCACCGAACCACACCTCATGCTCAAAGCTAGTCAGGTGTTGCCATAATGGAACATTACTGCGGCTCCAAAGTTGCTGTTGTTGTAAAAAGGTGCGAGCGCCATTCACTTCTAACACATACTGGCTTTTGGAAGTCTGAAGCTTACTGAGTGCGACGATCAGTTTGTCGTAACTATCGGTGAGCTGTTTTAAGACCAGTTGAGTCAACTGGCTCGCCTCATCTACAGGCTCAGTGCTTTGCTGAATCTCAGAAACCGACTTGCTCACAGCAAAGTCGTCTAAGGTTTGCCCTATTTCGTACTTTCTGATGTGGGCATTAGCAATGCTATTCGGGATCTCACTGCTATCGACCACGGTGGGTAAGCGTTGCAGTTGCGCACGAATAGAGTCACCAAAAGCGGTGCTATCGCGCAGCCAATTCAGGTTATCTTTAATTAAACGAAGTTCGCTAGTTAGGCTTCTTCGCTCTGAATCGACCTCGTGCACTGTGATTCTCGCTTGGTCTATTTCAACTAGAACTTGTTCTAACTCTTCGGCGAACGTCGTTAGTCGATCCAATCTTTGTTGCTCAGGCAATGTTAGGCTGTCTCTTTGATCTCTTAGCTTATTGGTTTGATCAATAAGCTCGCGCACAGAAGCCTGCTCTACTTGGGTAAGTCGCTCTTGAAGATCGATAACCAAAGGCGTTGCAAGCTTGATCTTGCGATCCAGTAGCTGGCGCTCCAGACGAACGATTTCGGTTCGCTCATCTAAGCTTTGCAGCTCAGCGGCAAGGACTTCACGATCCAACTTCAAGCTCGTTAAATTACTTAACTCCAGCCACTGATCAATAACCTCTCCTTTGTCGCTCTTCGCCAAGTTGGCTTTTTCAATTTGCCTATCAAGCTGAGCCAAACTGCGCGGCAACTCCGTTCGAGCTGTGCCTAGCTGTTTCGCTTGTTCAGATTTAGTTTGAAAAGAGGTTCGCCACTCCACAAGCGCAGCCTGCAGCGATGCAATGGATTGAGAAAGATCACTAAACTTAACCAGTTGGTCGGTTTTGAAGATATCCAGCGACTCAACGCTATCAATACTTTTCATCAAGCGTTCGCGCTGCACCGGAAACTGGGTGATAGCTTTTAAATATTCATCACGCTTGTTGCGTTTTTCATCAAGGCTCGCCACCCGCGCTTTCAGAGTCTCATACTGACCGATGAGCACTTCATTTTTGGGGTTTTCAGCACTCAGCTTAGTAATTTCACTTTCGATGTAATCCAGCTCCGGCAGTGCTTGCGCCAGAACATTCACAGATGTCATCGTGATAAACAAAGTCAGTATCCACAACATCAAGAGGTTTAATGGTCGACTTAGCCTCCAATTGAACACATCTTTCTCCCTATATTAGGCAAACGAAACTTACCTAAGTGTAGGAACAATTTGCCTATTCTGCTTTGTAATTCAATTAATTAGCTAAAAATAAAACAGCCCGCACATTTTCAGTGCAGGCTGCTGGATAAGACTATGAATTAACAAACAGATTGGCGTTTTCAGTTAACCAAATAACTCCCCTGTCTACTAGTCACGACGACCATTTAGCACGGGCTCATGTTGTTCAGCGTGCGATACAAAGCGTACTCCGCCATCAGATGCTTCATTACGACCTTGCAACTTGGGCTCAGGAGCAATGCGTTCAGACTGAACTTGGTTATTTGAGGTCGCTGTCATATCGATGGTGCCCGTGTAATTGCCGTCAGCAGCAAAAGCTGTGTTCATTGAGATTGCCATTAGACCTAGTGCGATTAGCTTTTTCATACATCACCTCATTATTCTTAACTATGGTTCGTTCTATCGGCATCAACAATCGCTTCAATTGTTTCGATACCTTACGTTTCGATAAGAATACTTTAGCGCTAAGCCTTTGCTGTCACGAGGAAAACCAAGATTTCCAAAATAGAAACTCCCTGCCCCCTGTGCAACGATGTAACCAAATTAGATTTTGACCTTCTCTTGTCTTTCCGACTAATACTTATGATTAAGATGAGCGCATGGATGCGTATTCGGAGAAGGACATGAACACCAACCTCGATATTCAAAATATCTTAGTCTTAAAGAAAATGTACGAGCTTCGCCATGTCGGTTTGGTTGCCGACGCTTTGGGGAAAACATCAAGCGCCATCAGTAAAAACCTTTCAAAGCTCAAGACCCAGCTAGACGACCCATTGTTTATTCAGACCAAGCAAGGATTTGAACCGACCTCATTCGTAGAAGCGAATATTCAGCACTTTGAGAGTATCATTAGCAGCATAGGTTTAATCAAGCCTGAAGGGTTTGCCCCTGAAACCTATCAAGGCTCAATTAAGATTTACGCCAACAACCATTTCTGGCAGCAGCTGGGTGATAAGTTGTACTTAAAGCTATTGAAAGAGGCGCCCAACGCTAAGGCTTCATTTCTTCACTGGGATACCAATGCGAGAAATCGCATCATTGATGGTGAAGATGCCGTCGCAGCACACTACTTTGATGAAACACTTCCTCAGTCTATTGCTCAAACTGAGTTTGGTCGTGGTTCTGTGGTCTTTTTTGTTCGTAACGACCACCCAGCCACTGATGTTCACAGCTTAACGGACTACCCTGTTGTTCTGCACAAGACCGCAGGTTGGAACGATAATAAGTACCCGCTCATCGAACGCCTGAATAATATCGGATTTCAGTTCACACCCAAGGCAGAAGTAACACACCCACAAAATGTCCACGATATCGTTCTACAGACAGACCACTTCGGAGTCACAACCAACGGCAGCGTTCCGGAAGGTTGCCGGAGTATTCACTTGCCTCAAGCGCTGAATATCGAAATCAGCTACGTGATGAGTTGTCGTCGTTCGCAACAACAAGACCCATTGAACCAATGGTTATTCAGAGTGCTAAAAGAGACTATTGCCGACAATCGGAGATAAAAGTGCAGGTAAAGCCACCACCGATAAGCATTGCTAATGACTGATATATGTATAGCTACTTAGAAACGAATAACGCTTATCAATAGTATGACCGCATCAAAAGGACGTCAGCAATGAGTTTGATTTCACATACTCATTCGCACGATTAGGGACGCCAAATAATTCAGAGAGTGCAGTCACATGAAAAAGAATGCTTTATTAACCGCTATTGTTGTTGCTTTATTAGCTGGATGTAACAGTTCAGACAACTCATCGCCTGATCGTGATACCACACCAGGTAACCCAGGCATACCAGCTCTTCCTGGTGGAGGTGATGACGGTGGTAATCAAGGTGGCGACCAAACTGACCCAGATGGCGATCACGACCTGAACCCTTCTAAAGATCCGTTGATCATCGAGGCTGCTCAGCGCTGGGGCACAACTTATGAAGAGATGTATGATGCATGCCAACTCTGGACTTGTAACCTAGGTGCTGTCCAAGAAAGAATGACCTTTACGATTGAGCGTGAAACGCAGTTGACCGAGGGTAAAGCTCGTATCACTTTCACTCTGTCAGAGAACCGCCCTGACTTTTGGCCAAGTTATGTGTTCTATAGCGAAACGTTGCAGCATTCCAATGTCGACATTGAAAGCTTATCTTCCCAGTTTAGCTATGTTGAAGACGACCAAGTCGCAAAGAAAGATTCAACCCTCCTAGGCTGGAAAACAGGCTTTGACAATTGGACAACACACTCGCCTCGTCAATGTGACCATGTGTTCTGTTCCGACTTCGATACTGCAATGTTCGAAACTGGTGTATCTTCACACACAATGGCGGTGTATCGAACAGACGGAACCGTTACGCATACACAAAGGGTATATCTGACTAAAGACGAGTTAAATGTACTCTACCCAGTGTACAACCCAACTTTTCCATCAGGCCAATACTAAAATATGAGGTGATGACGCCGTGTCATCACCTCTATTTACGTACTTGTACGAGGATTAGTTGTGGCTATTATTAAGCTGATAGAAAGTCACTTTGGCATAATCGCTGTCATTACTGGTGTTGTCTTGTAGGTAAATACCTCAGTTAAACAACTCTTGTGACAAACGCTGCTCGAGTGAACGAATACATAGAGAAACAGACGGTGGAGTATGGTGAGTATATGGGTTTAGTGCATAAACCGTGTTCATGGGTAACTGATGATTCGGCATAAGATTAACCAGGTCGGGCTCCATCTGTTTTAAATAGAAATCAGGCAATACACCGATTCCCGCCCCCGCTTTTATTAGGGCAACGCAGCTGTGAATAGAGTTCGTAATGCAGCTTGCTTGTTTACTGAAACCCACTGCCGCTTCGGAATCTGAAGTAAAGGTATGCTCGATATGCCTCCCTTGCCAGACATTAGCGATATAAGGTAGTTCATCAATGGGCTGATTCTGCAGAGAAACCACACCACACAATTGATCTCGAAATCCTCCGAGTCGTTTTTGCTTTAAAGTACTGTCTGGCGAGTTGCCGACACGAATGGCTAGGTCGATATCATTGCTCATGAAGTCGAGTCGTTTGTCATCACTGATTAGCTCTGGCTGCAGTTTAGGATAACATTTCATTAGATCCGCAATCACTGGAGCTACCAGCACGTCCATCAAGGCGTTAGGTGCGGTAATGCGAATGCGCCCTTGTGGTTCCTCTTGCTCTGCTTGCACCATTTCCCAAGCTGAATCCGCTAAGCTATTAAGATCTTTACAGCTTAAATAAAACCGTTCTCCCATTGGAGTAAGGGTTTGCCTGCGCGTTGTTCGCTTTAGTAGTGAAGAACCGAGCTCTTGCTCAAGCTTTTTTAGGTGTTGGCTCACTACAGATTTTGAAAGGCCGAGCTTCTCGGCAGCTGCGGAAACCGACCCTTGTTCAACAATATGAGCAAAGATCGACATCTGTCTTAGCTTATTCACTTTATTGTTCTCTTTTTATAAACAGTCATTTCTATTATCTCTGTTTTTCAAATTAAAGAGTAGTTCTAAACTTTGTCTTAGTTAACCAACACGACACATCGGAGAGAAAAATGAGCAATCAAGTATTAGAAGCGTGTAAGAAAGGTATCGCAGCTTGGCAAACAGCATTCAACAACCAAGACGCGCAAGGTTGTGCCGCTCAATATAATAAAGATTGCGTGATGCACGCTCGCCCATTTGGCACATTCGAAGGTCGCGAAGCAATTCAGGCTTTCTGGCAGGGCATCATTGACCAAGGTTTTAAAGATGTCGATTACACCGACGTAAAATGGGAAGAACACCAAGATGGCGGCTACATTCTAACTTCGAGCTGGACAATGAACAAAGCGTTTGGCGTAGTACACCGCGAACATTGGGTTTTAGAAGCAGATGGTAACGCACGCTTGATCAGCGATGACTTTGAAGTACAAGGCGAGCGCTAACCTTAAATAGGCAGAACTGCCGAGAATAGGTATAACGACCAAAATCGTTTAAGAGGCCGATCACTTATATAGTGGTCGGCCTTTTTCACATTATGTTTTCTAGGTGAGATGTGCTCCCCCCAATTGTTCCATTTACTATTACAACTCTTGCAAGCTAATCTCTCGCCGAGTGTGACACTCGCGGCAAACTGATCTTTTTACTCTAAAGTGACGTAATCTGACCTTGTTATTCGTAACTTAGTAAGCCAACCTTAACTAATAGGAAAGCAATTTTTAATGGAGTAAAAACAATGATTAAGATGCTAGTGTGTGATTTTGATGGCACCTTGGACGGTGGTTCATCTGACGGAGTCAACCAATTGTTTGACTACTTGAGCGATCAGCCTAGCATTCGATTTGTTATCGCCACAGGGCGTACGTTACCCTCCATAAAAGTTGGCTTAGCCTCAGATAACTACCCAACACCGCACAGTATTATTAGCGACGTCGGAACCCAGATTCACCACCATCAACCAATCCAGCAACCCGATGCACATTGGCACCAACGACTAAAAGCAACGTGGGATAAACGTAAAGTTGAACGAGCGTTAGCTGGCTTCGACTTTATGGGGAAATTGGATCCTAACCATCAAGGCGACTATAAAATCACATTTGAGGGATCATTAACGGATCATCAAAGACAGCTCATTGCCAGTGCGCTTGTAGCTCATGGTGCACAGGTTGACTTAACCTACTCTCACGATTGGTACTTGGACGTCACCCCGAAGAACGTCAACAAAGCGTCTGCTATTCACCACCTATTGAAACAACACGACTTAACTATCGATGAAGTGTGTGTGGCCGGTGATTCCGCTAACGATACCTCAATGCTGACCATCGATGGCGTTAACTCAATTCTGGTAGCCAACCACTACCCAGAAGTCGCTCACCTCTCGCAAAGGGACAATGTTTATACCAGTAAAGCGACTCATGCTGCGGGGGTATTAGAAGGGCTTCAATACTGGCAAAACCAACCTAGATAACGCTCAGATGTGCTGAATTAAACGGAGCGAAAAGGCTATTTCCAGCCCATTTTCCACATACTATTGTCGGTGAGGTCATGCCAGTCGATATCATGAGAGCGCTTTGTCATCACCGCTTCAAGAACGCACCTTACAACCACATCTTCTTCAAATTCCATCTCAGTGATCATGAAGTGCTTTTCACGATTGACGGGGGTTACGGCTGTCCACTTACTGTGCAGTAGCTTCTTAGGGTTGATTCTGTTCATACAACTCTCCTTGCTTCTAGTTTTATCTATAAGCTTCAAAGAGTTATTCGGATCACTTAAAAACAAAAAAAGCATGGTAACCAATCATCACCATGCTTTATTACCTGCTAGATTTTAAGCCCAAACTACCAATCGTAAGTTAAGCTCGCGATAACGTTGCGACGGTCGCCGTAGTAACAGTAATAGTTAC
The DNA here is from genome assembly GCF_000695685.1 of Vibrio fortis. GTDB lineage: Bacteria > Pseudomonadota > Gammaproteobacteria > Enterobacterales > Vibrionaceae > Vibrio > Vibrio fortis_A. Next base: position 409,621 of record NZ_JFFR01000025.1, on the reverse strand, counting down.
AGGTAGCGACGTACTCTTTATCAAACAGGTTTTTCGCCGCGACTTGCAGTTTGTAATCCGCAAATCGGTAGCTTACCGTTGCGTCGTAGAGGGTATAAGACGGAACCTTATTTTGCTCGAGGTTATCGCCATAAGTTTCGCCAATGTATCGAACACCACCACCGATACTCAACCCATCTAACGTACCATCGAAGAATTGGTATTTCGCCCAAGCAGAACCAATCATGTCTGCCACTTGTGCTGGCGTTTTACCCACTTGATTCTGATCTTGGTCCTTGGTGACCTCAGAATCTAAGAACGCTAAGTTACCAATTAGAGTAAGTGACTCAGTTACATTAGCCACAGCACCCAATTCCACGCCTCGGTTACGAATTTCACCAATCTGGTTGACCTGGTTACTACCAGTGATTACGTCCACCACATCTTTCTTCGTCGCTTCATACACCGCGACATTGAACTGGCCTTCAAAACTCTTAGGTAGGTATTTCACACCCGCTTCGTAGCTTTCACCACGTTCTGGTTTCGCCGCCTGATTCGCAACGGAGGTTTTAATGATAGGCTCAAAAGATTGTGCATAACTAAAGTAAGGTGTAAACCCTGCCGACGTCATATACGCAACACCTAAGTTGGTTGTCCATTCCTCGTAATCCGCTTTGTGATTACTACCTGTTGTCTTGTTGGACTGTTCATTAGAGGTATCGTCGTAGCGAAGACCTGCTTGGACAATCAAATCATTGAATCGAATTTGGTCCTGAACATATAGTCCTAGCTGGCGATTTTTAGTAACTGAGTTTTGCAGATCAGCATCAGACACAGGAGATAGGGTCGGAGAGCTTGGATCAAGCAAGATAATGTTATTGGTGTAGCTTGGGTTATAAACATTGAAGGTCGGATCGTAAACACCTAGCCCAGTAAGTACATTGCCATCGGCTACAATCGGATCAGCAGCGTAATCATTACTGTCAATGTCAATCATTTGGTAATCAACACCAGTTAGTAAGGTGTGCTCTATGACCCCAGTTCTAAAGTTGAATACTAAACGATTGTCGATGTTAAAGGCATCTGAATGCCCCTCTTCTGTAGACGCTTGACGAAGTACGGTTTGTCTCGACCCTGTAGGATCTAAAGCGGCACCAAATGTCGGGTGATCAGCCGCATACATTAGCGAGTAAATCTGCTTTAAGTTTATATCCATGCGACTGTAACGCGCTGACTGACCAAAGCTCAGCGCTGAATTAAACTCATGATTAAATTCATACCCTAACGAAAGTTGCTGACGCTCAAAGGTTTCCCAGTCTGGGTTACCTACCGCAGTACTATCTGAGATTTTGCCATTTGGGTTGTCTGTTAGCGTGCCTTCCATCGGTAAGAACTGCAAATAGGGGTCGGAGTCATCTTCTTGGTAACTCGCTAAGAACGTGATGTCGGTTTTATCGCTCATCTTCCACATCAACGATGGCGCAACCATAAAGCGTTCAGCCTCAACGTCATCTACCTTGGTGCCATTCTTTCGACCAAGCGCCACTAAACGGAAAGCCACATCATCACTCACCTCGGTATTCACATCGAGGGTCACTTGGGTACGGTCAAATGAACCAACGTCAATGCCGACTTGGCCTGAACCACCATCAAATTGTGGGCGCTTGCTAACAACATTAATCAGACCACCCGGTGGGTTTTGCCCATACAGCACAGACGCTGGGCCACGGAGTACTTCTACACGCTCCAAACCAAATGGGTCAATTTGCCAACTGTAAAAGCCTGCTGAATAGAGTCGTGTACCATCTTGATACAATCCTGTCCCTGCTTGTTGGAAGCCACGTACGACAAACCAATCTTGTTTATTATCTTCACCGTAATAGTTGGTCTGAATACCCGGTGTATACTGAAGCGCATCGGAGATACTGATAGAGGCACGATCATCCATCTGCTCACGTGTTACAACAGAAACTGCTCTAGGGGTTTCATGCAGGGCAAGTGGCGTTTTGGTTGCGGTTTGACTTTTCTCGCCAACATAACTGAAGTCCGGTCCTACTGCATTGTCATCGATCTGCTGACCTATCACGACAACCGTTTCATCTTCTTCTGCATGAACAGCTCCTCCACCAAGTAATGCAGTCACTGCAATTGAAAGTGGGGTGAGCTTAAACTGCCACTTCATCATTCTCTCCTTAACTAAATCCATACAAACAATAAGTAAATGCAAATTATTACCATTAGTATTTACATCGCGAATTGTAACAGGAGAAAAGTTAATGTGAATTTATAAATCAAGATGATATGAAACAAGTGATCAGCAGCACGTATAATGAGTTAACTATGCTGTTAAAAGTTACGCCTGGTTCAACACAAACAAGCGAAGAAATTTGAAAAGTACCGCTGATGAAAAAATAAAAAAGCCAGCATTAAGCTGGCTTAGATTCAACAGATTGAGTTATTTCAACTAACCATTTTTAGGTGGAACAAACGCTGTTAGCTCAAGAGCCGGACCGGTGTACTTCTCAATCTTCACGATCGCAGAGTTCGCTGCACAGCCGTTTGCTAGACGCGAAGTTGGAATATCAAGCGTTAGTACGTTTGCGCCACCGTTCTTACACAAACCAGTCTCTTTATCTAAATCTGGCCAACCACCTTCGTGGATACACACAGCACCTTGCTTAATACCATCAGTTACGAGTGCGCCAACAAGAACTTGACCACGGTCGTTAAATGCACGAACTAAGTCACCCGTTTTAATACCTCGCGCTTTTGCATCTTCGGTATTAATTGAGATTGGCTCACGGTTAGCAATTGCGATCAGACCAATACTTTAGGGGTAACCCTTATTGATTTGCGTCATAAATTATCATTATTGATAATAAAGATGGCGTACAGTTAGAGCTAAGTTCAATATTTCCACCATCATGAATTCGCACCCAACACATTTATCAATAGAAGCCCTCATATCCTATAAAATTTCAAAATGACATTAGATTCATACCTCATAAAAAAGCGACGTACTCACGTAGTGATATCAAGTTAAAAAGCCGTTAAATGAGCTAGAGTTCACGGTCAGTAAAATAGTATGAGAAGACAATGAGCCACCCTGAACTTTTGCAGAAAATTGCTAGTTTTGACTGTATTGAGCAAGCGCTGGAGTATTTTGAGATCGGATTTGACAGTCGATTCATTGCAGAGAACCGAACAGAGTTAGTGAAACGCTTTAACGGCTATCTGATTTTGACCAAGCCGGATGATTGGTTTTCAGGACGAAGAGCACTCAAAAATGCGTATTGTAAGGTTCAACGCAGTAAACTAGACAAACATACACGCTCCGCTTGTCGCGGTTGTACATCTTGCCAGCGCCGCTGAGCCTTTCTGAGTAGTTTGCTTGAAATGAAGTGTGCTAATCTTAGTGCAACTCAACCACGAGATAATAACTACAATGAAAATTTTCAGTAATTTCGAAAGCGGCAATATCAATGTCGTTAACGCAGATACTCCACAAAACATCCAACTGACTATCCCAGCGGATAAGCACACTGACATTGCACAGTGGTTTCACTTCCGTTTAGAGAGTGAAGCGCAAGTTTCTCACCATTTTGAAATCCAAGGCTTAGCAAAGTCTGCTTACCCTGAGGGTTGGAAAGACTACGACGTTGTTGCTTCTTACGATCGCGAAGAATGGTTCCGTATTCCAGCAACGTTTGATGGTGATACACTTAAATTCGACATCATCCCAGAGCATGAATCCATGTTCTTTGCTTACTTCGCACCATACTCTTACGACCGCCACCAAGACTTGCTGCACAGTGCTCAAACGCACCCTGCTTGCAAGCTTGAAACGCTAGGTGTGACTAATGACAACAACGACATTAGCCTACTGACTATTGGCGAACCGAGCCCAGAGAAGAAGAATATCTGGATCATTGGTCGTCAACACCCAGGTGAGACGATGGCAGAATGGTTCATTGAGGGCTTCTTGCAGCGCCTGCTTGATGAGACAGACACGGTTGGCCGTGCCCTACTCGACAAGGTTGTGATTCGCGCAGTGCCAAACATGAATCCAGACGGCAGTATCCGTGGTCACTTACGTACTAACGGCTTGGGCGTAAACCTAAACCGCGAATGGCAAACACCATCAATGGAGCGCAGCCCAGAGGTTTACCTCGTTCGTGAACGCATGTTAGAAACGGGCGTTGATATGTTCTTGGATATTCACGGCGACGAAGCCATCCCTTACAATTTTGTCGCGGGTAGCGAAGGCATCCCATCTTACAATGAGCGTCTTAAAGGTCTTGAGGAGCACTTCAAACAAGCACTGTTCACCATCACACCAGAATTCCAAGACGAAGTTGGTTACGATAAAGATGAACCGGGTAAAGCAAACCTAACTGTGGGCTCAAATTGGGTTGGTGAGCAATTTAAGTGCCTTTCTTACACGGTTGAAATGCCTTTCAAAGATCATATTAGCCACGCAGATGAGCTTTACGGCTGGTCACCAGACCGCAGTGTGGCATTTGGTCACGATATGCTTGCTGCAGTATGGGCAACAGTACCAAAACTGTAATCCGTTTAGTCTATTTGCGGATAACTCTATAAAGTTATTGCAGTTATAAAGACAAAAAGCCCGAGAGTTAATTTACTCTCGGGCTTTTTAATGTTCTCGGCTAATTTAATCTACTCAACTATGCCGCTCTTAAACTTGCGAAAAATGCGGGATAGCGTTGGCGGATGTGTCTCTGCTCCGACACCATGTCTTTAAAGCTCGGGCCACGAGACAACTGAATGATCACTTCATTACCATCAAAGCGTAAAACCGCACCCGATACATCAACGCGCTTTTCATCATGTAGATCGAGTGTGCCCGCCATAGAGAGCCCACGATAAAAGTGACTGACATTTCGTGTCATAACGCGCACGCCTTTCTCAGATACCTCACTCACTTGAAAGAGCTCATCTTTGATACGCATTATCGGCCTCGCCCCTTTTGGGTACTTCAAGCGATAGTACTGGCGCTTTTGGGTAAACGACCCGTCACTCATTTATCTGTCTCCCTACACGTGGTGCCAATCAAGCACTCAAATCAATATCCACTTAACAAATGAACATAGCACAAATCATCATTAGAATTAATTATCGGCAGTGCTTGTCAGACCTTTAGTTAAAACATCGACAAGTGTTGAGACAGGGTTCGCATTTGGTTCATCAACATCTATTTGCACGTGAGGGCAACCCAAGCTGCTTCGATTAACTAAAATGGTTCACTCAGACAATGTCCGCTGTTAAACTCCCCATCCACTTTCAACTGGTTCCCACTATGACGTTCAAATCACTAAACCTGTGCTCTGAGCTTATTGATGCTCTGCCTAAAACGCTTCAACAGCCAACAGAAATCCAAACTAAAACGATCCCAGCGATCATGCAGAAAAGAGATTTACTGGCGTTGGCTCAGACTGGCAGCGGCAAAACACTTGCATTTGGCTTGGGTGGGTTACAAAACCTAGACAGTAACGTCGAAGCAGTTCAAAGCCTCGTTGTGGTACCAACACGTGAACTCGCCAACCAAGTTACTTCTTCATTAGAGCCATTTGCGCGAGCAGTCTCCATTCGTATCTCAACTTTCATTGGAGGCATGAGTGAAGAGAGTGTGAAGGATACTCTAAATAGCAGACCACAAATGATCGTGGCAACGCCTGGTCGTTTAGTGTCTCTGATTGAACAGGGTTCACTATCACTGTCACAGTGCCAAACATTTGTGTTGGATGAAGCGGACCGCCTATTAGACATGGGATTTTGGCCTGACGTTCAAACGATCAAGAAATCTTTGCCAGCAAAACATCAGACTCTACTTTTCTCGGCAACACTACCGACAGAACTTGAGCAACAAGCTGATGCCCTGCTGTTCAAGCCATTGAAAGTGAGCGTGCACCAAAAAAACAGTGTCGCTGAGAACATCCAAGAGACACTGTACTTAGTCAACAAAGGCAGTAAGCCACAAGCGCTTATCAGCCTATTGCAACAGCACACAAACACCCAGGCTTTGGTTTTCATTGGAGCCAAGGACAACGCCGATGCTCTAACGAAGAAGCTCAAAAAAGCCAAACTCAACGTTGAAGCGTTACACGGCAACAGGACTCAAGAAGAGCGTAGCCAGATCCTTGACGATTTCAAACACGGGAAAATTGAAACGCTTGTTGCGACCGATGTAATGGCGCGCGGCATTCATATTGACTCTCTGCCTCTAGTCATCAACTTTGAGCTACCGATGCATTCAGCAAGTTATGTCCATCGTGTTGGCCGTACCGCTCGTGCTGGAGCCAATGGCCATGCTATTTCGTTAGTAAGCCACAGCGAAATGGATGCTTTGAATGCAATTCGTCAGTTGACTGAGCGAACCTTACCAGTTCAATCATTAGAAGGCTTCCCAGTAACAGACAAGCCTGCAGCTGAAGGGACACAACGTAAACGCCCACCGAAAGACAAACAAGCCAACCGTCGCACTGCCAAGAAAAAGAGCATTAAGCAATTTAAAAGTAAGAGCTCACGTTAAACAAATCAGTCGTTACTACCAGATTCGGTAAATCGCACTTTTAACTAAAATAGAACGTTCACCCAAAGCCTGGTTTCGAACTGGGCTTTTTTACATCTGAATCTCTAGAAATAGTCACCTCCACTCATATAAAACATCTTATTTTGACGCTTAACGAAGAGCTGTTTTAAATTACATTTTTATGAATAATGCACTCAACTGATTGATTCCTCGTTGGTCAAAAAAAATACTTAAAAATCGCGTTGACGGTCACAAAACCACCAACTAGATTTTTCTATTAGTGTCTATAACCAGGAGGTCATTGAAATGAAACGTGCTAGCTCTGCATACCGATTACAACTGATTAAAGAAGTAGCAACCCGACGCGATCGTCAACGTTCTAATGACCCGATGGCTAACTACATTCAAACGCTATTAGACAATAAAGATGAGAGTGATAGTTCTGTTGAACGTAATCACCGATTCAGTGGTAATCACTTTGATGAGCATATTGGTGGATGGGTAAGCGATCACTGGGGATCTAAGTAGATTTAACCCGAAAAGCGATAATCTAGAGCCTAAATGCATAAAAGCCACCGCTGGGTGGCTTTTTAGTACTTAATCATAATCTTTGCCTTTGGCTATCATTTAAGGACTACTGGAAGGGCATATCCGATAGGTGAGATAACACTTCCATTTGCTCTTCTTCGGTCATACTGTGCCAATCACGCGCGACTCTTTCTGGGTCGTCTTTATCTTCTAGGCGTTCTTTGTCGAGCGATTTTATTGGCTTGCTCTTAATTTTGCTCTCTTTCTTACTCATACCAACATCATCCCTTCTGGCATCGTAGTCTCTTTAATATTACACCTGCCGGCCGATGTAAAGAGTTTGTTAAAAACAGACTGTGTGAGTCGCAATTATCCAAAAAGATCTTGTTGCGGGCTCACAGACTCTTCTGATGATTGTTCCGGTTTAGATCCGTTGTTCAACTGGGCAAGGCGTTTTCTTCTATATCTCTGTCGACATAATTTGATCACGTGTAACTGCTGAGCTGGTGTCATAGACATCCAATTAAACCGCTCTTCCCGCTTTCGCATACAGCCATTGCAATAGCCTTTTTCATCCGTTGAACATACTCCCACACAGGGGCTTGGAACTTGAAAAAACTCTAACTGCTCCACGACTCCTCCTGAGTACTCTATGTGCCTGATACTATGACTATTAAATCATCGAACCCAACGAAAACATACTAAACTATGACCGTATACTGACACATATAGCGTTTTGTTAACTATACTTTTCACCAATCAAGTTACGCATCTTTGGTAACTTCGTTTATTCCTTTGGAGCCATATTATATGAAGTTTAGTTCAAAAAAATTACTAGCAGTAACCGCTTTACCTATCATGCTTGCTGCATGTACAACAACAGGTGATGACGCAATGCAAGTAACAGCTACCGATCTACAGCACCATAATTGGGAACTGGCACAAATCGACGGCAAAGACATTGAGAAAAGCGAACATCAAGCAGCACCTCGCCTAGAGATCGGTGAGAAGCTAACAGCTAACGGTATTGCTGGCTGTAATAATTTCTTTGGTCAGGGTGAACTGAAAGACGGTCAATTCCGCATCAAACAGATGGGCATGACAATGAAGATGTGTCACGGTGCAGCAATGGACATTGAGCAGTCTGTATCTGCAACACTTGCTGAATGGAGCGACGTAACTCTAACTAAAGATACGTTAGTACTGAAGAACGACGTACACACTCTGACTTACACACTAAGTGATTGGAAAAACTAATCCTAACAATGTGATGAACAAGTTTTCTAAAGGAGCCATTTGGCTCCTTTTTTCGTATCTGAGGGGTATTTCTAAATCATTTGAAAAATTCACGATTTATTCTGTAATTATTTAGCCAAAAACACGGTCATAGATAAGGTCACATAATTCGATGAGTAATCCTTTGAATTTACTATTGAATTAGAAATTATTTCAGAAACAGATAGAATAACCGTAAGGAAGTAACAAATGCACTGCCCTCGCCCGTTCACAAAGATATGGAAAAGTTTATGAACAAATTAGTTAGTACGATTGGATTACTGGCCACAACAGCCTACAGCGCAACACTTTATGCAGATAGCACGAACTCTCAAGAGTGGAGCCAAATTGAACGTGAAGCCGAAGGACAAACTGTCTATTTTCACGCTTGGGGTGGTAGCCAAGAGATCAATCGCTATATCCAATGGGCAGGCAAACAACTGCAACAAAACCATGGTGTGACACTTAAGCACGTTAAGGTAACCGACATCGCAGAGACGACCACCCGCCTAATCGCAGAAAAAGCCGCGGGTAAAAACAGCGGTGGTAGTGTCGATATGGTCTGGATCAACGGTGAAAACTTCCGTTCAATGAAAGACAACGCTCTATTGTTTGGCCCGTTCACTGAAACGCTGCCGAATTGGCAATATGTCGATAAATCTCTACCAATCGATGTTGATTTCTCAGAACCTACTGAGGGTTTAGAAGCACCTTGGGGTGTTGGACAACTGGTCTTTATTCACGACCAAGAGACATTAAACAATCCGCCTAATTCATTCTCAGAGATGTTGAGCTACGCGCAAGCGTATCCGAACCGCTTAAGCTACCCTCGTCCTCCAGAGTTTCATGGCACCAGCTTCGTGAAGTCGCTTCTTATTGAACTGACTAAAAACGACCCAGCACTGTCTAAACCTGTTGATGAGAAAACCTTCCAGGCTATCACTCAGCCACTGTGGGCGTACCTTGATGAATTCCATAAAGTCGCGTGGCGAGGTGGAAAACAGTTCCCTGCGGGTACTTCTGAAAGCATCCAGCTTCTTGATGATGGTCAGATTGACTTAGCGATCACCTTCAACCCGAATGCGGTTTTCTCGGCTCAAGCTAATGGCACACTGGCTGAAACCACCAAAGCATTTGCTTTCGAAAGTGGCGCATTATCTAACATTCACTTCTTAGCCATCCCATGGAATGCCAATGCATCAGCGGGTGCTCAAGTCGCAATCAACTACCTACTGAGCCCAGAAGCACAATCACGCAAAGGCGACCTTAACATCTGGGGCGACCCATCTGTGTTAAGCAGCAAATACCTAACGGGAAGCGCGCGTAATACTCAGCAGTTCAAGTCGGTAGATGAGCCACACCCAAGCTGGCAAACCGCACTCGAGTCTGAGTGGTTAAAACGCTACGGTAACTAAGTTTGATTCTTCACGCTCTATATTTTGTTGTTATAGCGGTGTGCATCATCCCAACTATCCCTGGGGTAGTTGGGGTTATTGCTTCATCTCTCAGTTATATCCCTCCATTGGGTTTAGAACAGTTTTCAATCGTAGGTTTTCAGCAAGTTTTTGCGTGGGAAGGCGTTTACCACTCTATCGGGCTCACTCTGAGCTCAACAGTAATCAGTAGCTACCTTGCCTGCTTTCTTACCTTCTGTATTCTTCAAGCAACGTGGGACAAACCGTTCTGGCGTAAAATAGAACTCACATTGCCACCTATGTTAGCGATTCCTCATGTCGCTTTTGCTATCGGGTTCGCCTTTCTGTTTAGCCCAAGCGGTCTTGGCATGCGCGCCCTGCAAGGTTTCTTAGGGGAGTCATCAACGAATACTGAACTGGCATTACTGGTGAAAGACCCGTATGCACTTGGATTAATCGTGATGTTGGCGTTGAAGGAGATTCCATTCTTACTGCTGATGAGTATCTCTATTCTGCAGCAATTAGATATTCCTAAAATCACCAAAGTGAGTGCTTCGCTAGGCTACAGTCGCTCGCAGATTTGGTGGAAATGTGTTTTCCCACAATGGTTCAACAAATTACGCTTCCCTATGTTGGCGGTACTAGCCTACAGCTTGTCTGTGGTTGATATCGCGCTCATTATCGGTCCAACAAATCCGCCAACTTTTGCTGTATTAGTGTGGCAATGGTTTAACGACCCAGACCTCAACCTGCTACCAAGAGCGGCGGCTGGGGCGATTGTTCTATTTGGTTTAGCGAGCCTGCTCATTGCGTTTGCTCGATTAGTTGAATGGGCCGTCCTTAAGTATTTCCGAAGCTGGCAGGTATCAGGTCGTCGTGGTGTCGCTCTACCTGGACGTAGCCTGTTCTCTTTCTTGGCAGTGCTAACAGCCGTCATGTTCCCATTGATGTTGCTATGGAGTGTCGCTCAACGTTGGCGCTTTCCTGACCTTCTGCCAAGCCGCTACAGTACCCGCTTTTGGGAATACGAGTGGGATGCGATCACTGGGACCATTAGCACCAGCCTCTGGATTGCAGTTATTTCTGCGACTATCGCCTTAGTACTTGCCCTCATTGCTCATGAATATCGTATTAAGCATCGCTGGCAGGTTCCGGGATATATTATCGCGATTCCGATGCTTATCCCTCAACTATCTGTACTGTTTGGATTGCAGGTTACCACTCTCTACCTCAATAGCACCGCTTATGAGTTTTGGGTGATTTGGTCGCATGTGTTTTTTGCTTTTCCCTTCGTCTACCTGTCATTGGACGGCCCTTGGCGCAGTTTCGAACCTGGCTTGATCAAGGCGGCGCTCAGCCTTGGAAAATCGCCACTTCAAAGCTGGCTCACGGTTAAATTACCGATTCTGTTACCAGCAATGGTTTTTGCATGGGCTGTCGGCATTAGTGTTAGCCTTGCTCAGTATTTACCTACCTTAATGTTAGGTGCAGGTAGAATCAGTACCATCACCACAGAAGCGGTTGCACTAACCAGCGGATTTGATCGTAGGGTCACTGCGATTTACGCCATTTGGCAAGCCTTGTTGCCTCTGTTCTTTTTCTCTTTTGCGATTCTTATCAGCCGCTTACAGGTCAAGTATCGCCGTCTTTCATTCAAAGGTTTATTGCCTAATGAGTCTATCTCTCAACGACCTCGCCATCCATAAGCTCGATGGAAGCGAGTTATTCTCATCGCTCAGTCTTCATTTAGAATCCGGCGAAGTCCTGGCATTAATGGGCCCCAGTGGCTGTGGCAAGTCGACTCTACTTGACGTGATCGCAGGTCACCTCAGCAACGAGTTTGAATACACAGGACAAGTCCACGTCAACGACACGCGAATTGATCAAATCGCTCCTCATCAACGTGAAGTAGGGATCCTGTTTCAAGACGATCTGCTCTTCCCTCACCTAAAAGTTTGGGAAAACTTGGCCTTTGCACTGCCAAACATTATCAAAGGAAAAGAGCGCCAACAGAGAGCGTTAGATGCTCTAAAAGACATCGAACTCACACGACTTGCCGACTCTTTCCCAGACCAAATTTCTGGGGGCCAGCGAGCCCGAGTCAGTTTGACGAGAATGTTGCTCGCCAAGCCGAAAGTTGCATTATTAGATGAGCCCTTCAGTAAACTCGACCCTGAGTTACGTGTTCAATTTCGTGATTGGGTATTTGAGCAACTCAGCAAAGCGAACATTCCGACATTGATGGTGACCCATGATGAAGCGGATATTCCACCAGCAGCGCGAGTACTGAATTGGCCATGGAGCACCGAAAATGCTAGATAAATATTCCATCAAGGTCATTCGCTGGCCGTTAACTCAATCCGCTAAAGTTCTAAACAGCGCTGGCGTCACTGCGAATCAAACTACGTTTTTCGGCTTTTTGATTGGCTGTTTAGCCTTCCCGTCGCTTGCTTTTCAACAGTATGATTTGGCACTGCTATTTGTGGTGTTAAATCGTATCTGCGATGGGCTTGATGGCGCACTTGCTCGTATCCAGGGTATTACCGATGCCGGTGGGTTTCTCGACATCAGCCTCGATTTCTTGTTCTACTCCTTGATACCGTTTGGCTTTGTGATTGCTAACCCAGACGCTAATGCCGTCGCAGGCGCCTTTCTCATTTTCTCTTTCATCGGCACAGGCAGCAGTTTCTTAGCCTTCGCGGTTATGGCGGGTAAGCAAGGGATCGAGAACCCTGTCTATAAACATAAATCTTTGTACTACATGTCTGGATTGACTGAGGGAACAGAAACCATCGCTTGTTTCATTGCGTTCTGTATTTGGCCACAACACTTTGCCGTCATTGCTTATGCGTTTGGCGCGGCGTGTTGGCTCACCACATTTATGCGAATCTACTTCGGCTTTCAAACTCTCAATAACGTCAAAGCCTAAGGCACTTCGATTCGACTAATATCGAATCCATAAAAAAAGCGCCGCGTTACTATGAAGTAATGCGGCGCTTTCAATTGATCATGCCTAATGATTATTCTGCAGATTCTAACTTGAAACGGAGTACTTTCAGGCTTGAATCAGCATCAACATCCACAAACTCAGGTGGGTTCGGTAAACGTTCTAGATATTTAACATTTGGCGCTTCTTCCGCCATGGTATCAATCAAGAAGTTTGGTGAAACCATTGGAGAGTTCACACAAGCAATCACTTCTCCGCCCTCTTTAAGAAGCTCAGGCAGACGACGCAGAATTCTCTTATAGTCTTTTGTCAGTGCAAAGCTGCCCTTTTGGAAAGATGGTGGATCAATAATCACTAATTCGTACGGGCCGCCTTTCTTGATTTTTCCCCAGCATTTGAAGATGTCGTAACCAAGGAAGTTCACTGAGCGCATGTCATGTTCATTGAGGCGATGGTTGTCACGACCTTTGCTCAACGAACCGCGTGACATATCTACGTTAAGGCATTGACGCGCACCACCCGCTAAAGCGGCTACAGAGAAGCCACAGGTGTAAGCAAACAGGTTTAATACGTTTTTCCCTTTAGAGTTCTCTTGAACCCACTGACGGCCGTTACGCATGTCCAAGAACAGGCCGAAGTTCTGGTTGCGACCGATATTCAACTGATACTTAAGACCGTGCTCAACAACCACTGGCGATGAGTCGAGCTCTCCCCAAATCACTTCTGATGGGCTGCCTTCAGCATAGCGATGTTGAAGCACAACACTCGTACCCTGCTTCTGTTGCCAAATTGGCTGCTCCGTCAATTTAAGGAGCCCATCTTTCAAGCTTGATAAGAACTCTTCATCAACCTGTTTGAAAATGTTCACTAAAAGCTGACCATCAACCCAATCACAAGTTAATTGCTCTAGGCCTGGCCAAAATTTACCACGACCATGAAAAATACGACGTAGCTCGTTAGGTACTTCGTTTAGCTGTTGTTCGATATGTTCAAAAAATACCGGTAAAGCAGATGCTTCCATTATATCTCTCACTTAATGTTTAGCTTTGGCCACGCCAGTGACCAAGGTTCAAGCCAAGTATCCAAACCTGTCGATACCGTCTCTTGTGACCATTTTTGACCAAGAGACTGGTGTGATCTCGGGTCACACACGTATTGATATGCTTGAGATTGATAGGTAAATCGAATCGCAAACGCGTGCAGGTAGCCGCGATCAGATTGACTTGAAGAATTATAAATTGGGTCGCCAACGATCGCCGAACCTATCGACTTCATCGCTACACGAATTTGATGAGTGCGCCCTGTATATGGCTTACAAAGCAGGAGTCTTTCACCCGGCTCAGCCGCTGCCGATAAAAACTGTGTCACTGCTGGGTTTTCTTTACTGTTAACCAGCTTCCAGCTTGAACGTCGAGAACGCTCCATATCACCCACAATCAGGCCTTGCTTCTTTTTAGGCTTTTTTGAACCAATTGCAAGGTAGTACTTTTCAACCTCTCGGTTAGCAAACAACTGAGACAACTCACTCGCCGCAGCCGCGTTTTTTGCTAACAACAGTATTCCAGAGGTCATTTTATCTAAGCGGTGCACCAGATAAAGCTTTTCAATGCCTAGCGATGTTGCGACTTCTTGAAGAAGCATGGTATCACCATCATCTTTATGGACGCTGACGCCTGGGTGTTTATTGATAAGTAAAAAATCTGAGTGTTTTACAAGAATGTCGAACATGAAAAGGCTTACTCCGTAATCGAGCTAGAAGTATACCTTGTCCAACACCAGATACCAGTAATGAAAAAGCCCACGACTGAATGTTCAACAGTCGTGGGCTCAATAATGCCTTACCGCATCTTTACCATGGTTTAAGCAAGCTTAAACTGGCCAAGTAAGGTTTCCAGCTCTTTAACCTTAGCATTTAGGCTCATCGTACTCTCGGAGCTGCGTGTCGCGAGCTGCAGAGAAGACTCAGAGATATCGCTGATCGCTGTAATATCCGCTGCAATCTCTTTGGTCACTGCAGTCTGCTCTTCCGCCGCTGTTGCAATAGAGTTAACCATGCTTTGTACATTGGCTGCACCGTTCACAATCGCTTCCAGTGCTTGAACCGCACCAGAACTTTGCTCAACGCCAATATCAACTAAGCGACAGTTGTCTTGGGTGTATGTAACCGCTTCTTGTGTGCCTGATTGAATCGCTTGAATGATACCTGACACTTCTTGTGTCGCTTTAGTAGTACGTTCAGCAAGAGCACGTACCTCGTCCGCAACGACCGCAAAGCCACGACCAAATTCGCCAGCACGTGCCGCTTCGATTGCAGCGTTCAATGCCAATAAGTTGGTCTGTTCTGCGATGTCTTCAATCACTTTGATGACACTGCCAATCTGTTCACCATGAGAGCCAAGCGTGTTCATTTGCTCCGACATTTCGCCCATTTGAGCGGACACTTGTTGAATACTCGCCACCATTTCCACAATCACAGAACGGCCGTCTTCTGCTGAAGTCTCTGATCGACGTGCTTCTTCATAGGTGGATGTACCCTGCTGGGCAACTTCTGAAATCGTTAGACTGAGCTCTTCTGCCGCGGTGGCAATCAAAGTCGCTTTGTCAGCTTGTGCTGACGCACCTGAAACGATGTCTTGGCTAATCGACGAAAGCTCACCACTTGCCGATTGCACTTGATTCGTTACAGACGAAATAGAACCAATCAAACCAACGAGCGATTTCTGCATCTGGTTGATCGACTGACCAAGGTGTGCCAATTCGTCATCCGAATCGTCAACAATGTCTTCTGCTGTCAAATCACCACTCGCAACTTTACGTGCCACCTGTTCCACTTTGGTTAGGCGACTGGTAATCGAGTTCGACAATAGGTAAGCAATCACTGCACCCGCCGCAATGGAAATGGCAGTTAGGATTATGATCATACGTTCCATTGCTGTAAAAGAGTCTGTCAAAGCAAGCAGCGCTTTATCAGTTTGTACTTCTTCGGCCATCGAAGCTTCGTCAAGCAGAGCTTCAATCGGCACTAAATATTGTTCATAGAGCGCACGCAAATAACGAATATTATCCAAGAACGCAACTTCCTGATTCACCTTAGGCGCTATTTGATTTTCAAACGCAGTATTGAACTCTTTCATCAAGTTCTCAACACGTTCAATTCGACGGTAGTCAGGTGTACCTACGCTCTCTAGTGCCTTAACCTTGTCAACCGCTTCGAAGAACTGCCCTTTGTTTGCACGGTAGTCATTAAGTGCGCCATTAACATGTGTCACAGCACCCATTGCATCTCGGTAAACGTCTGCTGTCTCATCGACCAATACAAGATAGTTCACTAGTTCAGGCACGTCATCCATGCGGATCTCGTCAGCCACTCGATGGGAGCCCGTTACCTCGATCCAAACAAACGCTACCAATACAATCATTAGCGCCAATATAGAGCTAAAGCCTGCATACAATTTTTTTCTTACAGACAATTTCACGTTTCACCTTCCTAAGGGAGTCAATATTCACTTCGCATATTGTTATGCTTGAATATATATCGACTGACATACGAATAACTTTAGATAAAACCGTACGAAAAACCCTATAAATAAGAAAAGGTTAGAAATAAAGCAAAAAAAAGCGAGAGCCCTAAGACTCTCGCTTTCTATTGGTTTTGACTTTGAAGGTCGCGATTACAATTTCTTAGAAATTAACGCTGAGCCTGCAATGATACCGATACCTAGTAGCATGATTGCACCCTTACCGCTGTCGAAGCCAGAAGAGATACCCATGAATGCAACGATTGCGATTGCTACTGGGATTACAAACTTAACTAGTGTGTACCATAGACCGAATAGTGGGAAAGATACTTCACCGTCGTTAGTAATTTCTTTCTCTAGGTCTGCACGGTTTAGTCTCCAACCAGCGAAGATACATACCAACATACCGCCAACAGCTAGGAAGATCTTATCTGTTAGTAGGTCGAAGATATCAAATGCACCTGTATCGAACAGTGTTGGACCAACGCCACCTAGAGATAGAGAAGCGAAGATACATAGTGCAGCCATTACAACACTTGCAGAGATAACCGCTGTTACACGCTTCATGCCTTTCTCATCGATTAGGTAAGAAACCACAACCTCAAGTAGAGAAACAGAAGATGTTAGAGCCGCAACACTTAGACCAATGAAGAACATAAGTGCAAATAGAAGACCAATTACGCCGCCCATTTCAGCAAATAGCTGAGGAACAACTACGAATACTAGACCAGGACCTGCTGCTGGTTCCATGCCGAATGCGAACATTGCTGGGAACATTGCAACACCAGCTAGGATAGCAACACCTGTATCCATTGCTGTAACCATAGCGGTAGTTTGAACTAGGTTTTCTTTCTTCTTAAGGTAAGAACCGTAAGTCAACATACAACCCATACCTAGAGATAGTGAGAAGAATGCTTGACCAAGTGCAGCTAGGATTACGTTGCTGTCTACCTTAGAAAAATCAGGGCTGAATAGGAACTCAAGACCAGCCATAGAACCTGGAAGAGTCAGACCTTTGATCGATACCACGATAAGGATCAAGAATAGCAGAGGCATTAGAACCTTACCCGCTTTCTCGATACCGCCCGAGATACCTTTCATAACGATAACAACGTTAAGAAGAAGGTATAGACCCATCCACATTAGTGGTTGAACTGGGTTAGAGATGAAACCACCGAAGCTGTCACCGATTGCTTCAGGTGCGTCTAGAAGACCACCAGCAATCTTACCGATGTAAGCAATAGACCAGCCGCCTACTACAGGGTAGAAACCCATGATAAGTAGACCACTCACTACGCCGATAACACCAGCGAACGTCCAACGACGGTCAGTTGATTTAAATGCACCTACTGCTGATTTTTGCGTATGACGGCCAATAGCAAATTCAGTCAGCATCACACTGAAACCGATGAAAATTACGAAGAATAGGTAGATTGCAACGAAGGCACCGCCGCCGCTCTCACCTGCTGTGTATGGGAACTTCCAAATATTACCTAGACCAACAGCAGAACCTGCTGCAGCCATTACGAATCCTAATTTCGAACCCCAGGTATCACGAGGTGTTGTGGTTGTATTACTAGTAGCCACTTTAACTCCAAAATTTGTATGTTGTGTAATGTTGTGTTTGCTTTGGGTGGCGTCTTATAAAAAGAAGGTGTAAATCTTCGTTTACATCCTAAAAAATTTGATTGACGCTCGTTGTATAGCAAGTAAACCAGTTTAAGATTAAAATTGGAAGCCCGAACCGTACATATTTCGTTACCAATGTAAAATATTATGGTTAAATGCCGACTTTTCATACAAAACAATCGTTTTCGTCTTAAGTTAACTAAAACTTAACAACTTTACTCTATTTACAGCCTTTACTCTATTTTGTAAATAGTTGTTCTGTAAAATTCCCAAATTGTCAAAATAGCATTACTATCTAAGTGTCTCTTTTTTCGAGTATTAGATGTGGAAAAGCTCTATCATTTCTTAACTTTGGCCGCCGTTGTGCTCTACTGGGTACTGGTTGCGGGTGTAACGCTTCGAGTGGTACTTAAAAGGCGCTCGGTGAGCGTATCTTTGTCATGGCTACTCGTTATCTATATCGTCCCAATTGTGGGTGTTGCCTGCTATTTCCTTTTCGGCGAGTTGAATCTGGGAAGAAAAAGAGCAGAACGTGCCCAGCGTATGTTTACCCCTTTCGGTGATTGGTTCCGCCAATTGGACCACTGCCAAGTGCACCTGCCTGGCAAAGTGGGGTCGCCAATCCACAAAATCGATGAACTGTGTAACAACCGTATGGGTATTCCCGCATTAAGTGGCAATACGCTCTCTTTGCAATCGTCTCCCAACGAGATCTTGCATTCGATCATTGAAGACATCGAAAACGCCCAAACCAGTATCAAAATGGTCTTCTATATCTGGCACCCAGGCGGCCTAACCGATTCCGTCGCTTCAGCGTTAATCCGTGCGGCAAAGCGCGGCGTCGATGTGAAGGTTCTACTCGATTCCGCAGGTTCTCCGCGATTCTTCAAAAGCCACTGGCTTTCTATGATGCGTGATGCTGGCGTGCAAGTCGTGCAAGCGCTTGAGGTAAGCCCTTGGCGTATGTTCCTACGACGCCTAGACCTTAGACAGCATCGTAAAATCATCGTGATTGATGAAACTGTGGCCTACACCGGCTCAATGAACATGGTCGATCCTGCCCATTTCAAACAAGGTGCAGGTGTTGGACAGTGGATTGACGTCATGGTACGAGTTACAGGCCCAACAGTGAATGTGTTATCTGCTATCCACGGTTGGGATTGGGAGGTAGAGACAGGTGAACGCATTTTGCCCGCCCTACCCGAATGTAAGGTTGACGAATCTGAAGTCAGACATCCAGTGCAAGTTGTGCCGTCTGGTCCCGGTATGCCAGAGTATCTTATTCTGCAAGTGTTGAGCATTGCGATTAACCAAGCAAATCGCTCAGTACGTATAACAACGCCTTACTTTGTACCGAGCGCAGATCTACTAGAAACCCTCAAAATGACGGCACAACGAGGAGTCAATGTCGAGCTCGTGATCCCACACAGCAACGACTCACTCATGGTTAAATGGGCATCTCGCGCTTTTTATACCGAGTTGCTTGAAGCGGGTGTGAAGATCTACGAATTCTACGGAGGCTTGCTCCATACCAAGTCCGTGGTGATTGATGAGGAGTTCTGCTTAATTGGTACCGTGAACATCGATATGCGCAGTTTCTGGCTTAACTTCGAAGTAACGCTTGCCGTCGATGATGTGAGCTTTACGCGTCAACTTGCCGACCTTCAAGAATCGTACATTGAGACTTCTCATCCAGTCAGCCTCGACAAATGGCAAGAACGAAGCCTTCAATCACGCTTCTTTGAGCGTCTATTTTACCTCTTCAATCCATTACTCTAAGTTTTGAATTCCGCCCTCTTATTCATTTCCTAGACCCTTTTTCAACAAAGGGTCTAGTTAATTCCTAAAAACTCTTTAACTTCCCTTGCTTTCGTACCCAATGGCATGTTTTAAATAAAGGATAATAGATTGATAAGGAATTCAGAGTATGTCCGAAAGCAAAACAACAAAACTGATCACAGCGGGCCGCGACAAAAAGTGGACCAACGGTGTGGTTAACCCACCCGTTCAACGTGCATCAACTGTTGTATTTGATACGGTTGCAGAAAAACACAAAGCAACCGTAAACCGTGCCAACAAAACTCTATTCTATGGCCGTAGAGGCACTAATACCCACTTTGCTTTCCAAGACGCGATGGTCGAGCTTGAAGGCGGCGCTGGCTGTGCGCTTTATCCTTGTGGTACTGCGGCAATTTCTAATGCCATCCTCTCGTTCGTAGAAACGGGCGATCATATTCTAATGGTCGACACCTGTTACGAGCCAACTCGTGACTTTTGTGACACCATCATGAAAAAGATGGGTGTAGAGACCACTTACTATGAGCCAACCATCGGTGAAGGTATTAAAGATCTTATTCAGCCCAACACTAAGATCCTATTTACCGAGTCTCCGGGTTCCATCACCATGGAAGTTCAAGATATTCCAACTCTGGCTCGTATTGCTCATCAACACGATATCATCGTTATGCTCGATAACACTTGGGCAGCGGGGGTTAACTTCTCGCCATTTGAGTACGGTGTGGACATCTCAATTCAAGCTGCGACCAAATACATTGTCGGTCACTCAGATGTGATGCTAGGCACTGCTGTCGCCAATGAAAAACACTGGGATCAACTGCGTGAACAAAGCTACTTAATGGGACAATGTGTATCTCCAGATGATGCTTACCTAGGTTTGCGTGGTATCCGAACATTGGATGTGCGTCTGCGTCAGCACGCCGACAACAGCTTAAAAGTCGCTCAGTGGCTACAAAGTCGTCCAGAAGTGGACCATGTACGTCACCCTGCACTAGAAAGTTGCCCAGGCCATGAGTTCTTCAAGCGTGATTTCACCGGTGGTAATGGCTTGTTTTCGTTTGTACTTAAAACAAGCTACCCACGCGCTACAACTGCGTTGTTAGATGGTATGAAACACTTCAGCATGGGTTACTCATGGGGTGGTTTTGAAAGCTTGATTCTAGCGAACGAGCCAAAGAGCTTTGATAGCCTGCGTACCGTTGCGAACCCGAAATTTGAAGGAACACTGGTTCGTCTGCACATTGGCCTTGAAGACGTCGATGACTTGATTGCAGACCTTGAAGCTGGCTTTGAGCGCTACAACGCGCTTCTTTAGACTACTGATACAAATTCAGCATTAACTAAAAGGCAGCCACCAAGCTGCCTTTTTCGTTTTCTATCTAATTACTTTTCAATCACTTGATTAATTCACTTGGTAGCAAATCGAATTGAAGATCTCTGAGCGGTTATCATTAAACAGATAAAGGTAATCATCCACCACTTGATAGTTGTAATCGATAGTAATGCCTTGATACTCACTGTATTCGGCGTTGATTACCGGATCAGGGTGCTTCGTCGCAGTGCGAACATCAGCAATGGTCATTGATAAGCGGTCGCCCTGTTGCTTGTAATATCCGTTATACAGATTCTCTACCACATGGCTTGAATCATCTTTTCCCGTTATGGTGACGAACTCTTTGATACTGAATGTCTCATCCGACTGGAACGTGAAGATCATCCGTTCATAGAGTGACTGATAAGGCTCAAAGGCTCTAGAAAGGAAGTCGGTTTTCATGGTCTTACAGTGCCAGCGGCTACCAGAAAGCGACTCTTTCTCTAGCGTAAAGCTCATACCCGCGGCAAATATCAGTACTGCTAAAATTATTATCCGCATAGGTAATCTCTCGTTGCTACATACTTTTTGAACGAGTCAAACGATGTTTTAAGATCGAATACCGACACGATGTAATTAAATGATTGTCCGTTTCCTTTCTGTACAAACATACTCAAAGCATCATTTTCTGGCTCGTCTACCGAAGGGTAAATTCGGACAAAAACACTCAGTTGGCAATGCTTAGGTAACATTGTTGTTAGAGCGAGCTCAAGTTCATCAATCGAGTAACGCTCCTTTCTCACGACATGAAGATAGTGTTGGTTGCTGTTATCAACATAACTGGACGAATACTCTGCTTGGTCGGCAAAGTAAGGCAGTGAAGAATCAAATACTCGATATATGTTAAACGCGATAACTACAGCACAAAGCGCGACAGTGAAATAGAAGCCGACGTTGAAGGCTCGGCCGCCTTGAATCAATGAAGGCTTGGCGTTAGAACTCAATTTGTCTTGCTGCACTTTGAGCACTTGTTGAGCGTCTTCATCAGAAGATATCTCTGTCCCCTGCTCAGAATTGCTTTCAACAACCATCTCAGATGTGTGTTGAGTTTCGATAGCAGTCAGTGAAGAGACTTCGAGTGAATAACCTGTTTTACTCACCGTTCGAATAGAGGCACAGTCACAAGTCACTTTTGCGAGTGTTTTTCGCAGCTTTGATACTACGTTGGTCAGCGCTTGTTCAGAAACAATGACATCTCCCCAGCACTCTTTGAATATCACACTGCGCTCAACGCAATCACCTACGTTTTGCAACAAGAAAACAAACACTTTGCCTTCAAGTGGAGAGAGCGTTTCGATGTCACCATCATTGAAGTGAAACTGCCTACGTAGTGGATCATAGGTTGCCTCACATATTTGATAATTCTGTCTTTTCACATTCTTTTACAAATCTATGTCACTGGCCGCATATAATATTGAAAAGTATAGAAAAGACTAGTCTATTTTCCACTAACGACTAAATTACCATCGCTTTATCGCTACTTTTTTGGGCAATCAACCAGGTGGTCGTTCACCATGCCGACCGCTTGCATAAATGCGTAGCAGATCGTCTCTCCGACAAACTTAAATCCACGCTTTTTAAGGAATTTACTCATGGCTTTTGATTGCTCAGTTGACGCAGGAACCTGAGACATTTCTTGCCAGTTGTTCATGATGACTTGGTGGTCAACGAACTGCCAAAGCGCATTAGAGATTGAACCAAATTCTTTCTGTAACTCTATTGCGGCACGCGCATTATTAAATACTGAAGCAATTTTGCCTTTGTGTTTGACCACATCATACGTCTCAATAATCTCAGCGACATGTGATTCATCCATTGCAGCTAAAGCCTCTAAGTCATACTCTTTAAATGCCGCTCGATAGCCTTCTCGCTTCTTCAAAATGGTGATCCAACTTAAGCCAGCTTGCGCACCTTCAAGCGTAATAAACTCAAACAGAACCTGATCATCATGAATCGGGATACCCCATTCCTTATCGTGATACTCCCTTTCCAACTCGTGCTTCAATGCCCATGCACAGGTTTGTTCGACTTGTTGTGTCGTCATTTGTGATTCTCCCTAACGGTCAGTACAGCGACCAAAAAATAGTGCCCCTTGATGGGGCACTATAGTCTTTAAATAATAATGAAAATGTTAGACAACTTTGATTTTGTGGAACATGCGGTACAACACCGGCACCACAATCAGGGTTAATACTGTCGCAAAGCCTAGACCGAACATGATAGTTACTGCCATCGGCTTAAAGAAGATGTCCGGTAGCAGCGGAATCATACCCAGAATGGTCGTAATCGCCGCCATACAAACAGGTCTAACACGACTCAATGCAGCGTCCACTACCGCGATGTATGGTTCCTTACCCGATTTCATCTCAATATCGATTTGGTCGAGCAGTACAATACCGTTCTTGAGCAGCATCCCCGACAGACTCAAGAAGCCAAGCAATGCCATAAAGCCAAACGGCGTGTTGAGCGCGAGCAACCCTGTGGTTACACCAATCAATGCCAGTGGCACGGTCAACCAAACAATCAGCGGCTCTTTCACTGAGTTAAACAAGAACACGGTGATCAAGAACATAAACAGGTAACCGAGAGGCATCGTAGTAAACAGCGACGCTTGTGCATCGGCTGAAGACTCATATTCACCACCCCACTCGAGTGAATAACCCGGTGGAAGCTCAATCGCTTCAATCTGTGGTTGTAGACGCTTTTGAAGCGTTGCAGCGGTCTCTTCACCCAGTAAATCAGGGTCAGCAAACACCGTCAGCATACGCTTGCGGTTCTTACGAATGATGAGTGGGTCTTCCCATTGCATCTTGTAGCCTAGGGTCACTTGTTGCAACGGAATGAACTCACTCAATGCTGGACTCCAGATCTTCATCCCTTCGATGTTTCGGATGTCGATACGCTCATCTTCTGGTAGGCGTGCCACGATAGGCATCAATGTCGTACCATCACGATATACACCGATCGCTTTACCAGAAAACGACATTGCCAAGAAATCATCCACATCAGACTTCGTGATACCGTAACGACGAGCCTGACTTTCGTTAAACTGAGGTTCAAGAACCTTAGTACGATCGCGCCAGTCGTGACGAACGTTAAATGCACCTGGATCAGCATGCATAATATCAATCACTTGAGCGGCAATTGAACGCAACACTGTTGGATCAGAACCTACGATACGCGCTTCAATTTTCGCACCGCCACCTGGACCCAATTCAATTTGTTTCAACTTGTAGTCAATTTCAGGGAAGCTAGCATCAACATAGTCTCTAAAGCGCTTCATAAGTGGAGCAAGAACTTCATAACTCTTAACACGAGTTGTGATTTCGCCATAGGCACTGTAGCTCTTCTCTGGCGCATACGTCAGCATGAAACGTTGTAAACCCTTACCTGCGGTCGTCGTAATATGCTCAACTTCCTCTTGCTCAGATAACCAGTTTTCCAGCACTTTCAGCTTGGTATTTGTCGCACGGATGTCTGTCCCTTCTGGCATCCACACATCTACTTGGAACATTGGTGTGGTTGATGATGGGAAGAAGGCTTGTTTCACGAAACCGAAGCCGTAAACACTCGCACCTAAACCAATCACCAGAACGATCATGGTTAGCCATGCGCGCTTCATACAGAATTCAAGAAACTTTTTGTAGATGACAAAAACCATCCCGTTGTATGGATCTTTACCTTCGTTATCCGGATCCACCTTCTGACCTTTGAAGAACAAGTCAGCAAAGAACGGCGTGATTGAGATTGCAGTGAACCAACTCAACATCAACGAGATAAGCAGTACCGTAAACAAGGTGCCACAATATTCGCCCGTCGAGTCTTCTGAAAGTCCAATAGGCGCAAAGGCTGTTACCGCAATCACAGTCGCACCTAACAGAGGCCACTTGGTTTGAGTAACGATGTCGGTGGCGGCCTGCATACGCGTTCGGCCTTTTTGGGTGCCTATGAGTATGCCCTCGACCACCACAATGGCATTATCCACCAGCATCCCCAGCGCAATAACCAGAGCCCCTAGTGAGATACGTTGCAAATCGATCTTGAAGTACTGCATGAAGATGAAGGTACCCAGTACCGTCAACAACAAAATCAATCCAATCAACAGACCCGAGCGCAGCCCCATGAAGAACAGCAGCACCACGATAACGATAGCAACGGCTTGTCCTAAACTGACCACAAAGCCACTAACCGACTTGTCTACCTCTTTCGGTTGGTTATATACCTCAGAGATATCAATGCCTACAGGTTGTTGGTATTTCAGCTCGGCTAAGCGTCGGTCAAATGCTTCACCAACCGCCACTACGTTCACACCTTGAGCAAACGAAATCCCGAGGTTAAGTGCTAACTTACCGTTGTAGCCGATGATATTGGTTGGTACTTCAATATAACCACGCTTAACGTCTGCTACATCTTTCAAGTAGATGAGGCCTTGTGCGCCACCTTCGGTAAGAATCAAGTCTCCAAGCTGCTCAACATTCTGGAACTCCCCTGTCGGGTGTATACGAATATATTCGTTACCGATTCGCACCGCACCTGCGTCGGAAACCACGTTTTGTGTCGAAAGGAGATTAAAGACTGTGTTTGGAGAAAGGCCTAAAGAGCTGATTTTCTTCATCGATATTTCAATGAAAACTTGCTCTTGCTGCGCCCCCGAGACCGAGACTTTACTCACTCCGTCCACCAGTTCTAATTCACGGCGGAGGTAGTCAATATAATCGAGTAGCTCTTTGTAGGAGTAACCCTCACCAGTGACCGCAAGCAAAATCCCGTACACATCACCAAAGTCATCGATCACTTGAGGATCATTCACCCCCGGAGGTAGCTGCCCTTTGAGATCGTTAACTTTACGACGCAATTCATCCCAGATCTGTGGAAGGTCATCGGGGCCGTAGTTGTTTTTCATGGTCACAGTGACCTGAGACAGTCCTCGGCTTGAAATAGAATTGACTTCATCAACATAAGTAAGTTGTTGGATTGCTTTCTCAAGCGGGTACGTCACCTCTTCCTCAACTTGCTGAGGTGTCGCTCCCGGATAAGAAGTGACAACCATTGCGTCTTTAATGGTGAACGCGGGGTCTTCTAGCCGACCTAGTCCAAAGAACGCTGAGACACCACCAATCAAGAAAATAAGTGATAGCATCCAACTGATCACCTTATTACGAATGAAATATGCCGCAACTCCTGTTACTTCATCATCGCTTTGAGGCTTGTTATTCACTTCACTCATTATTCGTCTCCTGAGACAATACTTCCACTGTCATCCCATCTCTTAACTTAGACACACCTGCTGTCACAATGGTTTGGCCAATTTCTAACCCTTTAATCACTTGCAGGGTTGTTTGGTTGGCTTTGCCTAAAACGATCTGTTGTTTGGTCACGGTCTTATCATCATTCACAACCCAGACATAAGAGTCTTTGTTATCTAGAGGGTCGCCGTCAGCATTGAATACCGATTCAATTGGGATCAGCACCCCCGCTTTGAGCTCTAAGCCAATATCGCGACCGTATGAAGTCACCTCTACTGCCATACCATCAAGGATCAGATCGTCCTTTGGCATTGGTAGCGCAAGAGTCACAGTAAACGTGCCAGTACTCGGATCCGGCTCTGTGGTGAACTCCTTGATTCGAGACTCATATTCATTACCGCTAGGGACACGAACCAAAGCTCGAATATCCGAGACCAGTGTCTCAGTAGGTTGATTCACATAAATACGATCTGGTAGTTGAATAACTACCTCAACGTCTTCAACGCTGTGAATATTGACGATCTGTTGGCCAACCTGAATGTTCTCGAATTGGTCGACGCTTACGCGAGAAATGATGCCATCTACAGGGGCACGCAATTTAGTAAATGACAGACGCAGTTTCGCCAACTCCAACTCGGCATAAGCGATTTGACGCTGCGCTGCAATTTCATCAAATTGAGACTTGGCCAATAGGCCTTTTTTAACCAATGGACTCGAACGTTTGTACTGGCTGTTTACCACCGTATATCGAGCCTGAGCGTTATCGACTTCTAGTTGATAGTCGGTTGGATCGAGTTCGGCAATCACGTCACCTTCTTTGACACGCTCACCCTCTTTTACCGTCAGTCGGTTAATTTCGCCTGCAACTCGAAAGCTAAGGTGCGCTTTTTCTGCCGCATTGGCGACTGCTGGGAAGTAGAGCTTGTCATGAAAATCAAGAACCTGTACTTCCATTGCTCGAACCAAAGGCACATTGACTTCAGACGTCACCTCCGGTCGTTCACAACCAACAAGTAACGCTAGACAGGAGAGCCCAATAACTCTTTTAATATTCTTCATATTAGAGCCCTCTCTCTTTAATCCACTCGCGGACTTTTTCACCTGACTTCAACTCATTAACGCCAGATGTCACAATGCGGTCGCCATCATTCAATCCAGAAACGATGTGACGCTTTTCGTCCGTCACTATCGCGACTTTCTCAACAATGCCGTCGTTATTCACGCGCCATACGTAGGTATCGTCGTTTTCTGTAATCATTGCGGCGGTTGGAATCTTGGTTGCAGCACCGCGATTTGAAGAGAGGAATACGTTACCAGACATGCCCGGCAAGATACCGATGTCCGTTGGACGCTCCATTACCATAGTCACTTTGTAAGAGCCGGTTTTAGGGTCCGCTTCGGTATCTACTTCTTGGAATGTCAGCGGGTAGGAATAATCCGGGAAGGCATCAAACACCATATTCGCTTCTGTTTCAAAACCGGCTGAGTAGCGCGTGATTAACTGATCTGGAAGCAAGAACACAACCTTCATAATCTGGTTGGTCTGAATGTTCATAATCCCTTCTTTAGCTGCCACATATTCATGATTTTCTGCAGGAATAATAGAGATGGTGCCATCGTAAGGAGCGACAAGGTTAGTGTATCGAAGGTTAGCTTTGGCTTGGTCTAATACCGCTCTTGCCGAGTTATGGTTTGCTTTGGCTTGATCGTAATCTTGCTCTGAAACCACGCGGTCTTTACGCAGCTTTTTAGCTCGTTCGAATTGAACATCCGCCAACAGATAGTTAGCTCGAGCTTGTTTTTCTAACAACTGATACTCGTCGGGGTTGAGAATGGCGAGTGTGTCGCCTTTTGTGACCACCTGCCCGGCAGTGACCTCAATACTTTGAAGGAGCCCCGGTACACGGAATGCGAGGACTGCTTTATCACCGGCTTCTGTTGTGGCTGGAAAGTCGCGTTTAAAAGTGTTGTTGCCGACAGAAACAGTGAAGAGTTTGGCAGGTCGAGATTCAGGTTCGGGGACAGGAGGCAGCTCCTTACCACACCCAGACAGCCCTGCTAGTGCTGTCATAAGGACAAGGGAGGCTTTATACATTTGAGATCATCCATATCTATAAATATTTTATTAACATAGATTAATCACATCTAACTTACCAGTTAATGTCCGGAATTATTTTGAGAAAATATCCAAAAAAAATAACGGCTTGGACGATAATCATCCAAGCCGTTATAGTAAGTTAACAAGTTAACGTGCTACATGTTTTTAAAGTCGCGATTCACTTTGAAAGTATCCGAAGTGACATAAGCTTCAATGTTGCGCACATCGCGCTCTATTTTCTCGAAATCACTCTCTAAAGTGTTGAGCAGGAACTCTGGTGTTTGACCTTGCTCCCATGGCTTTTGCTTTAAAGTGTGCTCCTGTTTTGACTTAAGTTCATCGACATAGCGTCTTGGCTGCTTTTCAATCATGAACGTCATCGCCAGATAAGCGAGAATCACTAAGAAGCTACCACCCAATAGCGCAGCAGAGATAACCATAATTCGTACTAACCATACTTCTAAGCCAAAGTAGTTCGCTAGGCCGGCACAAACACCTGATAACTTGCCGTTAATAGGATCGCGATACAGTTCTCTACTCATAGTTTCGTCTCCAATTAGGGGACTCCGCATCTAAGATCTTTTCTAAAGTTTTAACACGATCTTGCATAGACTCCGCTTGTTGCGAAAGGTGGTGCAACCTTTGAAGATCCGTCTCAGACAAACCGTTGCTCGACTTCTTCTTACTGCGGTAGTGTAAAAATAACCATAGCGGAGCAACAAAAATCAGAAAGACAATCAGTGGACCAGCTATTAGAAATGATGACATAGATAACTCCTAGGTTATTTATCGCGGTTTTCGACTTGCTGCTTCAGTTTCGCCAGCTCTTTCTCAATTTCGTCTTGAGCTTGCAGTTCAGCAAATTCTTGGTCAAGGGATTTAGCGTTACCTGTTTTAGCATACAGATCCGCTTCCGCCTCAAGTTCATCTACTTTACGTGACATTTGCTGAAATTTCGCCATCGCTTCATCTGTTTTGCTTGAATGAAGATGTTTTTGAACATCACGACGATTGCTTGCTGCGTTGTTACGAATCGCTAGCGCTTGTTGCTTTGCGCGCGTCTCAGCGATCTTAGTTTCAAGCTTACCGATTTCGCTGGTTAGCTTTTCAATTGTCTCTTCAACTAGAGTTTGTTCGGTGTGAAGACTCTTGATGATGTCTTCTAGCTTTTGCTTCTCAATCAGAGCAGCTCTCGCTAGATCTTCACGTTGCTTAGTCAGTGCAAGTGTCGCTTTTTGTTGCCAATCTGCAATTTGGTCTTCGATAGACTCAACCTTACGAGCCAGTTCTTTTTTGTCAGCGATAGCTTTCGCTGAATTGGTGCGAACTTCTACCAGTGTGTCTTCCATCTCTTGAATGATAAGACGAATCATTTTTTCAGGATCTTCAGCCTTATCGAGTAATGCGCTGATGTTTGAATTTACGATGTCTGCAAAGCGAGAAAAAATACCCATAAGGAACTCCTTAAATAATCAACTTAGCCAATGGTTAAACCATGGATACTGTGCGAATGGTGTTATCACTCGCGGATAAACTTATTCTTAGTAATCCAAATTGCGTGCCAATTTTATACTCATTAAAAATCAACAACTTAATATTAGGTGGTGATTATAACAACAGATGCTATGATGAAATTAACCAAGTGTTGGTATTTTTCACCACCAACGTCACACAATCGTACTGATAAGGCCACCTATGCAGCAAAATTTAATTGGCGAATCCCCAAGTTTTCTCTCTGTTCTAGATAAAGTCTCTCAATTGGCACCAATTGAAAGGCCAGTCCTCATCATCGGTGAACGCGGTACCGGTAAAGAGTTGATTGCGCAGCGTCTTCATTACCTCTCAAAGCGCTGGGACCAACCCCTAATTTCATTGAACTGCTCCACACTCAGCGAAGGCTTGATCGACTCCGAACTCTTCGGTCACGAGTCAGGCTCCTTTACAGGTTCAAAGGGTCGTCATCAGGGTCGATTTGAGCGTGCAGAAGGCGGCACCTTGTTTCTCGATGAACTAGCAACTACTCCCCTTGCAGTTCAAGAAAAGCTACTTCGCGTAATCGAATATGGACAGTACGAGCGCGTTGGTGGCCAAAAAGCCCTTAGTGCTAATGTAAGGCTGGTTTGTGCGACCAATGCCGACCTTCCCGATATGGCGAGCAAAGGTGAATTTAGGGCGGATCTACTCGACCGCTTAGCGTTTGACGTGATTACACTGCCGCCCCTGCGTGAACGAAAAGAAGACATCATACTGCTTGCCGAATATTACGCGATTAAGATGTGCCGCGAACTTGAACTTGAGCTGTTTGTCGGCTTCTCACCTGAAGCAAAACAGTCATTGATCGATTACCCGTGGCCGGGCAACGTTCGTGAACTGAAAAACGTGATTGAACGAGCTATCTACCAACATGGTCGTAATCCAGAGCCGATTGAATCTCTTGTATTTAATCCGTTCGAGCCAGCATGGAGTGAAGCTCAGGCTGAAACTGACAATCCTGCACCAAGCGACCATACTTCTAATGAGCGCAGCTTTTCGCTTCCTCTCGATTACAAGGCGTGGCAAGAGGAGCAAGACATCGCACTCCTCAATCAGGCCCTAAAAACAAGCAAGTACAATCAAAAACAGGCAGCTGAACTGCTTGGTCTTACCTACAACCAATTAAGAGGCATGGTGAGGAAATATTCGATAGTTGGTCAAAACAGCGATAAATAGCTGCTAGCACAGGATTATTATTTGGAGCGCAATAAATAAAATGTTAAATTATCCGGATCTTGAGGCCCCTCTTCCGCCTCGTTTCGAAAAGTATTTCTTTTTATGAAAGCACTATTAAGACTGTCACTAGGTATCTTCACGCTAGGCTTTTTAGCTGGCTGTGGAGAAAGCGTCGATCACGACCAGATCCGAGAAAAAGGCTTTATTTACTGCGGCCAAGGGAACCCGAGTACCTTTAATCCACAATTGGTGGACAGCGGTATTACTGCGGAGTCGCTAAGCCCTCAGATCTTCGATACTCTACTGCAGCTAGACCCTGAGACATATCGCCCACAGCCTAACATCGCAGCCGAATGGACGGTGAACAAAGCGGGTACTGAATATACCTTCAAATTGCGCCCAAATGTGCAGTTCCAAACGACCGATTGGTTCAAGCCAACACGTGCTCTAAACGCACAAGATATTGTTTTTAGCTTCGAGCGTATCACCAACAGCACTCACCCATTTCACTATGTCGGTGGCGGCCTTTACCCTTGGTTTGCGGGTATCGATTTCCCGAATCTAATTGACAGCATTGAAGCGATTGATGACCTAACGGTTAAGTTTACGCTCACTCGTCCAGACAACTCCTTTTTGACCAACATTGCCACCAGTTATGCAGTGATCCACTCAAAAGAGTACGCCAATCAACTGATTCAGTTAGATGAGAAAAACCGCTTAGACTCACACCCAGTCGGTACAGGCCCATTCTACCTTGATGATTTTCAAATCAACGACTTGGTTCGATTGAAAAAGCACAAGAATTACTGGAAGAGCAAGGTGAAAATGGACCAAGTGGTGTTTGATACATCACAACGTGGTACCGGCACACTCGCGAAACTGCTGCGTAATGAATGTGACGTGCTGAATTCGCCTATCTCGAGCCAGATTCCAATCATTCAAGCTCAAGAAGAGCTTGAGATTACAGCGACACCTGCTGTAAACGTGTCTTTCATCGCTCTAAACACAGAGCACCCCGCACTGCGTGACGCACGCGTACGTAAGGCGCTAAACCTAGCGATCAACCGCCAAAATATCTTGGATTCAGTGTATTACGGGACAGGCAGCAAGGCTTATACCCTATTACCACCAACCTCTTGGGCCTATCAAAAGGACCAAGTTCAGGTTCGCTACGACCGAAACTATGCTGTTGCACTTCTTAAAGATGCAGGCGTCGAACCCGGATTGGAACTCTCTATGTGGGTGCCACTTGAGCCGAGAGCCTACAACCCAAGTCCGCGTAAGACGGCGGAGCTTATCCAAGCAAACCTTGCTGATATCGGCATTAGCTTAAAGCTCTACACGGACGACCGATTCGATCGTACTCAACTCTCTTCCATCGCTTCGACGGATCTATTGCTTACAGGCTGGATTGGCCACACTGGAGACCCAGACAACTTCTTGCGCCCACTGCTCTCTTGTCAGTCAGAACGCGCAGGCTTGAACGTATCGATGTGGTGTAATTCAGATTTCGATTTTCTTCTTGATCTCGCGCTAGAGATCAATCAACAGAGGCACCGAGTGAACTTGTATCACCAAGCCCAGAATATTCTTAACGAAGAGTTCCCAGTGATCCCTCTGGCTCATGGCGTGCAATTCCGTGTACACGACCGCTCATTAACAGGCTTTAAGCAAAGCCCATTTAATGCGCAGCCTTTCGACCAAGTGACGAGAGAGGTGCAGCCGTAATGTTTTGGTATACGTTAAGACGCGTTAATTTATTTGTCATCACGCTCGCGATACTGACTGTTGTTGGTTTCTCATTGCTACGATTAGACCAAACATCACCGTGGGCTATCCAAGAGTTTTGGCCGGGCTGGTTGAGCTACATTGGCGAATTATCAACACTGAACTTCGGTATCAGTAAACATGGTGCGCCTATCTATGATGAATTGGCCGTTGTCTTCCCAGCGACGCTAGAATTGTGTTTCTTCGCCTTCCTACTTGCTCTCCTTATCGGTATCCCGCTGGGTACTATTGCGGGTATGCGTCAGGGCAAGTTCATCGACACCACAATCTCGTTTACATCGATGTCAGGTTACTCTGCCCCTATCTTCTGGGTCGCCCTGCTGATGATCATGGTCTTCTCTCTGCATTTTGAGATGTTCCCTGTTGGTGGTCGCTACGATTTGCTGTACGAGATTGAACATGTCACTGGCTTTGCAATCATTGATGCATTTTTTGCTGAAGGTCGCTACAAAGCACATGCTTTACAGAGTGTGATTGAGCATATGGCTCTACCTTGTTTGGTACTGGCTTTAGCGCCAACTACACAGGTTATCCGTCTAATGCGAGCATCAGTGGCTGAAGTGATGACGCAGAACTACATCCGAGCGGCACGTATTAAAGGTCTTTCAACTCACGAGATCGTCACTCAACACGTGCTACGTAATGCGATTCCACCTATCGTTCCTAAGGTCGGTGTACAGCTTTCAAGTATGTTGACGCTTGCCATCATTACCGAATCTATTTTTAACTGGCCAGGTATCGGTCGCTGGCTGCTTGATGCGCTATCGAACCAAGATTACGTATCAATCCAAGCTGGTGTGATCGTGGTGGCAACGCTAGTTCTGACAGCAAATATCCTATCGGATCTGATCGGCGCGATGATCAATCCTCTAGTAAGGAAAGAGTGGTATGCTAACAAGTAACGTTTATCAAGAAGAGCGCATCCCGACTCAATTTGAGCGTTTTTGGCGCAGTTTCCGCAATAACAACCTAGCTATGTTTGGCCTGTGGTGCTTGGTATTGATCATCTTCGTCACTATCACCGCGCCTTGGCTAGCACCTCATGATGCTCAAGAGCAGACGGGTCACTTATTGACGCCACCATCGTGGGATCCAGCCGGTACAGTTGAATACTTTCTAGGGACCGACGATTTAGGTCGAGATATCCTGTCACGCCTGATTATTGGATCTCAGCTCACCTTTGGTGCAGCGGTGGTGATTACCTTCATTGCAGCTGTCATTGGTTGTTTGATTGGCGTATTGGCGGGTATGACTCGTGGTCTACTATCAAGTACCCTAAACCACCTGCTTGATACGGTCATGTCTATCCCATCTTTGCTGCTTGCAATTATCTTTGTTGCTTTCCTAGGTTTTGGGGAATTCAACATCTTGCTGGCGATCTGTCTTGCGCTGATTCCACGCTTTATTCGTTCTGTCTATATCGCGGTGCACGCAGAGGTAGAGAAAGATTACATCATGGCATCACGCTTGGATGGTGCGAACGATTTTTACCTACTTTGGAACTCTATCGTTCCTAATATTCTTACGGTTATCGCCCTAGAGGTAACGCTAGCGCTGTCTGTTGCGATTCTCGACATTACCGCACTAGGCTTCTTAGGCTTGGGCGCTCAAGCACCAAGTACAGAGTGGGGCTCAATTCTGGGTGACTCAGTAGAGCTGATATACTTAGCGCCTTGGACAGTGACCCTACCAGGTCTCGCAATCATGTTTACCGTTATCGTCATCAACTTAGTCGGTGAAGGCGTACGCCAAGCACTTAACGCAGGAATCGAATAATGCCGTTACTTGATATTCGACATCTGACCATTGAAATCGAAACACCTCAGGGCTTAGTTAAAGCCGTAGATCGCATGAGTATTACCCTTAATGAAGGGGAAATTCGCGGCTTAGTGGGTGAATCAGGTTCAGGCAAAAGCTTGGTAGCCAAAGCGATCGTTGGCGTATGTAAAGAAAACTGGAAAGTTTCTGCGGACCGGATGCGTCTCGGGAACATCGATCTACTTCAACTGACACCTAAAGAGCGCCGCCGAGTCATCGCCCGTGATATCGCGATGATCTTTCAAGAGCCTTCGACCTGTCTCGACCCTTCGGAAAAAGTGGGACACCAACTGATCGAAGCGATTCCATCTCATGCCTTTGAAGGTAAATGGTGGCAGCGCTTTAAGTGGCGAAAGAAACAGGCGATTGCCCTACTTCATAAAGTCGGTATTAAAGACCACTCACGCCTAATGGACAGTTACTCTTATGAGCTGACTGATGGTGAGTGTCAAAAAGTGATGATTGCGATGGCGATCGCTGCCAAGCCAAAAGTGCTGATTGCCGATGAGCCAACCAATGACTTGGATCCAATCACTCAGTCGCAGATTCTGCGCCTGTTAAGCCGCATGAATCAGCTGCATAACACCACCATCATTTTGATTGGGCATGACTTAACAACCATTACCCAATGGGCAACGCGAATTACGGTTATGTATTGCGGCCAGTCAGTTGAATCTGCAGACACACCTAAACTCTTGGATGCACCTAAGCACCCTTATACCGTAGCGCTGCTTAAAGCGATGCCAGACTTTAATGATTGGATACCGCATAAAGAGAAATTGCAGTCTCTACCAGGCTCAATTCCTCCTCTGCAGCATTTGCCAATTGGTTGTCGTTTGGGTCCAAGATGCCCTTACGCACAGAGGCAATGTGTGGAAATCCCCCACACCAGTCGCGTAAAGAATCATAAGTTTAACTGTCACTTCCCACTGAACATGGAGAAGAAAAAGAAATCATGAGTGCACTATTAGAAGTCAGTGATCTTTCCAAAGATTTTACGACACGCTCTGGGCTTTTTCGTAAGAAGATTCATCAGGCGGTGAAACCGGTGAGCTTCACTCTAGAAGCAGGACAAACCATAGGATTTATTGGACAAAATGGCTCTGGTAAGTCAACGCTTGCTCGCATGTTAGCAGGCATGGTTGAACCTACGTCTGGTGAGATTCGAGTTAATGGTGAAAGGCTTGAACACAAAGACTACTCGACGCGTTGTAAGCTAATTCGCATGATCTTCCAAGATCCAAATACGTCGTTAAACCCTCGTATTCAGATCGGTCGCATTCTTGAAGGACCACTTAAGCGAAACACCAACATGCCGCCTGAAGCGCGTATGAAGCGAGTGAAAGACACTCTACTTCGAGTTGGCTTGCTTCCAGAGCACGCTTACTTCTACCCTCAAATGCTCGCAGCAGGACAAAAGCAGAGGGTTTGTCTGGCTCGTGCCTTGATACTTCAGCCATCCATCATTGTAGCCGACGAAGCGCTCAATGGTTTAGACATGGCGATGCGCTCTCAGATCATCAACCTGTTCTTGGAGCTTCAAGAAGAGATGGGCGTATCATTTGTGTACGTTTCACAACACATTGGCATCGTTAAACACATCACCGATAAAATCATCGTAATGCATGAAGGCGATGTGGTCGAAGCAGGTGAAACGCATGAGGTGCTCTCTAACCCTTCTCACCAAATTACTCAGCGTTTGGTTGAAAGTCACTTCTTTAAAGCACCAAACTATTAGTCACTTAAACCATTAAAACTGCGTTAATGTAAGAAGATGAGGGAATAAATGAAACTGTATATGTTCTACATTTATTCCCTTTTTATTGCTCTATTTTCAAACCCTACGCAAGCTACCGGGCTTACCTGGCTTGACCCTAGCTTCGTGGAACGCGCTTTCTACAGCGTTGCTCTGGAGCATGAATACACGAGTGGCAATCACCCGCTGGCGAAATGGAACCAACCAATAAGAATTTGGTTAGATCACCGCGTCGGCGATGAAGCTCTCCATCAAGAACTTACCGAATTACACGTTCAGCACTTGGCTCAAATCACCGGCCTATCTATCGAGTTTGTTAGT
Source organism: Vibrio fortis (assembly GCF_000695685.1). Classification (GTDB taxonomy): domain Bacteria; phylum Pseudomonadota; class Gammaproteobacteria; order Enterobacterales; family Vibrionaceae; genus Vibrio; species Vibrio fortis_A. Next base: position 372,872 of record NZ_JFFR01000025.1, on the reverse strand, counting down.
AAACAATCACAAGCCAACGTGCATTGGATTTATACACGTGAATCAAAGTGGACTAAAGAAGCCAAGTCAGCACTTAACCTAAGGTCAACTCAACATTTGAATACGGCAATATGCACCGCAGGTTATACGACCAATGCCACTGGTCATATTGTCTCTGCGGCTATCGTAATACCTGTAGACTTGGCAAGGAGTCGAGGCAAGTTATTAGCATGTGTCGTAGAAGAAATCACACAAGCGTTAGGGCTGCCCAATGATTCGGAGCATGCCTATCCTTCTATCTTTAATGATCACACACCAGAAGAGCTTCTAGCGCCTTTAGACGTGGTTTTGTTAAAGCTACTCTATGAGCCTGATTTGAAAGCAGGGATGACGCTCTCAGAAGTGAAACCTGTTGTGAAACGTTTATTAAGAGAATATCAAAAGGAAGAGATACTGAAAGGTGCTACTAAGGAAGCCAGACAGGCTCCCTTATATGAACTGTTTCGTTAGAGAAGAGTTAGCGCTTAGCCGCTTGCTTCTTCAGTTCGAAATCGAATTCGTCAGGGAAAAGTACTACGCCCTCTTCCTGCTCATTTGGGAAGACAACAACAGCGAGTTCATCGTCTTCTAGACCCATGGTCCAACGACTGTGCCACTTATTCAATGAGATCGCTTCAGCTTTACATTCTGCCCACTCGCCTGTTGCCCAAGATTCTGCGAACTCTTTGTTTGGCCAAACTGGTACACAATCTTCATCTTCAGTATTTAGCATCACACAACCGTGCTCGTCGGTTAGGATCCATACTTCACGATTAGCCACGATCTCTTTTACACAGTATTTAAAGCGTTGTTCACCTGTGTATTTGTTAACTTCTGCGATTTTTTGCTCGTCTAGCGGTGTAGTCATTATCTTTTCCTACTTTTGTCAGTGCGTTCGCTCTCATACAGTGTATGCCGAGCTTTTTGAACTGCAAATACTTCTATTCAAAGAAATAGTCTAATAAGGTGCAATTTAATGCCAAAGAAAAACGCCTGCTGAAAAGCAGGCGTTTAATTCGTCAGCAGCTTAATTAAGCAAGCTCACCTTGAAGCCAAGGCCAACCTTGCTTCTTACGGCTTAGTGTATTTTCCATCATCAATACACCGTCTTGCTCGTGCTTAACTAGCTTCTCAGCCCACTCACCTTTGTAAAGAAGACGAGTTTGAGCTGTTGTGATATCAGTTAACATTACTGCAGCGAATGCTAGACCGTCTTTCTCACAACGAGTTTCTAGGTCAGCTTCAAGTGCTTCAATCATGCCATCAACTTGCTCAAGAGTTGCTAGCTCAACTTGGCCAACTACTACGTCGCGACCGTTGAACGGGTAACCTTTAAGGTCTTTTTCTACTAGCTCAGCAGCAGATAGGCCTTCGATGTTTGTTTTCGCGATTAGCAGTGCTTTGATGAACGCGTCTACGTCAGTTACACCAGCGATTTCTGCTAGTTCAACAACTGCGTCTTTGTCTTTTTGAGTACAAGTCGGAGAAGCAAAACCTACCGTGTCTGACAGGATAGCAGACATCATTAGCTTAGCGATTTGTGGGGTGATTTCGTGACCTTCAATCTTGAACATGTTGAATAGTACAGTGTTTGTACAACCAACAGGCCAGATCCACGCTTCCATTGGGTTTACTGTCATCACATCACCAAGACGGTGGTGGTCAACGATACCAAGGATTTCTGCGTCAGCAACGTCATCAGGAGCTTGAGCTAGGTCTGAGTAGTCTACTAGCCAAATTTTTTCGCCAGCAACAGAAGTACGAAGCTCTGGCATATCTGCGCCAGCAACTTCTAGAATGTGTTGAGTTTCGCGGTTGATCTCGCCTTGGCGAATTGGTGTCGCTTCTTCGCCACGAGCTTTAAGAAGCTCAGTTGCAACTAGCGCGCTACAAATACTGTCACTATCAGGGTTTTTGTGACCAACAACTAAAATCATGTTTCTTCCTATTACACTAAAATTACAGCTCTACCTATAGAGCATCTCTTTATTTCGCTTACTTTACCCTATTTTTTGACAATGATCATCGCTTCGTTGCTGCCTGTTAGACTATTTGCCTATGGTAAGTTGCTAGAAAAACCATAAAACACAATTGATAATCATTCTTATTCGTATATAGTTATACCTAAGCCTTTATATACTGGGTATATCGCTATGAATCGAAGAATCCAATTCGCATCAGAACATCACACTTCAGAATCAATACCGTCATCCCTATTTCGTAAGCGAATATTTCTTACTGTCGCGCTTACCACTCTGATTGTGACTGTATCGCTATTGGATCTTACGGTCACGACTTTTACAGACTTCGCTTTTGCTTCTGCGCTCTACACGTTATTGAGCTTAGTGGGCTACCAATGGCTAACGCTTAACGCCGATAATGAACACTTACTCGCACATCAATGTCGCTCCAATCAAATCGTCTGTGCTTCTGTAATGGCCGCAATCCCTGGCTGCGGGGGTATGGTATCGGTTATGTCTCAGTTTGTTTCTGGGAAACTAGGCATTGGCGCGCTTATCGCAGCCCTAATCAGTACACTGGGCAACGCGGCTTTTTTGTTCATTGCCAGCGATGTAAGCACCAGCATCGCCGCGATCGCATTGAGTGTTATTGTGGGCAGCGCTTTGGGAAAAATTATTAATCTGTCCCATGTCGATGACTTACTGCGCCCAACAAAGCTTTAAAATCAATTAATCCCTCTTATCAATCATCCATTTCCGAGTTTCCGTTCGTTCCAAGGTCACCTGTCAGGATTACTGGTGGCCTTGGAGCGTTCTCCATAGAGCCTGTTTTTTCTCATAGGATGCCCACAAAGGCTCGTAGACGATTTCAAATAATGTAGGCTAACAGACTTCAAAATGTAAAAAAGCCCCTGTAAGCATCACTTACAGGGGCTTTTAACTATCTTTTGGCGTTTATATCGAGTGCATTAAGCAACTTCGATTGGACCACCGAATGAAGTAACTGGAGGTAGCTTACCAGTGAACTTCTCAAAGTCGACCAGACATGTGTTTGCCGATGTCGCTTGAGCTAGCTCAGAAGAGCCAATATCTTGAGTCAGTGTGTTTGGATCGCCGTATGTATCTAGCGCACCCACTTTCTCGTTCATTGGACCGTACCAAGCACCTTCTTCGATACGCACAACACCTGGAGCGTAGCTATCCATAAGAACAGCACCAGCCAGAAGTTGACCACGGTCGTTGAATACACGTACCACATCACCATCTTTGATGCCTTTCTTCTTAGCATCTGTTGGGTTGATGTAGATTGGCTCACGACCTTGTACCGCGTAAGTTGCACGGAACTCTTCAGAATCACACATCTGAGAGTGTAGACGCTTGTCTGGGTGACAAGATTGCAGCCAGTACGGGTGTTTGTCAGAACCTGGACCACCGTGTGAACGTTCAGATTTCTCGAACCACATTGGGTGCTCTTGACAGTGCTCGTAGCCCATGTTGCCTACAGTACGGCTTGTGATTTCGATGAAACCAGAAGGTGTACCTAGTGCATTGATCTCTGGGTCTTCACGGAATGAAGCGTGACGAGTCCATGGCTTACCTTTACCGAAGTCTAGGAAACCTTTCTCCCAGAACTCAGCAAACTCTGGCATTTCAAAGCTGCCTTCGTTTGAAGCGCGACACTCGTCATACAGAGATTTAACCCACTGCATCTCGTCCATACCACGCGTGTAGTCGTCGTAACGGCCCCAACGCTTAGTTAGGCTAGACATGATCTCGAAGTCAGTCTTAGATTGGAACAGAGGATCCACCAGTTTGTGCATCGCGATCAGACCACGACCAGAGTATGCGCCATAACCATCAATATCGTTACGTTCCCACTGAGTACATGCTGGAAGCACGATATCAGAGTGACGACACGTCGCCGTCCAAGTGAAGTCTACTGCGACAACAGTTTGTAGGCTCTTGAACGCTTTACGCATCTTGTTGCGATCTTGGTGGTGGTGCCACGGGTTGTTACCACTAAATACCATCATCTTGATATCTGGCAGTGTTACCGTTGCGCCGTTCGCTTTGATCTTCTTACCTGGCTCTAACAGGCTATCAACCCAACGAGCAACTGGGATTACGCGGCTGTAACCGTTGTAATCTGTGTTCGTGTGTTTTGGCTTCTGACCTTGGTCGATGTTCAGTGGGAACGAACCCGGAGCTGAGAAACCAGTTGAAGATACACCGATACCAGAGTAGTGGTGACCGTAAGAGATACCACCGCCAGGTAGACCAATTTGACCAACCATTGCTGCGATAACTGCACACATCCAGTAAGGCTGTTCACCGTGCTCTTGACGCTGAATACTCCAACCTACAAGAATTTGTGTACGACCGTTAACCAGCATCTTAGCGAAGTCACGGATTGAGTCCGCACTTGCGCCACAGATAGCAGAAGCCCACTCCGGTGTCTTCTCTACTTTATCTTTTGTCTCACCTTGAACGTACTTAATAAAGTCTTCAAAACCTAGACAGTAAGTCTCGATGAACTTCTTGTCGTATAGGCCTTCATTGTAAAGCACGTGAGCAACACCTAGCATGAACGCCACGTCAGTTTGTGGGTTTATGTAGAACTGCTCGTTTTCTAGGTAACGACCTGTTTTGTTTTTAACAGGGTCAACAGAAACAACGTTGATCTCTTTGTTAGCAACTTTTTCTTTCAGTTGTTCTAGGTATGCGAACGACTCGTGAGTCTCACACGTCCAACCTACTTGAAGGTTCTTAACTGGATCGTTACCCCAAAGGATAATGTTGTCACTGTTTTCTAGGATAAGTTCCCAAGATGTACCTTGTGCATAAACTTCTGTAGAACCTAGCACGTAAGGCATGATTGTTTGACCAGCACCTGTTGAGTAGTCACCAATCTTCTTCACAGAGTAGCCATGAAGTGCCATTGCACGTTGCATGTGGTTAGTACAGCTGTGGAACTGACCTGTTTGTCTCCAACCAGTTTGACCTGTGTGAAGCGCCCATGGGCCGTAATCTTTCTGTACGCGCTCAAGCTCGCGGTAAACAAGATCTAGTGCCTCGTCCCAAGTCACACGGATAAAGCGGTTGTTACCACGTGTATCTGCGCTGTACTTGTGTTTTTTCAACCAGTCTAGGCGAACCATAGGGTAACGCACACGTGATGGGCTGTAGATGATGCCTTTGATACCCTTCAACATCTCTGTTGGGTGTTTATCAATTTCTAGTGGCTTAATCTCTTGAACCTTACCAGCGTAAACACGAGCACGGAATGCTCCCCAGTGAGAACCTGAGACTTTCCACGTGCCGTCTGTTTCTGCTGCAGATGCAGAAGCCGACACTAATAGGCTTGGGCCCATAACTGATGCCGCACCTGTTGTCGCGACACCTTTCAGAAAACTTCTTCTTGTAATTGCCATTGTGTTACTCCAATTGACGTCTTATTAGTGATGGCCTTCAGAAAAATCTGATGAGTGCTTCTGTAGATACTTAAGAACAAGTGCTTCTGTATCAGTGTCGAAGTTAACGAATGCGATCATACCGTCTAGCATGCCTACCCAACCGTTAGCACTGAAGTGTGCTTCGTCTGGCTGAGAGTGACACGTTGAACAGTTAGACTGGTAAGCCTGACCTGCTGCATTCCAGATTGGATCGAAGTTATCAACCATAGACTCTTTCTTCATCCATAGTGCTAGGTTAACTTCTTCCCATGGAAGACCCGTTAGCTCATCTTCTTTCTTCTCACCAACAGTGATAACGTCGCTTTGAGACACTTCTTTGGTCAAGATTGCAGTAGAGATGTTCATACCGAAATCTTCTTGGATTACACGACCGAAGCCTTTCGCTTTACGCCAGCCATCGATCTGAACCTTGATCATGTCGCCTTTTTCGTCGATCACTGCAACTTTACTTGCTGGGCTCAATAGACCCGCTTCAACTGTTGCTGTTTCGTCTGTGTACATTGGTAGGTGACGGATTGAGATCACGTCAGAGCCGTTCGCGTAAGAAGTGCTACCTGCAACTTGCTCAAGCTCACCAACGATACCGCTCGCTGATTCCATATCAAGTGGAAGGTTGTGCGCGATGCCTTTGTGACAGTCAACACAGCTTTGGTCACGCTCTGCTGCATTCTTCATTTGAATACGAGCAGTTGGACGCATGTTTTCGAAATCCATTGAGTCGTAGTTATGACAGTTTTTACACTCTAGAGATTTGTTTGCAGAGAAACGATCCCATTCGTGTTTTGCCAACTCGATACGACGTGCTTCGAATTTTTCAGGTGTATCTAGGTCACCGAAAACTTGTGCGAATACTTCTTTAGATGCTTGCATCTTACGCGCGATTTTAGCTGTCCATTCGTGAGGAACGTGACAGTCTGGACAAGTTGCACGAACACCAGATGTGTTTTTCCAGTGAACCGTGTCTTGCAGTTCTACGTATACGTTGTCACGCATGGTGTGACAGCTGATACAAAATTCTTCCGTGTTAGTTGCTTCTAAAGCAGTGTTGAAACCACCCCAGAAGATAACACCCGCGATAAAACCACCCATGGTTAGTACACCAAGGCTGATGTGTACTGCAGGGCGTGTCATAGTGCGCCACAGTTTAACTAAAAATGACTTCATGATTAGCTCTCTTAAATATCTGTTCTAAAAAATGTTGTTGTGTGAGGCATTACATGCCGCCGTGAGCACCTGGAGGTCCGAATACGAACACTTGAAGCGCCCAAACTAGGAAGCCGTAACCACCTACAAATGCAACACTCAACACAGGAAAGAGAACCACTGCGATGAAGAGGAATGACTTCCACTCCAACGAGCGCTTTTCGCCAGTTTCAATTTTATTAACATCACTCATACATTTTGCCTATTTTGTATTTAGTAATTTCGATAAGCCCATTCTAAGGGGCTAAAGTTCATCAGTATCTAGCAACAAATTTTAGACCATACTCAAAGTAGGGTTCAATCAAATCACCGCTCTTAGCCCTTGCTAATCAATACTTTTTTGAGCTCATCCAGAGTTGTTTTCAGTTAAAGAAACATATTAAAAAGTATTAACAAATGTGAAGAATTAAGTAGATTAATCAATTGTTAAATTGACACAAAAACCCAACAAACCAATAACCAGTTGTAACTTTTTACCTACTAAGTAGTAGCCAAATTAGACGCAAACAGCGAGATTTATGTGCAAATTTTGTTAAATCTTTGCTGCAAAAACGCGCTGTAATCTCATCAGGAGAAAATGAATTTGAGCGTCGTTTCAGATAGTATGGGAGGACTAAATAAGGAAGCTTTATGCAAGACGTTATCGATATCTCGTGGTGGCAGTTATTACTCTTTAGTTCATTACTGATTCTTCCCATCGGCATTAATCACCACTTCAAACTCGGTCTCGCTAGAGAAGCTAGTATCAGCATTGCTCGAATGGCTGTTCAGCTATTCCTCGTTGGTTTGTACCTCGAGTACCTATTTAAGCTCGACAGTGTGTGGATTAACCTTCTTTGGCTGAGCATCATGATCGTCGTGGGTGCAAGTTCGATTATTGAAAAAGCAAAGCTACCAAGAAAGCTGCTCTTATTACCCATAGCAACCGGATTGTCCATTACCTGCATTCCTATCGTGCTTTTCATCTGCTTCTATATCATCAAACCAATGCCCTTATTTGGTGCACAGTATTTGATACCTATCGCTGGCATGCTGCTTGGTAATAGTTTGAGTAGTAATATTGTGGCGCTACAAAACTTATTTGGTGCCTTTGAAACTCAAAAGTCGGAGTATGAAGCGGCAATAGCTCTAGGAGCGTCTCCAACCTACGCGTCAGCGCCGTTTGTTCGAAATGCAATGCAGAAGGCGATGTCTCCTATAATGGCCTCTATGGCGACGACAGGCCTTGTTACACTTCCCGGTATGATGACAGGCCAAATTTTAGGGGGCGCCTCCCCTATGATTGCCATTAAATATCAGTTAATGATCATGCTCGCCATCTTCATCATGATGAGCACATCGCTTGCGCTAGCTTTGAATCTTTCACTTAAAGTCGCTCTGACCAAAGAGGGGCGAGTAAAAGCAAAGATCAAAAATAATACTTGATCACCATTTTGATCCTTATAAATAGGGTTACTCACGGAATTTAAGACAGGTTATCCACAGAAACTGTGGATAACCAAATGCAACACCTGTGGCTCTGCCATATTTAAGTTATCAACAACCCAAATTAGTGCATCTCTCCCCTTTTCAAGGATATATAGAGATACGTTACCGAATAGATGATTTTTTAAACGACTTCTGTGTGCCCTTTACGAGGTTGTTTGTCCACAATTAAAAACGGCCCACCGAAGTGAGCCGCTAGAAACTGTGATTAAGTGTGTCAAAATCAGTCACGCAGATAGATCAACCAGTACCACATGCCGACAAAGATACCGCCGCCAATGATGTTGCCTAGTGTTACAGGCAGTAGGTTATTGATCAAAAAGTCCATCATATTTAGGTCAACGTAATCTGCTGGATTGGCTCCAGTCATACTCCAGAACTCAGCTGGGGCAAACGTCTTAATACCGATAGCTAATGGTACTTGGAACATGTTGGCAATGCAGTGCTCAAAACCCGCCGACACAAACATCGCAACAGGTAGAATCATAACCGCAATTTTATCTGTGAGAGTGCGGCCACTGAATGTCATCCATACTGCAATACACACAAGCACATTACACATGATGCCCAACGCAACGGCTTGAATAAAGTCATGGTGAAGCTTGTGTTGAGAAATAGCCATGGCATTCAAACCCACTTGGCCATGATCAAACATGTATTGTTTGGTCAAAAGCATACAAGCCACCAGCAACAGAGCACCAATCAGGTTACCGATGTAAACTGTCGCCCAGTTTTTGACTAAGGTTTTCCATGAAATCTTACCACTTGCTCTCGCTACCAACGTCAGTACCGAGCTGGTAAACAGTTCACCACCGGTCACAACCACTAGAATAAGACCAAGACTGAAGGCAAGACCACCAATTAAACGAGTAATGCCCCAAGGCAAGTCACCAGCCCCTGTCGTCACTATGGTATAGAAAACAAAAGCGATACCAATATGAATACCAGCAGAGATAGCCAATAAGAAAGATTTAATGGGATCTTTAGTTGCTTTACCTACGCCGATATCTGCAGCGCGCTCAGCCATTTGAGGCGGTAATAATGAGTCAAATTGATTTAGGTTCATGGTTGTTTACATTTTGAAACATGTCGTCGGGAGCGCGATAATCCTCTCTTTTATTTTTTATTTCAAGTGCTAATTTTCACGCTAATTATCGTGATCCAGATCTCATTCAAAAAATGCATAGAATTTGGCTAAAAACATACGACTTTAGGATTAGCCGGATGTCATCACTCAATTATCTGAAAAACCTCAACAATAAAATAAATGACTAAAATTCAATTACTTATGAAATGTTAGATAAAAACACCATGCGCTAATTCGCTACTTAGCCTCCTCCAAAAGGAAAATTTTGACGCAGATCAACAGAAAGTAAAAAAGCGCCCGAGGGCGCTTTTAGGATTAGATATAACTGTATTTGTTGGTCGCTACGAGTTTTCAACTTCGGCGACAGTTTCAACCTTTGATGCAGCTTCGTCGGCTGCCGGCGCAGTTACAGCTTCAACCGCTGGTTGTGCCACTGGCTCAGCTGCAGCTCCGCTCGCCTGCACCTTCAAGCTCGACACCAAATCTTCGAGGCTCTTGATGTGAGCATCACTTTTTGACACCTGTTCGGTCAGCAACTCAGTCTGCTTATTGGTATCCACAAGCTGTTGTGCCTGCTGTTGGTTTTCCGTTTCTAGTTTCGCTAACTTCGCCGTTAAAGCTTCAATTTCTTGCGTAAGCTCTGAAGTTAAATCTGAACTCTTTAGCTTTTTAATGCTAGCAACAATCTTTTCTGACTGAAGACGTAGTCCAACATCGCGATAATCTTGCTCATTGACCGCTTTAGAGATGTTAAGTAACTGATTTTCTGCGTTCAATACCGCTTGCTCAAACTTATCATCTTTAATGCTTGCAAGCAGTTTTACTTCATGAGCAACACTACGTACGTGGTTAAGCTCAAATTCTGCGGCTGCAATTGCATCTTGGATGATCGACTTTTCACGCGGAGTTGCCTTAACCTTGCTTTCTGCGAGTTCAATTTGTGAAGTCGCTTTAGCAAAAGTCAGTGGCACCACTTCATGGAAATCTTCATCTTCAAGCAGCTCTAACTTCTCTTTTAGTGGAACAATATATTTCTTATGAGCCACTTTCACTTCAAGTACGCGAGCATTATTCAAGAACTCAACTTGCGCTTCTTGAGCATCTTCCAACTCATCCACTAGCACATAGTTAAATAGCTCTTTGTACTCTGAGTACAGACGTTTGTAGTTTGACTTAAACATCGTATCTGCACCCAATAGCTTCAAGTAATCCATTTGTGCAATAGAGTCAGCTAGTACTTGGTCTGCTTTATCTTTTAGCACCAGAATCGCTTCGTAGTTTGATTTCACCGTTTCTATTTTCTCATCAAACGCCTGAGCGTATGTCTGGCTTGAGAAGATAGAGTAGCTATCGGTAATCAATGTCTGGTCTTTTGCAATATCCGCGTAAATCTCTTGCGCGTCTGACCACGCACCCAATAACTCTTTGTAGTTTTCAGGTGCATACAGTGCGTATTGTGAGTGCGCTTCTAGCTTAGTTTCCCATTCTGTGTAGGTTGTTTGAATTGAATCAAACGAACGTACTTCACTGGACGCTTGAACATCCTTATTCGTTGCTTGGCTCGTACCACTTTGATCTGCTGGTGTACTTTGACACCCAGCAACACCCAATAGCATACCCACCACTAAAGCTATCTTCTTGGCTCTCACTGACCTTTTCCTTTTTATATAATTCGCACCATCTCGGTGTCATTAGATTTTTGTCAGTCCAATATATTACAAGCGTCTCAAAATGAACATCACCCATTGCCCAAATGAATATAATTCAGCCAATTTAATTAGAGACACCAAGCTATTCGTTGATTAAACACCCAATTTGGTATCAGTTATCAATTCTCTTGATTTCCTATTGCCTGCATTATCATTGCGCACTATTGTGAAAACAGAAGACATTAAAATTAATAGGTCAATTATGAAGTACACCACTGAACACATTGCAGATTTAAACCTTCTTCTTCAGTTTGATGTAAGCAGCGCCGCGACCGGCATTAAGGTGCATCAAGAAGCTTCTTCTGAAATGAAAGAAGCGGTACAACGTTTGTTCGACAAGGGCCTTTGTACTCAACCAGATGGCGGTTACCTCACTGACGAAGGTATTGAAACCGCAGAGCGTGCCGACAAACTATTACGCATTTTAAAATAAGTTCACATTTCCAGATTCAGACTCCATTAGCTTCGGCAATGGAGTTTTTTCGTTTATGGACTTTTCATTTTTTTACAAAGGTTTGTTAGGCTTAAAGGAAATATTTTGACTTCCTGTAAGGTCAAATCACCAATCAATATCGCGAATACCAATTACAGTAAGTAAGTGAGGAAATTATGGCATCTATATTAGTCCTAGGAGCTGGTTGGGTTGGCGCACCTTTAGCGGACCATTTAGCCCGCCACGGACACAGCGTTGTCGCAACGAAAACAAGCTCGCAAGGTGTGGAAGAACTTAAACAACAACAAATACACGGATTGGAATTTTGTTTTAGTGAAAATGCAGACACCGTTTCTCAACTCTATTCACTGTTACTTGAGAACAACATTGAAATCGTGATTGGCAGCTTCCCACCTGGATTTAGAAAAGGCTCAGGGATAGCTTACGCACAGCAATGGCAGCAGTTAGTAGAAGCAAGCCAAAAAGCGAATATCAAGAAACTGATTATGGTGAGCTCTACTACTGTGTATCCAGAAAAGCCAGGAACCATTGATGAGAGTGACGCATCGCTAGCGATCGCAAATACATCGTCAGCTTATCCGTTTTCTGACAACGCCAAGATCATGCTTACAGCTGAGCAATCTGTTATCGACTCTGGCATTGATTACACTGTGCTGCGTTTTAGTGGACTGATTGGTCCTAATCGCCACCCTTCTCGTTTTGCAAGCAAGCTAAAACAAGTGAGCTCTCAAGCACCAGCCAATATGCTGCACCTAGATGACGCGATTCGCGGCGTTGATTTCGCCATCACGCAACTCCACAACCAAGTTGTCAATGTCACAACACCTAACACGGTGAGCAAAGCTGAATTCTATGCCGCTGCACTAAAGAGCGCGAACAGCAAAGAATCCCTTCCGCCAATTGTCGATACGCCAGATAAACGAGTCTCTTCAGAAAAGATTATTAGCTTAGGTTTCTCATTCAAATATAACTCTACCTTGGATGCCCTCGATGACTAAATTACACCGAGCTATTGACACTCTGTGGGATTATATGAGAGTCGGCGATACACCAGCACCCTCAGATTGTATCTTTGTTTTGTGTAGCAACGACACTCGTGTGGCTGAATACGCTGCTCAACTGTACAAGCAAGGGATCGCTCCCTACATCGTTTTTTCTGGTGGCGTTGGGCGATTTACAGAAGGTCAATTCAGTCGCAGCGAAGCCGAGACATTTGCCGCAATAGCCCGTGACTGTAGTGTTCCCGATTCAGCAATTGTTCTCGAGACACAAGCAAGTAATACCGGTGAAAATGTACGTTTTACCTATGACTTGCTGAAAAATAGAGGTGATATCCCTCAGCGACTGACCCTAGTTCAAAAACCATTTATGGAGAAGCGAACCTACGCCACCTTCAAACAACAGTGGCCGGATAAAGACGCACAGATTACGGTTACTTCTCAATGGCAACACTGGGTTGATTACTACAATGAAGAGTTGCCCTTGGAGATGGTGTTAAGTGCATTAATTGCCGATTTCGAGCGTATCAAAGAATATCCAAGATTAGGGTTCCAGATTGCCCTTCCCGTCCCAGAAGATGTGGAATCAGCCTATCAACAGATTAAGAGTATTGGACTTGAAGCTTAAAACGTTGGGTTCAAGGTCTAAGTAGACATTCTAAATACGTTATAGGATGAATTCCTTCGGATATAAAAAACGGTGGCTTTCGATAGCCACCGTTTTTATTTGTTCAACCGGGATTATTTGCCCAATGCTTCTTTGTAGTGCAGTCGACATACAGAGACATATTTATCGTTGCCACCAATCGCAACCTGATCCCCTTCTGCAATCGCCACACCATGTTCGTCGGTACGAATCACCATGTTCGCTTTGCGGCCACAGTGACAAATGGTTTTAAGCTCAACCAATTTATCTGCCCACGACAATAAGTATTTGCTACCTTCAAATAGTTCACCAAGGAAGTCGGTTCTTAAACCATAACACAGCACAGGAATGTTCAGCTTATCGACTACTTCAGTTAGTTGATAAACCTGCTCTTTCGATAGGAACTGACACTCGTCAATTAGAACACAGTGGCGCTTTTCCTCTTCGTTCAATGCAGCAATAGCTTGAAATAGGTTCGTATCCGCTTTGAACAACTGTGCTTCCGATTGAAGACCGATACGTGAACTTACTTTACCAACGCCGTAGCGATCATCTAACGCCGCAGTAAAGATTACGGGAGTCATCCCACGCTCTTGGTAATTAAAAGAAGACTGTAAGAGCGTTGTTGATTTACCCGCGTTCATCGCAGAGTAATAAAAATACATCTGAGCCACAGAAATATTCCTGTTAAATATAAATTGAGTATAAAAATAAGGGTGAAACTAGAATTTATGCTAGAAAAAAGGGCTGAAAATCAGCCCTTTTTATAAGATTACTTACGACGCCAAGTTGTGCCTTCAGGGCCGTCTTCTAAGATAATACCTAGCTCATTCAGCTTATCACGAGCAAGGTCGGCATTAGCCCAATCTTTAGAAGCGCGAGAATCGTTACGCAGTTTGATCAGCGCTTCGATTTCAGCGACTTCATCGTCATCGCCCGCACCACCTTGAAGGAAAGCTTCAGGCTCTTGGTGAAGAATACCAATAACATCAGCCAGTTCACGCATTAGAGCACCAAGCTCGCTTGCTTTCTCAAGGCTTTCTGTCTTCAAGCGGTTCACTTCACGCGCCATATCAAACAGCACAGAGTAAGCTTCTGGTGTGTTGAAGTCGTCATTCATCGCTGCGGTAAAACGTGAAACGTACTCTTCGCCACCAGCTGGTGCAACAGTTAGGTCAAGACCACGCAGAGACGTGTATAGACGCTCAAGTGCAGAACGTGCTTGGTTCAGGTTATCTTCACTGTAGTTTAGCTGGCTACGGTAGTGACCAGACATTAGGAAGTAACGAACCGTTTCTGCATCGTAGTGACCTAGTACGTCGCGAATCGTAAAGAAGTTACCTAGAGATTTAGACATCTTCTCTTTGTCGACCATTACCATTCCACTGTGCATCCATGTGTTTACATAGTCTGTACCATGTGCACAACAAGATTGCGCAATTTCGTTCTCATGGTGTGGGAACTGAAGGTCAGAACCGCCACCGTGAATGTCAAAGTGGTTGCCTAGGATTGAAGAGTTCATTGCTGAACACTCAATGTGCCAACCTGGACGGCCTGGACCCCATGGAGATTCCCATGTTGGTTCGCCCGGCTTAGACATCTTCCAAAGAACAAAGTCTAGTGGGCTGCGTTTTGCTGACTCAACATCAACACGAGCACCCGCTTGCAGCTGATCAAGGTCTTGCTTAGAAAGCTTGCCGTATTCGTCAAACTTCTTAACCTCAAACATTACGTCGCCGTTGCTTGCTACGTACGCGAAACCACGAGCAATCAAGGTTTCAACCAGCTCGATGATTTCAGTGATGAATTCTGTCGCGCGAGGCTCAACATCTGGACGCTTCATGTTTAGCGCATCAAAGTCTGCGTGCATTTCGCCGATGAGACGTTCTGTTAGCGAGTCACAAGATTCGCCATTTTCGTTTGCACGCTTGATGATTTTGTCATCGATGTCTGTGATGTTACGAACAAATGTTAGGTCATAGCCAAGGTAACGTAAGTAACGAGACACAACGTCAAAAGAGACGAAGGTACGGCCATGACCGATGTGACAGAGATCGTAAATGGTTACCCCACAGACATACATGCCGACTTTGCCAGCTGTAATTGGTTTGAATTCCTCTTTCTGTCTTGTGAGTGTGTTATATATCTTCAACATGATCTCTATCTATATTGTGGATGAATCGAAATGAGACTCGCAGTATAACAAGTCATTAGTTATTAGGTAATACCTTTCACCGCCAAATCGGCTAAACTCCTTGTTATCTATTGACGATTTCGTATTTTGAAACTCAATCAAACTAGGCTAGAATCGCCTTTCATATTAAAAAAGACAGTAAGGTAACAATCATGATCATCCTTCACACAAATTTTGGTGATATCAAAGTTCAACTAAACGAAGAAAAAGCACCAGAAACAAGCGCAAACTTCCTACAGTATTGCCGTGACGGTTTCTACGACAACACACTATTCCACCGTGTTATCGATGGTTTCATGATTCAAGGCGGCGGCATGACTTCTGGCCTTAAAGAAAAAGCAACTCGCGCGACTATCAAAAACGAAGCAAACAACGGCCTAAGCAACAAAGTAGGCACGCTAGCAATGGCTCGTACGATGGAACCGCACTCTGCAAGCTCTCAGTTCTTCATCAACGTTAACGACAACAAATTCCTAGATTTCCGTAGCGAAAGCCTAGACGGTTGGGGTTACTGTGTATTCGCTGAAGTAGTTGAAGGCATGGACGTAGTAAACCAAATTAAAGGTGTTAGCACTGGCTCTATGGGTATGCACCAAGACGTACCACTAGAAGAAGTGATCATCACTGGTACAACAATCGAAGCTTAATCTAGCCTTCGATTCGTATTCACCATTGATACATCAATAATTAGGACAAGGGAGCACTCGCTCCCTTTTTTTAAAACTGTATGAAAACATATTTTATCTCAGACCTGCACCTCACCCCTTCTCGACCAGACATTACCGAGTGCTTTTTTACATTCATGAAGAATGAAGCCGTCGAAGCCGATGCACTCTATGTATTAGGTGATCTTTTTGAGTTTTGGATTGGAGATGATGACACTAGCGACTTTGCAAAATCGATTCGCCAGGCATTTATCGACTTAGTTGCTCAAGGCGTTCCTTGCTACTTTACCCAAGGTAATCGCGATTTCTTGGTCGGCAATCGATTCGCCAAGCAAACGGGTGTAAAACTTCTCGACGAAGTGGAAGTGATCGACATCTATGGGCAGAAGGCGGTGGTTCTTCACGGCGATACACTTTGCACCGAGGATGTTAAGTACCTAGCATTCAGGGAAAAGGTCCACCAGCCATGGCTACAATGGGTATTCAATCGAATTCCTTTCTTCATTAAGAAGAAGATTGTTTCCAAAGTGCAATCTGATATTAAAGACGACAAACAGACAAAGTCACTCGACATCATGGATGTCACCCAATCTGAAGTCGAGAAAGTGATGAAAGATAATCAGGCCGATCTGATGATTCACGGTCACACTCATCGACCAAATGTACATCGTTTTACCAATGCCGAAAATCAAGAACAAACTCGAGTAGTGCTTGGTGATTGGTATACTCAAGGTTCTGTTTTGGTCGTGACACCAGACGGATTTGAGCTGCAATCGAGAAAGTTTAGCAACCGATTTCATAACTAAATCCGCCGTTTCATACGGATTATTATGATGCGTCAGACTTTCTATGATTGTATATGGTAATTTCCTCAGAATTAGCTATCATCAGTCTATTAAAACTAAACCGAACGCAATACTAAGTGAAATATTCATACGTAGCACGCCAGCCAATACTTGATATTGATAAAAAAACCTTAGGTTACGAGTTACTTTTTAGAGACGGTCCTAAGAATACGTTTCCAGAAGTCGAACCTGAGCTTGCTACCAGTCGCTTACTGTCAGACCATTTCTTGTCTACTCACTACAATACGTTAGGAGACAAGCTCGGTTTTGTTAATTTCCCATATGCCAGCTTAATTAACCTTGTACCAACGCTTTTCCCGAAAGAGAGCTTGGTCGTTGAGATACTTGAAGACTGTGAACCGACTGATGAGCTGCTAGAGGCTATCAAAACCATTTACGACGCGGGCTACACCATCGCTCTGGATGACTTTGTACCAAGTAAAGCTTGGAAACGCTTCCTCCCTTACGTCTCGATCATCAAGTTTGATATCCGACTTGTGCCGATCGCAAAGGCTTCAATGTTCATGAGCACGATGCGTGATCTCGACATTAAATTCCTCGCTGAAAAAGTCGAAACACACGAAGAGTATGAGCAAGCAAAAGCGGCTGGTTTTAGTTACTTCCAAGGCTATTTTTTTAGCAAGCCTGAAATGATTCAAACACGCGCGTTGAACCCTGCATTTTTGACCACGATTCAATTGTGCAAAGAGATCGCCAACGAGCCGATTGACTTCAATGAGGTCGAGCGACTGATCACCTTGGATGTGACCTTATCTTATAAGTTATTGACCTACGTAAACTCTGCCGGCGGTGCGACCACGACCATTCGTTCCTTCCGACAAGCACTAGTGTATTTAGGTGAGCAAAAACTGCGTAAGTTCGTCTCATTAGTCGCGATTGCATCAGCTAAAGAAGATAAGCCTGATTCCCTATACGGCCTAGCCGTAATTCGAGCTCGACAATGCGAGCTGCTGATTGAAAAGATGCGCGTTAAAGAAGAACCCGGACAAGCCTTCCTAACAGGTATGTTCTCGCTTCTAGACTCCCTACTTGATCAGCCGCTACAAGAAGTACTGAACGCAGTCCCAATCGACGAAGAGATCAAGCAGGCCTTAGTAAACCGCAAAGGCGTGCTTGGCGCGGTACTCGCAATGGTTGTTGCCTATGAACAAGCTCGCTGGGATGAAGCAACACGTATCCGAAACCTATTGAAGCTAACCGAAGCTCAATTAGGTCAAACCTATGACGAAGCAACCAACTGGGCACAAGAGCTACTCTCGCCAGTAACGACATAAGTGTGTATCACCACACCTTGAGTTTTGTTAGACTTGCGACAATGTTCATTCAGACAACATTAATGGCCTCCTAATTGAGGCCATTTTTATAGGATAAGATAAATGTCTCAATGCCCTTGCGGTAGCAAACAGAGCTACGCTATGTGCTGTGAAGTTGCGCATAAAGACCATCATAACGTTACAACTCCAGAACAGCTGATGCGTTCGCGATACAGCGCTCATGTACTCGGCCTAGTGGATTATGTAGTGAATACCTATCACCCTAGCTGCAATGCTGAGGCGCAGCGTGAAGGTATTGCCGAATCTATTGACAGCGATTGGGCAGGACTTGAAGTAGTCAATGTGCAACCTGGAACTAATATCGATGAAGGTTTCGTTGAGTTCAAAGCCTATTTCAATGAAGAAGGCGCGCAGTATTGCATGCAAGAACGCTCGCGCTTCGTACGAGAAAATGGCCTTTGGTTCTATATCGATGGTGAGTTTCCAGAACAGAGCCAACCTGAGCCGGCGATCGACCCTCGCCTCAACCAAACCGTAGAAAGCTTTAAGATCGGTCGTAATGATCCGTGTATCTGTGGAAGTGGTAAGAAGTACAAGAAGTGCTGTGGCTAACTCGTACGTATAGGAAGTCAGATTAGAAGAAGAGATTCCTGATGTCGCTTAGGCTCCTCGGAATGACGAGGCCTAAAGGAGAGAGATGCACAGGATAGAACGCTAAAAAAGCCCCATAAACATAGTTGCTTATGGGGCTTTGTACTATCTTTTATGGGGTTCAATAGATCTAAAAAGAGCTTACTTGTGGCGCTCTTTTAGCTTATTCACCACATCGTTCATTGATAGACCTTGGTCTTGCAATAGAACCATTAGGTGATAGATCAAGTCTGCTGATTCACAGACTAGCTCCGCCTTATCGCCCGACGTCGCCGCAAGCGCGACTTCAACGCCTTCTTCGCCCACTTTTTGCGAAATACGCTTGGTGCCACGGGCATATAGGCTGGCAGTGTAAGAAGAGTCAGGGTCTGCGTCCTTGCGGGCAGCCAGTAGCTGCTCAAGTTGATGAAGCCACACCATCTGTGTCTCTTCTTGCGGATCCACATCCCAGCAGGTGGTGTTCCCAAGGTGACAAGTTGGACCGATTGGGTTCACTTTTACCAGCAGGGTATCGTTGTCACAATCCAATGACATGTTCACCAGTTGCAGAACATTGCCTGACGTCTCGCCTTTAGTCCACAGACGCTCTTTAGTGCGTGAGAAGAAGGTAACTTGACCCGTTTCACCCGTTTTAGCCAGGGCGTCTTGGTTCATGTAGCCCATCATTAGTACTTGGCTTGACTGAAAATCTTGCACGATTGCAGGAACGAGACCGTCCACCTTATCCCAATTGATACGTTCAGCCAGCGTATTTACTTCTGTCGCTGCGAAACTCATAGACGCACCTCTACACCTTGTTGTTTTAGATATTGCTTCAGTTCACCAATATTGATGACTTGTTTATGGAATACAGAAGCTGCAAGCGCTCCATCCACGTTTGTTTTGTTGTACGCTTCTGCAAAGTGCTCCATTGCCCCTGCGCCGCCAGACGCAATCAGCGGTACCTTACACACTTCACGAACCATATTAAGCTGCTCTAAGTCGTAGCCATTGCGCACACCATCTTGGTTCATCATATTAAGTACGATTTCACCTGCGCCACGCTTCTGCACTTCCTGAACCCAATCTTTGGTTTCCCATTGAGTGGCCTTAGTACGTGCTTCGTCGCCGGTGAATTGATAAACCTGGTACTTACCCGTCTCTTTGTCGTAGTAAGAGTCGATGCCCACAACGATACATTGAACACCAAACTTATCCGCTAAATCAGTGATGAGTTGTGGGTTAGCCAATGCTGGAGAGTTAATCGATACTTTGTCTGCGCCAAACTCAAGAATACGTGCTGCATCTTCAGCCGATTTAATACCACCAGCAACACAGAAGGGAATATCAATCACTTCTGCAACACGCTTTACCCAACTTTTATCGACGACTCGGCCATCACTCGATGCGGTGATATCGTAAAAAACCAGTTCATCTGCGCCCTCTTCCGCATAACGCTGTGCTAGAGGAACAATGTCACCAATGATCTCGTGGTTACGGAACTGAACGCCTTTTACTACTTGTCCATCACGAACGTCTAAACAAGGGATTATTCGCTTTGCCAGCATGCAAACGCCTCCTCTGCGGTGAACTTGCCATCAAGAAGTGCGCGGCCAACAATGACGCCGGCTACTCCACTGCCTTTAAGAGCTTCGATATCAGCTAGACTGCCAATACCACCTGATGATTGGAACTGAACCTGTGGATACTGCTTACAAAGATCAACGTAAAGTTCTACGTTTGATCCTTCTAACGTACCGTCACGTGAGATGTCAGTACACAGAACGTGTTTTAGGCCGACCGTCAGGTAGTCTTCAATCAGTGCTTCAATCGTCACACCTGAATCTTCTTGCCAACCTGAAATCGCTACTTTACGAGTACCGTTTTCATCAATGTTGATATCCAAAGCAAGTACGATTTTTTCGGCACCATACTTTTCCATCCAGCCTTTAACAAGTTCAGGCTGTTTCACTGCAGTTGAGCCAACAACAACGCGTTGAGCACCAGCTTCCAGTAGATCGACAACGTCTTGCTCATTGCGAACACCACCGCCAATCTGGATGTTGGCCGGTGTGCTAGCCAGCAACTTAGCAATCAGGTCAAGTTGGCGCGCTGTTGTGTCTTTAGCGCCGGTAAGATCAACAAGGTGGAGCCAGTTAGCACCCGCTTGGTGATACAGATTGAACTGTTCAGCTGGGTCAACTTTGTATTCTGTTACTTGGCCGTAGTCGCCTTGGAATAAGCGAACAACTTGGCCTTCGATTAAATCTAATGCGGGAATAATCATTTACATTCCTTTTATGGCAGTGTTAGCCACTGCCTAATCCTTTATTACAATTCCAAGAAATTCTGAATCAGTTTAGAGCCTGCTTTAGAAGAACGCTCTGGGTGGAACTGAACACCGTAGTAGTTACCGCTTTGAACCGCTGCGGTAAATGGATTTCCATATTCACACTGTGCGATAGTGTAATCACCAACCGGCATTGCAAAACTGTGTACGAAGTAGAAGTACTCACCCTCTTCGATATCTTTAAACAGTGGGTGTTCCGGTGTTGATTTCACGGTATTCCAACCCATGTGAGGAAGCGGCAAATCACCAGTATCCATTAGCCGAACTTCACCGTCACATAGACCCAAACACTCGACTAGCTCATCGGCTTTTTGGCCTTTCTCTTGCGAAAGTTTACCTAGCAGCTGCATGCCCAAACAGATACCAAGCAGTGGCTTTTCAACCTGTTTAACCAGTGAAATCAGGTCACGCTCAGCAAGGTTTTTCATCGCTTCACTTGCGGTGCCCACGCCCGGTAAAAACAGTTTATCTGCCGCCAGAACGACAGCAGGGTCTTTCGAGATCTCAACGGCATAACCAAGGCGTTCAATGGCAAACTTTACCGACGAAACATTGGCACAGCCCGTATCGATGATGACGACTTTCTGCTCTTTCATGCTCATTCCTTACAGTACACCTTTGCTACTTGGTAACTCGTTGCCTTCAACTTTAATAGCTTGGCGTAGAGTACGACCGAATGCTTTAAACAAACTCTCGATGATGTGGTGATCGTTATCACCTGCTGAAGATAGGTGCAGCGTACACGCTAACGTGTCGGTTAGTGAGCGGAAAAAGTGAACCACCATCTCAGTAGAAAGATCGCCTACTTGCTCACGGCTGAACTTCGCATCGAACTTTAGGTACGGGCGACCAGATAGGTCTAACGCACACTGTGCCAGACACTCATCCATTGGCAGGCTAAAGCCAAATCGACCAATGCCACGCTTGTCACCCAGCGCATCTTTTAGTGCTTGGCCAAGAGCAAGTGCTGTGTCTTCTACCGTGTGGTGATCATCAATGTGCAGGTCACCTTTCACCGACAGATTCATTTGGAAGCCGCCGTGTGTCGCGATTTGATCCAGCATGTGGTCGAAGAAACCCATCCCTGTATCAATCTTATTACCACCTGTTTCATCAAGATTTACAGCTACCTTGATGTCCGTCTCTTTGGTAGTACGAACCACTTCTGCAACGCGGGCTTTTACAGTTAAATCTTTTAGGATTTGCGGCCAGTTCATCATGCCTTCTGCATTTGGATCTGGGTTGTACTGAATGCCACGAATAGCCATGTTCTCGGCCAACTGCAGGTCAGTAACACGGTCGCCAATCACAACAGAATTCTGGAAATCGACTTTACCCGCTTGCAGGTACTCTTTCACCAAACCAAGTTTTGGTTTGCGGCAAGAGCAGTTGTCTTCGTCAAAGTGAGGACAAATCAGTACATCGTCAAACTTCACACCTTGAGATTCGAAAAACTCCATCATCATGTTGTGTGGCGCATCGAAATCTTCTTGAGGGTAGCTATCCGTGCCAAGCCCATCTTGGTTAGTAACCATCACTAGACGATAACCAGCATCTTGCAGCGCAAGCAAACTAGGAATCACTAACGGCTCAAACTTAAGCTTATCTAGGCGGTCAACTTGAAAATCGACAGGCGGCTCAACGATCAGAGTACCGTCACGGTCAATAAATAGAATTTTCTGTTGTTTACTCACTGGAACTTCCTTTTAATTTTAAATCTTGTGGCTCTGACAATAGCATCTAAGCCAAATCAATCTGTTTACTTCGCTTAATCAATCGCTGTTTCTATTGGTAAAAGTTTCGAATAAAACCAAGTGTCTTTTCGCACTCTTCTCGATTACCAACGCTGATTCGAACACAATCTTCGATCGGCGAATTGCGTAAAATGATGCCGTTGTCCCACGCCGCTTTAAACATTGCATCACCATCAGGGAATTTAACGAGCAAGTAGTTACCCCAACCATCGAACACCGTCAGTTGTGGCATCCCCATTAAACCTGCCTGTAGGTAAGCACGGTTTGCGTTAAGGTCAAGCACTTGGAACTTCGCACGAGCTAGCCCTTCTTGAGACAGCGCTTGAGTGGCGATCTCCGCTACTGGAACTGGTACTGGATAAGGTGCGATAACTTTAAGAAGCACATCAATCAACTCTTTGTTCGCCAACGTGAAGCCGCAGCGCAAACCAGCCAAAGCAAACGCCTTAGAAAGTGTTCTTAAGATCGCAAGGTTTGGATACTGATCCAAAAGGTCCACCGTCGAGGCTTCTGGACAGAAGTCGATGTACGCTTCATCCATCACTACAATCGCTTTGTCTTGCGTCATTTCCAACAACTTAATGATGTCTTTGCGCTCAACAAGGTTACCCGTCGGGTTGTTTGGGCTACATACAAATACGACTTTAACGTTATCAAGCTGCGCTTCGATCGCATCGAGATCGAGCTGCCACTCAGAAGTCAGCGGAACAACCTTACGCTCGACACCGATAGTTTCCGCGCTAATCGCGTACATTCCATAGGTCGGTGGACAGTAAAGGATTGCATCTTCACCAGGCTCACAGAAAGCGCGAATCAATAGCTCAATACCTTCGTCCGCACCACGAGTTGTGATGGTCTGTTCAGCTTTAACACCCGCGTATTGAGCGTACGCCTCAATCATCTCTTTTGGTTGACACTCACTATAACGATTTAGACGCGCAAGATTCAGCGTGTATTCATTATCAAATGGAGATTCATTGGCATTAAGCCATACGTCACCTGAACCACCGATTCGTCTTGCCGACAAATAAGGAGTTAAGGCTTGAACTTGTTTTCTTGCTAGCTTTTCCATGAACAACTTACTCTCTTTAATTCTATGCTTCGGCGCGATTGAGTTTTTCAACTCGGATGGTTACGGCACGTTTGTGTGCATCAAGACCTTCGGCTTCTGCCATGGTAACAACCGTTGGTGCGAGGCCTTTCAAGCCATCTGCTGATAGCTCTTGAACTGTCATTCTCTTAGAGAAATCCGCCAAACCTAAGCTAGAGTAGGTTTTGGTATAACCATAAGTTGGAAGAACGTGGTTGGTACCCGATGCGTAATCACCTGCTGACTCAGGTGACCAATCACCTAAGAAGATTGAACCTGCATTATCAAGCAGAGGTAGAAGTTCACGTGGGCTCTTAGTTTGTACGATTAAGTGCTCAGGACCATAGAAGTTAGAGATAGCGACCGCTTGCGTAATCGATTCTGCAATGATGATTAGGCTCGATGCCAACGCCTGTTGCGCGATATCTGCACGAGACAATTCTTTGAGTTGCTTCTGAACCGCTTCCGTTACTTGGTCTGCAATCACTGGTGATGGCGTTACTAATACCACTTGAGAGTCAGGGCCGTGTTCAGCTTGGCTCAACAAGTCCGCAGCAATGAAGTCGGCATCTGCTGTTTCGTCTGCGATAACAAGTACTTCAGAAGGACCCGCAGGCATATCAATCGCCGCGCCACGGAAATCGTTGCTCACTTGACGCTTTGCCTCGGTAACGTAAGCGTTACCAGGGCCAAAGATCTTATCTACCTTTGATACCGTCTCAGTGCCGTAAGCCATAGCAGCAACAGCCTGACCACCACCCACATTGTATACTTCATCAATTTTACAAAGCTTAGCTACGTATAGAATCTCATCTGCAATCGGTGGTGGTGAACAAAGCACCACTTTACGACAACCCGCAATCTGAGCCGGAACACCAAGCATTAGAACCGTTGAAGGAAGCGGAGCACTACCACCCGGAATGTATAGACCAACCGTATTGATAGCGCGAGTCACCTGCTCACATACAACGCCAGGTTGAGTCTCGACCTTAATAGGTTGCGGTTTTTGCGCTTCGTGAAACTTAGCAATGTTGCGGTAAGCTTGCTCTAGCGCTTGCTTCATTTCTGCTGTTAGACGAGCACTTGCTTCTTCAATCTCGTCCGCCGAAACGCGGATAGACTTTGGCGTTACTCGGTCAAACTTTTCGGTCAGTTCAGTCAGTGCAGCGTCGCCTTCACTTCGCACTTTGGCGATAACCTCAGAAACAGCCGCCGTGATGTTTGCGCCCTCACTAATCGCGGGACGCTCTAGTACAGAATCTTGCTGAGATTCACTTAAAGATTGCCAAACAACGGTTCTCATGCGGATTACCCCATCATTTTTTCGATTGGTAATACTAGGATTGAACTCGCACCTAGCTCTTTCAGTTGTTCCATCGTTTCCCAGAACAAGTTCTCTGTACTTACTAGGTGAACTGCAACTTTATCTTTGTCCGTTGAAAGAGGAAGAACCGTTGGATCTTCAGCACCTGGTAGCAACGCTTTGATCTGTTCAAGCTGAGCAGTTGGAGCGTGTAGCATGATGTACTTAGACTCTTTCGCCTGTTGTACGCCTTGCATACGCGTTAGTAGCTTTTCAATCAATGCTGTCTTATCTGCGTCAAATTCGCCAGTACGTTGAATCAGTGTCGCTTTAGATTGGAAGATGATTTCAGCTTCTTTTAGACCGTTTGCTTCCAGTGTTGCGCCTGTAGAAACTAAGTCAGCAATCGCATCTGCAAGTCCAGCACGAGGAGCCACTTCTACAGAGCCAGTTAGCATACAAGTGCTGAAATCAACACCTTGCTCGTCCATGTAAGCTTTTAGAAGTTGAGGGTAAGTGGTTGCGATACGCTTGCCCGCTAGGTCTTGC
Source organism: Vibrio fortis (assembly GCF_000695685.1). Classification (GTDB taxonomy): domain Bacteria; phylum Pseudomonadota; class Gammaproteobacteria; order Enterobacterales; family Vibrionaceae; genus Vibrio; species Vibrio fortis_A. Next base: position 347,163 of record NZ_JFFR01000025.1, on the reverse strand, counting down.
GGTCCGTTGTACTCTTCGTCTTTATTGATTGCGATAGATAAACGGCAACCACCGAAATCTAGACGACGTAGTGTTTGGAACTCTGCAGGCTCTTTAAGAGCAAGGCGATCTAGGCGAACTTCTTCCAGTTCATTTTCACCAATGAAACCAAGGTCAACGACACCGTCCATGATCAAACCTGGGATGTCATCATCACGAACCAGTAATAGGTCGATTGGCATATTTAGTGAATGTACAACTAGGCGCTCACCCATGATGTTGAATTTAACACCACATTTTTTTAGTAGGTCTTGGCACTCTTTACTTAGGCGACCTTTCTTTTGAATTGCGATTCTTAGGCGTTGTGTCTGCATTGCTGTATCCCTGTGCAAATATTTGAATTTATTAATTAATTTAAAGCGCTAAAACTAAAAAACCCTCGGAAGACTCTGTCATCCCGAGGGTTTAAATCTAAATTCTTTTGACTTAACCTCCGGGAGTAATCTTGCTCCCGGGTACGCGTATATCTCCCCGAAAGACTAGATAGGGTGATGATGGTGATGAATGTTCATTACTAATTTACGCATACTTATCAGCTCTTATGTTGTTTGCTGTCTTATCTCCACACTAACTAAGGTGGTGGTCTTTTTCAACCATTTATTCGAACTTTTTTCACGATTTTTAAAATTAATTTAACGCCAATAAAAAAGGGAAGCCGTAGCCTCCCTCTTAAGTGTGGTTATTTCACTGATTAGCTCTTGCAAGTTGCCATTTTGCAACGCGAGAAGTAACCCAGTGCGAAACACACACCAACGAATGTTAGCGCTGCTGCTGAGAACGAAAGCGCTACAGAAGCTGTCATACCCAAAACGATGAAGCCTACACACGATACTAGAGCCACTGACAGCGCGTAAGGAAGCTGCGTCGCTACGTGGTCGATGTGGTTACAACGTGCACCGGTTGAAGACAGAATGGTTGTATCTGAAATTGGAGAACAGTGGTCACCAAATACAGAGCCTGCTAGTACCGCACTCAACATTGGCAGCATAAGTGCAAGGTCTGTCGCGCCAGCCATGTCACCCGCGATTGGTAGCATGATGCCGAAGGTACCCCATGATGTACCAGTAGAGAATGCCATCAGACCAGCAAGTAGGAACAGAATCACTGGTAGCCAGTGGTAATCAATGTTGCCCGTTGCTAGCGAAGATAGGTAAGTACCTGTTTTCATGTCGCCAATAACTGAACCGATTGTCCATGCGAATACAAGGATCAGGATTGCGCCAAACATTGAGCGAGCACCGATCCACATAGTACGAACGATTTCCGCCATAGGCAGTTTTTGCTTAAACACGGTTGCTAGAGCAACAAGTAGACCTAAGATACCACCGTAAACAAGAGACTTACCTACATCTGTGTTTTCAAACGCACCAAGTAAGTTGAACGCTTGGCCGTCAGCAGCCAGTGCCGCGCCACCGGTGTATAGCATCGCTGCTACTGTCGCCACGATAAGCGATACGATAGGCATGATTAGATCAGACACTGAACCGTTTTGGCTCTCTTCAATGTCTAGCTCTTCATTTAGGTCGTGAGCTTGTTGGCTGTCATTGTCACCTTCAAAACCACGGCCTTGAGATGCTTCAATTTCGTGGTCACGCATTTTGCCTACATCAAGACCAAACCACGCCACTGCAAATACCATTAGTAGTGCAAACACTGCGTAGAAGTTCATTGGGATAAGACGGATGTATGCGCCTAGTGCCGAGTACTCTGTCATACCATGAGTCACAAGAATGCCACCGATGATAGTCATGATGTACGCACCCCAGCTTGATGCTGGCATGATCACACACATTGGAGCAGCAGTTGAATCTAAGATATAAGCAAGCTTAGCGCGAGATACATAGAAACGGTCTGTTACAGGGCGAGAGATCGCACCAACGGCTAGGCTGTTGAAGTAATCATCAACAAAGATGAATACACCCAAGAATGCAGCTAATAGTTTAGAACCACGTTTGCTCTTAACACGAGACTGTGCCCATTCAGCAAACGCACGAGTACCACCAGATAGCGTTAGCAACGCCGTCATCATACCCAAAAGAAGAAGGAACCCGACAATACTCATGTTCCAAGTGTTAATACCGCCGTCTTCAATGAAAACACCCGATACCTTAGTAGCAACATAGCTCGCGGCATTACCAACTGAATAATCAGCCAGTAGAATAGCGCCCATTACAATACCGACACCAAGAGAAACTAAAACACGACGAGTCACAATAGCAAGGCTCAATGCCACCAGTGGCGGGAGCAATGATAAAGGCGATGTTGCAAAATCTATTAAATTCATGATCTTCAAAAACCAGTTTATTTTTATTTGGCTAGAGATCTACTGCAGACAAACTCGGTACAGACGACCAAGTTCATGTTGAACTAAGCGAAAGGGAAGTGAACACTTCACCCAACCCTACAGTAGCGCTCCATAGTTTAAAATTAAGACTATGGCAGTGTTGTACCTATTTAGCACAACCCCAGCAAATTGCTTAGATATACAATTTACTTCGGCAATTACACCTTTTGCTCCCATTCATTGGCATCACCCCAATGAGAGTTACTCTTTGCAATTGCACCTCTACGTGCGATAACACTTTTAACTAATGTTAGTTCATTTTAACAACAATTTAACCAGCGCACCGCATCAGGTAGCCGCAATTGTACTCAACAAAAGCAACAATGCAACATATCATTCCGAGAAAACTAACTTTTTTGTTAGTAAAGTAATCAAGGTGCTCACAACATCGCCACACCTACTCCATCAGTCACATATCACATTTATAGAGTAGTATTAGAATTATTATATCTTAAACTTGGGACTCCATCGGTTTTTCTGAAAGTTCCCCTCTTTTTCAATATTTAATTAAGTTCTAATAAAAAATACTGTTTGTTTTCTTTAATACCTCTGTTTATTATTAGGAGGATTAATTAATTTATCTTGATGGGAAATATCATGTCTGAATTAACAAAAACTCTATTAAATATCCGTAGCCTTCGTGCATTCTCACGTGAATTAACTCTTGAGCAACTAGAAGAAGCACTAGATAAACTGACTATTGTTGTACAAGAGCGTCAAGAAGCTGAAGCTGAAGAACGTGCTGCTCGTGCAGAACAAGAAGCAAAACTAGCTGCAATCGCAGATCAAATCGCTAAAGACGGCATCGACGTTGCTGATCTAATTGCTGCTCTTTCTGGTGAGTCAAAAGCAAAAGGCACTAAATCTAAGCGTGCACCACGTCCTGCTAAATACAAATACGTTGATGCAAACGGCGAAGAGAAGACTTGGACTGGTCAAGGTCGTACACCTTCAGCAATTCAACAACAGCTTGATGCTGGTAAATCTCTAGAAGATTTCGCTATCTAATAGTTAGCAATCAAATTCATATAATAAAGGCCTATTTCGATAGGCCTTTATTTTTATCTGAGCAAAACTGCTTGTCTCTTACAATCTTAAAATGAGCATCTACACTTCTGCCCTTCCTTCATGTTACCCGTCCTTAATAGATAACATCCACCTATTGTGGTCATCAGGCACCTCAGCCGAATCAACTCCCTTAACGCTTTACAATATTGTAATGCCACGCCGTTCAATAGAAAGATAACCACGACATTTTGTGGTAGCGCTAAGCTGAAAATCCGCAGACTCACGATAACCCGATCAATTATCTCAAACTCTAAAACTTGTCGATCGTTATACTAAAGTATATATATCTGTGAAGGCTGTTCCATTTGGGAACATATTGAATAATAAGCGCGTCAATAACCCACGCTATTGCGTAATTGTCTCATTATTATTATGTATATACACGCACATGATAATCATCGAGACATTATACATGCCATATAATGAGATACTCTTATCAAGCGCCTTTTGGCAAGGTGTTACGTAAATAAATTACGATGAAACTCCCTTACTATTACTTACTTGACTACCGACTATTCGAAATCTGAATGTGCGAATCAAGTATTAATAGAAATAAAAAAACCTCAAACTAGGTTTGAGGCTTTTAAACAATTCAGCTTTTCAATAGTGAGAGATTAACGTTCCCAGTATGCTTCTTCTAAGCTGTCTTCGCGTTCAGGAAGACCACGAGATAAACGTGGTGAGTGCTGAACTAATACTTCGTAGCTTGCACGGTTTGAATATTTACATACTTGTGAGAACGAAGAGTAAGTTAAAAATGAGTGCTGATGCTTACTTGAATTCGGCACATTCTCTTTATGGTACTTATTTGCAGCCATATCATGTAGCAACGCAGATAACGCAGCATCACCTGCGCCGTTAGTGTTCTTAATTTTCTCAGGGCCACCCATGTAAGGTGCAATATGCGAGTAAACTTTGATAGGAGATTCACACAACGCTTTATGCGCTGGGCGGCTAAATTCAAAACGGTTGAACTCGGCAATAGAACCCGGTAGCAACGGCAGTGTTGTTTCGCGCTTCGCAGCCTCTTCAGTGTAACCCGCCATAAATAGACCTACTGGACCTGCAGTACATAGAACCAAATCTACCCAATCTAGAGTCTTATCTGATGCAGCTAGAGGATCGCTTTCACCAGTTAGTGCTTCTGCTTCATCTTCATTCATCGCGACAACAGTTACGTGCTGCTTTAAGAAGTCTTTCCAGAATTCAGGGTCGTCTTGAATAACGAACTTAGTACCTAGAGTCAGTACAACTGGCACATCGTATTTCTTTGCGTACTCAATCGCTTTCATTGTCGCTTCAGGCATCGGATCGCCTGGCTTACAACGAACAAGGTATGCAGTTAGAACTAATGCAGATGCACTCTTGAAGATTTTCTCTGGAATGCTGTCTGGATTTAGCTGGTTCATTTGACCTTCGCTGATTGCAAAGGTGCGTTCACCATCTTCAGTGATCAAAGCAAAGCAACGACCGATTGCGCCATCTACCCCTTGTAAATGGTTCAGATCCATTCTGCTTGATGTGTTACATAGGTAACGGTAACCGTAGCTGCCGATTTTGATATCTTGGCTCATTACACCTAAAAGTGTTGAGCGGTCATCGGCTAACACTGAGTAGTTGTGTAACGTGTTACCAATGGTGCCACCAGCGTATTCATTAGTAATCAGACACTGCTCTTTTAGCTCTTGGTATAGAGACTCTGCAGCTTCGTCATTAATAACTAGAGAATGACCTTTACTTAAACCGTACTTTTCAATTAATTCTGAACTCACTTTCGCTTCGATATCCACCAAAGTTTGGTCAATACCAATAATATGAGTGCGAGACATCTTCTTGCTGTTCTGAGATTGGCTCACTAATGGGTCACGAGCATGAACCGGAAAATAGTGCTTTGATTTACGTTGTCCAGGAAATTTCATAAGGCTAGTCTAAGTCAAGGGGAAATAGGGGGCGGATTCTACCGCGCTATATTTAGCGCGGCAATCACTCAAACTATAGCAAACGTTTGCATGGGTATTTTTTTATTCGCCTTCCATAAAGCTTAGATCTGGCAGCATATCCAGATGTTCTGCGTAACGCTTTTGGTTGAATTCAGCGTTGTTCTTCATGACATCAAATACTTCGATTGCAAGTGCACATGCCATCGCTGCAATTGCATCTTCACGAGAGTGCCCGGTCATCATCAAACGCATTAAAGTCTCTTTGACCTTAATCGGTTGTCCGTCTTCTAGCTGATTCTCAATAATCTCAATCAACTGCTCTTCTTGCATAAATTCATCTTGTTCAGACATTTTTTCATCTCAGGTCTTGGATTTTCAGCGACTATGCCACATATAGGTCTGACATCCTAGCGACTCGCTTCGCTTTCATCAGATTCCTAATGAAATACAGCGCAATTCTTGTGCAAAAGAAACTGTGATTCCGGTCTCGGATCTGTCACGTTGTTTCTCTTTCTGTTAGAATCTGCGACCAAGTAATAGTAACGGTGTTTAGACATGTCAGATATCAGCTCTGGAAACAGCCAAAAGAAAGTAATTGTCGGTATGTCCGGCGGTGTAGATTCGTCAGTTTCGGCGTATCTTCTCCAGCAACAAGGCTATCAGGTAGAAGGCCTTTTCATGAAAAACTGGGAAGAAGACGATAACGAAGAGTACTGCACGGCAGCTGAAGATCTTGCGGATGCGCAAGCGGTTTGTGACAAGCTAGGTATCCACCTTCACACCATTAACTTTGCAGCAGAGTACTGGGATAATGTGTTCGAATACTTCCTTGCAGAATACAAAGCAGGTCGTACGCCAAACCCAGACATTCTTTGTAACAAAGAAATCAAATTCAAAGCCTTCCTTGAATTTGCGGATGAAGTACTAGACGCAGACTACATTGCAATGGGTCACTATGTTCGTCGTACTTTCCCAACTCAAGAAGAGCTAGACGCAGGTAAAAAGCCTGAAATGCTTCGTGGTCTAGATAGCAATAAAGACCAAAGCTACTTCCTATACACGCTTAGCTCAGACCAAGTTGCGCGCAGCCTATTCCCTGTAGGTGAGTTAGAGAAGCCAGAAGTACGTAAGATCGCAGAAGAGCAAGATCTGATCACTGCTAAGAAGAAAGATTCAACAGGTATCTGTTTCATCGGTGAACGTAAATTTACAGAATTCTTGGGCAAGTACCTACCAGCACAGCCAGGTGATATTGAAACACCAGAAGGCAAAGTGATTGGTAAGCACAACGGTCTGATGTACCACACACTAGGTCAGCGTAAAGGTCTGCATATTGGTGGTACCAAAGGCGGTGGCGGCAACGAAGCCCCATGGTTCGTTGGCGAGAAAGATCTTAAGCGCAACGTATTGATTGCGGTACAAGGTAAAGACCACCCTCTTCTAAAATCTGAAGGTTTAATTGCGTCGCAACTGCACTGGGTAGACCGCGCACCAATTACTGATGTTTTGAAGTGCACAGTAAAAACTCGTTACCGCCAAACAGATATTCCTTGTACAATCATTCCAATTGACGATGAGAACATCAAGGTTATCTTCGACGATCCTCAAATTGCAGTGACTCCAGGTCAGTCAGCAGTATTCTATCAAGGCGAAGTTTGTCTTGGTGGCGGCATCATCGAAAAACGCATCTAACTGATCGAACGACAAACGATAGAAGACAACTAGGAGTTACTACGTGGCCAACACACTTTATGACCGTACAATCGCTTTCGCTGGAATCTGCCAAGCAGTCGCTTTGGTTCAACAGGTAGCAAAAGACGGCTATTGTGATAAAGATGCCTTTGAAGCTTCACTCAGTGCGATCTTAAATACCAACCCAGCGAATACTGTGGGTGTATTTGGTCGCGAGTCCAACTTAAAGCTTGGTTTAGAGTGCCTAGTAAAAGGTATCGATAGTACTCCTGCAGGCAGCGACATCACGCGTTACATCATTAGTTTGATGGCACTTGAGCGTAAGCTGTCAGGTCGCAATGATGCAATGTCTCAGCTAGGCGACCGCATCCAAACCGCAGAGCGCCAAGCTGAGCACTTTGATCTTTTTGATGAGCAGATGGTAAGCAACCTAGCAAGTATCTATCTTGACGTGGTAAGCCCAATTGGTCCACGTATTCAGGTCTCAGGTACACCTTCAGTTCTTCAACAGACATCAAATCAACACAAAGTACGTGCGCTGCTTCTTTCAGGGATCCGCAGTGCCGTTCTTTGGCGTCAAGTAGGAGGCAAACGTCGCCACCTAATCTTCGGACGCAAGAAGATGGTTGAGCAAGCTCAAATCCTCTTAGCAAGAATGTAATACACCAGCTCGCGCACTGTCGCGAGCTTATTCTTTGTACCAAAACAACCCTCACGCAAACGTTTGCGCAATGTGCGTGACAAACTGCAAAGTTACTGGTATAAAGCTCACAAAATTTAGAAACTCAATTCAGGAGAACACCATGGAACTGTCAGCATTGACTGCTGTTTCACCAGTAGACGGCCGTTACGGAAGCAAGACAACTGCACTTCGCAGCATCTTTAGTGAGTTTGGTCTACTAAAGTACCGCTCTATCGTTGAAATTCGTTGGCTACAAAAGCTTGCGGCAACAGACGCAATCGCAGAAGTACCGGCATTCAGTGCAGAAGCAAACAAGTTTCTAGATGAACTAGCAGCAAACTTCTCTGAAGAAGATGCAGCACGCATCAAAGAGATCGAGCGTACGACTAACCACGACGTTAAAGCGGTTGAGTACTTCCTAAAAGAGAAAGTAGCTGGTGTTCCTGAGCTTCACGCTGTAAACGAGTTCATCCACTTTGCATGTACTTCAGAAGACATCAACAACACGTCTCACGCGCTAATGCTGAAAGAAGCTCGTGACGAAGTGATTCTTCCTGAAATCCAAAACATCATCGATGCTATCAAAGCACTTGCTGTTGAGTACCGCGACATCCCTCTTCTATCTCGTACACACGGTCAGCCTGCTTCTCCATCAACAATGGGTAAAGAGATGGCAAACGTGGCGTACCGTATGGAGCGTCAATACAAGCAAATCGCGAACGTTGAAATCCTTGGTAAGATCAACGGTGCTGTAGGTAACTACAACGCTCACCTTTCTGCTTACCCAAAAGTTGATTGGCACCAGTTCTCTGAAGAGTTCATCACTGAGTCTCTAGGCGTAACTTGGAACCCATACACAACTCAAATCGAACCACACGATTACATCGCTGAACTATTCGATGCAGTTGCACGTTTCAACACAATCCTAATCGACTTCGACCGTGACGTTTGGGGCTACATCGCTCTAGGTCACTTCAAGCAGAAGACTATTGCTGGTGAAATCGGTTCTTCAACTATGCCTCACAAAGTTAACCCAATCGACTTTGAGAACTCTGAAGGTAACCTAGGTCTAGCTAATGCTGTATTCGGCCACCTAGCACAAAAACTGCCTATCTCTCGCTGGCAGCGTGACCTAACTGACTCTACGGTTCTTCGTAACCTAGGTGTTGGTGTTGGCTACGCGATCATCGCATACACTTCCACTCTGAAAGGTATCAGCAAGCTAGAAGTTAACCGCGAAGCACTGCTTGCAGAGCTAGACCAAAACTGGGAAGTTCTAGCTGAGCCTGTACAAACAGTAATGCGTCGCTACGGCATCGAAAAACCTTACGAGAAGCTAAAAGAGCTAACTCGTGGTAAGCGTGTAGACGGCGAAGCAATGCGTAACTTCATCGACGGTCTTGAGCTTCCAGAGCACGAGAAAGCACGTCTGAAAGAGATGACGCCAGCTAACTACATCGGTCAAGCAATCGAGCTGACTGACAAGCTGTAATTCGAGATTCGAATACAATGATATGATTAGGCTTCCCTTGTGGAAGCCTTTTTTGTATCTGTTAGCAGTTGCTAATGATGTTGAGTGGCAAACCTAAACTGAATTAATCTATTGATACAAACATAAGCCTAAACAATCACCAACCGGACGCGTTAAAGCAGTGCATTCACCAATAAAGCAACCCATTATTTCAGTAATAAAAAAGGCCTCCCGAAGGAAGCCTTTCAATCACGAATCTCTTTAAGATTACATGTTACGTAGAGATGCAATACGCTTGTCTAGCGGTGGGTGGCTCATTAGCAGCTCACTCAGAGACTTCTTGCCATTGATACCAAATGCCATCATCGAACCTTCAAGCTGTGGCTCGTGACTTACTTTTAGACGCTCTAGAGCAGCAATCATCTTCTCTTTACCCACTAGGCGCGCTGCACCTGCATCGGCGTGGAACTCACGGTGACGGCTGTACCACATTGTGATGAAGCTCGCTAGGAAGCCAAAGATTAGCTCAAGAACCATAGACACACCGAAGTACACCATCATGTTGCTGCCACCCTCTTCTTCGTTGTCATTAGAAGCAACGATGTTCGCAATGAAGCGAGATAGGAAGATAACGAACGTGTTCACAACGCCTTGCATCAAAGTCATTGTTACCATATCACCGTTTGCGATGTGGCTAACTTCGTGAGCGAGTACCGCTTCAGCTTCGTCACGAGTCATGCTGTGCAGTAGACCCGTTGAGACTGCAACCAGTGAATCATCGCGCTTTGCACCAGTAGCAAATGCGTTGATGTCTGGTGAATCATAGATAGCGACGGTTGGCATGCCGATACCTACTTGTTGAGCTTGGCGGCTTACTGTTTCCATCAGCCAATGTTCTGTTTCATTGCGAGGGCTCTCTATCACCATACCGCCAACAGAACGTAGAGCCATTCCTTTTGACATCATCAAAGAAATGAAAGAACCACCGAAACCGAATACGGCAGCCATCACGAGCAATCCTGAAAGGCTGCCAGGCTGCATCCCCGTTACAGCGTATACAATATTAAGAACAACACTTAGTACCAATACAACCGCTAAGTTGGTTGCAAGGAACAACATTACTCGCTTCATTACTTATCTCCGCATGAAAGCTGTTTTATAAAAACTTATCATTATAGACAAAGCCAACAGGATGAATGTCGCGCTTTGAACACTTCTATTTACTTATACATATAGTCTAAGAATTAGAAAACAAGGTTAAGCATTAAATTGCAACATTTAATTACTAGACCGTATTCGATTTAGACTTGGGTATTAGACCTAAGTCGTATAGAGAACATCGACTGATCCGTTTACAGTGTGCCTAGATGATTTATTGGCTAGTCCGAGTAACAAAAGGAAAGGATCATGGTTGAAGGTACTAACACTCAAATGGCTATTGATTTACTGTGTTGTCACTTAGGTATCACTGAAGAAGAAGCAAAGAAACAGATTGGTATCGTGACGCCAGAGGCTGCACAAAATAATATTACAGAGACACAACAAGCGTTGATGGGTCTAACTAAAGACCACTAATACCGCTTAGAGATCTTCTGGCTTAAGAGATCGACAGATAAACGAAAGGGCTGCAATTGTGCAGCCCTTTTCAATTTTTGGTCTTCAGCGAATGACTTATAGAGCCATTAGAGGCTGAACATCAATGTACTTACCAATGTTCTTCGATTTCGCTTTTGGTACATATGGGATCTCACCCAATTTCGGAGCACCTAACTTATCTTCTAACATTGCGATGATGTCAGCGTAATGCTCTGTACCTGGATTAATTCTGTTTGCAACCCAACCGACTAGGTTAAGGCCATCTGCACGAATAGCTTCTGCTGTTAATAGAGCATGGCTTAAACAACCTAGTTTAATACCCACAGTTAATACAACTGGAAGCTGCTCTTTCTTAACCCAATTAGACAAGCACACGTCATCCGATACCGGTACGCGCCAGCCACCAGCACCTTCAACTAGCACAAAGTCCGAGTTCTGTTTGTGTTGCTCTAGTTTTTGAGAAAGCACCGCTTCATCAATTACAACACCATCACGCTTAGCTGCGATGTGAGGAGAAGCCGGAAGCATCAATGCGTATGGATTAACATCATCGTAATCGATGTCTTGAGTTGCCGCTTCTTGAAGATGAAGAGCGTCGCTATTACGCGCGCCTTCAGGGTACTGCTCACAACCCGCTGCGACAGGCTTGTAGCCAATCGTTGAAAGTTCTTTCGCGGCAAAAGCTTGTAGGATCGCTTTTGAAACCACGGTTTTGCCCACTTCGGTATCCGTACCTGCAATAAATAATGCATCAATCATAATTGAATAACCCCTAAACAAACTTGATATGTTGCTGGTAAGAAACCTTGATGGTTTTGAAATGTTCGATACTCTTGCTCGACAAGCTGCAGCATTCTTCTACTGGTCAGACCTTGTGAGCGCCCACTTACGTGGTTGGCACCAATCCCCTTAAGGTCGCGCATTAATTCAAACGCTGAATCGTACCATACTGTGATGGAGGGCAAGTCTAGTAGATGGCGGACACAGCTAGATTGCGCTAACGCAATTTTTACCTGATTGGCGGTAATAAAGTGGTTGACGTGTTGATGTGAGTCAATTTTACTCCATGCCTTTTTCAACTCAATCAGAGAACCATCTAACAAGGTAGAAAAAGCAATAGAGCCACCTTGGCGTGTCACTCTCTTCATTTCTCGCAATGGCATGGAGAGATCATCACACCACTGTAGAGCCAAGCTAGAGAACACCAAATCAAAACGGTCATCCTCAAACGGTAAGGCTTCAGCATCCGCTTGCTGATAAACAGCTACGCCATCTCCACATCTCTGTTTAGCTTGTTCTAACATACCTAATGACAAATCGGCGCAAACAACCGTAGCTCCTCGCTCAATAAGTCGTTTGGAGAAATAGCCTGTCCCACACCCTAGATCTAATGCCTGGTAACCAGTTAGATCGTTAGGTAACTTATCGAGAAGGCGCTGACCTACGTCACGCTGGAATTCAGCATGCTTATCATAATTTTTAGCAGCTTTTCCGAAGGCATCTGCAATCGCCTTTTTATCTTGGACAGTGTAATTATCTACGACGGCTTGCTGTGACATTTACTCTACCTCACGTTGCGTTTCTAACGCACTTTTTAACGAATGAGTCAGCTGGGACACTTGCTCTGGGCTATGATTGGCCGTCAATGTAATTCTGAGACGAGCAGTCCCTACTGGCACTGTCGGCGGACGAATTGCGGTCATCCAAATGCCACTCTCTTTCATTCGGTTTGCAATACTAATAGCATGCTCTGACTGGCCGACCATAAATGGCTTTATCGGCGTATTGGTTTCAATGTAGCCAGTTAGCCCTTTTACACCTTCATGATAAATCGCCTGCAGCTCATTCAATTTATCTCTGCGCCATTGCTGAGTCTGTATCATTTGACAGGCAGTACTTAACGCGAAAGCTTGAGCTGGGGGAATCGCCGTTGAGTAGACATGATGCCTTGCGAACTGGGTTAAGTAATCCCCAACCTCTTTACTACAAAGAATCGCTGCGCCAGACAAGCCAAAAGCCTTACCAAACGTCACCACCAGTAACTCCGGTTTTACTCCTGCAGCCGCACAGCTCCCTGCTCCGTATTCGCCCAATATGCCAATACCATGCGCATCATCGACGGCTAACCAAGCATCGCTCTCCTCAGTCACTCTAGCGACTTCAGTCAATGGCGCTTGGTCACCATCCATACTAAAGACACCTTCAGTGACCACTAATGCATTTTCTGAAACAGCAAGCTGCGACGCCAAATGAGCCACATCATTGTGCTTGAAACGCTTCATTTTCGCAGGAGACAACGCCCCCGCTTCCATAAGCGAAGCGTGATTTAAGCGGTCTTGAATGAGAGTGTCGTTTTTGTCGAGAAGGGAAAACAACAACGCTTGATTTGCGCTGAAGCCTGAGCTGAACAAAATTGCACGCTCGTAGCCTAACCATTCGCATAGTTGGGACTCTAGATTTTGGTGTGCTGCGCTAAAGCCTGTCACCAGTGGTGAAGCACCACTACCGGCCCCATATTGACTTAACCCATCTTGCCAAGCAGAAACCAGCTCCGGATCATTCGCTAAGCCTAAATAATCGTTGCTAGAAAAATTGCTGTAAATCTTAGAGTCGAACTCAATTTCAGAACGACTTACCGATTTAAGAACGTTTAGCTGGCGGTTAAGCCCTTGCTGAACACGGTCAGTAAGGGCTTTTTGAAAACGAGAGTTAAACGCTGGCATCGTAGAACATGTCATCTTTCGTTGGACGAGCCGCAACGCGCTCAACCACTTGATCTAACAGTTCGTTTTCTTGGATTTCGTCTGGCTTTTGAGCCACTTCTTGGCTATTTATACCCAGCTTTTTGAATAGCTGCATATCTGTATCTTCGTCTGGGTTTGGTGTTGTCAGCAGTTTGCAACCGTAGAAGATAGAGTTCGCACCCGCCATAAAGCACATCGCTTGCATCTGTTCATTCATGTTTTCACGACCTGCAGACAGGCGAACTGCCGATTTCGGCATCATGATACGAGCAATTGCGATAAGCTTGATGAAGTCGAAAGACTCAACGTCATCGACGTTTTCCATCGGCGTACCTTTCACTTTAACCAGCATGTTGATTGGCACACTTTCAGGGTGCACAGGTAGGTTAGCGAGTTCAACCAGCAGGCCAGCACGATCATTGGTGCTTTCACCCATGCCGATGATACCGCCAGAACAGATCTTCATACCTGCATCACGAACATGAGATAAGGTATCTAGACGGTCTTGGTAAGTACGAGTCGTAATGATGCTGCCGTAGAACTCAGGAGAGGTATCTAGGTTATGGTTGTAATAATCCAAACCTGCGTCCGCTAATTCACCCGCCTGCTCCGGCGTTAACATACCTAGCGTCATACAAGTCTCTAGACCCATACCTTTCACGCCTTTGATCATCTCAGTTAGATGAGGCATATCACGCTCTTTCGGGTTCTTCCATGCAGCACCCATACAGAAACGCGTAGAGCCTGCGTTTTTCGCTTTTTGAGCGGCATCGAGCACGCGCTCCACTTCCATCAAACGCTCTTTATCAACATCTGTGCGGTAGTGAGCACTTTGTGGACAGTATTTACAGTCTTCTGGACAAGCACCGGTTTTAATAGAAAGAAGTGTACTCACCTGCACGTGGTTGTGCAGTTGGTACTGTCTATGAACGAGTTGAGCTTCAAACATCAAATCCATAAACGGTTTTTCAAGCAGAGCCTTTACTTCAGCTACTGTCCAGTTATGACGAACTTCCACGTGTCGATCCTTTTCTTTTATCTTATTTTGCGCAAATCCACTTTGAGGTTTTGCATTTATGCTTGGCTAGTCTACCGACAAGCTTTAGACTGTCAACACATTGATAAAAACAAAAGTTTACAACCGGTTAATTTTTAATCAAACCAAACATGGAAATCGCTATGGATCTCGCCTTTGATCGCCAGCACATCTGGCATCCCTACACTTCGACCCTCACACCTCTGACCTGCTATCCGATTGTGGGAGCCGAAGGGGTTTTGCTAGAAATGGAAGATGGGAAGCGAGTAATTGATGGTATGTCTTCTTGGTGGTCCACCATCCATGGATACAACCACCCGGTACTAAATGAAGCTGCGCACAGTCAAATTGATAAGGTTTCACATGTTATGTTCGGTGGTATTACTCACCAGCCAGCAATCGACCTATGCAAGAAGCTGCTGAAGCTCGCACCCAGTAGTTTGGAACATGTATTTTTGGCAGACTCGGGCTCAGTCGCTGTTGAGGTGAGTTTAAAGATGGCCTTGCAGTACTGGCATGCAAAAGGACAACCACGCTCCAAGTTCTTAACGCTAAGAGATGGCTATCATGGCGATACCTTCGCTGCCATGTCCGTGACAGACCCAGAGAACTCAATGCATAGTCTTTACAAAGGATTCCTGCCGGAACATATCTTTGCAGCTTCTCCAAAAATTGGTTTCTGGGATGAATGGAACCCGGACGACATCAACAGCTTCAGAGAAAAACTCAGCATCCATCATCAAGAAATTGCAGCAGTGATCTTAGAGCCCATCGTACAGGGTGCCGGCGGAATGCGTATCTATCATCCAGAGTTTCTAAAACAGGTGAGAGCACTGTGTGATGAATTTAATGTGCTGTTAATACTTGACGAAATTGCCACAGGCTTTGGTCGCACAGGCAAGCTGTTTGCCTGTGAGCACGCAGATATTCAACCGGACATTCTATGTGTTGGCAAAGCATTGACTGGGGGGTATATGACCCTTTCGGCGACGCTTGCAAGCAAAGACGTAGCTGATACTGTGTGTGGCGGCGAAGCCGGATGTTTTATGCACGGTCCTACCTTCATGGGCAACCCACTCGCGTGTGCCGTTGGTGCAGCAAGTCTTGGGTTAATCGAACAAGGTGATTGGCAATTACAGACGAAACAAATCGAATCACTTTTCTCAGAGCTGCTTCCAAAACTCAAACAACATGAGTTGGTCAAAGACGTTCGTTGGTTGGGCGCGATTGGCGTAGTGGAAACTCACACGCCCGTTGATATGGAAGCAATACAAGCTCACTTTGTTGAACAAGGGGTATGGATCCGACCTTTCGGAAAGCTGATTTATATGATGCCTCCATTTATCAGTGAATCGCATCATATCGAGAAATTGGTCTCCGCCATAGATAGTGCGCTTCAACGACCAGAGTGTTTTCAATAAGCGAGCAATGCACTCATGCATTAAAGTATGAACGGTTGTCCGTCAAAACAACCGTTCATATTAACTGCTAACTCGTTTCTGTTAGCTCATTGTTTGTTTTGAAACAATTCATCGCAACTGGCTATCTTTACTCGCTCGGCGATTAAACAAGGCGTGTTGGTGAGAGGTATGCTCCAACATTGACTGACACTCAATACACAATCGTACCCCTTGCATCGCTAATCGTCTTTTCTCTGGGATCTCGTCACCACACTCATCGCAATAGTGAGCACTTTCTCCAGTCTTGATGTTACCTCTCACACGAGAGATCTCATCGGAAATGGTATCTTGAATTTGCTGGCTAACACTGTCGTCGCCAGCCCACCCTACAGCCATATGCCCTCCTCAATGTCGTTATGAGAAAATCAATTCCTACCGCGGTAGGCGACCATTATACGAGCAACATCTATTGGATATAATCTAGCGTATGAGCAAATAACTATTACCTATTTGTAACAATAGCTAGATTCGGGCAATAAAAAACCCAGCGCAGTGGCTGGGTTTCAATATCAGAGGTTAACTCATTAACCGATGTGCGTTACGCCGCCCATGTACTTCTGAAGTACTGTTGGGATTGCGATACGGCCATCTGCTTCTTGGTTGTTCTCTAGAATCGCTACCATTGTACGACCTACAGCAAGACCAGAACCGTTTAGTGTGTGTACAAGCTCAGGTTTCTTCTCACCTTTACGACGGAAACGCGCTTGCATACGGCGAGCTTGGAAGTCCCACATGTTTGAACAAGATGAGATTTCACGGTAAGTCTCTTGAGCTGGAACCCAAACTTCTAAATCGTAAGTTTTCGCAGCGCCGAAGCCCATGTCACCTGTACATAGAACCACTTTACGGTAAGGAAGCTCTAGAAGTTGTAGAACTTTCTCAGCGTGACCCGTTAGTTCTTCTAGTGCTGCCATTGAATCTTCCGGCTTAGTGATCTGTACAAGCTCAACTTTGTCGAACTGGTGCATACGGATAAGACCACGAGTATCACGACCGTAAGAACCTGCTTCAGAACGGAAACAAGGCGTGTGAGCTGTCATCTTAAGTGGCAGTTCCGCTTCTTCCGTAATGGTATCGCGCACTAGGTTCGTTACTGGAACTTCCGCAGTTGGGATAAGCGATAGTTTCTTAAGAGGAACATCACTTACCTGCTCTGTTAGCGGGCTTGTGTGGAACAGGTCTTCACCGAACTTAGGTAATTGACCAGTACCGTATAGGCTGTCGTGGTTCACTAGGTACGGTACGTACATCTCTGTATAGCCGTGCTCATCAGTGTGAAGGTCTAGCATGAACTGAGCAATTGCACGGTGTAGACGCGCAAATTTACCCTTCATTACGATGAAGCGAGAACCAGAAATCTTAACCGCGCTTGCGAAATCAAGACCACCAGAAAGCTCACCAAGATCAACGTGATCTTTTACTTCAAAGTCGTAAGTCTTTGGCTCGCCCCAACGAGAGATCTCTACGTTGTCGTCTTCGTCTTTACCTGCTGGTACTGACTCGTCTGGCAGGTTAGGGATTGCCATTGTGATCGCTTCAAGCTCACCTTGAAGATCTGCTAGTGCAACTTTAGCTGCATCTAGTTCAGAACCTAGGTTACCTACTTCTGCAAGGATGCGCTCAGCTTCTTCGTGATCGCCTTTCGCTTTTGCTTGGCCAATGGACTTCGAGCGAGAGTTACGTAACGCTTGCAGTTCTTCAGTTTTCATTTGAAGGGACTTACGTTTTTCTTCAAGTTCACGAATTGTCTCTACATCAAGGTCAAAGCCTCGACGTGCTAATTTTGCCGCTGTTTCATCCAGCTCAGCTCGAAGTAATTTAGAATCCAGCATTGCTAATCCTATGCTTTAGTTATTTGAATATTCAGTAGCTTGACCACTGAAACACCACTAAACCGCCAAAATTGATGATTATTTCATCACTTTTTAACGATTTAATCTGAATTTTATGACTAGGTTAAGATATCCAAAAAAGGCTACTTTTCATAGCGTTTTTGTGGGCTTTTTGCGTCCAAATCCGCCAGATAATCTAGCTTCTCGCCAATCTTGGTCTCTAAGCCTCGTTTTGTTGGGAAATAGTACTGACGCTCACCCATTTCTGGTGACAGATACTTTTCCCCCGCCGCGTAGGCCCCAGGTTCATCATGAGCATAACGGTATTCTTGCCCATAGCCCATGTCCTTCATCAAACTTGTTGGCGCATTTCTTAAGTGATGAGGCACTTCGTACTCAGGTAAGTTATGTGCATCGGTAAGTGCTTGCTTCCATGCAGTGTAAACGGCGTTACTCTTTGGTGCACAAGCAAGGTAGACAACCGCTTGAGCAATCGCGCGTTCGCCTTCTGCAGGACCAATACGAGTAAAGCAATCCCAAGCTGAAATCGCAACCTGCATGGCTCTTGGGTCAGCGTTACCGATATCTTCTGATGCAATCGCCAACAGACGTCTCACGATGTACAAGGGATCACAACCAGCAGCAATCATACGTGCCGACCAATACAACGCAGCATCTGGGTTTGAACCACGAATGGACTTATGCACTGCTGAAATCAAGTCATACCAAATGTCGCCTTTATTATCAAAGCGAGCCACCTTCTCACCAGCGACTTCTGCTAGCAATTGAAGCGTAATTGACTTGCGGCCTTGCTCATCATCCTCAGCCATATCGTAAAGTAGCTCAAGATAGTTCAGTGACATGCGCGCATCGCCATTCACCAACTCAGCTAAACGATCTAATACGTTGTCTGCAAAGTGGGCACTCACATCACCTAGACCACGCTCTTTATCTTCAATGGCTTGGCGGATCACGAGAGAGATATCATCAGTGTTGAGAGAAGTCAGTTTGTAGACACGCGCTCTCGAGAGCAAAGCGTTATTGAGTTCGAAAGACGGGTTTTCGGTTGTCGCTCCAATAAAGGTAACGGTGCCATCTTCGATATGCGGTAAAAACGCATCTTGTTGGCTTTTGTTGAACCTGTGCACCTCATCCACAAACAAAATAGTTCGACGGCCCGCTTGCTTGTTCTCACGAGCTTTATCAATCGCTACGCGAATGTCTTTCACACCCGAAGTAACCGCTGACACGCGCTCGACTTCAGCATTGGCATAATTCGCCGCCACCTCAGCTAAAGTCGTCTTTCCGGTACCCGGTGGTCCCCACAAGATCATGGAGTGAATATGACCAGCTTCGAGCGCTCGACGCAGAGGTTTACCCGGTCCCAAAATATGCTGTTGACCGATGTACTGCTCAACCGTTTCTGGTCTCATACGAGCAGCAAGGGGACGAAAATCTTCGTCCCCCGAAAAGTCTAAACTGTAGTTACTCAATGGCTATCTCTTGATTCACTATTAAATTGGACAACACTAAAGAATCAGTTTCTTTGGTCGTCAACTTCGACACCCTCTGGGGCAACGAAAGTAAAACGATCACTGCTTGGCTTACCAAGTTCAACATTACTGAATGTGAACTCACCTTTTTGACCGTCCTGCTCAATGACATTAAAGCCTTGAACGATGCCTTTGTCGTTGATCTGAATTTGGAAATCCCCTTGATTCGAATCAACAGCCGTTGGCTTGAGTGTAAATTGGTTACCCGATTGGGTTACATCGTAGTTATCCCAATCACTCTGTTGGTTGCGAGTAAGCAATACAAATGGAGTTTGCGCCGTTGCTTGTTCTTGCCAGTAGATACTGACTTGCTCAATGAACGGGCTATAGTACCAGAGGCTTTGACCATCAGAGACCAATAGATTTTCATCTGGGAACGTTGTTTCCCAGCGGAATAAGCTTGGGCGTGCAATTTCTACTGTACCCTCTCCTTCCATGACAACATCGCCATCAGGGCTTGTGACAACCTGTTTGAAATCAGCACTAAAACCTGCGTTTAGCGCCAGTCGGTTGCTCAGTTCTTCCTTCGGTGAAGCGAAAACGGAAAAACTCATAAATAGAAGTGCGAGTGTTTTTTTCATTAATTATCCTGTTACAAGGTAAATCGGTCATAAAGCTATGACCGATCATTAAGGGTTGAGTTCCGATCTACGCAATTAAGCGATTACTCTTTCGGCGGTGCTGGTGCTAATACTTCACGGTTACCATTGTGCCCCGGTGGGCTCACGATACCTTGAGCTTCTAACTGCTCAACAATACGAGCTGCACGGTTATAGCCGATCTTAAATCGACGCTGAACACCCGACACCGAGCCACGACGTGACTGAACCACATGCTCAACAACCTGATCAAACAATGGATCAACGTCTTCATCGCCTTCCATTTTCTCTCCAGGAAGCAGAGTTTCTGGAGTCTGTTCACCGTTGGTGATTTCATCGATGTAGTTCGGCTTACCACGTGCTTTCCAGTCGTTTACAACAGCATGTACATCATCATCTGATGCGAATGCACCGTGAACACGAATGGTATGACTTGAACCCGGTGGTAGATACAGCATGTCACCCATACCGAGTAGTGATTCTGCGCCACCTTGATCCAAGATAGTACGAGAGTCTGTTTTCGTCGATACGGTGAACGCGACACGAGTTGGGATATTCGCTTTAATCAAACCAGTGATTACATCAACCGACGGGCGCTGCGTGGCAAGAATCAAGTGAATACCTGCTGCACGTGCTTTCTGAGCTAAACGAGCAATTAATTCTTCAACTTTCTTACCCACCACCATCATTAAGTCGGCAAATTCGTCGACAACCACAACGATGTAAGGCAGTTTTTCAAGCAATGGAGGCTCTGGATCCATGCTGTCGCCAGCTTGCCACAATGGGTCATGAATTGGGTGCCCCGCTTCCGCCGCCATTTTCAGCTTATCGTTGTAGCCTTTGATGTTACGTACGCCTAACGCTGACATCAGCTTATAACGTCGCTCCATCTCTCCCACACACCAGCGCAGTGCGTTAGAAGCATCTTTCATATCGGTAACCACTTCTGACAATAGATGTGGGATACCTTCATAGATAGATAGCTCAAGCATTTTCGGGTCAATCATAATGAAGCGCAGATCTTCAGGCGTTGCTTTATACAGCATACTCAAGATCATCACGTTCACACCCACCGATTTACCCGAACCCGTGGTACCTGCCACCAGCACGTGAGGCATTTTTGCGATATCAGCAATAACCGCTTCACCCGCGATATCTTGCCCCATCACGACTGTTGTTGGTGATTTAGCATCAATAAACTGCTGACTACCCACCACATCAGAGAAGAAGACTGTTTGTCGACTCATGTTTGGCAGTTCTAAACCTACGTATGGTTTACCCGGAATAACCTCTACAACACGGACTGCCATCGCGGACAATGAACGTGCTAAGTCCATCGATAGACTTGAGATTCGACTCACTTTCACACCCGGAGCAAGGTCAAGTTCAAATCGAGTAATAACTGGGCCAGGGAAAATATCCACTACCTCAGCTTTAATCTTGTAGTCAGCTAGTTTTGACTCAACCAGACGAGCGATATCTTCTAGAGCATCGCGGTCAATAAAGTTGTCACGCTTCTCAGGGTGATAAAGTAGTTCTAGGGTCGGCATCGGTGACGTTGGCTTAGGCAGATTAGGCTCTTTTTGAACCAAGAACGGGTTTTGCGCGGCTGCCATATTCGCCTGAGCTTCAGAAACAATATTCTGGAACGCCGCAACATCTTGGTCTGGGTGTGCCGATTCTTCTTCCGTTACTTCTTCCCAAGGCAAGTCAATCGCCTGCTCTTCAACTTTATCTACTTGAGTCTCCGTTTCGTTCAAATTACTTTCGTCAATACTAGATTCTTGACGAGGTGTCTCTTCAAAAGCAGTTTCTTCAGCAATCTCATTATCAGCAGCAGGTTGTTCAATGAACATAGGTTCTGGCACAATTTCTGGCTCTGGGTCCGATGTAAACGATACTTGTTCTACTGGTTCACTGTTTTGTAACGGCTCCGCAATATATTCGGGTTCTTGTTCAACAACAGGCTCTGGCGCAGCCTGAGGCTCAGCAGGCTGCTCTTGCATGTACTCTTGATAAGCAGCTTGCGAATGATGAGCTTCTGCTTGCGCTTGCTCGGCTAAGTCATCCTCATCCATCGCAGCATGCTCTAGCTGCTCTATTGTTGCATTCAGCTGCTTAGAGCGCTCTACACCTTCTTCCAATGGCTCTTCCGGCGCATGATAAACTGGCTCAGGTCTTTCAACTGGCTTAGGTACTTCTATTGGTTGAGGCTCAACGATCTCTTGTGTAAACGCAGCTTGTTCTGTAGGAGATGTTTTAACTGCAGCTTCTGGCGCTTTTTCAGGCATATGAATATTGAAGTGACGCTTAGGCTCTTCTGCCACAGGCATTTCCACTTCTGGTTCAGCGGTTGCCGAGAAGTGTAGGCTAGGATCGCTCGTCAGTGGGTCATGTGCTTCTTCAACCTCTTCAGCAATACCCTCAATTGGCGGATTCGACGCCGCTAGTTGTAGTTCATCGTGCTGCTCAGCTTCTCTTAATTCAGGCTCCATTACCTCTTGGTCGTGACCACGCACTTTATTGACAAGCGCGGTAAATAGACGGATTGCCGAATCACCTAACCATTCAACAATGCTTAACCAAGAGATACCTGTTAACAGAGTGAAGCCCGCCCCCCACAAAAAGAGCAGCACTAATGTAGAACCTAAGATGTTTAATGTCGGCAACGCTAAGCTAGTTAGTACATCACCAATCACACCACCTGATGAAAAGTACCAGATATCGTCAAAGTTGATATCTGCCAAACCACAGCTGGTTAATAGAAGAATCGTGAGGCCAAGTAAGCGAGTACCCCATAGCATGAAGTCGATGGTTTCATCTTCGTCGCGCTTGCGGAAAAGAACCCATGCCGCCAGCGTAATAAGAATAGGCAGAGGGTAAGCTAGAGAACCAAAGACAAAAAACAGGGTATCAGCTAACCAAGCACCAACATAGCCGCCTGCGTTTTGAATGTCGCCACCCCAAGCCGTTTGAGACCAAGATGGATCTGCCGGATTAAAAGTCAGCAATGCGACGGCAAGAAGAATTGAAAACAGCACACCTAGAATCAGGCTGCACTCTTTTAAGCGTTGGGTACCCGTCAAACGAGAAGACTGAGGCTCTTCACTCGTTTTGATGATTGTTTCGACTTTGTTGCCGCTCTCTTTGAACATAAACCAGCTTTATAAATGTGTTTGATAAAAACTACTGTTGATTTAACCATATCAAACGGAAAAACCCAATTCCAGAAAGCAAGAAAGCGGAAACTAAGTTCCGCTTTCTTGCTGTTCGACCATTGATGATTAACGAGTTTTAATCACCAGCTGGTTGGTTTGTTTCACTTCTTCCATTACCACGTAAGTACGAGTGTCGTTAACACCAGGTAGACGCAATAGCGTATCACCTAGAAGTTTACGGTAAGCACCCATATCCGATACACGTGTTTTCAAAAGATAGTCAAAGTCACCCGACACTAAATGACACTCTTGGATGTCGTCTAGTTTTTGAACGGCAGTGTTAAATTGTTCAAACACATCTGGCGCACCGCGGTTCAATGTGATTTCAACAAACACCAATAGTGATGCATCTAAGTACTGAGGATTAAGCAGCGCTGTATACCCTGTAATGTACCCTTGACGCTCCAAACGACGAACACGTTCAAGACACGGAGTCGGAGAAAGACCCACACGTTTTGAAAGTTCAACGTTCGAAATACGACCGTCTTTTTGCAACTCATTAAGAATGTTGCGGTCGATACGGTCTAGTTCCTTGGACGGCTTCTTATAGTTGTCTGCCATTTTTTATTCCACCTTATTACTTCCTTGCAAAAAAATATACTACAACTTTTTAATATTCAGTATCAAATTTTATCTCAACATATCTATACTAGATATTAATTCGACAGAATTACCCTACACACAGTTAATACAACTACTATAGATTATACAACCAAAATAAAATGAGGATTCAGGATGATTATTGGCGTACCTAAGGAAATCAAAAACCACGAGTACCGTGTTGGTATGATCCCAGCTAGCGTGAGAGAACTAATCTCACATGGTCACCAAGTTTTTGTTGAAACCAATGCCGGCAACGGTATCGGCTTTTCAGACGATGATTACATCGCTGTAGGCGCATCCATTCTTCCTACTGCTGCTGACGTATTCGCGAAAGCAGATATGATTGTAAAGGTTAAAGAACCTCAAGCTGTCGAGCGAGCTATGCTTCGTGAAGGGCAAATATTATTTACTTATTTACACCTTGCACCAGATTTTCCACAAACTGAAGAGCTTATCAAGAGCAAAGCTGTCTGCGTAGCCTATGAGACTGTAACAGATAATATGGGTCGCTTGCCACTATTAGCGCCAATGTCTGAAGTTGCAGGTCGCATGTCTATTCAAGCGGGTGCACAAACTCTTGAGAAATCTCACGGCGGTCGTGGTCTTCTACTTGGCGGCGTTCCAGGTGTTGAGCCAGCAAAAGTTGTTGTTGTCGGCGGCGGCGTAGTAGGTGCTAACGCAGCTCGTATGGCTGTTGGCCTACGTGCAGACGTAACTATCCTAGACCGTAACGTTGATACACTTCGTCGCCTAGATGAAGAGTTCCAAGGCCGCGCTAAAGTGGTTTACTCTACTGAAGACGCTATCGAGAAGCACGTTCTTGAAGCTGACCTAGTTATCGGCGCTGTACTAATCCCAGGCGCAGCTGCTCCTAAACTAGTGACTAAAGAGCACATCGCTAAGATGAAGCCAGGCGCAGCAGTCGTTGACGTTGCAATCGACCAAGGCGGTTGTTTCGAGACTTCTCACGCAACAACACACGCAGAACCAACTTACATCGTTGACGACGTAGTTCACTACTGTGTTGCTAACATGCCAGGTGCCGTTGCTCGCACTTCAACATTCGCACTAAACAATGCAACACTTCCTTACATTGTTAAACTAGCGAACAAAGGCTACCGTGAAGCACTTCTAGAAGACAAAGGCTTCCTAGAAGGTCTAAACGTTATCCACGGTAAAGTAACTTGCAAAGAAGTTGCAGAGAGCTTTGACCTAGAATACGTAGATCCAGCTGAAGCTATCGCAATGTTCAACTAAGAAGATTGCTAGACAGTTTTGACTGACTAGAAATGTAAAAGCCAGCTTGATTCTTTTCAAGCTGGCTTTTTTATATCTTATAGCTGGCAACACTAGTTGGCGTCTACTTTAGCTATCCGACTTCCAGCCTCGAATCAGAATATTACGTGGCGTGATGTGTCTTTCGCAAAACTGCTCAATCGACGTTTGGTAGCCCTGCTCCTCTAGGTAGAGCGCCCTATCCAAAGTTAGCCATATTTCTAATGGTCTTCTAAACACTTGCTGTACCAAACTCAGTCGCTCCATATCCCAGAAAAGCTGCTCACCTAACCTTTCATATAACTCGAAATCTAGCTCGCTAGGTAAAACGATCTCTCTCTGATTCGCTGCCCACCAGCAAAATGCTTCAAACCCCTGAGACAATTCTGACTTTTTGATGCTCGGAACTGGTAAATACTCTAAAACTCCAAGCTCACGCTTAATCAGCTGACCAAAGCCCAATCGAAAGCTCATCTCCAATTGACGATGCCTCTTAACACGCTCTCCTCCAGTGACGGTTTCCTGCAATGGAATTCGCAGGTCAGATTTCGAAAGAGAAAGCTGTGCAGACTGCGCCACTTTTGACATTGCTTCATAGCGTTCGGACTGAATCAAGTGGTAGCAACATGGTGAGACCGTAACCGCTGGAAGCGAGTGGTTCACCGCCTTATTGAGCAAGGTGACGTGTAAATCACCACAAGCGTGGAGTGCTACCGCATGTTGATTGTGGTTAAACACCTTATCGGAGTCTTCTGAAAAAGCGTCCCCTTGCACGAATTGCATCGGCAGCTGCTGCGCATCAGCAATCGCTTGGCCACTGTCACACAGCGACTGCTGCCATTCAAAGCTGGTCACTTGTTGCTGCGACTGTTGCGATAAGACTCTCCCTAGGAACCCTTTGCCAGAGCACCATTCCAGCCACTCCGTTCCTTTGTGGTGACCCAATACTGCTTCACTCATCGACATGATCTGCTCTAGCTTTCGCCCAGGGATTCCTGTGTTCGTTCCTTTAGGGAGATCTAACCCTTCTCTTTTCAATGTCGAGAGCTCAACAGCCTCAACAACTTGAGATAATTCAGGGAAAAATGCGTTCAACTCTTCTATCAGAGACGCTGGCTGCTCTTTGAAAGCCAAGATCTGATCATTACTAAGCGATTGTAGCCAAGTAAACAGAGGTTGATTGTGGCTACGCCACGGAAGTTCATCTTGCTGGCAAAGATGGAACGGCTCAGAACGCCAATAAACTTGGTGTTGATGAAGAAAGGAATCAAGAATTTGGAATTTGGATTGCATGCGGCCCCCTGTAATGGAGGGATTGTAGGTGGAAGCCATGCAAATAGAAAGTATTGGTGGACAGCTGATAGTAATCAGGCCTACTCAAAAAGCAGGCCTGAACATCATAATATCTATCTTACCGGAAGTTCGATGTCTTTAAACATCTCTTCAATTTCTTCATTTGATTTCAACGAAATCGCTTGTTCAACGACAGGGCGCGTTAAGTGTGGTGCAAAACGTTCCATAAAATCGAACATGTATGAACGTAAGAAGGTACCACGACGGAAGCCGATACTGGTTGTGCTCGCACCAAATAGGTGGCTCGCATCAATCGCCACTAGGTCTGTATCTTGCTCCGCATCAATCGCCATGCTCGCAATAACACCAACACCAATCCCCATACGCACGTAAGTTTTAATTACATCGGCATCGGTTGCGGTAAACACAACACGTGGTGTTAATCCGACTTTGTTAAACGCAGTGTCGAGTTCTGAACGACCAGTAAAACCGAATACATAGGTCACTAGCGAGTATGCCGCTAAGTCTTCGATAGTTACGTTCTGTTTTTGCGCCAACGGATGGTCTTTCGTCACCACTATTGAACGATTCCAGTGATAACACGGCAACATGATCGCGTCTTGATAGAGATGAAGAGCTTCTGTCGCAATTGCAAAGTTCGCAGTACCCTTCGCCACAGCTTCAGACATCTGGCTTGGCGTGCCTTGGTGCATGTGAAGTGATACTTTTGGATAACGAGCGGTGAAGCCTTTAATCACGTCAGGCAACGCATAACGAGCTTGAGTATGAGTAGTTGAAATGTTCAAAGTACCCATTTCTGGGTGAGTATGTTCGCCAGCCACCGCTTTGATACTCTCGACGCGAGCAAGAATTTCCTGCGAGATTCGAACAATGTCTTCACCTGCTTGCGTCACTTGAGTCAGGTGTTTACCGCTACGCTCGAAGATCTGGATACCTAATTCGTCTTCAAGCAAACGAACTTGCTTACTGATGCCCGGCTGAGACGTATAAAGACTCTCAGCTGTCGCAGAGACATTCAGGTTATGGTTGACTACTTCAACAATGTACTTCAGTTGTTGTAACTTCATCGGTGACCTCGTAATCCTTTACTCATTTCAGTGCTAACTTATTAAGAAAGTAAGCGAGTTAAACTTAGCGAATATAATAAATAGTTATAACGCCTTACTGGCAAAAATGATAGGAAAATTGAGTTTTTATAGAGCCTGATATGAAACCGTCGTCACTCCTTTGTAATCAATCCCTCATTATCGGTAAATAGTTTTCACTTTTTGATTACGTAGCAACATGAACAAGAGATAATGGCAAATCAAAATTTACAAGGCAGATAAGCGATTTACGGGTGTAGATACTCTATGGAATCGTGTATCCTCTGAAGTTAGCGATAGAACACAACAAGCAGACGCAATTATATGAATATTGGTTTAATTATTGCCTTAGTAGCCATTCTTTTGGTGTTGGTATTGGGCTACAACATCATGCTTCAGTACAAAGTTAAGGTAGAAACAGCGAAGAAACAGGAATCTTCTCGTTATTTGACCATTATCGATGGAACGGAAGAGCTGATTGGTAACGCGCATCATATGCCGTTTAGCCAAGACCTACTTGTGTGCTTAAACACACGTATCCTTGATTCGCTTGAAAACATGTATCAGCTCGACCCGAAGAACAAACAACTTGCCCAACGCATTGAGAGTGTGAAGCAACAGATCACTCAGCTTAAAGAGAACTATCAAGGTGGTGAAAGCACTGCATTCCGTGTCCCTAGTAGTGACAAGCAAGCCATTATGATGTTGAAGTTGGTTAAACGCCTACGTGATACGATTCGAAGTGAACACAATAAGGGTCGTTTTGAAACTCAAGCTTACGTTGCAGAGAATGCTCGCCTAGAGACTATCCAGATTCGAATCAACATCGAGAACGTAATTAAACGTGCTAACGACTCAATTGCTCGCGGCCAACCCGGTACAGCTATTCAACTGCTTCGTAAGGGTATTGACGCACTGACCACGAAAAATGACCCATATTCGAACCAGGCTCGTGAGAAGTTACAAGAGATGCTGAACGAACTTGATCAAAAGCGCCAAGATCGCAATGCACAAGAGCTTCAACAAATGGAGTCCAAAGAACGCGAAGACGATATGGATGCGCTATTTGGTCAGAAGAAGAAGTGGTAATTCCACTCATCTAATACAACTCTCCCTAAGGCTGCCTCATTGGCGGCCTTTTTACACCAAGAAAGCCCCTCCTAACCTTAATGTTCCTGTGGTAATATCTCGTTTTTCCAAAACTACTCAAGCTTTAGCATGTATCAAGAACTATTAGCTCCTATTCATTCCTTTCTAAAAGCCGAAACGCCAGACTCTTGGATCGACGAAGCCAAAAAGCCAGAAAACCTGCATATCATTTTGCGCGATCACATGTTGTGTGAGCTAAAAGCCGCTCAAAGTGCCCTATTTCTGATTCGTAAGTATGCGGTTGATAAAGAAAGTGCAATTCAGCTAAATGAGTGGATTAAACCATACGAAGAGTTCGCCTACCGCCGTAAAGGAGATTTAGAATCGCTGCGTGGTAATAGCAACGCATCAAAGCAGATAACAGCCAAAGATGGCTGTGCTTATGGCGACGATCTCATCGACAAAATGGTACTGCTAATCAAAGAGGAACTGCACCACTTTTACCAAGTGATGGAGCTAATGGAAAAGAAAGGTGTCACATATCAACCTATCGAAGCAGGTCGCTACGCAAAAGGCTTGATTAAACATGTGAAAACCTATGAGCCAGACGCTTTAGTGGACAAATTGATTATTGGTGCCTTTATTGAAGCACGCTCTTGTGAGCGCTTCGCAAAACTCGCACCTTTCCTGGAAGAAGATATGGAGAAGTTCTACGTGTCTCTTCTTCGTTCAGAGGCTCGTCACTACCAAGATTATCTAGAGCTTGCAGAACAAATTGCAGGTAAAGATATTTCCGAGCGTGTCGCTCACTTCGCACGTGTAGAAGCGGAGCTCATTACATCTGACGACAGCGACTTTAAGTTCCATAGTGGCGCTCCAGTTATCGCTGCTTAGTGGCATCTAACGGAAACATGAACTAGAAAAGAAAGGCTCGCAAATGCGAGCCTTTTGTTATTTCTAATGGAAATTTACCCGTTAAAAATCTTCAGCATTTGGCAAGCGATCAAGCAATTCGTAATACTTACCTGCAACGCTCGCAATGTCACCACTCTGGTAGGCTTTGATCATATTAAGATCTTTCGCCCACAGGTCTTTGTCTGCATCTGAAGCCGCAACATAGCCCGCATATAGATTATCTACAGCCGACATCATCGAGTCACCTAAGTCATTAAAGATTAGAATCATCGCATCAGAGTATGCAGCATATGCTTTTGAAACCGGCTGAGCTTCACCACCTTTATACTGAACAGTACCTGCTGACGCGTCGTAGACAACGTCGCCCGAAGCAATACCTGCATCGACAAAGTTATTAAACGACGTTGCAAAGCTTAAGACTCCTGCTGCGATATCAACATCAATGTTCGTCTTCATAGCATTCACCATCGGTGCATCAAGTAACAAAACGGCATCATGATATTGAGGCAGGATATCGGTTCTGAAAGGCCCCCATGCTGTTTCAACATTGGTCACAATCGTTGCAAGTTCCGTAGAATCATAGTTATCTAGGTAGACTTTCAACGCGTAGCCATCAGAGCTGACTAACTGGTTGGCATATTCATAAGCCAGCTTGTTTGCCTTGGTCGCCACGTAAGTTTCGCCGTCAATGACAAACTCAACTTTTTCTCCTGCAATCAAGCCGTAGCGGTCTTGCTGTTTCGTAAATGCATCCAACTGAGCCTTACCTAAAGATTTCACCGTGTAGTCATTCGATTGCATTTCATCGACACCCATGCTCAAAATCAAATCACCAATACGTTGACGGTCTCGACCAGAGATTCCAAAGAATCGCTCAATACCTCGCGGCATTGGAGAGAGTGATTCCATTTTCTCCGTAATGTGCAGGTTTACATCAACGCCATTTAGGTTGTTGTAGACTTTACCCTCAGCATCAACCAACTCTACCGGTGTATTTAAACCTTCGTTTGAGATCATGTTTGAGATGATATCTTCATACTGCTCTTGCACTCCAGGAAGATCTAATAGCGATGCGAAGCTCACTTCATCGGTATAACGATTTGAGTAACGACGAGCCAGGAAATAGCTTGCTAACGCTTTGTCTGGCCAGCTACCTAGTACAGATACTGCATTTGACCAAGGGTAATCAGGATCAAAGCTACCTATTGAATTCAAGAAACGACCATTTTTCGTCTCTGCAACAGCTGTATAACCACTATCTGCATCTTCGATGAATTTAGCGGCTTGCTCATCAAAACAGTTCGCATCAATCAAATCGTAGTTTGCAGGTAACAAGTGAGAGTTGTTGTTAAGAAGCTGACCAAATGAAATTACTTTTTGATCACCGCTGGCATTTTGAATCACACACTGATGTTCTGGCGTCGCTAACACATCCAAGAAGTATGCTGCTGCGTTCTTAGCGCCATCTGCATAGTCACAGAACCAGTAATTTGCTTCAGCGCCTGGTGTTGTGCAGTAAGTCTCGTTAGAAGCTAATCGCAGTAAGAAATCACCCGGCTTATCCGTGGAAGATGTGTAACCAAGGTTATTGTATAGATCATCAATGCGTTCTAAATCTTCCATCTTGTCACGGATTGATGTCATCTCACGATAACGACGAACAATGTAGCCAGGGTAATCCGAAGAATACAAACCATTGGTGCTGTATTCTGCAAGGTTACGGCGATCATAGCTGTCTAAGTAGCTCTGCCATTCATATGCAACGATCTCGTTAAGACTTGTACCTTCATCAAAACGGTTACAATCACTGTTAAGAGAAACGTTACCATCGGTACAGAAACCGTAACTCTTACGTTCGATATTGTGTACATTATCTAAGTAGTAAAGTACACCATATCGCGTTTTTGCATAATCTTCAGGATCATCACTTAACGCGGCAATATCGAAACGACTGAAATCACAGTTATAAAGAGACTTGCCGGCTTGATCGCCCGATAGCGCCATGATTTCGCTACATACCATCAATGAGTCATTGTCCACATTGTTGCCAAAACGGTTGGCAAAGCTTTGCTGATACGCCTGTAGATCCGCAAGGTATTGTTGATAAGCTGCTTTCTCTTCGTCAGTACCCTCATCACCTGGATTTGCAACCGCCGTTGGCATCGCTGATGAAGAGTCTTGAATGGTTTCTACTTTACGCCCATAGCCAAACTTGAACGCTGCAATATCATATAGGCCCCATGTTGGCGTTTCATCCAACATGCTTGGTGCATAGTCCATGGTTGAGCTGTAAGCTGGAATATTATTTAGACCAAGAGCATGAGCCTGTTCTAGGGTGTAGTAATTTTCCTTGTCGTTCGAACCTTTGAAGTTATGACGTAAACCAACGTTATGACCCAATTCATGAACAAGTGTATTGCTATATGTTGCAACGGTTATCGCATCAGCAGCCTCTTGTTGAAGATCTTTTGGTAAGTACTTCCAACGTCGTAGTTCTCGTGATGTTTCAACGCCATTATCATCAACCTTGATGTTAAAGTAGCGGTCGTCATCGAACTTAAGGTTATCAAGCATCGCTTTACTGGTTGAAGAGACCCACGACGCTTCAATTGGGTATGCATTGTTTTCAGACCAGAATGCCAGACGGTTCTCTTCAGCCGCTACGACATCTTCAAAGTCCATATCGTCACTGAAGTTTTTGGTAAGAATGGTCGGAGCTCGCGAAGGTGTTCGGTCACCCGTGAGCTCTTTTTTAGTCAAGGCTGGCGCTACGTCATCAACTTTAGGTAACTTAGACATTGCTGCCATAGTCGATAGCTGTTGAATACGGCTTTCTACTTCAGCAACGGCAGGAGCTGAATCATCTTCAGTCGGCAGTGCTGGTAAACCATTCAGCGACAACTCATTTCGGTTGTAAAAACGTGCTAGGTTATCCCAATAATAAGGAACACCTGTTCTGGCCACACCTGCATATTGGTTAACATGTGCTTTTATGATTTCACCTGTCACCGGGTTAGCCACTGAAGGGCCATAACCTAGCAGGCCATTCGCTAGTGGCTCATCAACCAAGTTAATAATGTTATAGCGCAGATCGCCTGGATGGATGCCTGCAGGTGCCGATGAGTTGACGATTTCAATCGCTGGTTTACCGGCATCATTACCAAACAAAGACAGCGCTTTGTTCATTTTGTCGATGGTTTGAATAGTCGAGTCTAAGAAAAGCTTATTCTTATCTTCGAAGAAGTTGTCCGTCAGATAGTATTTGATCGTACCGTTGTCTGGGTTAAATCGATTCAGATAAACAACATCACGATCATACTTGTTGGTGATCGGGTTAAGCTTTTTCGTTTGTGTAGTGAAGAAGCCTATATCGTTTTCATCACCGACCGGATACATCACAGGTTGGTAGTTGTCAGAAGCAACCACGCTTTCATGAACCAATGAGTAGTAGAAACGCGCCTTAAAGGCACCATCAACCAATGCTTCTTCTAAGCCAGATTTAGTTGAAAAATTAATGTAGTCCGAAAGGTTATCTAAATCGACTTGGAAAGTGCGCTCTAACTCGAAATTGAGAATACCGTTTTCAGGGTCAAAATCCCAGGATATAACTTGTGCAGTACCTTGCTCAGTAATCCCATCCTTCAAGCCATAAAGATCTTCCCAGTTCAACTCAGATACGATCAGCTCTTCTGGTTTAGGTGTGAAGTGAGTCTTCTTGCGATAGTCTAAGCTTTTATCGTCATTTATCTCTTCGGTATTAGTACAGTCGTCGTACGCATCTTCCTTACAGCGGTAAGCGGCAAAGTCACCCGGAATTTGTAACACTTGTGCGAAGTTGAGAGGATCATCACTGGCAATATTATCTTTGTTTACGTTTTCACAATAGTTGTTTTCGTCTTTTGGTAACGAAGTCTCAGGGTGGTCCTTGTCAAACGCACGAACCTCTAGACCGTGTTTGGTATAACAGAGTTCTACATAGCGTCCCATACCTTGTAGGAACGGAAATTGGTTGAGTGCAAATCTCGGAGCAGCACCTGTCGTTGGAACATAAAACCAACGGCCCTCTTTAAGGTCTTGTACTGCGACTTCCTTAGAATCTCGGTCTTGAAGCTCGTATGCTTGGTCATCAGCACCACACCCAGCCAAAATAGCCGTAATTGCGGAGCTTAATGCAATCTTTTTAAAGTCCATATTGAATCCTTTTATTATTTTTATTTCCCTAGAATGAGAATGTTATATCTGCTGAGTAAGAGGCTTTGTCTGCATCGAATAGATCGATATTGCCCAATGTGCCTCGTTCTGCATCTGCATATGCGCCTGACGTTGCGGCTGTAAGAGTAAATGACCAGTTGTCGTTAAAGTCATAAGCTCCATAGATAGAACCGCCATAATCAACTGAATCACGTCTGGTTCCTTGATAACTGATAGTGTTTCCACCCAAAGCATCAATTCCCAAACTTAACTTTTCCCAGCTGTAACTTGCTCCTGTAAATAAGGAATAAGTCCACTCAGTGAGAGACTTGCCACCATACGTTTTATATTGATGAAAATTCTTTCTAAGTCGGGGCGATATATTAAAATTCACTCCCCAGTGTTCGAAACTAATTGGAACAGCTAATCTGAATGCGGTTTGTAACTTATCGTTACGAGACGCTTCAGAGGTGGGAATAGTAAATTGCCCACTTGCACCTATTTTTCCACTCTCCCCAAACTCATATAACTTAGAGTGGCTTAGCCCTATAACCGAATCAGTAGCGTATGTCCCTACTTCATCATCTAAGGCTCGATACCCGCCCGAAGATATATACGTTTTCATATTTTTAGAAAGTGCATATTTCAGTGAACCATTCCATGAAAAGCTTCGGTCTGCGCGATAGTCATCTTTGTTGTATATGTTTGTTGAATAACCAGCGGTAACGGACCCACTGATATTACAAGTTATACAAGATGCATCGCTTTCACTTTGTGTTGATTCAACCTTATCGTTAATATTGTCAACACTATTACCTTCCTCTGCGTAAACAGATAAAGTAAACATAGTACCTAACAATATTGCGATCGGATTCACCTTCCACTTTATTGTGTTATGCATGCTTTTTAACTTCCATGAACGTTAAGTTCAGTCATTGAACTTATTTAAATAATCCATCAAATTTTAAGTAAACAAATACCTCAATATTTATCACTAAATATCGATGGACTTTTTAGCAACAGAACCTTGCTGCCAAATTACTTTACAATTGAATTACAAATTTTCTTTGTATTATTTTGTACAGAATTGTATTAATGCTATTTTCCCTTTGTACGCTTCCTGCGATTAGGGTGTGTTATTGGTATTGCTGAAAGTAGTTTCTTTGTATATTCATTTTTGGGGCTGTTATATATTTCCATCGCAGAGCTATATTCCACAATCTTGCCCAAATACATTACAGCGACGTCATCCGAAACCTGTTTAACAACAGAAAGATCGTGGGAAATAAAAATAATTGCTAGATTCATCTCCTTCTGTAAGTTTAAGAGCAAATTAATAATCTGTGCTTGTACCGACACGTCTAGTGCTGATACGGATTCATCACAAATAAGCAGTTTAGGTTTTAGAGCGATGGCCCGAGCAATTCCGATACGTTGACGTTGTCCACCAGAAAACTCATGAGGGTAACGATCAACCGACTCTCTGACCAAACCCACCTTATCCAACAACTCTAATACCCACTGCTTACGCTCTTTATTGGTACCGACATTATGGATAATATAGGGCTCTTCCAAAATCATACCGATCGTATGTCGTTGATTGAGAGACTCCATCGGATCTTGAAAGACAATCTGCATCTCTTTACGAAGCGGTCTCATCTCCCGAGCTTTCCAATGGGTGATGTCTTTTCCTTCAAAGAAAATTCGTCCAGATGTTGGTTCAAACAACTTCAATATTGTTCGTCCCAATGTACTCTTTCCGCACCCTGATTCCCCAACCAGACCCAAGGTTTGCCCTTGATGCAGAGAAAAAGAGACGCCGTCAACGGCCTTAACCACATACCCTTTTGAGAACAATCTTTTTCCAGAGACGAAATGCTGAGTAACGTTTTCGATTCTTAATACTTCTGACATTAAGCTACCCCTTAAACTCTGGAAACAACGAAGTATCAATTGGTGTGAGCTCTATTTGTTGCTTTGGCGGATGATCCAAACTTGGCATTAAACCCAGTAAGCGCTTTGTATAAGGGTGTTTCGGGTAATCGAACAGCTCAAATACATCTGCATACTCAACAACACGCCCTCCATACATGACAGCTACGTCATCACACACCTCTGCAACAACACCTAAATCGTGAGTGATAAACAGCATCGCCATACCTGTCTCTTGTTGTAGCTCTATCATCAACTCCAAAATGGAGGCTTGAACCGTAACATCTAGAGCCGTGGTTGGTTCATCACAAATCAACACGTCTGGCTTGCACGCAAGAGCCATAGCTATCATTACGCGCTGTCTCATCCCACCAGATAGGTTATGCGGATATTCATCGATGCGTTTCTCTGGCATTGGAATTTTGACCTTTTCCAACATCTTGACCGCATATTCTCTTCTATCAGCTTTCTTCAACTCAGGTCGATGAAGCGCCAACACCTCCATTAGCTGTTTACCGATACTATGTACCGGATTAAGTGCCGTCATTGGATCTTGGAAGATGATTGAGATCGAGTTACCACGCATTTCATACATAGAATCTGATGGCAAGGTAACGAGATCCTGATTGTTATAAAGGATCTCCCCACCGACAACTTGACCATAAGGTTTAGGTAGCAGACCCATAATCGACATTGATGTGACGCTTTTACCACAACCAGACTCGCCAACCAGACCTAGAGTTTTGCCTTTTTTAACTTTGAAGCTGACGCCATGCAGTACCTGAACGACTCCCGAGTCAGTATCAAAAGTGACTTCTAGATCTTTTACTTCCAACACCACGTCGCAATTAGGATCTTGTTTATATTCCATATTCATACAAGCATCCGTCACAACTTAAAACGGTCATCAACAAATGAAACCGGAGTATAGGTTTTATCTGACTTCATCGACGCTTGCGTCTCTTTCTTCAGTGAAGGATCTATCCAGAAACTACCAATATCCATCGGGTGGAAGATAGACTCTGTCTGCTTAGTCATTGGATTCTCTGGATATTGGACCCAACGCCAATGCGCAGCGCGTGAATACGGCACCATATAGCCTGGAACGATGATATTAGCCTGTGTAACGTAATCTTGAATCTGATACGAGAGTTGATAACGCTTTGCTTGGTCAAACTCAGCATCATACGCTTCTATCAATTTATCCAGTTCAGGACTGCTGTAGTTAGTGTGTGCATTGGTTTGCGGTTTATTGGCGTTGTCTGAGTGCAAATACTCCCAGTAAGAAGGGATTTCACCCGAGCCCATATTGAGAAAAGCCAATTGATGCTTCTTCTCTAGAATGTATTTAAACGCCGATGACCCATCGACCAAGTTAAGAGTAAAGTCGAGACCCGCTAACTTGGCTTGCTCTCGGAGAAACGCAATTCTTGGCGTCCATGCGTTGTAACCGTAGGTGATAGCAAACGAAAGCCTCTGACCTTGTTTATTGATACGGATACCATCAGATCCAATGGCGTCAAAGCCAGCTTTTGCAAAGTGCTCAGCCGCTAACTGAGGGTCAAATTCTGGCGCTTTATTCGTTGGGTTATCGTACTGCCCATGTCCAAACCCGAGCCCATGTGGCTTACGAGAATAGTCACCACGCATGATGTTTTTAATCATTCCGTCATAGTCGGTAGCGTGCATTATGCCCTTACGAACATTGATATCATCGAGCAATGGTTGCGCAGTATTCATCCATAAACCACCGGCACCTTGCGGTGTTTGATTGAACCCCCAAAACTTCTGGATGTAACCATCTTTAAAGCCTTGGGAGTCAGATTTCCCATGCCAATATTCAGGAAGTACGAAATCGAAATAATCCAATTTACCTTTTTCAAAGTGCTTTAGAGCGATATCAAAGTCACGAATAACCGTAATACGCACCTTATCGACATTGTAGCGATTCTGATAATAGCGATTTGAATAGCCCCACCACTTTTCACCGACATGTTTGAAGGTAACACTCTTACCTTTTTTAACTTTATCTAGGTAATAAGGGCCTGCTGTGGGTTCACTCTTGAAGTTATATTTACGAACAAAGTTATCAACCATACCGTCATTATTTGCATCTTTCTCATCCGCAAAATAGTGTTTTGGTCTTGGTTGAAAGCCGTTACTTGGCATATTGATCAACACCATTAGAGCGTCTTGGCTCTGCTCAACAGCGGTTTCTACGGCAATGGTGTATTCATCTACTTTAATCACATCAATAATGGACGTTGAAAAGAAATCGTTATACCAAGGGTCAACGATATCTTTAGAGCGATAATAAGTGAGCATAAACAGATAGTCATCTGCCGTTATTTTCTCTCCATCAGACCATGTCGCATTGGGATCAAGCTTAAAGTAGACCGTTTTGTTGTCTTCAGAGAACGCCCAATCAGTCGCTAACTGTGGAATCCACTTGCCCGTATTAGGGTGTCGCTGAGCAAGCTTTGGGGCACCATCCATAAAGTAATGACGTAACCCTGAATTTGCGTCTGGCCCAACGCTACGCAAGGTCTGAGGAAAACTGGCCATGAATGTACGTAAGGTGCCGCCGCGTATCGCGTCTTGTGAAGCAAAAAGTGGTTCATTGTTGTTAGACAACCATTCAACGCCCTGCGGTAAAGCAGTGGTTTGCGTGAAAGCAGACGTGGATAAACCCGCCATCAACGCTGAAATACATATTGAGAGTGTTCTATTCATAATTACATCCTGTAATTGGATACTTCCTGTAAATGTCTGAATCTAGGCTTATACGTAACGTGTGAACTTTTTGGGATCAAATGCCGAGCGTATCGCTTCACCTATAAATGTCACCATGACTAAAACTGCAACGATGGCTCCGACAACTGAGATCACAATCCAAGGAGCATCTAGATTCGATTTCCCTTGCTGTAGTAATTCACCCCAACTAGG
Organism: Vibrio fortis; assembly: GCF_000695685.1. Classification (GTDB taxonomy): domain Bacteria; phylum Pseudomonadota; class Gammaproteobacteria; order Enterobacterales; family Vibrionaceae; genus Vibrio; species Vibrio fortis_A. The sequence goes on along the minus strand of NZ_JFFR01000025.1, from coordinate 308,539 downwards.
CGTAGGAGGCATCAGGCCGAGCCCTAGATAGTCGAGCGCCGTCAGTGCGGTAATGTTGGCGGCAATCGTAAATGGCGCTAAGGTCACTATCATAACCATAGTATTGGGTAAGATATGATGCACTAGGATACGCGTTGTAGAAGCACCTAACGCTCGGGCTGCCATCACATATTCGCGAGCAGATTCTTTATATGTCATGGTTCTCATATACCAAGTGATTCCCATCCAGCCGAACAAAACATTAATCGCGACAAACAAGGTAAACGTTGGCTGGGTTATCGAGACTAAGATCATAATCACGTACAGAAACGGCACCATCGACCAAATCTCTATTAGCCTCTGAACAAACAAATCAAACTTGCCACCAAAGAAGCCCATACAACACCCGACCACAGTACCAATCGCATAAGAGATGGCCATGGTCATTAAGGCAAACCCCATCGCTATACGAAAGCCATAAACTAAACGCGCTAAAATATCTCGCCCTATCGCATCCGTGCCTAAATAATGTTTACTCTCAATACTCGGTGCTAGTGGTGGGAAGTCCCCAGAAAAGTCCTGCTCATAAGGGTTCCAAGGCACAATAGGCATGATGACAAAGTTACCCTCGCCTTCATCCTCAAAAATCTGTTTCAGATCTCTATAATCAGCCTCACTCGCATAGCTTAGCCCGAAGTCTGTCCCTGGCCTTACGTCTGAGACAACAGGAAATGACCATTCGCCTTTGTAGCTAACGAGGAGTGCTTTACTGTTAATAAAAAACTCAGCGAAGATTGAAAAAATAAGTAGGAAACTCAGGATCAAAAGTGACCAATATCCACGTTTTATCTCTTTAAAGTGTTTAATCTTTTTCTGTGTTAGTGGGGTTAGTCTTATCATGCGCCAAACCTCACCCTTGGGTCGACAGCGGCAACACATAGATCAGAAACAATATTACCAATCATCAACATCGCAGCGTTAATAGCGACAATTCCCATAACAACCGGATAATCTCGCTCCATTATTGATTCATAACCTAATAAGCCAATACCATCGATATTAAAGATAACTTCAATCAAAAAAGAGCCGGACATAAAGAACAATAATGAGTTACCAAAATGACTTGCTATCGGAATTAGGCTATTTTGTAGCGCATGTTTTTTAACCGCTTGCTTGAACGGCAACCCCTTCGCTATGGCTGTTCTAATATAATCAGCAGAGAGGTTTTCCATAAGGTTATTTTTCATTGTCATCGTGAGCGTCGCAAAATCACCAATCAAATAACAAATGAGAGGAAGCACGGCATGCCACATGATGTCCTTGACTTGGTCTACCCAATTTTCATAGTCCTCAAAATCGTCTCCGACGAATCCTCCCATAGGAAACCAATCAAGGTTATAGGCAAACAGTGTAATTAAAAAAACGCCAACAACATATCCGGGTAACGCATAACCAATAAATATTAAAATTGAAGACGTAGAATCAAATACTGAACCATGTTTGATCGCTTTATAATATCCAAGTGGAATTGATATAAAGTAACTAATAAAGAACGTCATGCCTCCATAAAACAACGAGATTGGTAAACGTTCAGCAATCATGTCACTCACTGGCTCGTAATAACGAGTTGATTCACCAAAATCTAATACGACAATCTTAGACAGCCAATTAACATAAGATTCTAATATAGGTTTGTCTAATCCATAGAAAGCATTGAGTTCTGCAATCTGATCATCTGATAATGATGAATTATTACCCACAACGCTTACTGCCGCACTGTCAGTTCCTGAGTGCATTTTTGACAGCATTCTTTCTACCGGACCACCCGGGACGAAGCGAGTAATGGCAAAAATCAAGATTGTGATTCCTATAAATGTTGGAATGACAAGCAATAAACGCCTCAATATATAAGCTAACAATTGGAAGTACTCCATACCAATTAATTACATTTAAACCACATCCTGTGGACAATCACCAACCTACGCACTGGTCGGATGAGACTTTAGTTCGTAAACTCTAGTTCATAAGAATATTGAATTAAACAATTACATCCAATTAATATTAAAAATAATCGACTCAAGTCATATTATTATAGTTAATTTGAGAAAATCGTTATGTAAAACCACAATATGTGTCGGTTTATTTAGACCACAATTAGAATAAGTAAATATAAAGTCGAAGGAATATGTTGATAAGTATATATTTTAGAAAGGAAAGTTATAGAAATGGAGTTATATAGTGAATATCACTACAAGGTGCACAGTTTAAACGTTTGCTAATTTTATTAAACGAGATAAACCATGCACCTACAGAATAATTAGTTGTTATTCATATGTAACAATTCATTGTTTATATTCTTTAACACTTCAGCTGGATCAGCAGCCTGAGTGATTGGGCGGCCAATAACTAAGTAGTCAGAACCTGATTGAATCGCTTTTGTTGGTGTCATAATACGTTTTTGGTCACCGACATCAGCACCGACTGGACGGATACCTGGAGTAACTAACTTGAACTCTTGGCCCAACTCACCTTTTAGTAATGACGCTTCTTGCGCAGAGCAAACAACACCATCTAAACCTGCATTTTTAGTTAGGTTAGCGAGACGCATCACCTGCTTCTGTGGCTCAATATCAAGACCAATGCCAGCAAGATCTTGTTGCTCCATGCTTGTCAGTACAGTCACACCAATCAGCAATGGACGATCTTTACCGTAAGGTTCAAGAATCTCGCGTGATGCCGTCATCATACGTTCACCACCACCAGCATGAACGTTCACCATCCAAACACCCATTTCTGCTGCTGCACGTACTGCTTTAGAACATGTGTTTGGAATATCGTGGAATTTCAAATCTAAGAAAACCGAGAAACCACGCTTGTGCAGCTCACGTACAAACTCTGGTCCGAATAAAGTAAACATCTCTTTACCTACTTTTAGGCGACAAGATGCTGGATCGATTCGATCGACAAAGGCCAAAGCATCTGCTTGGTTGTCGTAATCCAGGGCTACAATGATTTTTTGATCGTTCATTTCATCTCCTAACGCAGTTTATTGTCTTAAATTTTACTCATAAAAATGCAGCCCGAAAGCTGCACTATTTAATTTGGTCTAACATTGACCATAAATTTATTCACCATCAAGGCCACGGATCGGCTTGATCGTCCCCCACCCCTTACACGAAGGACAGTGCCAATATAGTGAGTGGGTCGAGAAACCACACTTCCTACAACGGTAGTGAGGCTTCATTTTCAGTTGTTCACCAACCATAGATTGTAACGTGGTTAAGCTGTTCTTAGCTCGCCCCTCTTCAGCTTCTGCAATATGATAATCAATCAATCGATAGAAGCCTTTCATCGTTGGGTTTTTAAGAAGTTGTTTGGTCAAAAGCTCCTGAGCAGAGCCGATATCTTCATGCTGTGCAACTAGCTGGGCCAACATTAACTCAGCTGACACGCCTGCTTTTTTCTGAATACACACTTTAAGGAATTCGACAAGCTGAGCTTCCTGCCCCAAGTGGTGATAACAGTCAGCTAAAGTTGGAAGTACTTCACTAATAAAGTCGATGTCTTGATCAACAACAGATTCAAGATATTCTATCGCTTTCTTATATTCTTCATTAGCCAGATGAATTTTGGACAATGCTATGCTGGCTCTGACGCACTTAGGATCTTCATTGAGTGCTTTCTTAAAGTGCTGTATCGCTTTGGACTTGTTACCTTCGGCTTGCTCCTGCATTGCCATTTCGCACCAGAAATGAGCAACCGTGGCACGCATCTTAAGCTTCTTCTTACTGATTTTGATTAGCACATTACCGTATTGAATGGCTTTATTCCATTCTCGGGTTTGTTGATAGATAGAAACCAGTTGTTGAAGTGCACTCTCTTTATGGTCTGGCTCATCGACGAGTTGCTCAAAGATTTTCTCTGCTCGGTCTAAAAAGCCCGATGCCATATAGTCTTTTGCGAGTTGCTGTAGTGCGAGATTTTTTTGGTCAATCGTAAGACCGGAGCGGGAAATAAGATTTTGGTGGATACGAATAGCGCGATCAACCTCTCCTCGAGAACGAAATAGGTTACCTAACGCGAGGTGCGTATCTATCGTTTCGTTATCAACTTGAAGCAGTTCAATAAAGTGGTCAACCGCTTTATCCGACTGATCTGACAAAAGTAGGTTCAGACCTGTCACATACTGACGAGATATCTGATGAGATTGCTTTTGCTTTTCTTGCTGAGCATTACGATTACCCATATACCAGCCGTAAGCAGCAGCAATGGGTAAAAGTAAGAACAGTAACTCTAACATTCAGTATTAGCCTTTCTCAGCTATCAAGCTTTTGATTCTACAGCGACTTGCTTTGATTGCTTGTTTAGCTTTTTCTTTAAACGGTGGATCTGTAGCTGAGATTTCATGTGCATGCTACCAAACACAATCCATGCTAGAACAAAACCCGATACAAACACTACACCAAGTAATGTAGATAGGTGGAAGTCCCCCTGGGCAAGCAGATAATTGAAGTTCACGATAGTTTGGTTTTGAGAGCCTAAAGCCAGTGCAATTAGGAAAAGTGCAATAACAGCGACTATTTTTATAATTTTCATATTCATCACTCATTGGTTAATTAGCAGTACGATTATGCAGGAAAATTACTTATCAGACCACCATATTATGGTCATAAAAAAGCGGCATACATTGTAGTATGCCGCTTTTCAAAATTCCGATAAGTAATCTACATTCCTGTATTTACTCGTTCGCGTAGCTCTTTACCTGGTTTGAAGTGAGGAACGTATTTACCATCCAACTCTACTTTGTCACCGGTTTTTGGATTACGGCCAACGCGAGGCTCACGGTAGTGCAGCGAGAAGCTACCAAAACCACGGATTTCGATTCGATCACCACTTTCCAATGTTGAAGCCATGTGCTCTAAAATGTCTTTTACAGCGTCTTCAATTTCTTTTGCAGAAAGATGCGTTTGCTCAGCGCATAGTCTTTCAATTAATTCAGACTTAGTCATAGTTACCCTCGTTGGTTTTCTTTTTAGAAATTATAGACCTATCGGAAAAATAAGCAAAAAAAAAGGGACCCAAAGGTCCCTTTCTTAGCGAAAAATTAAATTATTCGCCTTTAGCAGCTTTGAATGCATCTGCCATTGCGTTACCGAACGCGCCTTCGTCAGACTTGTTCAGTGAAGCCATTGCTTCTTGCTCTTCAGCTTCATCTTTAGCTTTGATAGATAGGTTGATTACGCGGTTCTTACGGTCAACACCTGTGAACTTCGCTTCAACGCTGTCACCAACGCTTAGGATTAGAGACGCATCTTCAACGCGGTCACGAGAAACTTCAGAAGCACGGATGTAACCTTCTACGCCTTCAACAAGCTCGATAGTTGCACCTTTCGCGTCTACTGCAGTTACAGTACCGTTTACTAGAACGCCTTTCTTGTTGTCAGCAACGTATGCGTTGAACGGGTCGTTTTCCATTTGCTTAACGCCAAGAGAAATACGCTCACGCTCTGCATCTACTGCAAGAACAACTGCTGAGATTTCGTCGCCTTTCTTGTACTCACGTACAGCTTCTTCACCAGCAACATTCCAAGAAATGTCAGATAGGTGTACTAGACCGTCGATACCGCCTTCAAGACCGATGAAGATACCAAAGTCAGTGATAGACTTGATCTTACCAGTAACTTTGTCGCCCTTAGCTTGCATTTCTGCAAATGACTGCCATGGGTTAGCTTTACACTGTTTCAGACCTAGAGAGATACGACGACGTTCTTCGTCGATATCAAGAACCATAACCTCAACTTCGTCGCCAACATTAACAACTTTAGATGGGTGGATGTTCTTGTTAGTCCAATCCATTTCAGAAACGTGTACTAGACCTTCAACGCCTTCTTCGATTTCAACGAAGCAGCCGTAGTCAGTTAGGTTAGTAACACGACCAGAAAGCTTGTGACCTTCTGGGTAACGCTTAGCGATTGCTACCCATGGATCTTCGCCTAGTTGCTTAAGACCTAGTGATACGCGAGTACGCTCACGGTCGAACTTAAGAACTTTAACTAGGATTTCGTCACCAACGTTAACGATCTCAGATGGGTGCTTAACGCGCTTCCAAGCCATATCTGTGATATGTAGAAGACCATCAACACCGCCAAGGTCAACGAATGCACCGTAGTCAGTAAGGTTCTTAACGATACCTTTAACTTCAGTACCTTCTTGTAGAGTTTCAAGAAGTTCGTCACGCTCAACGCTGTTCTCAGATTCGATAACAGCACGACGAGAAACAACAACGTTGTTACGCTTCTGGTCTAGCTTGATTACTTTGAACTCTAGCTCTTTGTTTTCTAGGTGAGCAGTGTCACGGATAGGACGTACGTCTACTAGAGAACCAGGAAGGAAAGCACGGATACCGTTTAGTTCAACAGTGAAACCGCCTTTAACTTTACCGTTGATGATACCAACAACAGTTTCAGCTTCTTCGCAAGCTTTCTCAAGAACGATCCAAGCTTCGTGACGCTTAGCTTTCTCACGAGAAAGTTGAGTCTCACCGAAACCGTCTTCAACAGCGTCTAGAGCTACGTCTACTTCAGCGCCAACTTCAACTTCAAGTTCGCCAGCAGCGTTCTTGAACTGTTCAGCAGGGATAGCAGATTCAGACTTAAGACCAGCGTCAACAAGAACGAAACCGTTCTCGATAGCTACTACAGTACCTTTAACGATGCTGCCTTGTTGGAATTCTGTTTCGTTTAGAAACTCTTCAAAGAGTTGAGCAAAAGATTCAGTCATTATTTAATCTTCAATAATTAAACGTCCATGGGTATCCTACCGCATGGGGTTGATAAATTCGCCGGTTATCATCCTTGCAACCAACGTTCTTGCCGGCTCGGTAAAAGTTACCCAGCCAGTTTCGATTCAATATAGTGTAGTGCTTTTTCTACCACCTGCTCAATATTCATTGAGGTGGAATCCAGCACAAGCGCATCCTCAGCAGGGCGCAGTGGCGCTACTGGGCGATTACGATCTCGGTCGTCTCGCTCTTGGATCTCGCTCAAAAGGTCGTCAAATTTAACATCTAAGCCCTTGCCTTGCAACTGTTTAAGGCGGCGATTCGCACGCTCTTCTGCACTCGCATCAAGGAAAATTTTCGCTTCAGCATTGGTGAATACGACAGTACCCATGTCACGACCGTCCGCAACAAGCCCCGGCGCAGCGCTGAAGGCACGTTGACGACGCAGCAGTGCTTCACGTACGCGAGGCAGTGCAGCAACTTTTGAAGCCGCCATACCTGTCTCTTCTTTACGAAGCTCGCCAGAGACATCTTCGCCTTCAAGAATCACTTTTACCAATTCACCCTCAGCAATAAACTGAACGTCTAAATGCGTTGCTAAAGGAACTAAAGCGTCTTCAGACTCTGTGTCTACACCATGATGGATTGCAGCTAATGCAAGCACGCGATAGATAGCACCCGAGTCTAGTAAGTGAAAACCTAGCTTTTCAGCTAGTAACATACATAGGGTACCCTTACCTGCACCACTTGGGCCATCAACCGTAATCACTGGGCTTTGAGAAGGCATGTTTTACTCCACGTTTCTTCGTAAGTTTTATTCCGCACTCGCATAATACAACTGCGTTAACAGGCGGCATATTATAGAGAAAAATCAGTGTCGGGGCGAGGTAAATCTCACATTAATCCCAGTGAAGCTGAGATAACGAAGTATTTATAAATTCCTCTGTTTAACAGGTATGTTTGTAGCAACTTTAATGAAAAAGCCCCGCGAATCTGCGAGGCTTTCATAAGGCTTAAAGTTGCGTTTTAGAGAGGATACGTTATCCAATAATCGCTCTCACAGCTTCGAGATCTTCAGGCGTATCGACACCGGCAGCAGGCGCTTCTGCGGCAATATCAACATGGATTTTTTCTCCATACCAAAGTACACGTAGCTGTTCTAAACACTCTATACGCTCAAGTGTACTTGGTTCCCAGTTGATGTAGGTGTTGATGAAACCCGCTCGGTAAGCGTAAATACCGATATGACGAAGTAGTGGAGATTCTGCAGCAGTACCGTTGTTAGCGTAAGCGTCACGATCCCAAGGAATCGTGGCACGGCTAAAGTACAACGCATACCCGTCTTTATCCGTCACGACTTTTACAGCATTGGGGTTAAACACCTCATCAACGTGAGAGATTTCTACACCAAGTGTAGCCATCGGCGCTGTGCTGTTTGCTAGGTTATTCGCTACCTGATTAATAATTGCAGGTGGAATAAGCGGTTCATCCCCTTGTACATTCACAATAATATGGTCGTCAGGGATATTCATTACCTCGATCACTTCAGCAAGACGCTCTGTTCCAGATTCATGCTTAGGTGAGGTCATACAAACGTCTGCACCAAATGCTTTCGCTGCCTTTTCAACTCGAGCATCGTCGGTCGCGATAACGACTTTATCTGCACCAGCTTTCACGGATTGCTCATAAACCCATTGAATCATTGGCTTGCCGCCAATATCAGCTAACGGCTTTCCAGGTAAGCGGCTCGATTGATAACGAGCCGGGATGACAACCGTAAATGACATTATTTGCCCTCATCCATTGAGATTGTGCGTGCTTCTGGCTCAAGAAGCACAGGAATACCCTCTTTAATTGGGTATGCAAGGCGATCAAGTTTACAAATCAGTTCTTGCTTATCTTTATCAAAAGTTAATTTACCTTTACACACAGGGCAAGCAACGATTTCAAGTAGACGGTGATCCATAGTATTCCATAACCTCTTTAATTTTTTGCATAACTTTGTTTTGTGATGCTTGGTCAAATTGCGCAGAAACAGGCAGATACCACCAATTATCTTGCGCATAACCTTCACATTTCACAGCATCTTTTTCTGTCATTATGATGTTCTCCCCCCTTTCAGCAAGAGCGAATAACTCATCTTGGTCAAAATCTTTATGATCAGCGAAACCTTGAGTATGAACCACGTCAGCACCAAGGTCTTCCAGCGTTTTGAAGAAACGTGGTGGATGGCCAATTCCTGCAAATGCGACCAATTTTGTCAGTGCTTCTAGGGAGATCCTTTCTCCAGTCTTCAGGTTAACCACTTGATTAGGTACCAAAGACATCGCCATCTCATTCAATTCTGGTTGTCCACCATTCGTCACTATAAAATCGACTTCACTTAAACGCGATACGGGTTCGCGTAATGGCCCCAACGGAATCGCTTGTTCATTACCAAAACGTCGAACACCATCAACCACCACAAACTCGATATCTCTTTCTAAAGCGTAATGCTGAAGGCCATCATCAGTGACAATAACGTCGACTTTAGAATCTAACAGAGCTTTAACTGCATTGGCTCTAACCGGATCTACAGCGACAGGTGCGCCCGTTCTTTTCATAATCAAACGAGGCTCATCACCACAGTGAGCTGCAGGTGTATCTTCAGATAAAACCAATGGATAACTCGGCGCTTTTGCACCATAGCCACGAGAAACAACACCCGGCTTATACCCTTGAGATTGCAGCATCTCAACTAGCCAAACAACTACTGGCGTTTTGCCGTTGCCACCCGCCGTAATGTTTCCTACGACTATCACTGGTACAGGCGCTCGATAACTCGCTTTAGTACCTTGATGATACGCTTGGCGGCGTCTTTTACTGATAAGATTAAAGAGTAAACTCAATGGCCACAACAGTGGCCAAAGCAGATACTTTAGAGGGTGATTATCAAACCAAATCTTTTCGACCACGCTTAACTCGTCCCTATTCACCAAACTGAATACGGTGAAGTTGAGCATAGGCGCCATCATGCTGAATTAGCTCAGCATGAGCACCACGCTCGACGATATGACCATCGTCAACAACAAGAATCTCATCAGCTTGCTCAATGGTTGATAGACGGTGTGCAATCACAAGAACAGTCTTATCTTTCTGTAGTTCATCTAACGCAGATTGAATTGCACGCTCAGACTCAGTATCCAGAGCCGAGGTTGCCTCATCTAAGATGAGTACAGGGGCATCTCTCAACAGTGCTCGAGCAATAGCTAGACGTTGACGCTGACCACCTGACAAGCTTGCACCGTTTTCACCGATGATAGTATCGAATCCATTTTCCATACCTTCGATAAATTCAGTCGCATGAGCCAGTTTTGCCGCATGTTCGATCTGTTCTCGTGTGTATTCTTCTTCTGCAGCATAAGCGATGTTGTTCGCCACTGTATCATTGAACAAATGAACATTTTGCGAAACCAATGCAAAGTGCTGACGAAGATTTTTCAATTCGTAGTCACGAATATCATGACCATCAAGCTCGATAGAGCCAGAATCTACGTCATAGAAGCGAGTGAAAAGGTTGGCAATGGTACTTTTGCCCGACCCTGAACGCCCAACGAGAGCAACAGTGTTCCCTTTAGGTATCGTAAAGCTGACATTTTCAAGGGCTGATTTTTCTGCTCCTTGGTAAGTAAAGGTAATGTCTTTTACTTCAACGTCGCCTTTCACAGACTGAGGCTGCAGCGTTCCAGTATTTTTCTCAGTTTCTAGATCCATCAAACTGAACAGCGTTTGGCTTGCTGCCATACCGCGTTGGAATTCTGCGGTCACACCTGTAAGTGCTTTCAACGGACGCATCAGACCAAACATTGCTGAGAATACAACGGTAAACGTACCTGGAGTAAGCTCCGCCTTAATTGAGTCTACACTTGCCAAGAATAGAACGACCACAATCGCCACCGATGCGATCATTTGAATAATTGGGTTAGCCGCTGCCTGCGCCGTTACCAATTTCATCGTTTGTTGACGCATTTGGTTGCTCACTTTGTCAAAACGCTCTTTTTCCACGTCTTGACCACCGTAAGTTAATACAACTTTGTGGCCCTTAAGCATCTGTTCCGAAGATGATGCAACATGCCCCATGCTGGTCTGCATGTTCTTCGATATTTTTCTAAATCGCTTGGAAACGATACTGATCGCCCACGCAACAACAGGAGCTACAGCAAACAATACTAATGAAAGCTGCCAACTGTTCCAAAACATCAGCACCAATAAGCCGATAATACTAGCGCCCTCACGAACGATACTAACTAGAGCTCTACTTGTTGCAGCAGATACCTGTTCAGAGTCGTAAGTAATACGAGACAACAGCGAGCCCGTTTGCTCTTTATCAAAGAACGACACCGGCATATGCATAAAGTGATTGAATATCTTGCGTCGGATTTGCATCACCACATTGCCGGAAACCCAGCTTAAACAGTAGGTAGATACAAAGCCACTGACGCCACGAATGAACATCATGGCGAAAATAATAAGTGGAAGAGTTCGTAAGAAGTCTGATTCTGCGCTACCGAAACCTTCATCCAGTAAAGGCTTCAATAATGAGATCATATATGTGTCAGAAACCGCGTTAATAATTAGAGCAACAACCGCGACCGCCAACCCTGATTTATACAATCGAATATAAGTCCAAAGTCGCTTGAAGGTAGCCCAAGTATTTTCATCTTTTTCTATAGACATGGAATCGCTTAATTTTTCTCACAAGAATCTATCTATTCTACTCCCTTCCTGAGCATCTGCCTATACCATGGCTGTGTTCTATCTTGTCTAATCGAATGATAATTCCAGTCTTCAGCACTAACCCTGATGGTAATTTGACCACTTTCACCAGTATCTAACCATTTCGCATTAATCGACTGATATCTTTTAACAACCTCTCCGTTAGGCATTCCCCATCGATTACCTTTTGCTAACGATGCTACCGCCAATATAGGTGAAACAGATTCAATAAAACGGCGGCTCGATGAGGTTTTGCTGCCATGATGAGGAACAAGCATGACGTCACTTTGTAAGGCAGAACCTTTTCTCGACAACATCCACTCACTGACTAATTCGATATCACCAGTCAGCATCATAGAAAATTGACTACGCGGATCGAACAGACGTATGACACAGGAATGCGGGTTATATGCGCGCTTTGTCAGTTTTGGCGGCCAAAGAACATCAAACTTCAAACCTTGCCAACGCCAAACATCACCCGCTATACAAGTGTGTACTTGAGGTGAAACCTGCTCACTCAATCCCTGGCTACTTCGCACCCAAAAACCTGATTTCGACACAATGAGGTCATCTAAACCTCCAGCATGATCTGAGTCTAGGTGACTTAATACGACACCATCAACAGGCGGATTAGACCTTTGATGCAATATTGGCAATAACGTTGAAGTGACAACTGAGCCACCTTGCCAATGATTACCTAAATCGTAGAGAAGCGTTCGCCCACCTTTTTCGATGATAACAGCTAATCCATGCCCAACATCCAGTACATCAACTCTCCACTCATTAGACGCCATTTCCGGTGCTGTTTCTCGTAGACTGACTAGTACAAGTAGCGACATGCTCACCCAAGGTCTGAAATAACGATAGATGAACAAACTGATGATTACAGCCAAGCTCAACCATTGAGCTATCTGTACATCAATCTCCCACCAAAAGGGTGTCGCCCAAGAAGATGAAATAGAAATAACTTCGAGTAGAGCATCAATAAATTCCCATAGAACCTGCACATGCTCAGATACAAAGATATGGACAAATAAGGCTAGAAAAAGCATCGGCATAACTAGAAAAGTTACCCAAGGCAACATCAGTAAATTATAGAAAATCGAAACAACACTTAAGCCTTGGTAAAAATAAAGAGTCATGGGTAACAACAAGAGTGTAAGCACACACTGAACTTTGACAGTCAAGATTAGCTTGCTGACAAAACCAATATGAGAATGTTCAGAACTCGACATTGAAATTGCATATAGAACGGCCGCTAATGAGCCAAAAGAGAGCCAGAAGCTTCCAGTCAGTGCCGAATATGGCCAGATAACGAGAACAATACAAACACTCACTAGAATAAAGTTGAGACTGCTAATGCTTCTCCCCTGCCAAATAAAATAGGCCCCTAAACAACACATTACTAACGCCCTTACCGTTGGTAATGTAAAGCCAGAGAACCAACTATAGACAAGTGCTATATTTAAGCCTGCAACAAAAGGGGCCCAAGTCATCATCGGTGTTATACATCGTATACCACGCCCTAACTGATAGCCGATGCCAAAGGCCATACCAATGTGCAAGCCCGAAATCGCGACTAAATGAATTAAACCGCTGCTTTTAAGCTCTGACCATCTTTGTCGTGATATGAAGTCTCGATAGCCAAAAGTTAACGCGACGATTAAATCTCGGTTCGATAATGAGTCAAGGTTTCGCGTTATTTGATCAAACCAAATAGCGCGCCAAGATGAGGTAGATTGAATACGATATCGCGTACCAGACTGATAGGAAGCATGAGCCACTATTTTTTGACTGAAAGAGTAGGTTTCTAAATCAAAGCCAGCCTCATTGAGCTTACCTAAGATAGGTTTGATCCTGACGCTCAGTTCAATTTTTTCGCCTTGAGTGACACGAAAAGGGGTAAATAGTCTGACCTTTACACATTGCCACCTGTCTAATTTATCGCCGTTAATTGATCTAACTACAATTACGCTTTCATAACCTCGGCTATTTTCACTAAAAAGGCTAACAACCGATGCATTTATGGTAATATCCTGCCCGGACTTAAAGAGTACAGTTGTTTGCTGTTTTGCCAAACTACTGACTATTAAAACCACCATCACCCCACAGAGAACACCTCTTAAAGGTTGGGAAACGCTATACTTGGTTGATGCTAATAGAACGAGCAATATCACCCAAGCCCAGTTCCAATGGGGCATGACAGGCCATAGGCTTGCTGACATTAATGTCAAAGCAAAAAACAATAAAAACCAAGTATTAAACAAAAGAGTTACTTCCTATATGCCAAGAAAGTTTATTAAGCGTTTTATGCCTGACCATGAGCTCATCAAGCGTCAGAAAGCATTAAAAGTTTTTGGCAACGTGCTATATAACCCAAATTTATGGTGCTTAAATCGACGTTCAGCCGCAGGTGCGTTTGCTGTGGGTCTATTTATGGCGTTTGTTCCGCTACCAAGCCAAATGATCATGTCTGCAGGCCTTGCCGTTATGTGTGGCGTAAACCTGCCACTGGCAGTTGCCTTGGTTTGGGTAAGTAACCCAGTTACCATGCCTGTCCTATTTTATTTTGCTTACAAGGTCGGTGCGTTCGTAATGCATGTCCCACCTCAACCATTCCACTTTGAACTTTCTTGGGACTTCATTCTTGCTCAAATGAGTACTATTGGTCCTCCGTTCCTGCTTGGTTGCTTAATCTGTGGCATCGTTTCAGCAATGATCGGCTACTTCGGAATCCGTGGACTGTGGCGATATTCCGTTGTAAGAAGCTGGAAGAAAAGACAAGTTAGATAGGTATCAGACTGTCACGATAAGCTTCGCTTCACGGTTAATAAAACAATGAAAGCAGAGCTGTGAAGCAAAAATTAAAACTCTGTTGCATGCTTTTTCAGTAATAGCGCTAGCAATAAATAAAGAAAACGAAAAAGGATCCCAGTTGGGATCCTTTTTTTTATACCGTTAGTAAGTAATTACTTTGAACTTAGTACTGCTGCTGGATTTAGCTTCGCAGCTCGAGAAGCGGGATAGAGGGTCGCCAATAGGCTCAAGACGACCGCGGTACCAGACACCACCAACACATCCATCATATCTAGTTGTGAAGGCAAGAAGTCCACAAAGTAGATATTCCCTGATAAGAACTGGTGGTCAATAAGCGCCTCTAACCCTTTTATCAAGTGAGTGAGATTGAGTGCCACTAATACACCAATAACGCTACCGACTAAGCTACCCAACACACCTGAGAACGCACCCTGCCAAACAAAAATACGTTTCACCAACCCATCGGAAGCCCCCATGGTTCTTAAAATGGCAATCTCTGAAGCCCGGTCTTTCACTGCCATCATCAGTGTTGATACGATATTGAAACAAGCCACACCAATAACCAAGACCATAACCAAGTACATGATGGTACGTACTAACTGAATATCTCGGTACAAGAAGCCATACTTTTGCTGCCAACTTCTTAGATATACATACACATCCAATTGGTTGCCGACTTCGCGCACAATGTTATTCGCGTTGAGAACGTCATTCACCTTAAGTGAAACGCCGGTAACAGCATTGCCCAACTTGGCGTAGGTCTGTGCATCCTTTAACGGCACAAGCGCTAAGTTATGGTCTATCTGTCCATTAAGGGTCAATAGCCCCGCTACTTTTACTCGTACACGCTTTGGCGCTTGAACCTTAACGGAACCATTCGCCGTTGGAATCATCAAGGTTAAGTAGTCCCCTACTTTGGCCCCTATCGTATCCGCTACTCCCGAGCCAAGAATGACTTTTTGTTCGCCACTGTTAAATGATTGCCAAACCGACTTGTCGATAAAGTTGCCTAGGCTCGATACCTGTGATTCCAGCTCTGGATCGATTCCACGAACTTCAATCGCCTTAAGCTCTTTTCCGCGTTCCGCTAGAGCTGTAATTTTTACGTAAGGCGCTGCAGCCAATACTTTTTCATGACTCACGGATTCGTCAATCACATGCTGCCAGCGCTCAATCGGTTCATTAACGCCTTCAAATTCACCGTGTGAGATAACCGAAAGCACTCGAGACTCAAGCTCGCGCTCAAAGCCATTCATCGCCGATAAACCAATAATGATCACCGCAACACCCACTGCGATACCCACGGTTGAAGAGAGTGAAATAAAAGAGACCATCTTGTCGCGCTGTTTAGCACGGCTAAATCGCCCACCAATCAAAAGAGATAAAGAGGCAAACACTAATTCACCTCCTCATTCACATCCACCAGCAGTCCATCTTGCATATGTAGCTGGCGATCCATTTTAGCGGCTAGTTCGCCATCATGAGTGACAACTAAAAAGGCCGTATTATATTCACGATTTAGCTCTCGCATTAGGTCGTAAATAGAGAGTGCCGTCGCGTGGTCAAGGTTACCGGTAGGTTCATCTGCCAGTACTAGCGAAGGCTTGTTCACTAAAGCTCGAGCAATCGCTACACGCTGCCTTTCACCACCAGACAATTCCGATGGGCGATGATCGACTCGATGACTCAGCCCAACCTTATCTAACAAAGCAGCCGCCTCTTTTTTAGCTTGGCTCGGTTTTACGCCACCAATAAGAAGAGGCATAGCAACGTTTTCTAAGGCAGAGAAGTCCGCAAGCAAATGATGGAATTGATAGACGAAACCTAAATGCTGATTGCGCAACTTAGCTTGCTTGTTCGAGCTAAGCGCCGCGAGATCTTGTTCTAGAAAGTGGACACTTCCCGATGACGCATCATCAAGTGCACCCAAGATGTGTAGCAAGGTACTTTTGCCCGATCCTGACGTTCCGATAATCGAAACCAGTTCACCCTGCTCAATATCAAAGCTCACGCCTTTTAGTACTTCAGTATCGAGTGAGCCTTCGCGATATGTTTTACGGATGTCGCGACATTGAAGAAAATTACTCATAACGAAGAGCCTCAGCAGGTTTAACAGAAGATGCGCGATAAGATGGGAATACCGTCGCAATTAGACTAAGTGCGATCGCTAAAACAACGACCACGACAATTTGAATAGGATTAATCAAGATTGGCAAACTGCCACCAAACGAGAACAAGGCGACCCCCATAACTTCTAGAACGGTATTGAGATTCATCGCCAATACAACGCCCAAGATACCGCCAGAGAGAGCACCAATCACTCCACTACTCGCCCCTTGAACCATGAATATCCCCATCACTTGTCCATCAGACATACCTTGTGTTTTAAGAATCGCCACTTCGGATTGCTTCTCCATTACCACCATAATCAAGGCCGAAATAATATTGAAAGCGGCAACCCCGATGATCAAGCCAAGCATCAGGCCCATCATGTTTTTTTCCATACGAACGGCTTGAAACAACTCACCACGTTGGTCACGCCAGTCACTCCACTCCCAACCTTCAGGTAAAGGCTGTTCAGCCAAATCTGCGACGACAAATGGGTCTTCAAAAAACAGTCTCCAGCCCGAGATAGTATCCGACTTAAAGCGCATTAAGCGGCCAGCATCTTCAATGTGAGTCACCATTAATTGAGCATCGATATCCGAACCCGTATTAAAAATACCAGCGACGGTAAAATTGCGCTGACTTGGAATTCGACCTAATGGCGTATATTGGCTGGCTGAAGTCACCATTAGGCGCACTTTGTCACCCAACGAGACTTTGAGATTTCGCGCTAATGTATGGCCCAGGAATAACTGATACTCGCCAGCCTTCAATGAAGACAAACGCCCAGCAATAAGGTGGTTTTGCAATGGATCATCAGAAGCAGGTTCAATACCAATCAACAAACCCGCCGCCAATTGAGCAGGGCTTTGAATCACTGCCTCGCTGCGGACTAAAGGTTCAACATGCCCGTTCAACGAAAGTTGTTGAGCGAAGGCTGGAGGCGTATCTGTGAGCTGTGTCTTCGCATCACTTTCATAGACTACCGCTTGAGGTAAGACACCAAGGATACGATCTTTGAGCTGCGCTTCGAATCCATTCATTACTGACAAAACAGTAACTAACGACAACACACCTATAGTGATTCCTGCCGTTGACATATAAGAGACAAAACGGCTAAAGCGATCCCCTGAACGGCCTTTTAGATAACGCAGACCGATAAACATTGAAATAGGATGAAACATACTTTGAACCATCGAGTAGAGTTGCGGGTTAATGTAACGGGAATTACTTTCGGTGTGTAGGGGTCAACTGCAAATATAGAGTGAATTCACCGAATTAGTGGGCTATGACGCACTGCAAGGCATCATTTTCGCTTCAAAAACAAACTATTTGCTACTTTGCCAATACCAACCTTGATTACTGTAGCCACATAGCGATAATCAATAGATCACTTCAAGGAACTAAAGCATGACAGAGCAAGAATTTTTCACCGTCCACCATAGCCTTACCGCCAACATCGAGCCGATGGCTGAAGATTTTGTTCTCCCATCGCAAATCCAATTCGAATCTGAGATTCCGGCCCCGTTTGTGGTAGCGAGTGAATTCAGCCAACTTGATCTAATGGCAGACAGTGCGCGTAAAGAGTTGAAAAACAGCGATCTCAAAAACGTCATTAGCTTGCTTGATGCTCAAAACTCTAAGCTCAACTTACTGCTCAGTTTTATGCTCTCTCAACAAGACCAAGCTGAGTATCGTACACATACATACAGTTTTGGTGCGAGCCAGTTCTCTTGCTTTACTCAGTCGGATATCGCTCAGGGAAGGTATGTAAAAGCTAAGTTGTTCCTTGAACACCCGGCCGCCGCTGTATATTGCTACGCTCAAGTAAGCAGTTCAGCACCAAGAGACGGCGGATTTGAAGTTCTATTTAAATATGCGCACCTGCGCGATACAGACCAAGATCTTTTGATCAAAGCAGCCTTACATCAACAACAGAAACTGCTTCGTCAACGCTCACTCGATCGAGATAACAAGTAAATCCCATGACCGATACATCGATTTTTACGTTACCGACGCCAAGCGGCGCAGGGGACAAAAAACATTTAGGTAATCTAATTGGCTCTTCACTGGCAGCCTCTATCGCTGGCCTAGCTGAACAACATAACAGCCATACATTGCTCGCGGTACCCGACCCACAAATTGCTCTCAAATTACAGTCCGAGATCGAGCAGTTTACCCAGCATTCAGTAAACCTATTTCCTGACTGGGAAACACTGCCCTACGATAGCTTCTCTCCTCACCAAGAGATCATTTCTGACCGTATTGCTCACCTGTATGCGTTGCCGACTCTAAAAAACGGGATCACGATTGTACCGATCAGCACGCTATTGCAACGCCAGTCGCCAAGAGAGTTCCTGCTTCAACACACCCTAATGGTAAAAACAGGCGACCTATACTCACTAGAAAAACTGCGCCTACAGCTTGAGAAATCTGGCTATCGTTATGTTGATCAGGTATTTGGTCCGGGTGAATACGCCAGTCGAGGCTCGATCTTAGATCTGTTCCCAATGGGCAGTAAAGACCCATATCGTATCGACTTTTTTGATGATGAGATCGATACCATTCGTACCTTTGATCCGGAAAATCAGCGCTCAATCGCCGATATTGATGAGATCCGTCTTCTTCCTGCTCATGAGTTTCCAACATCAGATTCGGCAATCGAAGACTTTCGCATTCGCTGGCGTCAGCAATTCGAAGCGCGTCGCGAGCCTGAATCTGTTTATATGCAGGTCTCTAAAGGTACATGGCCTGCGGGTATTGAATATTGGCAACCGCTTTTCTTTGATCAAACCGAAACCTTGTTTGACTATGTCGCGGACGACACACAAATCTTGGCACTGGGTGATATCGAACAAGCTGTCGATACCTTCCTATCTGACGTAGAACATCGCTACGAGCAGCGCGGTGTCGACCCATTACGTCCATTGTTATCGCCTGACCAACTTTGGCTGAAAAAAGATGAGCTGTTTAGTCACTTTAAGCAAAAAGCACAAGTGGTGCTTAGCATTGAAAGCTTAGAGGAGAAAGCGGGACGTACAAACCTACCTGTTTCAGCACTACCAGATCTTAGTGTCCAACATCAGAACAAAGAGCCGCTTGCTAACCTACGTAAATTCACAGAATCTTTCTCTGGCAAGATCGTATTCTCGGTAGAGTCTCAAGGTCGACGAGAAGCATTATGTGAACTATTACAGGGCATCAAGATACGTCCTGTCGAAGTCGAAACTCTGCTGCAATCATTGTCAGAGAAAGATAAGTTCAACCTCGTCCTCGGTTCTGCTGAGCATGGCTTTATCGATAACCAACGTGAGCTTGCCTTCATCTGTGAAAGTGACCTCCTTGGTGACCGAGTCATTCAGCGCCGCAAGAAAGACAAAAAGAGCGTTAACAGCGACACGGTTATTCGTCACCTTGCGGAGCTAAAACCTGGGCAACCTGTGGTTCACATCGACCACGGTATCGGCCGTTATATTGGCTTACAAACTCTCGAAGCTGGTGGTATGAAAACCGAATACGTAACACTTGAGTATCAAAACGATGCCAAGCTTTACGTTCCGGTTGCTTCACTAAACCTTATTGGCCGCTACTCAGGTGGCGCGGAAGAGACAGCCCCTCTACACAAACTCGGTGGCGAAGCGTGGCAGAAAGCGCGTAAGCGTGCCGCAGAGAAAGTGCGAGATGTTGCTGCAGAACTTCTTGATGTATACGCCAAACGTGAGCTAAAGCCGGGCTATAAATTTGTATTAGACCGTGGCCAATACGCCACCTTTAAAGCGGGCTTCCCATTTGAAGAAACCGATGACCAATCGATGGCCATTAATGCCGTTATGTCTGACATGTGCCAACCAAAGGCTATGGATAGACTGGTGTGTGGTGATGTGGGCTTCGGTAAAACAGAAGTGGCAATGCGCGCAGCATTTGTCTGTACCGATAACGAAAAACAAGTTGCGGTGCTGGTACCCACTACCCTGCTAGCACAACAGCATTTCGAGAACTTCAGAGATCGCTTCGCTAATTTACCGATTCGTGTCGAAGTACTTTCGCGCTTTAAGTCAGCGAAAGAGCAGAAACAGATCCTTGCCGACGTTGCTGAAGGCAAAGTCGATATTGTGGTTGGTACGCACAAACTGCTTTCAAGTGATATCAAATTCCACGACCTTGGCTTGCTGATTGTCGACGAAGAACACCGTTTCGGCGTTCGACAAAAAGAAAAAGTTAAAGCGATGCGTGCTGATGTAGATATCCTCACCCTAACTGCAACGCCAATTCCAAGAACACTGAATATGGCGATGAGTGGCATGCGTGACCTTTCCATCATCGCGACACCACCAGCTCGACGATTGGCTATTAAAACCTTTGTCCGTCAAAGTGATGATGCAGTGATAAGGGAAGCGGTACTGCGTGAAATCATGCGTGGTGGTCAGGTCTACTTCTTACATAATCAAGTCGACACCATAGAAAAGACCGCAGAGTCGCTACAAAAACTGATTCCAGAAGCCCGCGTAACGGTCGCTCATGGTCAGATGCGTGAACGCGAGTTAGAACGCATCATGAATGATTTCTACCACCAGCGCTTTAATCTACTGGTGTGTACGACCATCATTGAAACCGGTATCGACGTACCAACGGCTAACACCATCCTAATGGATAGAGCGGACAATCTCGGTTTGGCGCAACTACACCAGTTGCGTGGCCGTGTAGGTCGTTCACACCACCAAGCGTATGCATACCTATTAACGCCGCCCCCAAAAGCGATGACCAAAGATGCGATTAAGCGACTTGATGCCATTGCTTCACTCGAAGATCTTGGCGCTGGTTTCACGCTAGCGACTCATGATTTAGAGATCCGTGGTGCCGGTGAACTACTTGGTGATGAGCAGAGTGGTCAAATCCAATCGGTCGGCTTTAGTTTGTACATGGAGATGTTAGAGCAAGCGGTTGAAGCACTTAAGGAAGGTAAAGAGCCGTCACTTGATGATCTTCTTCGCGAGCAAACAGAGATTGAGATGCGTCTACCTGCGCTATTGCCAGACGACTACATCCCAGACATCAACACCCGCTTGTCAACATACAAACGCATCGCTAGTGTGGCCAACAATGACGAATTGGCTGAACTAAAAGTCGAACTTATCGATCGCTTTGGTGTACTACCTGATGCGACCAAGAACTTACTGTCAGTATCTGAACTGAAACTAGCAGCGGCGGCAATCAAAACTAAGAAGATTGAAGCTCACGATAAAGGTGGTTTCTTAGAATTCTACCCAGACGCTGACATAAACCCAGCGTACCTTGTTAAACTATTGCAATCTCAACCGCAAAAGTTTTCAATGGAAGGGCCAACTAAGTTCAAGTTTACGGTACCATTGGTAGACAGACGGAAGCGAATTCAATTTGTCGGTGATCTTTTGGGCGAATTTAGACAAAACTTGCTGCCTGCAAGCTAATTCCACTCTTTTCACTGAGCATTTAATTTATCCAGCCGGATCTCCGGCTGGGATACGGAGTAAAAATGAAACGACTGATCCCACTACTACTATTGTTAGTCTCTATGCCGAGCTTGGCACAAAGACAATTTGATATAGAAGTGATCATTTTCAAGCGTGCTGTTGATGCTGAACAAGTCAATGAATCATGGCCAAACAGCCTTCCTGAAATCTCTCTTGAGCGTGCTGGCTCTTTCCAAAACTCTCAGTTTCGTGCTCAAAAAGGCGTAGAGATGTTGCCTTACTCAGCATATGAGATGAATGATGAGAAAGAAAAGCTGCGCAAACACGCAGGATTTGAAGTCTTAATGCATACCGCTTGGCGCCAAGGTGACGAAGGTCGCAATGCAGCACCAGTGTTCCGTATTCAAGCAGGCAAAGATTACTCGCAATCTTTTAACGCTGATGGTTCAGAGAAGAGTGCCGTTGTTGCAGCCAATGCGGAAGGTATTAAAGAAGAGACTATCGACAAGCCTCTGTATGAGCTGGATGGTAAGCTGCAAATCTACGTTCAGCACTACCTATACGCGGAGACAACTCTAGATCTGAAAGCACCAAGTGTTCGTGAAGTCACACTTCAAGAGCAGCAAATCGAACTAGACTCGCCAGTCAGTGGCGGCGACAGTACTATCCAGGTAGGCAATTTGACTGAGATCTCTCCAACAGTAAAAGTTGAAGAGTTCCTAAAGAGCTACCGTATGGACCAAAAACGTCGTATGCGCAGTACTGAAACCCACTACCTAGATCACCCGCTACTAGGTATGATCATTCAGGTTCGTCGCGTCGCGCAGTAGCCAAAGCTGTCAATAAGCTACACTTAATATGTTATCGATACGCCCTCCTAGTGAGGGCGTTTTGTTATTAGGAGGGCAATATGAGTCCTGATTTTCACATAGTGACCCGCAACTTAGTCCTCAGAATCATAGAAGCATCTGATGCACCAGAGTTTGCTCAATGTATCCAACAATCGCCGAGCCTATCTCATTGGATTGATTGGTGTCATACCGAGTACTCCCAGCAAGAGGCAGAAAAGTTCATCCTCGCCACTCGACTCAACTGGGTCAAAGCAGATGCGTTCGGTTTTGGAATATTCGACCGAGAGAGTGACAAATTAATGGGGATGGTGGCAATCAACGAGCTTTATCACACCTTCAATATGGCAAGCTTAGGATATTGGGTCGCAGATCAATACCAAAGACGCGGTATCGCAAAAGAGGCCATGCTAGCGCTGTTTGAGTTCTGTTTTGCTCAGCTCAAACTCACTCGTCTAGAGGTTGTATGCGATCTCGATAATTTACCAAGCCAACACCTGATTGAAGCATGCGGTGCAGAGCGTGAAACCATTGCTCGAAACCGGTTTATCTTCAATGGTGAGCCCAAGGACGGTGTGGTGTACGCTGTGCTACCTCCTGGGTACTAGAGTTTCCTCCATCAAGCCTCTTTCGAATCAAGTCGCATTAAATGCGGCTTTTTTTGTCTTTAAAACAACCAACTAAGAGCGAGCCTTACTTCTTTATCTCATTTTTCTTCCCATAATTCTCAGAGTTAAATATACTGTATATATATACAGGTATCTAACTATGCATGAACTGATCAAAAATCTACAAGACCGCCAACTTATCTGGAAAGGTCTGCAGCCTAGTACACAAGGGCAAACTCACTCTACAGGATACCCTGAGCTCGACAATCAGCTTAATGGGGGCTTTCCTACGCACGGTGTTATAGAGGTCGAATCTCAATCTGGTTTAGGAGAGATACGCTTACTGACGCCCTACCTAGCGCAACAAAACGCCCAGCGCCTTGCTGTATTTATTAATCCACCAGGTCATGTATGTGGTGAGTTCTTTGATGCTCAAGGGCTATCCCTTCATAACATTCTTGTGATCACGCCAAGTAGTGATATCGAAGCGTTATGGGCTGCTGAGCAGTGTCTAAAAAGTGGTGCCTGTCACTCTGTGCTTTTATGGGGAACGGAACTTGAGATTCATCAAACCAAGCGCTTACAAGCAGCGAGCGAAACGGGTCGTTGCCTGCAGTTTCACTTTAAGAGCGGTAACCATAATCAACTCTCTTTGCCCGTGTCACTGAGCATGAAATTATCACCGCATCATCTTGGTTTAAAAGTGGAAGTTATCAAGCGCAAAGGCAGTTGGTCATACGGCAGCTTAGTCATAAACATGCAGCAACAGTGGCCACTTTTAACAGAGCAAGCATCTGCAGAGCTGCACGACAATTCAACCATCATCCCTTTCCCAATTGCGAAACAAGGGTGATCTATGTTGTGGCTCTATCTACATTTTCCATCATTACAGCTGGATAGCTTATTCAGTGGTGACAAGCAAAACGAACACCCGTTGATTATCGTTGATGAAAAAACGCATAAGGTGATTCAGGCCAATAACTTAGCTTTGGACTCAGGAATAACGCTTGGTATGGGGCTTGGTTCGGCTGCCGCTCTCAATCATGAACTCCAAGTGCTGCCTCATCGCGCTGAGCTTGAAGAAAATCGCCTCAAGGAGATCGCACATTGGGCCTATCTAGTCACCTCGGATATGGCTCTATTGCCACCAAATGGACTTTTAATTAAGACTTCAAACATGTTGTCGCTCTATGATGGGCTCGACAACTACTGGAGCACATTAAAACAGCATCTTTCTACATTAAATGTCCAATTCCATTTCGCCACTGGCTACTCACCACTAGCAGCTATTTTGCTTGGAAAAAGGTCACTTAACTTAATCACGAGTAACACCGAGACAATGAAGCACCGTGTTCAGCAACAGTGCTTAACCAGCACCGAACTACCATTTAAACAGGTCGAGCGTTTACAGCGTGTTGGCATGGATACGGTTGGAGACTTATTGAAACTGTCTATCCAAGATGTTGCGCGTCGATTTGATATTGATCTGGTGAACTACGTTGGACGCCTAAATGGACAATTTAAGCACCCTATTGATTTTTATCATCCACCCGAAAAATTCGAACAATATCTAGAGTTACTGTTTGATATCGAGAACCTGCAGTTTATTGAGAAACCACTGACCAAATTACTCACACAGCTTGAAGCCTTTTTGAAACTCCGTGACCGTGTCGCTTTTGAAATCAAACTCACTTTGCATCTGCGAGACTGTGAGGATCACAGCGTGCCTTTTTTCTCAGCACAGGGAGATTACCTTGCCACTAAGTGGGCACAACTTACTCACCTAAGCCTAGAGTCTGTCACAATTAATGCTCCAGTTCAGGGGTTAACCTTAACCTTAGTTCGCCATGGAGAGCCTCAGGCGGCCTATCATGATCTGTTTGATGGCAACACAGGAACCCTAGCATCACTAGACTTGCTTTCACTCCTGCAAGCTAAACTGGGGCAAGCAGCGATTCACTCGCCTTTCACGCATCAAGACCCAAGGCCAGAGAAAGCCAATCAATACTCATTGCCTAACTTAGCGTCTCAAGCTCACGGGCGAGAGCCTTCAATGATTAATGGCACTTCCTCATCATCACACAAGCGCTTAAGGCCAAGCATCTTGTTACCGACACCAGAGCCTTTAACAACGCCTGTGACGTTGTCTCAAGGCCCTGAACGTATTGTTTCAGGTTGGTGGGATGGCGAGAAAGTGATTCGAGACTATTTCATCGCCCGTTGCGAGACCGGACGGTGGCTATGGATATTCCGCACCCCAAGCAAAGCATGGTTTATCCATGGATTATTTAGTTAAGCGAATTCAACAATCGGGTCGCTTTCGGTCGCACCTATCCATTAGCAATCAAAACTGACCAACTGCCGCTTCCACATTTTCATTAGGACTTAATACGCTATGGCACAGCACTACTCTGAACTCTTTTGTCAAAGCAATTACTCTTTCCTAGAAGGAGCGTCCCATGCTGAAGAGTTGGTTCTTCAAGCGGATTTTCTGCGTTACAACGCTTTGGCTGTCACCGACGAGTGCTCTGTTGCCGGTATTGTGAAAGTACATGCCGCAATAAAACAGCACCAGTTAGCACTCAAACAGGTTGTCGGCAGTATGTTTTGGCTCAATGAAGAGTGCCAACTCTTGTTGCTATGCCCGGATAGACAAGCTTATGCAGAGCTATGCCGAATCATTACCAACGCTCGTAGACGCAGTGAAAAAGGACATTACCAACTCTCTGAGTGGGACATCATGTCTGCCAAGCACTGTTTGGTAATATGGCTCCCTCAACAAACTGCTCAAGATAATCATTGGGGAAGCTGGCTCAATCAGCATCACTCAGGCCGACTTTGGATAGGGGTTCAGCGTCATCTTAAACAGGGTGATCAAGAGTATGTAGCTCATTGCTCGACACTTGCTCAGCACCTCCAACTTCCGATCACGGCCTGTGGTGGCGTACTGATGCATAATGCCAATCGCCTACCACTACAACACTCTCTTACGGCAATAAAACATCAATGCTCCGTGCCCGAAGTTGGCAGTCACTTACTGGCTAATGCAGAGCGCTGTTTGCGTAGCATTAATAAGCTCAGCCATATATTCCAAAAGTCCTGGCTGGATGAGAGCAACCACATTGCGAGCTTATGCCAGTTTGACCTTGATAGCTTGCGTTACGAGTACCCAAGTGAACTGATTCCTGCGGGGCAAACGCCAAACCAATACCTCAGAAACTTGGTTGAACAAGGCAAGAAAAGCCGCTTCCCTGACGGGATACCCTGCGATATTGAACAGCTCATCGAGAAGGAGCTGAACTTAATTGAAGAACTCGATTACCCCTTCTTCTTTTTAACTATTCACGACATCGTAATGTTTGCCAAACAACAAGGCATTCTTTACCAAGGCAGAGGCTCTGCGGCAAACTCTGTTGTGTGCTACTGCCTTGAGATAACGTCAGTCGACCCGCGTCAGATATCAGTACTCTTTGAACGCTTCATCAGTAAAGAGCGTAATGAGCCACCTGATATCGATGTGGATTTTGAGCATGAGCGTCGCGAAGAAGTTATCCAATATATCTATCAAAAATATGGTCGAGAGCGTGCAGCATTAGCGGCTACCGTGATCTCTTATCGCTTTAAGAGTGCGGTACGAGATGTAGGAAAAGCGCTAGGGCTGCAAGAGACACAACTGGATTACTTCATTAAAAACACCAACCGCCGAGATAAGCATCAAGGTTGGCAGGCGCAGCTGACACTGCTTGGGTTACAGCCAGACTCTCTCAAAGGGAAACAGTTTATCCATTTGGTCGATGAGATCATCGGATTTCCACGCCACTTATCTCAACATGTGGGCGGCTTTGTGATCTCTTCAGGCCCGCTTTATGAGCTTGTTCCTGTAGAAAATGCGGCGATGCAAGAGCGCACGATTATTCAATGGGATAAGGATGACTTAGAAGCGCTTGGCCTACTCAAGGTCGATGTATTAGCACTTGGTATGCTATCTGCAATCCGTAAATGCTTCACCATGATCCAGCAGCATTATGGGCGATCACTGTCGATTGCAGAGATCACTCGTTTACAAGACGATCCCAATGTCTACGGCATGATTCAGAGAGCGGATACGGTGGGCATCTTCCAGATCGAATCTCGTGCACAAATGAGCATGCTGCCACGCCTAAAGCCAAGGAGCTATTACGACTTAGTGATTCAAATCGCCATCGTACGGCCGGGACCTATCCAAGGTGATATGGTACACCCCTTTTTGAAGCGAAGAGATGGACAAGAACCCATCGACTACCCCTCCTCTGAGGTAAAATCAGTACTCTCTCGCACACTGGGCGTCCCTATTTTTCAAGAACAGGTCATTAAGCTCGCCATGGTTGCTGCTGGCTTTACGGGTGGTGAAGCCGACCAGTTGCGACGAGCAATGGCAGCCTGGAAAAAGAACGGTAACGTATTTAAGTTTAAATCTAAGCTCATCGATGGGATGCAGAGTCGCGGCTACGATATCGCCTTTGCCGAACAGATCTTTAAACAGATTTGTGGCTTTGGTGAGTATGGATTTCCCGAGAGCCACTCCGCTTCTTTTGCCGTGCTGGCGTACTGCTCCGCGTGGTTAAAGTTCTATTACCCAGAATGCTTCTATGCGTCGTTGTTAAATAGTCAACCCATGGGCTTCTACAGTCCATCACAACTGGTGCAAGATGCACAGAGACACGGTGTAAAAGTACTTCCGGTGTGTGTTAATACCTCACAGCGAGACCATATCGTCGTTAATCAAGAGCAGAAGTTAGCTATTCGACTTGGTTTAAGGCAAATTAAAGGCTTAAGTGAACAAGCAATGGAGAGTTTAGTCGCTAATCGCCCTTACCAAGGCTACCGCCATCCAAATCAGGTCACTCAACTCTCCATCAACCGTAGAGATATTGAGCTATTGGCTTCAGCGAACGCAATGCACTGTGTATCCGGTGATCGTTTTCAAACTCGCTGGGCTTTAATGGATTCAGCTTCTGAATTGCCACTGTTTAGAGACATACACGAATCCCCTCAGCCACTGCGCCAACCCAACGCGACACAAGATCTATTAGAAGACTTTACCAGTACAGGTATCTCTCTCAATCAGCACCCAATAAGCCTACTTGAGCAAGCAAATAAGCTCGGGCGCTTTACTCACATGCAAGATCTTAAGCATCAAAGAGATAAATCCATGGTCACGGTCGTAGGTGTCGTGACAGGCAAACAGTCCCCGGGGACAGCGGCAGGCGTGACCTTTTTCACCCTAGAAGACAATACTGGCAATATTAATGTAGTGGTATGGAAGGCAACTGCTCGCTGCCAACAACAAGCCTACCTCACCGCAAAAATTTTAAAGGTGAAAGGAATCATAGAGAAAGAAGGTGATGTACTTCATGTGATAGCAGGCCAGCTTATTGACCTAACGGATGAGTTAACAGGTTTAAAAACTCAGTCGCGGGAATTTCATTAATGTAGTGAGAGTTGAGAGGTAACTGTTTGTTTCAAAGCCATTATCATAGAAGTGACAAAACCCCAAAAACAGAAAAGGGAGGCAATTAGCCTCCCTCAATTCTAATACGTTGAATTAAACTTCAACATCAGCTTCCGTACGTCTTTTCTTAAATTCCCTATATAGTAATAAGCTTAAAGTCATAACGACTTTAGACGTTAACCATATCATTAAGAGGGACTACCTTAGATTGTTCATGAAAAGTTACGTTAGTCATTAGTACATACTCGATCTGCTCAAATATGCACCAAGAATATAGCAAACGTTTTCCATAAAATCATCTAAAACTAACCGTACGCTGACATTTATTGTAAAATCTGGCGCATCCTTTCTTGAGTTACTTCCACCAGCAAGTCAGGTTGGAATTTAGAAATGAAGCGGTTACAGCCAACTTTCTCAACCATGGCCTCGTTAAAACTACCGCTGAGTGAAGTGTTTAGTGTAATGAACAGGTCTTGCATACGAGGGTCGCTACGTACTTCGTGGGTAAGCTTGTAACCATCCATCTCAGGCATCTCTGCATCGGTGATCATCAACAGAAGCTCTTCATAAATGTCTTTACCTGCATCACACCAAGATTTAAGTAAATTCAAAGCCTCAAGACCATCACGACATTCAATAATGTTCAAACCAAGCTGAGACAAAGTACCTTTAATTTGATTACGCGCCGTTGACGAGTCATCGACGATCAATACATTACGTCCAACCAATTGAGCGGCTAACTCTGCATCGAGTACGCCTTCGGAGATTGAAACATCGTAGTCGATGATCTCAGCAAGCACTTTTTCTACATCAATGATCTCAACGATCTTTTGCTGCTTGTCTTCTTCAATATGCGTAATTGCTGTTAGGTAGTTAGCTCTACCCGTCGTCTTCGGCGGCGGCTGAATTTCAGTCCACATCGTATTGACGATATTACGAACCTGACCAACTAAGAAGCCTTGAACAGTACGATTGTACTCGGTAATGATAAGGTTACTTTCTTGTGATTCTTGACGAGACGGTGGGAAACCAATCGCACTGCGCAAATCAATCACAGGCACTGACTCACCACGTAGGGAAGCAACACCAGTAATATTATGATGCGAACCCGGTAGTTTGGTTAACGCAGGTACTTTGAGTACCTCTTTTACTTTGAATACGTTAATCGCAAACAATTGGCGGCTATTCAAACTGAAAAGCAACAGCTCTAAACGGTTTTCACCGACTAACTTGGTTCTTTGATCAACCGAGTTCAAAACGCCAGACATACAACACCTTAGTGATAACAATAACTGCAGATACAATAGCCTAAATCAATAGGCTAACGCAAAACTACATAGGGAGGTTCTTAAACTAATGGCATCATTGTAAGCAATATGCCATTGAAGTAAATGGGCGGTGTTCAGATATGAGTCACGGCGAGGTTGATTTATAAATTAACCCTCGATCACCTTCATAAGTAATTGGCCATCGTACAGTGCTTGCTTGATCAGTGCAGCACCCGGCATGGTGGCTTGTTTATAGAAGCGAGACTCCATCAATTCAAGATCTTGGTGATAAACCTTCAAGCTCTGCTCCTCAATGCATTTTTGAATTGCCGGATAGAGAACGTTCTTCGCTTGGTTAACCACACCACCAATCAAGATCTTTTCAGGGTTGAACAGATTGATCACGATAGCGATCGCCGAGCCTAAGTAATGGCCCAGCTGCTCAATGACTTCCACTGCCATAGGGTCGCCTTCGGCTGCTGCTGCACAAATCTGCTCGATGGTAACGTCTTCGATACCTTCCAGAGACGAACTTTCACCTTGAGCAATACGCTCTTTTACTTGCTCACGAATCGCTTGAGAGCTGGCAACAGTTTCCAAACAGCCTCGGTTACCGCAGTGGCAAAGCTTGCCCTGTTTATCGATCTGAATATGACCGAGTTCACCAATGTTTCCGTGACGACCTTGTAAGACACGACCATCAAGAATAATACCTGCCCCTAAACCGTGGTGGATAGAGATAAGTACAGAGTTGTCATTGTCTTGCGAGTTACCAAACAGCTTCTCTGCCAATGCCCAAGCACGTGTGTCATTGGCAATAAAAACGGGAAGCCCAGTTTCTTTGTAGATCTCAGGCCCTAATGCAAGGTTCTCCACATTGTAGTGTGGCATCTG
Organism: Vibrio fortis; assembly: GCF_000695685.1. Taxonomy (GTDB): domain Bacteria; phylum Pseudomonadota; class Gammaproteobacteria; order Enterobacterales; family Vibrionaceae; genus Vibrio; species Vibrio fortis_A. Next base: position 277,542 of record NZ_JFFR01000025.1, on the reverse strand, counting down.
CAAAACGATGCCCTGCTCCGAGTTCACTAGACCCGGTAGCGTCACTGCTATACTGGTTACCCTATCAAGCTGCTCAGCATACGTTTGGAAGAATTCGTCGATTTCATGGAGTAGACGTGCCAACACATCTTCTTGGTCGCGTTCGTGGATATCAATCTTAGTGTCGATAAGCACATCACCACCCAGCTCGTGCAGAGCGATAGTGAGATAACCACGACCCAATCGCATCGAAAGAAACTGCCAGCCTTCATTATTGGTTTGCAAACCAACAGCCGGACGCCCACGCGTGGTCGCTTCCTGAACCGTCGTTTCATGAATAAGGTGAGCTTCCATGAGTTCACGAGTAATTTTGGTAATACTCGCCGGAGCCAACTCACTTTGTTTGGACAGATCGATACGAGAAATGGGACCTTTAAGGTCTATTAGTTTATATACACGACCAGCATTGACCTGTTTGATATGATCAATATGGCCCGGTTGAGCCATGTACATTTTACGCTCCAGAAATCATCAACCGGGTAATTTTTTTACTTTGCGAAGTAATTGTGAAGTCCCTTGGTATATTGCCGTGACAAGCATCACGTATATACATGAATCTTTGTGTTTCGAGTCAAATACTTTAACAGAAATTCATACATCTCCCTTTACAGCAAGACTTAATTTTCACCAGAAAACATCGCTCCTGCGTCTGACCACCAATTATTTTATGTAATTGAAGAAATATCCCGTTGGCTCCCAATAAATTATCAATTAATGCATATACTTAATTTTATCTTACACAGATTACTTGGTCTCACAGTAGGAGCATTCATGACAGCACAGGTAAGAAAAACAAAAATCGTTACCACACTGGGCCCATCCACAGACAAAGGCAACGTTCTCGAAGAGATCATCAAAGCCGGCGCCAACATCGTTCGCATGAACTTTTCTCATGGCAGCAGCGACGATCACATTGAAAGAGCAGCGAAAGTTCGTGCTATTGCCAAAAAACTCGGTACCCAAGTCGCCATTCTCGGAGATCTTCAGGGGCCGAAAATTCGAGTATCCACCTTTAGAGACGGAAAGATTCAACTCGCCGTCGGCGACAAATTTACACTCGATAGCAGCCTAGGACTCGGTGAAGGTAATCAAGAATCGGTCGGACTGGACTATAAAGAACTACCCAATGATGTGGATGCTGGCGATGTCCTACTACTCGATGACGGACGTGTTCAACTAAAGGTTACTTCTGTAGAAGGCTGTCGAGTGCATACTGAAGTCATCATCGGCGGTCCTTTATCTAACAATAAAGGAATAAATAAAAAAGGCGGTGGCCTCTCGGCTGAAGCTCTGACAGAGAAAGACAAGCGTGACATCATTACCGCCGCAGAGATCCAAGTTGATTACCTTGCTGTTTCATTCCCTCGTAACGGGGAAGACATGAGCTATGCCAGACAACTCGCTCGAGATGCTGGCCTGGAAGCGCATCTAGTCGCCAAAGTTGAACGAGCAGAAACGGTTTCTAGTATTGAGAATATGGATGACATCATCATGGCGTCAGATGTGGTCATGGTAGCCCGTGGAGACCTCGGAGTTGAGATTGGTGACCCAGAGCTCGTTGGCGTACAGAAACAGCTCATACGCCGTGCTAGAGCGCTTAACCGTACGATTATCACCGCAACCCAGATGATGGAATCGATGATCTCAGCACCAATGCCAACACGTGCTGAGGTGATGGATGTCGCCAACGCCGTGCTTGATGGTACCGATGCGGTAATGCTATCCGGAGAAACGGCTGCTGGTGCTTACCCTGTCGAGACGGTTAAGTCGATGGCTGAAGTATGTATTGGTGCAGAGAAGATGGCTGGAGTGAACCAATCTAACTACCGCATCGACCGAACGTTTGTAACGGCAGAAGAAACCATCTCAATGGCGACCATCTACTCGGCAAACCATATGGAAGGCATTAAAGGCGTTGTCACTCTCACTGAGTCCGGTCGGACAGCATTAATGATGTCTCGCCTCAGTGCTGACATGCCGATCTTCGCTTTGTCACGCAACGAAGGTACTCTAAATCGCTGTACCCTATACCGAGGCGTTACGCCTATCTATTTTGAAACGGATAAAGAAGACAGCTTTGATATCGCACTCTCTACCTTGACCTGTTTGAAAGAGAAAGGGATGCTCAAATTTGGCGATCTCGTGATCATCACGCAGGGTGATATCATGGATGTCGCAGGTTCAACAAACTGCATGCGTGTGCTTCCTGTTACCTAGGGCGCGTTGATCTTTCGAGCTAGTTTTTGCAGCGAGTTGCTGTTTGATGTGTAGCTAGCCTACATGAGAAGCCGATAACGCAGTAGAAATGACCAGCAAACGCTGCCCGAAGGGTTCGGCTAACAGCGTTTTACTCTTTGTTGAGGGAGATTTGCTTAGAATGACTAGGCTACTTCTCCCTCGCCGCGATTAAAACGCTTTTATCTCGAACAAAATTTAACCACGAAAGGTCAACACGCCCTAGTCATCTGATATTACGGCATTCATACTTATGGCTGTGGAGCTAAACTTCACAGCCATTTTTGTGCTTAACACTCGGTACCAGTATATTGAGAGACGTAAAAAGCAGAGATGTTAAATGCAGAAAAGCTAGATGCTATGCGAACTGGATAACGTGAGATGCTTTGGCGTTTTGTATAGAACAATACAACTCCACAAATTTAAATCCAGCTTCCATCCCAAGCTGGTAATCATGTAAGAGATCTTCTTTATCACTCATCAATGAGCTCGATTTGAGAGACTCACTCGGCGCAATTTGAATCACGAAGGTATCGTCCGGAGGAGAGTGTAAGAAATCTTCAGTTAATGAGTAGGTTTGATAGTGAACCATTAACATATCCGCCAAGCCTGAATCGAACTTATCGCCAACCAAGTGACTAAGACGATAGATATCATCAGCACCAAACAGCCAACGCCCACCATTAAGCAAGTCTAAATGCCGCCTGTCACGTTTCTGTTGCTTAGAGCGCGTGATCTGTTGCTGGAAGAACGAACTCCAATCGACCTTCCATTGCTCGACTTTCTGCTGCCAATGCTCTTGCACACTGCTGAAAGAACTACGAAACCACTCCAGCTCTTCCGCTGAGATAGGTTTCGGTGGCTTAGGTCCTTGCGCCAACTCATTCTCTGGACGCCATTCAGAAGCTGGTTCAGTGCGTATAACAATTATTGAACGCGCTTGCCTTCTCCAAGCCTCTTGAACCGGAATTGAAGCCGATACCCCACCATCTACATAATTCTCCCCAGCGATCTCAACCTCTCCATTGTAAAGTCGAGGAATGGCACAGGTTGCAAGCATAACCTTGTACCATTCTTCACTAAATAATGGGAAATAGTGATCTTTAAGATCTTTTACACCCGTCACTGCCGCATAGATATTACGTCCACCTAAGGCTTGCTGACCTAAATCAAGGTCGAGCTTGTAAGGATAGGCCAGGATTTTTTCGAGCGCCCACTCCATTCCCAAGCCTTTCCGGTGGCGAATATAAGAGAATAAATTGAAAAACTCAGGATCTGTGGTCAGATCCATAATAAAGGACTTACCCAGGCCTTTGTCTCGACAAGCAAAAGCACATAGATTCAGAGCACCAGCAGAGGTACCGAAGAAATCATCGAATGGGTCAAAATTAGAGAGGAGAAAGGCGTCTAATACGCCAGATGTGAATATCCCTCTTTGGCCACCACCTTGAGCAACCAAAGCTGTTTTACCCGCAATAAACTTGTCGTAGTAAGCCAAGTCTATTGCGATATCGGTATTGGTAATTACGCCACTGTTCATTGCTACTTAAAGCGAACTGTGTAATTTCGCTTTCCTGCTATGGTTAGTTAGTTATTGCGATAAAACCGAACGTTAGCAGCACAATGAAGATAAAAGCGGTAATTTGTAGAGCGTTTTTCAGATCATGTTCCATAGACACCTCTGGTTATTATATTTAGTTTAGCCTTATTTAAGTGATATCAGGTGTGTGAAGTATGTTCAAGATTCGTCGAAATTAGTCGCACAATATTGATGTAAGCATCACAATTAGTAGGTGTTTGGATAAGGATAGGCCCATGAATAACAAAACAAATGCTCTCGTGCTTTTCGCCCTTCTGAGTTATTCAGGGGCTTCTCTATCGGCTGAGATTCAAATCACTCCGATGATAGGTTTCACTGGCGGTGGTGCTGTCGAGGATGAAGATGGCAACACCTACGATATGGAAAATTCAGCCAGCTACTCTCTTGCTATCGAAACGCCACTCGAAACGCCACTCGAAAAGGGGCGAGTTGGGTTATTTTACTCAAATCAAAAGTCTGAGCTGGAATCTCTAAAACTAGACTCTTCAATTCAATACTTACACTTCCAGAGCAGTATCTACTACCCTGCAACGAATCAGTTTTCTGGTTACCTAGGTTTGGGACTGGGCGCTTCCTATGTCGATGTCGACTGGGCCAAAGATAAGTACGGATTCTCAGCATCTATTTTTGGTGGTGTGGAATACAAGCTCTCTGACAGTCTCGCATTAACCACTCAATTACGTTGGCTAGGTACGGTCGTTGATAACGATACCAGCGGAGCCTGTAACTTACCCTCTACTGGGCAGAACTGTGTAATCCGATTCGAAACCGATTGGATGAACCAGTTTCAAGCCAATGTCGGCCTGACATTTACTTTTTAGCGATACAACGCCAGATGCATAAGAGCGCTACACATCTGCATTAATGCTATCTAATAAAAAACAGGCGCGGATATAACCGCGCCTGTTTATATATCAGTCATGTGAGCTTAAAACTTGTAAGTCACACCTACTGCACCACCAAGTTGTAACTCTGCTCCTGCGTACAAATCCAGCTCAGGATGAACTTGTGCGTAAGCGTTCCATCCCTCGTAGAAATTCACTTTTACACCCAGTGGTACTCGGACACCGAAGTCATCTTCCCACTCAGCCCATGCGCCAACGCCAACATACCAATCTAATGGTGTTTCTGAATCAAACTTGCCACGTTTAAGCATGTAATCGAAGGCTGCGCCATCATTACCCACGGTGACGCGGTAAGTGTTATCTATTTCAATCACTGCGCTCAAGTCTTGGTCTAGTGCTAAACCCACTTCAAGGTCTGCATTGTCTGCCGCGTGTGCAACAAAAGAACTGCTCGCAATCAGGAGACCAAATAATCCATATTGTTTCATAATCAAGCCCTATTAATACATCTGCGATGAAGCATAGTTACCTATTAAAGATAGATGTCATCGTAGAGTTAGAGAATCATGGATATTAAGTCAACTTGGCCACAGTGGTGAAGAGTATGCAGAAACGAAAAAAGGAGGCTTAAAGCCTCCTTCTATTCGATTGAATCAGTGATTAACCGTTGTTACGGATCCACTCATCCATGTCTGTTTTCAGGTTGTCAGACTTAGTACCGAAGATAGCTTGAACGCCACCAGCTACTACTACTACACCAGCAGCACCTAGTTTCTTCAGCTTGTCTTGGTCAACAACTTCTGTATCAGCAACCGCTACACGTAGACGAGTGATACAAGCGTCAAGACCAGTGATGTTAGCTTTGCCACCGAATGCAGCAACTAGTTCGCCAGCTAGCTCAGAGCCAGTCGCTACAGCTTGGTCTTCTGACTCGTCTTCACGACCAGGAGTCTTAAGGTCTAGAGCTTTGATTACTGTGCGGAATACGAAGTAGTAAAGCGCTGCGTAACCTAGGCCACAAACAATCATTAGACCCATCTTAGACGCGTTGCCAGATAGAACTAGGAAGTCGATTAGACCGTGAGAGAAAGATGTACCGTGTACAAAACCTAGAGTGTTCGCTAGAACGTATGCAGAACCTGCTAGTAGAGCGTGGATTGCGTACAGTACTGGAGCAACGAATAGGAATGAGAATTCGATTGGCTCAGTAATACCTGTTAGGAATGAAGTCAGAGCAGCTGATGCCATGATACCCATTACTTTAACGCGGTTTTCAGGTTTAGCAGAGTGTGCAATTGCGATTGCAGCAGCTGGTAGACCGAACATCTTGAACATGTAACCACCTGCTAGCTGACCGAAGCCGTTGCCTGCAGCACGAGATGCTTCATCAGCAACTAGGTAACAAGTAAGAACACCGTTTTGAGTTTCGCCAGCAGCGTTTACACAAGTACCAGCTTCGAAGAAGAAAGGTACGTTCCAAACGTGGTGAAGACCGAATGGGATCAGAGAACGCTCGATGATGCCGTAGATACCAAACGCAACTTGTGGGTTTTGGTGTGCAGCCCAATCAGAGAATGCAGCGATTGCTCCGCCAACTGGTGGCCATACGATAGATAGTAGGATTGCAAGACCGATCGCAGAGAAACCAGTGATGATTGGCACAGCACGCTTACCAGCGAAGAAGCCAAGGTACTCTGGAAGTTGGATACGGAAGAAACGGTTGAATGCCCAAGCAGCAACACCACCGACTAGGATACCACCTAGTACACCAGTATCGATTTTCTCAACGCCCATAACACCAGCCATTACGCCAAGTGTTGCAGTCATGATACCGTAACCAACGATTGCAGCTAGACCTGCAACACCGTCATTGTTTGTAAAGCCAAGTGCAACACCTACAGCAAATAGCAGAGCCATTTGACCGAATACTGAACCACCCGCTTGTTCCATTAGATTAGAAACAATCTCTGGAATGAAAGAAAGGTCCGCTGCACCAACACCAAGCAAAATACCCGCAACTGGTAAAACTGATACTGGTAGCATCAGAGACTTACCAACTTTTTGCAGGCTAGCAAAAAGGTTCTTAAACATGTTTATGCTCCTGATAAAGATAAAATAATTATATGGGTTCTAACGGCACACCCCCGTAGCCTAAATGTTAGCACCCAGTGAAAATGTAACCATGTATTGCATTATATTTTCTGCCGCTAAATATATATTGATGGGTAACAAACTTTCTAGTGACTTACGAAATTTAGTTTCAAAACACGTCTTGGATCACATGTCAAATCCAAAAATGCAATGGTTTACAGACGCGTAACCCATTGTTTTATATGCTATTTTTATTGAAAGGTTATTATTTCACGGGGTAAATAAAATAAGAGGTAATGTTATTTTTAGTAACAAAATTACAGATGTTATATTTTATGCTCTCAAGTTCAACATAATTCGTAAACATTAAAAAAGTTGAGCGTTTTGGTGATCTAATACGCAAAAAAGGGAGCTTACGCTCCCTTTTGTTTATCAAATTGATTTTTCATCGCAAAAAAAGTTTTCGGTAATTTTCCGTTGTTTTTTGTGCAACTTCTTTCATTGAGATTCCCTTAAGCTGGGCGATGTACGCGGCCACTTCAACCACATATGCAGGCTGATTCTGTTTGCCGCGATATGGCACCGGAGCGAGATATGGAGAATCTGTTTCAATCAGTAGCCTATCAAGTGGGATATTTTTAACCACTTCCTTTAACTCTGTCGCTTGCCTAAAGGTCACAATGCCAGAAATTGATATGTAAAAACCCAACTCCATAGCTGCATCAGCGAACGCCTGATCCTCAGTAAAACAGTGAATAACACCACCGCATTTCTCAGCGCCACCATCACGCAAAATAGCGAGAGTATCTTCGCGTGCATTGCGTGTATGAATGATCAAAGGCTTGTTAAGCTCGACAGCAAGCTCAACATGCTGCTTAAAGCGTTCTTGTTGCAGCTCTGCTGTCTCTGGTTGGTAGTGGTAATCCAACCCAGTCTCACCAATGGCAACAACCTTATCGTCGCTTGCGTAACGACGCATACGTTCAAAATCGAAGTCACTCTCAACATCAAGTGGATGAACACCACACGATGCATGAACATTATCGAAAGGCGAGATCATTTCGAGCATATTTTCGAAAGAATCTAATGTCACACCAACGGAAAGTAGCTGTTCAACGTTAGCCTCTTTGGCCTTATTGATGACATCTTCTACGCCAGTATGTAAATCTTGATAGTCCAATTTGTCTAAATGACAGTGGGAATCTACGAACATGTTTCCTCGCAAGTGGCGATAAGCCAATTCATTATCAGAAGCTCCGTGTTAAGCCCTGGGTGTTGCTTTAATTGTTCAAGAAGAACCAATAGCTGACTCGATGATTTATGAGCCGCTTGATATGAAAGAGTGCTCGATAACGCTTGTGCGCTCGGCAGAATAGATTGGCTTTGAATACCAAAATGTACCTTCTGCACGTCTGAAAGTAGATGCCATAACCAGCTTAACTGAACAATTGAATCTTTCGCTATTTCAGATGCCAATTGCATCAAATTGAAGTCACTGCGCTGAATAATCTTCAGAAAGCGGTCGAACAGTTGTTGAGAGCTCTCTAAACCGCCCTCTTCTACCATAGCCTTTGCCAGTAGGGGAGCATTGTCATTCAGAGCCAGCACGTAGTCTGGGACATCTTTTCCTAGCTCCTGCTTCAACCACTGACCACCTACTTCTAAGCTTGGAGTAGCGACGCTGAACTGCTGACAGCGACTGACAATCGTCGGCATTAAACGATGGCTGTTCTGGCTAACTAGAATAAAAACACACTCACTAGAGGGTTCTTCTAAGGTCTTTAGTAGTGCATTCGATGCCGATTCATTCATCGCCTCGGCTGGACTAACCACGATGACACGCAAGCCATTCAATTGGGATGACTCTTGCGCCCAGCGATTACTCGATCGTATCTGATCGACAGTGATCGCTTTGCCCTCTTTCTCTGGAGAGATAACATGAAAATCCGGGTGACTGCCTGATTTCATCAGCTCACAGCTATGACAAAAACCGCAAGCCTCACTTTCGTAGTTGATACACATCAACGACGCGGTGAGTTGATCCACGGCTTTTTCAACACCCAAACCTAGCGGTGCATTCACAATCGATGAATTAGGGAATCGCCCTGCTTCTAGACTCTTTTTCCACTCGTTCCAAAGTGGTGATAGCCAAGGGTATAACTCGGTCATGTTTAACCTACTGTTGCTCTAACCAAGTTGTTAGTGCTTGTTTGATATCTGCCGCTACTTGCTCGATCTCTTGCTCTGCATTAATGACCAATACCGATTCATCTTGCTCAGCGATCTCTAAGTAACGTTCACGTGTACGGTCAAAGAATGAGATATCCATCTTTTCAATACGATCTAACTCGCCGCGACCACGCGCACGCTCAAGGCCAACACGTGGGTCCAAATCTAAATATAGAGTTAAATCGGGCTTGAAGTCGCCCAAAGTAGTCTCTTTCAATGACGTCATGGTCTTGCGGTCAATCTGACGACCACCACCTTGATAGGCTTGTGACGACATATCATGACGATCGCCTAATACCCACTTTCCTTCTGCGAGAGCAGGCTTAATAACATTCTCTACCAGTTGAACACGCGCTGCATACATCAATAACAGCTCGGTCATATCTTGCAGCTTCTCACCTTCATGCTCTTCTTTAACTAAAGAACGCATCTTTTCGGCAAGAACAGTGCCACCGGGCTCACGAGTATTCACGACCTCTGCAACACCAGACTCTTTGAGTGTCGCTAAGATTGCGTTAATCGCAGTGCTTTTACCTGCACCTTCTAGACCTTCTACCGTAATAAACTTCGACTGATTCATAGCTTTGTTCTTTATTTTTTCTTTCTTAATTGTTTTAAGTAAGCTCGTACTGCACGGTTGTGCTCAGCCAAACTCTTTGAAAATACGTGACCACCTGTGCCGCTTGCCACAAAGTAAAGGTAGTTACTTTGTTCTGGGTTCAAAGCCGCATTAATCGATGCTCTGCCAGCCATCGCAATCGGCGTAGGCGGTAGACCATTGATAGTGTATGTGTTGTATGGTGTTGGTGTTCTTAAATCTTTCTTACGAATGTTGCCATCATAGCTATCACCCATTCCGTAGATAACGGTTGGGTCGGTTTGCAGACGCATACGCTTGTTTAGGCGATTCACGAATACCGATGAAACACGCTCACGCTCAGAAGCAACAGCGGTCTCTTTTTCGATGATAGACGCAAGGATAAGCGCTTCATACGGTGATTTAAGAGGCAGCTTTTCAGCACGAGTCTCCCACTCTTGGTTAACCACATCCATGAGATCTTTGTGAGCACGCTTCAACAAATCTAAATCGCTGGTGCCATAGGTGTAGTGATAAGTCTCAGCGAGAAATAAACCTTCTAACTTCTTATGTTCAATACCCAGTAGCTCTGCGATCTCTTCTTCTGAGACGCCTTGTAGCGTCTGCTCAATAAATTCGTTCTGCTCTAACTGCTGACGCCACTCATCAAAGCGGCTACCTTCAACAAATGTGATCGTAAACTGGTGCTCTTTACCTTCAACCAATACTTGAAGTGCTTGGTTAAGCGTTAGTTCTGGCTCAAGCAAGAAAGTACCCGCTTTCACATCAACCAATTCTGGGTGAAGCTTACGAATCAGCTTGCTGTATGGCGACGCCGTAAACAAACCTTCATCAACCAGTTGATTCAATACACGATGGAAACTCGCACCAGGAGCAACAGTGATCACCTGTGGCTCTTCTAGCTGAATCACTTGTTTTAGGTGCGCTTCAGCTTGATTGTAAATATAGAATGCTGCTGATACTGCGATCACTAAGCATAAGACGACAAAAATAGATAACTTCTTAATCACGAGTTTAATAGTCCTTGAAGGGTACGTGTGACATGTCCAATTTCGAATTGTGTTTCTTTAATCTTGGTAACAGGCGCAACACCGAGGATCGAGTTAGTCATAAAGACCTCTTCGCCAGAAAGCAGGTGTTCTAGGTCAAAGCGACCGACGACAACCTCCGTTTGTTTACCTAATTCAAGCAGCACCTGTTTACGCATCACCCCAGCAACGCCATTAGCATTAAGCTCAGGAGTAAAAAGCTCAGAACCCTTACGCCAAAACAGGTTTGCCATCGTGGTTTCGACCACCTGACCATTGATATCTAATGCAATACCATCCATCAAGCCTAATTCATCTAGCTCAGCTTTCATGAGAATCTGTTCAAGACGATTGTTATGCTTGTGGCCGGCTAACAATGGGGATAGCCCTAGTTTTTGCTGACAAACACCGAGTTCGACGCCAGATTGCTGCCATTGACCATAATGTTCTGGATAAGCAAACGTACTAATGGTCACGACAGATGAAAACGCTCCTGACGGGCTGTAACCTCGGCCACCAGAACCACGACTCACATGCAGCTTAACGCCTCCTAACCCTTTTTCAGGTACAGAGCAAAGCGCTTTATCCAACCATAAGCTGACTTGCTCCCAATCGAGAGGAGCAATGCGCAAAGCAACGAGACAAGCATCAACTCGCTGTTGGTGATCATTGTAATATTGAATTTCACCATCGAGTGTCAGCATCGTGGTAAAACAACCATCGCCGTACTGAAACGAGCGATCGGTTATTGCGACTGTTTGTTGGCTCTCTCCATCAACCCAAAACATGCTTTTCTCCAAAAAAGAAACGGCTCAATGCTAAGCATCAAGCCGTTTAAAAACAAGTCTAATTAGTGACTATCTACGATGTTTGAGTCTTTTATAAGATGATTAAATCTTTTTGAAGATCAAACAGCCGTTTGTACCACCAAAGCCGAATGAGTTACACGCCGCATATTCCATGCCGCTAACTTCACGCGCTGTGTGTGGAACTAGGTCAATGTCTAGACCCTCTTCAGGATCGTCTAGGTTGATAGTTGGTGGAACAACTTGGTCAACCAGAGACATTGCAGTGATGATAGCTTCTGCAGAACCCGCAGCACCTAGTAAGTGACCAGTCATCGACTTAGTCGAAGAAACCAGTACTTGCTTGTAACCTGCTTCGCCAAGAGCACGCTTGATGCCTTTGATCTCTGCTACGTCACCTGCTGGAGTCGATGTACCGTGTGCGTTTACATAACCGATTTGTTCACCAGTAATGCCAGCATCACGCATCGCCGCTTCCATCGCTAGTGCACCACCTGAACCATCTTCACTTGGAGAAGTCATGTGGTAAGCGTCACCAGACATACCGAAGCCTACAAGCTCACAGTAGATCTTAGCGCCACGAGCTTTAGCGTGTTCGTACTCTTCTAGTACCATCATGCCTGCGCCATCGCCAAGAACAAAACCGTCACGGCCTTTATCCCATGGACGAGAAGCTTTTTGCGGCTCATCGTTACGTGTTGATAGTGCTTTAGCTGCACCGAAGCCACCCATACCTAGAGGCGTAGATGCTTTCTCAGCACCACCCGCTAGCATTGCGTCAGCATCGCCGTATGCAATCATACGAGCTGCGTGACCAATGTTGTGTAGGCCAGTTGTACATGCAGTAGAAATAGCGATGTTAGGACCGCGTAGACCACGCATGATAGACATGTGACCAGCAATCATGTTCACGATCGTTGACGGAACAAAGAATGGGCTAATTTTACGAGGGCCTTTTTCAGTAAGCGCTTGGTGACCAGCTTCGATCAAACCAAGACCACCGATACCAGAACCGATAGCCACACCAATACGTGGTGCGTTCTCATCAGTAACGGTTAGACCAGAATCATCAAGTGCCTGAACACCTGCTGCGACGCCGTACTGGATGAATAGATCCATTTTACGAGCATCTTTTTTAGACATGTACTCTTCGCAGTTAAAGTCTTTAACTAGACCTGCAAAACGAGTTGAGAAATTGGTTGCATCAAAGTGCTCGATATTCACGATACCACTTTGACCAGCTAGCAGGGCTTTCCAAGAAGATTCTACAGTGTTGCCTACCGGTGACAACATACCCATGCCAGTGACAACTACACGACGCTTGGACACGATTTTACACTCCGGGGATTGAAATGATTTAGGATGAGGATAGATGAGTTAGATAAAACACAGGCGGTCGAGGTGACCGCCTGGGAGAGATTATTACTGAGCGCTAGTTACGTAATCGATAGCAGCTTGAACAGTAGTAATTTTCTCAGCTTCTTCATCTGGGATTTCAGTGTCGAATTCTTCTTCTAGAGCCATTACTAGCTCAACAGTGTCTAGAGAATCAGCACCTAGGTCATCAACGAAAGAAGCTTCGTTTTTAACTTCTGCTTCGTCTACACCTAGTTGTTCAACAATGATTTTCTTTACGCGTTCTTCGAGGTTGCTCATTTTTTCTTTTCCTTTACAGAGTTCGCTTTATGCGATGTTTTCCGTAGTTTATTCAATCTATTAAAAGTTGCAAGGCCAACTTTTCTGGTCAAACCACAATTTTAGCGATTTTAACCGAAATTACGTATGATTTTGACTTAAATCATGCACAAATGTTGCACACAATTTACACCATGTACATACCGCCATTGACGTGAAGTGTTTCACCTGTGATATAAGCTGCCGCAGGCGACGCCAAAAATACCACAGCTTCAGCGATTTCGCGAGGGTCACCTAGACGACCTGCTGGTACATTCGCCAAAGTTGCTGCACGTTGGTCATCATTTAGCGTTTTTGTCATGTCTGTTTCAATAAAACCAGGTGCAACTGTGTTCACTGTCACACCACGAGAAGCAACTTCACGTGCCATAGACTTAGTGAAACCGATAACACCTGCTTTAGCTGCAGCGTAGTTTGCTTGGCCAGCGTTACCCATAGTACCAACAACAGAACCTACGTTGATAATACGGCCTTCACGCTTCTTCATCATGCCACGCAGTACAGCTTTAGACATGCGGTAGATAGGCGTTAGGTTAGTATCGATGATATCGTTCCACTCGTCATCTTTCATGCGCATAAGTAGGTTATCGCGTGTGATACCAGCATTGTTCACTAGGATATCAATCGCACCAAACTCATCGTTGATGGTTTTTAGTGTTGCAGCGATAGAATCAACATCTGTTACGTTCAGAGCAAGACCTTTACCGTTCTCACCAAGATACTCGCTGATCGCAGCAGCACCGTTTTCTGACGTTGCAGTACCGATAACTTTAGCGCCACGCTCAACTAAAAGTTCAGCGATAGCACGACCGATACCACGGCTTGCACCTGTAACTAGTGCAACTTTGCCTTCTAAATTCATCATAACTTCTCTTTATGTCGTTATTTAGCAGCTTCTAGTGATGCAGCATCATTTACTGCAGCAGCTGTCATTGTTTTAACAATACGCTTAGTTAGACCTGTTAGTACTTTACCTGGGCCTAATTCTAGTAGTTTTTCTACGCCTTGCTCGTTCATTGCTTGAACACCTTCAGTCCAACGTACTGGGCTGTAAAGTTGACGAACAAGTGCATCTTTAATCTTCGCAGGGTCTGTTTCAGCAGCCACATCAACGTTGTTGATTACAGGCAGTGCAGGTGCGTTGAACTCTAGTGCTTCTAGAGCAACTGCTAGCTTCTCAGCAGCTGGCTTCATTAGTGCACAGTGAGACGGTACAGATACCGGTAGAGGAAGTGCACGCTTAGCGCCCGCTTCTTTACATAGTGCACCAGCACGCTCTACAGCCGCTTTGTTACCAGCGATAACAACTTGGCCTGGAGAGTTGAAGTTAACTGGAGAAACCACTTCATCTTGCGCAGCTTCTTCACAAGCTTTAGCGATTGATTCGTCATCTAGACCAATGATTGCGTACATTGCACCAACGCCTGCCGGTACCGCTTCTTGCATCAATTGACCACGAAGTTCAACCAGCTTGATCGCTTCTTTGAAATCGATAACGCCTGCACATACTAATGCAGAGTACTCACCTAGGCTGTGGCCTGCTAGATTTGCAGGTTGTTCTAGGCCAAGCTCTTGCCATACACGCCAGATAGCAACAGATGCTGCAAGTAGAGCTGGTTGAGTACGGAAAGTTTCGTTTAGGTTTTCTACTGGACCTTCTTGAACTAGAGCCCATAGGTCGTAACCAAGAGCTTCAGAAGCTTCAGCGAATGTTTGTTTTACAACATCATACTGCTCGCCTAGTTCAGCAAGCATACCAACAGCTTGAGAGCCTTGGCCTGGGAATACGATAGCAAACTTGCTCATTGTAATTATCCTTTAAGCAATGCAAAAAATTGAATAAGGCACATAATTTATGTGCCTTGATTGTTCTGTCGACTTAGGGGTTAGAACTTAACCAGAGCTGAGCCCCAAGTGAAACCGCCACCAAACGCTTCAAGAAGAAGAGTCTGACCGCGCTTAATTCGTCCATCGCGAACCGCTTCATCTAACGCAGTGGGAACCGTCGCTGCCGACGTGTTGCCGTGCTTATCAAGTGTTATCACCACCTGATCAAGTGACATAGTTAGCTTTTTAGCTGTTGCAGAGATAATGCGGTAGTTAGCTTGGTGTGGCACCAGCCAATCTAGTTCCGACTTATCCATATTGTTAGCTGCCAGCGTGTCTTTTACTAGCTTAGAAAGCTGAGTCACTGCCACCTTGAAAACTTCGTTACCTGCCATGTGAAGCCACTTGTCAGCGTCGCCGCCGCGCTCAGGAACTTCAAGGCTTAGTAGCTCACCGTATTTACCATCAGAATAAATGTGAGTAGACAAAATACCTGGCTCTTCACTCGCACCCACAACAACTGCACCTGCGCCATCACCAAATAGGATGATAGTAGAACGATCAGTCGGGTCACAAGTTTTAGACAGTGCATCTGCACCGATAACCAAAACGTTCTTACACATGCCTGATTTGATGTGTTGGTCAGCCACTGATAGTGCGTAAACAAAACCAGAACATGCCGCCGCTAAGTCAAACGCTGGGCAGCCTTTAATACCAAGCTTACCTTGCACCTGACATGCAGAAGAAGGAAACGTATGGCTGCTGCTGGTCGTTGCAACAATGATCAAGTCGATATCATTTTTATCGATACCCGCCATATCAATTGCGTTTTCAGCAGCGTAGAACGCCATATCCGCTACAGTTTCATTTTCTGCAGCAATACGACGCTCTTTAATACCTGTTCTAGCAACAATCCACTCATCGCTAGTCTCTACCATTTTCTCTAGATCTGCGTTTGTACGCACCTGAGATGGCAAGTAGCTGCCAGTACCTAATATTTTGCTATACATGAAGACTAATAATGCCTCTCGAGTAAAACCGCTTCCAAACGATCGCTAATGCGGCTAGGGACTTGTCGTTTGACCTCGTGTACTGCCTCACCAATTGCGTTGACGACCGCAGATACATCAGCACTTCCATGACTTTTAATGACAATGCCGCGCAATCCTAACAAACTTGCGCCGTTATACTGGTCGGGGTTCAAGGTTTTTAATTCAGTAAATAGCTCAGAAAACAGTATTCTGGCGATCCAACCCTTTATCGTTGACGCCATGATGCGCGTTTTTAGCTTATCAATAAAGAGTTGTGCAGTGCCTTCACACGTTTTTAGGCACACATTGCCCACAAAACCATCACAAACAACCACATCTGCTGCATCTTGCAGCAGTTGATTTCCTTCAATATAGCCGATGAAATTCACAGACTGGGTGTTAGACAACATTTCCGCGCATCGTTTTACAAGGTCATTGCCTTTTATTTCTTCTGCGCCGATATTCAAAATCGCGACACGTGGTGGGCGGTTTAAATGTTGTTCTGCGAGTGCGCTTCCCATAACAGCAAATTGAAAAAGAGAGTCTGCGTCACTGGATACATTGGCACCTAGGTCCAGCATCCACGTTCTACCACCGGATGCGGTTGGCAACGCTGAGACAAGTGCTGGTCTATCTATGCCGGGAAGGAGTTTCAAACGAAAACGAGACAGAGCCATTAATGCACCGGTATTACCACCGCTGACACATGCGTCTGCTTGAGATTCAGCAACCAGATCGATTGCTTCACGCATAGAACTGCCCTGACTGTTTCGTAAGGCAAGAGAAGGCTTTTCTGAGTTTGAAATAACTCGGTCACAGTGCTGGATGCTCAAACGAGAATCAGGCTGTCGACCTAATGAGGATAATTGAGATGTGATCGCATTTCGATCACCTATGAGAATGACTTTTAGCTCTGGGAAATACGACAGTGCCTGCACGGCGGCAGGCACTGTTACACGAGGACCGAAATCCCCGCCCATTGCATCAAGCGCAACGGTTATATTTTGCAAAAGGTCAACCTTACTTGTTGATAACCTTTTTGCCGCGGTAGTAACCTTCCGCAGTCACGTTGTGACGTAGGTGAGTTTCACCTGAAGTTGCGTCTACAGAAAGTGCAGCTGTAGTTAGCGCATCGTGTGAACGACGCATGCCACGCATTGAACGTGATTTCTTGCTCTTTTGTACGGCCATTGACCCTACTCCTATGTAAATTCTTAAAGAAGCAGTTACTTCTTTAAGCTTTTTAAAACATCAAATGGATTCGGCTTCTTTTCTTCCTCAATTTCTTCAGGAAGTTCACCAAACACCAAGTTATTTGAGTTAACGCTACAGTCCGCTTCGTCGTGCATTGCTACTTGAGGCAATCCAAGGATGAACTCGTCTTCAACTAGTTGAATCAGGTCTAACTCACCGTACTCGTTCAGATCTACCAAATCGTACTCTTCCGGTGCTTCTTCTTCACTTTTCTCATTGTAGTAAGGAGTATAAGTGAATTCGACATCGCACTCATGTGCGAAAACCTCATTACAACGTTGACACTCTAAATCGACTTCGACGTTAGCTTTACCAGAGATAACGACTAATCGTTGTTCATCAAGCCCAAATGACAATGAGACTTGCGCGTCACGTTTTACGCCTTCAGTTGCTTCGCTTAAGCGCTTGAAAAGACTAGTTTGGATGATGCCATCTAAATCAAGTCGTTTTTGAGCGGTTCTAGCCGGATCAACTGTACGCGGTATTTTTACCTTTTGCATAGGGCGCGAATATTATCTTCCAAATCGAGTTTAGTCAAAGGAAATGGCAAAAAAAGTACACTTTTTTCCCTTTCCCATACAGAGCATTATGAATATCAAGATAAGTTACTATATCCTGCATTAAATGCTTCTACGAATTGTAAATTAAAATGAAAAATTACCAACTAGTTTTGGCCTCTACTTCGCCATTTAGGCAAGAGATCCTCAAAAAGCTCCATTTAGACTTTGTGACTGCTAAGCCAGACTGCGACGAAACACCAATGGCCGGAGAGTCGCTGCAACAATTAGTCATGCGTTTAGCAGAAGAAAAAGCCAAGTCTTGTCAGGTCACTTCGCCAAGCCTGATCATAGGTTCAGACCAGGTGTGCGTGATTGATGGAGAAATCATTGGTAAACCACACACCCGCGAAAAGGCCATTGAACAGCTATCACGTCAAAGCGGCAAAAGCATCACCTTTTATACCGGCCTCTCTGTTTGGAATTCCGCTACTCAAAAAGCTGACACACGTCTCGACACCTTTGAGGTTCATTTTCGCAACTTAACCACTGCACAAATCGAAAGCTACGTCGACAAAGAACAGCCTTTCTATTGTGCGGGCAGTTTTAAGAGTGAAGGACTGGGTATTGCTCTCTTTGAACGTCTTGAAGGTAAAGACCCAAATACGTTAATTGGACTACCGCTCATCGACCTGATTGATATGTTAGAAGTACAAGGGATGAATGTGCTTTAGGTCGGTCTCAAGCACTTTATAGAGATTCCCTACTCCTTCCTTCGTCGTTCTAGGGAATGACTAGGTTTGTCACTCACTCTAGAATAACAACACGATTCGACCAATATAACCGGGTTGCTTTATCACTAAAAAACCAAAGTTCGTCATCCCCAAGAGTGAGGGACGAGCGATTTGGGGATCTCTGATAACGAACACAAACAAAAAAGGTTGACGAAATTCGTCAACCTTTCTCATTTATGGGTACTGCAGAACAAATTGGGAGAACACTCTATCCCTTCGTATCTCGTATCTCGTATCTCGTATCTTACAGAATTAAAACTTACGCAGACCTGCGATTGCCTTCTCTAACTTAGCTTCCATTGGAGCCGAGATATCCATCTTCTCTTCACTGCTTGGGTGTGTGAACTTAATATTCGCGGCATGTAGGAACAGACGGTCTAAACCAACTTTACCCGTGTACGCGTCAAAGCGGCGATCACCGTAGCGATCATCCCATGCAATCGGGTGACCCGTGTACTGTGTGTGAACACGAATTTGGTGAGTACGACCAGTAATCGGGCTTGCTTGAATCAAAGTCGCGTCTTTGAACTTCTCTAACACCTTAAAGCGGGTTTCAGAAGCTTTACCATTCGGGTTTACACGAACAATGCTGTTGACTTCATTTTTAAGAAGCGGTGCATTCACCACCTTACAACTGTTCTTCCACTCGCCCATGACCAATGCAAAGTAGTACTTCTGGACCGTCTTTTCACGGAACTGAGCTTGCAGATGGCGCAGCGCCGAACGCTTTTTCGCCACCAAGAGGATGCCCGAAGTATCTCTATCAATTCGATGCACCAATTCAAGGAAGCGGGCTTCTGGTCGCAATGCGCGTAAAGCTTCGATCGCTCCGAATTTAAGGCCACTGCCACCGTGCACCGCTGTACCTGAAGGTTTATTCAAGATAAGCATGTGGTCATCTTCATAAATGATGCAATGCTCTAGCTCGGACACCTTATTAAGCTTAGTGCTTGGCACGTTCTCTTCGACTTTCTCTTCCACAGTCACTGGTGGAATGCGAACAAGATCACCGGCTTTCAGTTTGTATTCAGCTTTGATGCGCTTTTTGTTAACACGCACTTCGCCCTTACGTACGATTCGATAAATCATACTTTTCGGGATGTTTTTTAATTGGTTACGTAAGAAGTTATCAATACGTTGACCAGCCATATCTTCATCGATGTCGACAAATTGGACTTTGGTTCTAATTTCGCTCATGCGGTTAGTGTATCACTGTCAAATTTGATAATTGAGAGTTAATTGCATTTTTCGGCGCGATTATACCCAAAAGGAGGCGTGAAACTTCTATATTTGTTTGATTCTTCGAACAAAAAACAATCAAGACTGCCGCAAAATTAAATATCATTTGATAAATTATTGATAGACAGTGAGTTAGAGCTATCAAAACCCAAACAAAAACCGTTTTTTTTCGCGCATTCTGATAAAGCAGATTGCTGTGATTAGCGACCACTGCTATAGTTCACAGCTGCTATCTATGGTTTGACTACTATTTAAACAGCCAACCATTCACAAGCAAGTAAATGAGTAGATGACTCAGTCAAAACCGTGCTGCATTGGCGTAAGACACCGTTAACTGAGTTCCTTGTCGCTCTACTCACGTACGCTCATGTTGAGTATTCACCGCCACATCGCGGATCATAGTTCACTATCTATGATGACTGACGTGCCCCAAGAGCATCCCTTCCAGCCGGGAGGCTGCACCGATAAAGCCATGGGATCAGGCACCATGAGAAACGAAATCAAGCGACAAGAACAATGATGAAAATAAGAAAAGACAATGAGTATTTCTAAATGAAAAGAATGTTAATTAACGCAACTCAAAAAGAAGAGTTGCGTGTCGCTTTGGTTGATGGCCAGCGACTTTTCGATCTTGATATCGAAAGTCCAGGTCACGAATCAAAAAAAGCGAATATCTACAAAGGACGTATCACTCGTATTGAACCAAGCCTAGAAGCGGCATTTGTTGACTACGGCGCAGAACGTCACGGTTTCCTCCCTCTTAAAGAAATTGCCCGCGAATACTTCCCTGAAGGTTACACATACCAAGGTCGTCCAAGCATCAAAGAAGTGCTAAAGGAAGGCCAGGAAGTTATCGTACAAGTTGAGAAAGAAGAACGTGGTAGCAAAGGTGCTGCACTGACTACTTTCATCTCTTTGGCGGGTAGCTACTTAGTTCTTATGCCAAACAACCCTCGTGCAGGCGGTATCTCTCGCCGTATCGAAGGTGACGAGCGTACTCAACTAAAAGCAGCTTTAAGCACACTTGAGCTTCCTCAAGGCATGGGTTTAATCGTTCGTACTGCTGGCGTTGGCAAAAGCGCAGAAGAGCTTGAGTGGGACTTAAACGTACTACTTAATCACTGGGCTGCTATCAAGCAGGCTTCGGATTCAAACGCAGCACCTTTCCTTATCCACCAAGAAAGTAACGTAATTGTTCGTGCAATTCGCGACTACTTGCGTCGTGATATTGGTGAAATTCTTATCGATAGCAACACTATTTTTGAGCGTGCACAAGCGCACATTCAACTAGTGCGCCCAGACTTTATCAGTCGCGTTAAGAAGTACGACGGTGAAGTTCCTCTATTTAGCCACTACCAGATCGAAAGCCAAATTGAATCTGCTTTCCAACGTGAAGTTCGCCTTCCGTCGGGTGGTTCAATCGTTATCGACCCAACAGAAGCTCTAACTTCTATCGATATCAACTCTGCTCGTGCAACGAAAGGCGGTGATATTGAAGAAACAGCTCTGAACACAAACCTAGAAGCCGCAGATGAAATTGCTCGTCAACTTCGTCTACGTGACCTAGGTGGTCTAGTAGTTATCGACTTCATCGATATGACGCCTGTTCGTCATCAACGCGAAGTAGAAAGCCGTCTACGTGATGCAGTTCGTCTAGATCGTGCACGTGTTCAAATCGGTCGTATTTCTCGATTCGGTCTTCTTGAGATGTCTCGTCAACGTCTAAGCCCTTCTCTAGCAGAAGCAAGCCACCACATCTGTCCTCGCTGTACAGGTACTGGTGTTGTACGTGACAATGAATCTCTAGCACTTTCAGTTCTTCGTCTAATCGAAGAGGAAGCGCTAAAAGACAACACAGCACAAGTGCTTGCAGTTGTACCTGTGCCAATCGCTTCTTACCTATTGAACGAGAAGCGTCGCTCTGTAAACCACATTGAGCGTACTCAAGAAGTTAAGATCACTGTTGTACCTAACTCTGATATGGAAACTCCGCACTTCGAAGTTATCCGTGTTCGTGAAGGTGAAGAGTTCGATCTACTTTCTTACCTACTTCCTAAGAAGCTAGACGCTCTGAAAGAAGCAGAAAGCAAAGAGCCAGCAGAACAGACGATTCGTCCTAAGAAGATCGAAGAGCCTGCACTGAAAGGCTTTGCTGCTCCTGCTCAATCTGCGCCAGCTCCAGCGCCAAAAGCAGCAGCTGCAAAAGTAGAAGAGAAGAAAGAAGAGCCAACGGCACAAGAATCAGGCCTAATCAGCCGCTTCTTCAAAGCTATTGGCAGCTTCCTATTCGGTGGCTCTTCATCTCAAGAAGAGAAACAAGAAGAGAAGCAAGAAGAGAAACCTAAGAACAATCGCAACAATGGCAACCGTCAACGTCGCGATCGCAATGACAATCGTCGTCGCAACCAGCGTGGTGATCGTAACGAGAACCGCGACAATAAGCGCCGTCGTAAGCCAGCTCGCGATGAGAAGCCTGAAGAGCAAAAAGAAAATGCAACTCAGCAGCCTCGTCAAAACCGTAAGCCTAAGCAAGACCGCCGCAATAAGCAGCGTGACGAGCAAAAGCAACAACGCGAAGAGCAAGTATCATCTAAGGTTGCAGAACAAGGTCAACAGCTAGCAGCTGATGCTCAAGCTTCCAAACCTGAAGGTCAAAAGCAGAAGTCTGAAGCGAAAGCTGCAAAAGTTAAAGAGCGTCGTCAACGTCGTAAACTGAACAAGCAGATCCGCGTTAAAGACCAGCAAGCTCAAGCAGAAAACAACTCTGCGAAAGAGCAAGTTGCAGCTAAAGATAAGTCTGTTGCTCAAGAGCAAAAGGTAGCGGAACAAGTAGAAGCTAACCAAGCGAACGCTGAACAAACAGAACAGGAAGAGCCGAAGCAACGTCGTAACCGTCGTTCTCCACGTCACCTACGTGCAAGTGGTCAACGTCGTCGTCGCGGTCGTGACCGTCGCCCTAACCCATTCCGCCTACGTAAAGGTGGTGTAGCCTCTCCTGAGATGGCGATGGGTAAAGTGATGCCTCGTTTCGTGCCTAAACCGCACCACAAACAAGCAAAACCTGAAGCTGCTAAAGCAGAAGCGCAAGTACAACAATCAACTGAACTAGAAGCTGTTCAAAACAATGTTGTGATTGCTGGTGGTTTTGCATGTCCTGAAATGGCAATGGGTAAAGTGATTATCCGCCGTGAAGAGCCTGTGATTGAAGCGAAAGCTGAAGAAGTGGTAGCACAGCCTGCAGTTGAAGCACCTGTTGTTGAGACACCTGTAGCTGAAGCGCCTGTAGCAGCACCAGTTGTTGAAGAGGCTCCAGTAGTAGACGCACCTGTTGTTGAAGAATCAGTTAAAGCTGAAGAAACGGTTGAAGCAAAAGCTGAAGAGACTGTAGCTGAAACTCCAGTTGTTGAAGCACCAATCACTGAGGCTAAACCAGTTGAAGCAGCACCTGTGACTGAAGAGAAACCTTCAGTAGAAGCGAAGAAACAAGCTAGCTCGCCAATGACGAAAGCTCCTGGTCCACAAGAGATCAAAGAGATTGAAGTTGTTGCAGCACCATTCCGTAGCGAACGTTACGTATCGAAGGGTGCAGGTAGTCAGGTTGCTTCGAACCAAGCGGGTTCTGGTATGACTAAGCCAAACTACTAAGCATTTACTGTTGTAAATTCTTAAGTAAATAGAATCAAAGGCTGCTTATTATAAGCAGCCTTTTTCACATGCGTTATCGGAATAACGATTAATAGATATATTACTCAAAGTTAGGTTCAACCTTGAACTTAATCACATTTTTGGGTAGGATTCGCGCACTTATCTTTTTCGACACTTAGCTATTGCCGCTCTTTTATACACCTGTTTAGCTCCGCAATATGTTCGTGTCGGTAAATCCATTTAAAGCATAGCTGAGCACACATGTTCGAATTCCCACAATTTTCAAAGCACTCTGTAAAGAATGACGTTCTTTCAGGTCTTACTGTAGCACTTGCTCTAGTACCTGAAGCCGTTGCATTCGCCTTTGTTGCTGGTGTTGACCCAATGGTTGGCCTATACGCAGCATTCATCGTCGGTCTTATCACTTCTATCTTCGGCGGTCGTCCTGGCATGATCTCTGGTGCAACAGGCGCAATGGCCGTTGTAATGGTTAGCCTAGTTGCGACTCACGGTGTTCAATACCTCTTTGCCGCTATCATGCTAGCGGGTCTTCTACAGATAGCTGCGGGTCTATTCAAGCTCGGTAAATTTATTCGTATCGTTCCACACCCAGTAATGATTGGTTTTGTGAACGGTTTGGCGATTGTTATCTTCCTTGCTCAACTGGGTCAATTTAAAGCACCAGACATCACTGGCGCGCTAACTTGGCTTCCAACAGACCAAATGACACTTATGCTTGGTCTGGTAGCTCTAACTATGGCTATCATCCACTTCCTACCTAAGTTTACGACTGCAGTGCCTTCGTCACTGGTTGCTATCGTGACAGTGACGGCGCTAGTGGTTGGTTTAGATCTAGAAACACGTACAGTAGTTGACTTCCTACGTACTATGTCTGGTGACGATGCTGCAACGCTTGCAGGCTCTCTACCAACATTCTCGATTCCAGCAGTGCCATTTAACCTAGAAACGATTTACATCATCTTGCCTTACGCAGTAATTCTGGCGGCAATTGGTCTAATTGAATCGCTACTGACTCTGACAGTGCTTGATGAAATGACAAACACTCGTGGCCAATCAAACCGTGAGTGTGTTGGTCAAGGCATGGCTAACGTAACGTGTTCAGTATTTGGCGCGATGGGTGGTTGTGCGATGATTGGTCAATCGATGATCAACGTAAACTCTGGTGGTCGTGGTCGTCTATCAGGTATCGTTGCTGCAGTTGCACTACTGATGTTCATCCTATTTGCATCGTCGCTAATTGAAATGATTCCTCTAGCAGCACTTGTGGGCGTAATGTTCATGGTTGTTATCGGTACATTCGAATGGGCAACGTTCAAGCTTGCGCGCCGCGTACCAAAACAAGACTTCTTTGTTATCGTTCTAGTAACGGTTGTTACTGTAATGACTGACCTTGCAGTTGCTGTATTTGTTGGTGTTATCGCTTCTGCGCTAATGTTTGCTTGGCAGCACGCTAAGCACATCTACGCAGATACTTGCATCAACGAAGAAGGCTCAAAAGAGTACAAAGTAAATGGCCCGATCTTCTTCGGTTCTACAGCGAACTTCCTAGAGCTATTTAACGCTCAAGAAGATCCTCAAGACGTTATCGTAGACTTCGCAAACTCTCGTGTAACTGACCATTCAGCAATCGAAGCGATCGATACTATTGCTGAGCGTTACGCAGCACAGGGTAAAACACTGCACCTACGTCACCTAAGCCAAGACTGTGTTGCTATGCTGCACAAAGCAGGTAGCTTGGTTGAAGCAAACGTTGCAGAAGACCCAATCTACAAGGTTATGTCTAAGTAATAGCTGATGGCTTTACATAGATAAGAATAAAAAATGCCGACGATAAACGTCGGCATTTTTGTATCGGCTTACTAAAGCGGAATACGCTCTTGCTAAAGAGATTTCAGTATCGCTTCACTCGACTCTTCAATTAAATCGAGAACCAGCTCAAAGCCATCCCCCTCTCCATAGTAAGGATCAGGAATTTCCTCATAACTCGATTCACCATAGCTTAGAAACAGAGCCAATTTATACTGTAAGTGAGCCGGACATTGAGATTCTAAGTCAGCTAAGTTTGCTCTATCTGCAGCTAAAATTAGGTCGAACGTATCAAAATCTTGTGCCACTACTTTGCGAGAGCGAATTCCTTTAAAGCTGTAGCCCCTAGCCTCACCTGCCGCTTTAGAACGTGGATCAGGTGGGTTTCCTTGGTGATAGCCGATTGTACCAGCGGAGTCTACTTCAACCTCGATCCCCATAGACTTGGCCTTGGCTCGCAATATCGCTTCACCTGTTGGAGAGCGACAGATATTCCCCATACAGACTACCAGTATCTTTTTCATCCCTAATCACCTGTTCTTTCGATGGTTTTTGATAGTGTTAACTTAAGCTATGATAGTACTAATCACAAATTATAAGGAAGAGTTATGTCGACTGAAGACAACAAAGAACAGCGCCATAAGGCCCGCCAACAGAAAGTTAAAGAACAAGTTGATGCTCGTGTTGCCGCTGCTCAGGAAGTTAAAGGCCTACTGCTTGTTATTACAGGTAATGGTAAAGGCAAGTCAACTTCAGGCTTTGGTACCATTACTCGTGCTGTTGGTCACGGTAAGAAATGTGCTGTTGCTCAATTCGTTAAAGGAACCTGGGACAACGGTGAAAAGAACGTACTTGAGAAACTCGATGTTGAATTTCAGGTGATGGGCACGGGCTTCACTTGGGAAACGCAAAACAAAGCCAAAGATATCGAAGCTGCACAGCGTGTTTGGACTGAGTGTAAGCGCATGCTTGCTGACGAGTCATTGGATGTGATTCTGT
This sequence comes from Vibrio fortis, assembly GCF_000695685.1. Classification (GTDB taxonomy): domain Bacteria; phylum Pseudomonadota; class Gammaproteobacteria; order Enterobacterales; family Vibrionaceae; genus Vibrio; species Vibrio fortis_A. The sequence goes on along the minus strand of NZ_JFFR01000025.1, from coordinate 251,263 downwards.
TTGATGAGCTAACGTACATGGTTAGTTACGGTTACATTGAACTTGATGAGGTTGTTGAAGCGCTAAACAACCGACCAAAGATGCAATCAGTGATCATTACAGGTCGTGGCGCCCACCGCACACTGACTGAAATGGCAGATACTGTTTCAGAGGTACGTAATGTCAAACATGCTTTTGAATCAGGGGTTAAAGCTCTGCAAGGTGTGGATTGGTAATAACCCTCGAACAGGGATCCTCGACTCAGGCAAATAACGGCTTTGGCCGTGTTACCTCCTATAACAAAGGGCGAACGTCTTAGAAAATCTCTGTTTTAGACGTTCAAATAAAAAAGCGCCACTCCTAATTAAAGAGTGGCGCTTCGTTTATATCAGACTAAAAACGGGTTAGTTAAACAGACCTTTTAGGAGTCCATCTACTGCTTCCTTGGTTTTCTCATCTTTGATCTTATCCGTGAGTTTCTCCACACCACGATCGATCTCTTTCTGAGCTTTCTGTTTCAATACGTCGTCGAACACTAAGCTAAACTTAGGATCTGTCCAAGCACCTGTAACCTTAATTGGAATCGTTACATCTTTAAGGTCATCAATGCTCTTACCACCCTGACCTTCCAGTGAGCCCACAATAGAGGTGCGCACTAGGAAATCAACGGTCTCCTTGATGAAATTAGCCTTACCAGAACCAGTAACACGCAGCAGAGGTGATTGCGCTGAAAGGTCGTTAGTTGACACCCAACCTTTGTCGACTTTTAGTGTCGCCTTCATCGCACTGAAGTCAGTCTTTTGAACATCTTCGCTCTCGTCGTACTTCTCACCCTTGATCTTCGCATAGTTCTCACGAATCAGCTGTGCTACGTTGATACCGTTCACGGCACCATCGGCGAAGTTGATAACAATAGTACCCACTAGATTCTGCTTGATACCTGTTGGAGTTAGGCTCTTACCAGAAACATTCACGTCAATGTTACCAGTACCTTCGAGCATGTCGTTATTTGCAACATCCACCAGCAATGGTTGAACCTTAACGCCCTTAATCGCTTTCTTAGCCGTGTATGACGCTGGTGATTTACGAGCATCCAGAGTGGCTGTCGCAGAAATTGAGCCGTCATAGAGGTTAGACGTGAATGACTCTAGTTTTGCCACGCCACGGTTAACCGAGAATGCCGCTTTTACATTCTGCATATGAGCGTTGTTAGCTTTGAACTTATCAATCGTAATATCGCCTTTCACATCCAGCGTTTTCAGAGCAGTCAGGTCTGGTTCAACTTCTTTCACGGGCGCTGAAGACTCAGCTTCTTTAGCTGGTTGTGAAGCTGCTGACGCATCAGAAGTGCTACCCAAACCTAGAAACTCATCTAAATCAATATTCGGGCTATGTAGAGAGAAACGTACCTTAGGAATCTCAGATAGCGTCACATCCGCTTTACCGTCAAGTGCGATGCTGTTCGCTTGAAGCTTCTCTAATACAAAGCTCAAGTGACTCTTAGTTAGATCAAAACTCAGATCAGACAGCATATCGACTTTCATTGGTGATTGAGGAAGTGCATCACCTTTAAACGTAGAGTCTAAAGTTAGCTTGTTAAGCACAACTTTTGAAATCGCGCTATCAACCGTTAGTTCACCAGCGCCTTTCAGATCCAGTTCCATATCCGCAGCATTACCCACAACGCTGTATGTTAAGTTATTCACTTTGTCGAACTCGAACGTATCAAGACCAATCTTAGCCGACTCAATTTGAGTACTTGGATCGCTAAAGGTCGCATTCAAGTCTATATTACGCAGCGCATAGCTCGCGAAGCCTTTTGCCAGCTTCAAGTCTGCACTGCCTTGCGCCGAGAACTTCTGCTGATTGTTCTCTCCAGATGCAGAGAAAGTCGCTGTAGTCCACGTATCAGCCGCGAATTCAGATAGGTTAAACGCCACATCGTATAGCTTGATAAATGAACCCGCTTGTTTGTCATCCATCTCGAACAATGCATTCGATACAGTCACACCAGCGAGGTTAATCGTCCAGTTTGAGGCTGCACTTTCTTGTGGCGAAGTGGACTCTTCTTCTGGTCGAGTTGTTGTCTCTTCTGCAGGAGTAGCAGCGGTTTGAGCCTGTGTTAGCGCATCAATATTCTTACTGCCATCTTTTAGAGTTTCTAAATAGAATTCAGCGCCATCCAGCGTAACGTTACCGATCTCAAGTTGATTGCTAAAAAGAGGTGTAACAGAGATATCAACGCCGACGGTATCAACTTTGAATAAGTTAGGTTGAGTGAAGCCCTGCGGATTACGCAGTTCTGTCTTTCCTAGTTCAAAACCAATCGATGGGAAAAATTGCCAGCTGATGTCACCTTCAATCACAAGCTCTAAACCGGTGTGTTTTTGGGCTTGTTCGACAATCAGTGGTTTAAATTGGTTGGGATTCACTAACAGCACTAGCGCCAGAATCGCCGCGATAACGACAACAACTGGGATAGCTATGAAAATGAGTAGTTTCTTCATCCGCATATTCCTTGCTTAGATTCCAAAAGAAAGTGGCACTATAAAAGTGCCACTTATTCGATAAAAAATAAAGCTAAGTTAAGAACTTATAACTAAATTCTTACTTTTGTCAGATGGTACCGACTACGCCTTTAATAGCTTAGCAATGTGAGCTTTCAAAACGTCGATAGCGATACGGTTTTTACCACCACGAGGGACGATAATATCGGCATGCTGCTTTGATGGCTCAATGAACTGCATAAACATAGGACGTACTGTCTCTTGATATTGCTTCAGTACAGAGTCCATCGTACGACCACGCTCTTCAACATCACGCTTAACACGACGTAGTAGACAGATGTCTAGTGGTGTATCCATGAAAACACTCGCGTGCATCAGTTCACGTAGACGTGGGTCTGTTAGCAGTAGGATACCTTCTAAAATGATCACTTTCTTTGGAGTAAGTGTAGTCGTTTCAGAAGTACGTGTGTGCTCAGAGTAGCTGTATTCTGGAACTTCAACCGCGTTGCCGTTCATTAGCTCTTTAAGATGCTCACACAGTAGATCGTGATCTAATGCGTTTGGGTGGTCGTAGTTTGTTTTAACACGCTCTTCCATACTCAAGTGGCTTTGGTCGCTGTAGTAGCAATCTTCCGTGATAACACCAATTTGATGGTCGCCTACTTTTTCGCGCAACTCATTATAAATAGTACTAGCAATCAGACTTTTTCCTGAAGCTGAAGCGCCAGCGATACCTACGATGACACATTGATTATTATCAGACATTATTTTGCACCCGATATGGTTTTGGTGATGGGAATAGATAAACCGCCTGATTATAGGGGCTAAGCTCTATAGATTCTAGTCGCCATTTCAGCAAAATACCGTCAAATTGATGATCTAAATGGATTAAATCAAAATAAACGTTTGCTTAATGACCAGTGCCCATCAACCACTTGCACACTCTGTATAAATTATAAACTACTCAACCATTGAGAAGTTAATCGCTTCTGGTTTCACTTTGCCCGTCCAGTACATCTTACAGGCTACATTTTCGGCCAAATCGAGGTAATGACGCGTATGCTCGCTGTCTGGTCGACGCACTACGGTTGGCATTCCCGCATCAATATCTTCACGGACATCGATGTGCAGAGGGATCTGAGCAAGAATATCTAGGCTAAACTCAACGGCCATAGCTTCAGCGCCACCAGAACCAAAGATATGCTCTTTTTCACCACAGTGGCTGCAGATATGGTAGCTCATGTTCTCAACAAGCCCCGCTACTGGCACGCCTACTTTGTCAAACATTGCTACACCTTTACGAGCATCCGCTAAAGCAAGGTCTTGCGGTGTAGTCACAACAATCGCCCCTGTAACTGGAATTTGCTGAGACAGAGTCAGTTGAATGTCACCTGTACCCGGCGGCATATCGATCACCAGATAATCCAGATCCGGCCATACCGTTTCATTCATGATCTGGCCAAGAGCTTTCGCTGCCATTGGACCACGCCAGATAGCTGCATCATCTTTTGATACCAAGTAACCAATTGAGTGAGTGAAGATCCCATGAGCTTCAATAGGAATCATCCATTTATTGTCACGCACTTCTGGTTTCGCTTGCATTTGGCCAAGCATCATAGGTACAGAAGGACCATAAATATCAGCATCCAATAGACCAACTTTAGCGCCTGACTTTGAGAGTGCTAACGCTAAGTTTACTGAGGTTGTTGATTTACCAACGCCCCCTTTAGCAGACGTCACCGCAATAATATTTTTCACGCCTTTGACGGGGCTTGATACGGTTGTTTCAAGTGCAGCAGGCTTAATTCGAACTTCAAAGTCGAACCCAGCGACTTTCTGCTCTGCGATTTGATGTGATATCCAGTGTGATAGCTCTTCTACTAAGCTATTGGCCGCAAATGGAAGCGTAATGATGAATGAACCCTTTGGGTCTACCGTCACCATATTCGGTTGCGATGCCCATTCAGGGATTAGAAGTACAGATTCAAACTCATTCAGCCAAGAACAAAAATCTTGCTTTGATGTGAAGTTACGCATTGGGGCTCCTTTTTTTGATTTATGCTATCACCCCCTGACGAAAGACTGAACCCTTAAAAAACTAAGGGATTCGTCAATTTGATACCTTGGCGTGACACCTGTTATAAAGTAGTATTACACATCAAATTTATACCCATCAAAAAGAAGCGAAATTTAAGTATGGCAAACGATCCAAGAACTCTTGATTCAAGGAAACTACTGGTCACTTGTGCCCTTCCGTATGCTAATGGTTCGATTCACCTAGGTCACATGCTTGAGCACATTCAAGCTGACATTTGGGTGCGCTACCAACGCCTACGCGGCAACACTGTAAACTTCATCTGTGCTGACGATGCTCACGGCACGCCAATCATGCTAAAAGCACAACAGATGGGTATTACACCAGAAGAGATGATCGCTGCTGTAAGTGAAGAGCACCAGAAAGACTTCGCTGGCTTCGATATTAGCTTTGACAACTACCACAGCACACACTCAGAAGAGAACCGTGAGCTGGCTTCACACATCTACCTAGAGCTTAAGAAGAACGGCTTTATCTCTAGCCGCACTATCTCTCAGCTATTCGACCCTGAGAAAGAGATGTTCCTACCGGATCGTTTCGTAAAAGGTACATGTCCTAAGTGTAAGTCAGAAGATCAATACGGCGACAACTGTGATAACTGTGGCGAAACATACAGCCCAACAGAACTTATTGATCCTAAGTCAGCAGTATCTGGCGCAACACCAGTAATGAAAGACTCTGAGCACTTCTTCTTCGACCTACCTCAGTTCGAGAGCATGCTACAAGAGTGGACTCGCTCTGGCTCTCTTCAAGCTGAAACAGCGAACAAGATGCAAGAGTGGTTTGAGTCTGGCCTACAACAGTGGGATATCTCACGTGACGCGCCATACTTCGGCTTTGAAATCCCAGGCGAGAAAGACAAATTCTTCTACGTATGGCTAGACGCACCTGTTGGCTACATGGCTTCATTCAAGAACTTATGTAACAAGACTGAAGGTCTAGACTTCGACGAATACTGGAAGAAAGACAGCACAACTGAACTTTACCACTTCATCGGTAAAGACATCGTGTACTTCCACTCTCTATTCTGGCCTGCAATGCTAGAAGGTTCTGGTTTCCGTAAGCCAAATAACGTATTCGTACACGGCTACGTAACGGTAAACGGCGCTAAGATGTCTAAGTCTAAAGGAACGTTCATCAAAGCAGCGACTTACCTAGATCACCTAGATCCAGAATGTCTACGCTACTACTACGCAGCTAAGCTAAACAGCCGCATTGATGACCTAGATCTAAACCTTGAAGACTTCACTCAACGTGTAAACGCTGACGTAGTAAACAAGATTGTTAACCTTGCATCTCGTAACGCAGGTTTCATCACTAAGCGTTTTGAAGGCAAGCTATCTGACAACTTCGCAGAGCCAGAACTGTACAACGAATTTGTTGCAGCTGCTGATCGTATTGCTGAGCTTTACGAAACTCGCGAATTTGGTCGTGCAATCCGTGAAATCACGGCACTAGCAGATAAAGCAAACCAATACGTTGACGAAAAAGCACCGTGGGTTGTAGCGAAAGAAGAAGGTAAAGACCAAGAACTGCAAGACATCTGTTCTGTTGGTATTAACCTATTCCGCGTTCTAATCACGTACCTGAAACCGGTAATGCCTGAGCTAGCAGCACGCACTGAAGCATTCCTAAACGAAGAGCTAACGTGGGAAGGCATGGCTGCACCACTAACTGGTCACGAGATCACTAAGTTCAAGGCACTGTTCAACCGTATTGACCCTAAAAAGGTTGAAGCGATGATTGAAGCTTCTAAAGAAGACGCAGCAGCAGAAGTTGCAGCGAAAGAGGCGGCAGAAGCAGCTAAGAACAAAGCAAGTCAAACAGAGCTTGATAAAGATCCAATCGCAGACGAGATTGAGTTCGATGCGTTCGCAGCAGTCGACATGCGTATTGCGCGTATTATCTCTTGTGAAGAAGTGCCAAAGGCAAACAAACTGCTTAAGTTCCAACTAGACATCGGTGGTGAAACTCGTCAGGTGTTCTCTGGCATTAAGTCAGCGTACAAACCTGAAGAGCTAGAAGGCAAGCTAACTGTAATGGTGGCAAACCTTAAACCTCGTAAGATGAAGTTTGGTATGTCTGAAGGCATGATCCTAGCAGCCGGCCCTGGTGGCAGCGACCTATGGATCCTTGAGCCGCACGAAGGTGCACAGCCAGGTATGCGTGTAATGTAACGCCAACCACTGAATTAAAAATCCCCATCGCAGCAATGCATGGGGATTTTTTATTTCTGTTGATATCCCACATTCTCTGATACATTCCCCCCTCAACTTTTCAGTCGAAAATACGCTTAATGTACAAATACGAAACTCGCTATTTTCGACTCACTGCCGAATTAGGATTCCTGTGACTAACAATGAAATCTTGCGCCGCATCCAACACGCGCTAAACCTGAAGAACGCTCAAATCATCAAAGCCTTTGAGCAAGCAGACTCTACCGTTGCGCATGACCAAGTAAACAACTGGCTCAAAGCCGAAGGTGAAAAGTCATTCTCAAAAATGAAAGATAAAGAGCTGGCAATCTTCCTAAATGGTTTCATCAATCTTAAGCGTGGTAAGAAAGAAGGCGAACAACCGAAACCAGAAGTATCACTGACTAACAACATGATTTTCATGAAACTGCGTATTGCATTAAACATGAAGGCTGAAGATGTACTGGATGCATTAGAAGTGATGGGAATTAGCCTAAGTAAGTACGAAATCGGTGCCTACTTCCGTAAGCCGAACAACAAGAACTACAAGGCTTGTGAAGACCAACTATTGTGCGACTTTTTAAGCGGTGTTCAGTTCTCTCAACGTCCAGATTCAGAAGAGTTTGCTGGGTAAGTCTGCCTCTGTTCGCAAAACGGTAAACGAGAATAAAAAACGGCGAGCTATCAGATAGCTCGCCGTTTTTGTTTATTCGCTGAAATCAGACTATTGGCTGTATTTATTAGCTGTCGTCTTCAGTAAAGTTCGTTGGCAGCGTCGTTTTCATTTCGTTCCAAATCTGTCCACTTGCAACACCGTAGTTACGGATCACTAGAGGCAAGTTTTCACGTTCGCCGCTCTCACAGATTACTAGTAGCTCTTTATAGAAATCCATCGCTAGGCGACGTGCTTCTGGGTTCGAGAAGTAGTAGCTACCGATACGATCATAAAGCTTACGAACACCATTGAAGATCAAACCGTAGATTTGGTTACCTGAATGAAACGCAAGGCGCTGGAACAACATGTAGTCGTAAAAGTTGAACGTTTTAGCGATAAGAATCGCTTGGCGTTTCTCTTCGTCTTTTTCGTTGTCTTCTTTTACTGCATGCTTAATTTTTTCTGCGTAAGGAGAAGATTCTACAAACTCATCCCACGTTTTAGACGCAAGCAGTGCTTCACATGATTCAATCACGTTGATGATTGTGCGCTCAGAGTTCTCTTTGTTCGCCTTAAATGCATAGCGCATAAAGATAGGGCTGATATTTGTACGTGCTGCAAGCAAGTCTTCTACGATGTTAGTCGCATTATCAACGTCTAGCGTCATTAGCGTGTCTAGAATATGCAGACCCGACGTTTCCATGAACTGGTTCACCTTAGTTGGCTTACCATGTTGAATCGTCAACCAACCGTCACGGGCTAGACGCTGCAATACTTCACGTAATGTGGTACGGGTAACACCGATTAATTCAGACAGCTCACGTTCAGCTGGTAGGATTGAGCCAGGGGGAAAACGGCCATTCCAAATACTTTCAATAATATACTTCTCTGCAAATCCTGCCGGGCTCTTCGCCTTAATGACCATCTACACTTCAATCCAATTTAATTATTTTGCTTTAATTGACTCATCATACCACTAGTTAGCGCCTCGCGGAAACACCTCGAAAAGTTTACTGGCACCAAACCCACAATAGAGCTAAAACTCTAAATTGCAGCACACGTTTGCACCTTTAGTCTAATATCGCTGCAAGGTATAACACCAAATTAAACAAAAATTTAACACAACATTTTATCAATTAAATCAGAGATATAGCTCATATTTTTAGATCTATTAAAATGCAATATTAAGTTGTAATAATCGAACATAAGGTGAGATTATTATGTAAATTTCAATCATTTCACGCAAATATTGATTCTAGTCGGTTTTTCTCACAATTTTAGTGTTATGCTTGCGCTACTTTGATCGCGTTTTTCAACAAAAAAGAGGTATTTTTAGGCCAACAGAGCATTTCCTGTTGACTAAATGTTATCTAAGAGTAGAGTTGCGCTCAAAAATGAGCAGTGCACGAGTTTCTAAGGGAGTGACTTGGCAAGGCCACAGAACATTACATGGAATGTAGTTTTTCTAAGTCACTGTTAGTTATAGTTTTTAACAAATTTCTATAGCTCGAAGCTCGAATGTTGTATTGCTTGTCAATTCATAATCAACATAAAAGAGTATTAACATGCCGATGTCTCTCGGAAACGCTTTCATCAAGAACTTTCTTGGTAAGGCTCCTGATTGGTATAAAGTTGCCATCATTTCGTTTTTAATCATCAACCCATTTGTTTTTTTCCTCGTTGATCCATTTGTTGCGGGTTGGCTATTAGTCGTAGAATTTATTTTTACGCTGGCAATGGCGCTCAAATGTTACCCTCTTCAACCGGGTGGTCTGTTGGCTATTCAAGCTATCGCAATTGGCATGACCAAACCTGAAATGGTTTACCACGAAATCCAAGCCAACCTACCAGTATTACTCTTACTCGTCTTCATGGTTGCCGGTATCTACTTCATGAAAGAGCTCTTGCTCTTTATCTTCACAAAGATACTGCTTGGCATCCGTTCTAAGATTCTACTTTCTGTTGCATTCTGTATTGCAGCTGCATTCTTGTCAGCATTCCTAGATGCACTAACGGTTATCGCAGTAGTAATCAGTGTGGCTGTCGGCTTCTACTCTATCTACCACAAAGTGGCTTCAGGTAAAGGCTCTAACTCAGCACACGACCACACTCATGATGAAGAGATTTCAGAACTGACTCGTGAAGACCTTGAAGACTACCGTGCATTCCTTCGTTCACTGCTTATGCACGCAGGTGTTGGTACAGCCTTAGGTGGTGTAATGACCATGGTAGGCGAACCTCAAAACTTAGTTATCGCTAAACAAGCGGGTTGGGAGTTCGGTGAATTCATCATCCGTATGCTGCCGGTAACACTGCCGGTATTCATCTGCGGTATCATCACGTGTGCGCTAGTTGAGAAGCTAAAAATCTTTGGCTACGGTGCAAAACTGCCTGCTAACGTTCGTCAAATCCTTGTTGAGTTTGATAACACGCAGAAAGCAAGCCGCACTAAACAAGACATCGCGAAACTTTGGGTTCAAGGTGCAATTGCAGTATGGCTAATCGTAGGTCTTGCTCTACACGTAGCTGAAGTAGGCCTGATTGGTCTATCTGTTATCATCCTAGCAACTGCGTTCACAGGTGTAATCGAAGAGCACTCTATGGGTAAAGCGTTTGAAGAGGCACTGCCATTTACCGCTCTACTTGCTGTATTCTTCTCAATCGTTGCTGTAATCATCGACCAAGGTCTATTTAAGCCTGTTATCGATGCGGTACTTCACGTAGAAGACAAAGGTGCACAGCTTGCCCTGTTCTACGTTGCGAATGGTATCTTATCTATGGTATCGGATAACGTATTCGTTGGTACGGTTTACATCAACGAAGTGAAAACTGCGCTAGTTGAAGGCATCATCAGCCGCGACCAGTTCGACCTACTAGCAGTAGCGATCAACACAGGTACTAACCTACCTTCAGTTGCAACACCAAATGGTCAAGCAGCCTTCCTATTCCTACTGACTTCTGCTCTAGCACCACTTATCCGCCTGTCTTACGGCCGTATGGTAATCATGGCATTGCCTTACACTATCGTGCTGGCTCTAGTTGGTCTTGCTGGTATCGTGTTCTTTGTTGAGCCAATGACAGCTTGGTTCTACGATGCAGGTTGGATTGTGCAACATACTGGTGAAGTGACCTCTGTGATTTCAAACGGCCACTAATCGCCATAACGTGTCGTAAAGCTAATAAGTGAATCTAAGTAATGAAAAATAATCATTGATTAGGAAACTTATCCAAGATAAAAAGCTCTGAGTAATCAGGGCTTTTTTAATTTTATTGAAGGACTAAATTCGTGAACTTTCTTGTAATGCTCAAAGATTTCTCTAAAGGCCGACTTTCTTGGCTATTGTTACTTGGCTTCGTAATCTTCTTTGAAGCATGTGCGTTGTTCTTCCAACACGTTATGATGCTTGGCCCATGCGTAATGTGCATCTATGAGCGAATTGCTATGCTCGCCATTGGTGTTGCTGCAATGATTGGCGCTATCGCACCTAACAACCCTATAGTACGTTGGCTGGGCTTGGCTGGATGGGGATTCGGAGCCTACAAAGGTTTAATGTTATCGCTCGAGCACGTCGACTATCAGTTCAACCCATCTCCTTTCGCAACCTGTGATCTGTTCGTGACTTTCCCAAGCTGGGCGCCATTGAATGAATGGGCACCTTGGATGTTTGAGGCTTACGGCGACTGCGCTAAAGTTGTATGGCAGTTTGTTGGTTTATCAATGCCACAATGGTTGGTGGTGATTTTCGCAGGTAACCTGATTGCACTGGGGTTCATCGTGATCTCTCAGTTCGCTAAATCGAAATAGGCGAAATTTGAAATACCAATAAAAAAGTCGACCGATAAGGTCGACTTTTTTGTTTTTCTGTTTAGCGAGCCGTTAGTTTAAAACTAAGCTTGCGATCGACCGCAGCACTGCTTGAACTTCTTGCCGCTTTCACATGGGCAAGGGTCATTTCGGCCAATATTTTTAAACGGGTTTACGCTTTGAGCTTTGTTACCTAACATGGCTTCATCTGCAGCCAATGCTACTTCGTTAACCATTAAATCAACTTGACCAACTAAATCTGCAAGCGCAGGTGGATTTTCCAGTCCTGCGGCTACCATTTGCTGCTGAGTCTGTTCTTCATCGATAGCTAACATCAGTGTCGTCAGAAGGGCTTGAAGCATTCTCAGTGTACCGTCAGCCATATTCGCTTGTTGCCACTGCTCTTCCACAGTCGGCCAAACCATCATAAAACCTTCAGCGACATCGGCAAATTGCTCATTGAAATCACCTTCAGCAAGAACCTCTGTCAGTAAGTATTCACTGCGCTGAATTAGATTATGTTGACGGTTAATCTGTTCAGTCACCAAACCGATGAAGCTCTCTTCTGCTTCTGGCGAGATTACAGCCAGCCACTCTTTAGGATCTAGTGGCTTAGTAGCAAGGTTAGATGCCAAGATTGCACCTTCAACAAACTGAGGCGTACACTCTTGCGGCAAGCCATCTTGGTTTAATAGTTGATATGTCATTAATACTTCATCGTTCATATGAGATTTGCGCTAAGTATACTCGTTATCGTCCATCTGCACAGTTTACCTTTGGCTGAATTTACCGAGATGAGGTAAATTTTCCGAAAACGTGCCAATAGTGACAATCAGCAAGGGACACCGTACAATCACGCCTCTTTATTTTCAGGACAGAGATGTTTCGGTAGTTCGATATGCGAGTAATACTAGGCCCGATGGAGGGTGTGTTAGACCACCTAATGCGAGAGATCCTCACAGAGATCAATGACTACGATCTTTGTGTAACGGAATTCGTTCGCGTCACCGATCAGCTGCTACCACCGCACGTCTTTCATCGTCTATGTCCAGAGCTGCACCAAGGCTCTCAGACTATGGCTGGTGTCCCTGTTCACGTACAACTGCTTGGTCAACATCCAGAATGGATGGCACAAAATGCTATTCAGGCAGCAAACCTTGGTGCTAAAGGTATTGACCTTAACTTCGGCTGCCCGGCTAAGGCGGTTAATAAGAGTAATGGTGGTGCTTCTCTACTCAAAGAGCCCGACCTTATCTATAAGGTCGTGAAAGCATGTCGCGAGGCAGTGCCTGAACATATCCCTGTATCAGCTAAAATTCGCCTTGGTTGGGAAGATCCTGAAGAGTGTTTTGAGATTGTCGATGCCATTGAGCAAGCTAAAGCTGATGAGTTAACAGTCCACGCCCGCACTAAAACCGGAGGTTACAAAGCCTCGGAGATTAAATGGGATTACATCAACCAAATCCGTCAGAAGACGACGCTACCACTCATTGCCAATGGTGAGATTTGGAACTACCAAGATGGTCAGAACTGTATTAAAGCGACAGGTATAGACTCCCTAATGGTGTGCCGTGGCGCGTTTAATGTTCCAAATTTAGGTAACGTTGTAAAACACAATCACCAACCTATGCCTTGGAAAGAGGTGTTAGCATTGCTGTTGCGCTATTCTGAGTTTGAAATTGAGGGCGACAAAGGGCTTTACTACCCTAACCGCGTCAAACAGTGGTTTGTTTATCTGCGTAAAGAGTACCCAGAAGCGGAAGAGATCTTCCGTGAGATCCGTACCTTTAAAAAGGCGGCACCAATCGTAGAACACATTCAGCGCTACCAAGATAAACTGTTAGCAGCTCCGATAGCCTAGCTCCTCAAAACAATGTATTCGTCGACAGAGCGACATTCAACGTCGCTCTGAACATTAGAATACAATCTTGTTCTTACCTGTCGTTTTCGCAAGATACAGCTTCTCATCCGCACACTTAAACACTTCGTCAAAGTTCAAGTGAGTGCTTTCAGACTCAACAATGCAAGCACCACCGGAAACCGTGAAGCCTCCTTCGATAACATGGGTCGACTGTTCACAAATCGCAGTCTTCACACGATGGAGAATGTTCTTCAACGTCTGACGCTCTTCTCCCCTTAGGTAGACCACGAACTCCTCTCCACCAAACCGAGCGCCAACATCACTACTACGAATCCCATTGTGGATCTGACGCGCCATATAACGAATCACTTCATCGCCTTTATCGTGACCGAAGGTATCGTTGATGCTCTTGAAGTTATCAATATCAAATACCACCAGCACGAACAGTTCGTCATGTTGAACATTACGCCAAAACGCCTCTAGCCCACGTCGGTTGAGCAAACCTGTCATCGGGTCTTTAGCAGCAAGTTCTTTAAAATAGCCCTTTTCAATTGTGCTATTGATGTAGAAAAAGATCATTACCATGAACAGATACACAGTGAGCGCTACGAAGACACTGTCCGTTTCCGTCTTAACAAAAGCTTTCAGCTCTTTCATCACGTCAAGTTGATAAAAGATCATATGGTGTGCAGCGACACCATTTAGCTCCAAAGGCTGTATCCACACTGCGTCATCAGGCGGCAGTGCATGAGTAAGGTCGACTATATTTATCTGGCCAGCGAGTAGATGACTCTGTGACGCCAGTAGCTTACCTGAGTCGATATCCACAGAAAGCATGCCTTGATGGCTGCCTTTGTAAAATACCGGTATCGTCATGCTAATCACTCTATCCAACGTATCGGTTCGATAAGTGGGGCCAGCTAGGGTTAACAGATCTGGGTTGTTGGCTGTTCTCTGCCAATATGGGCGGCTCTTAATTGTCGACAAGAGCTCTTTCCCTAAGCCTTTGGCGAAATCCTCAGGTGAAGAGATCACATACCCCTTAGCGTCAATAAAATGAACGCCAAAGTAGTAATCATCTAATTGCGCTAAGAAAGAGAGAATGGGGGCGAGCGCCACTTTCTCACTGGCACTTCGATAGGCATCACTCAATTCAGAACACAACGACTCATTGCCAACCAACATATAGTTAATATCAACGGAAGGGATATCTGCGGTTTTACCGTCGGCAAGCAATAGGCCATCAATCGGCCATATACGGCACACGCCATCTACTACGGTCTTATTGTGGTCTAAAAATAGGGGGTTACTGGATTTGTAGTAATTAGAGAAGCTGTAGTCGAGAGCAGTAACAACCGTTGTCGTTCGTTCAAACGCATCAATGATTCTTTGATATTCGTACGTAACTTCTTTCTCTACCGCATCGAGGTGATTTTTAGCGATAAGCGCAAGTAACATGCTGATAATAATGGCGGGAAAGCCAAAAACAAAGGTTAGGCTAAAGTGCCTATTAACTTTCATAAACTGTATGCTCTTCTGCTTATCTATTTCCCATTAATATTATTACATCAGTAACGACATTCAACCCGATAAAATTATGTAATTTGTTATTTCACAAATAGATATGACTCGAAAACTTAGCCCCTTGTCGCTGATGAGTCGAACAAGGGGCTACTTTAATGGTAACTAGTGAGTGAGCAATAGGGATTAGTTAACAAGCACTAGCGAAGAGACCGGTTTTAGTGATAATTGCAGCTGGCCACCTTTAACGCTCAACACAGAGTTTTCATCGAATAGCGAGCTCAGTTCACCAGATTCAAGCCCTAGCTTCCAAACTGGAAGCGTAACCTCAGAGACTGATGAACCAAGGTTTATGGCAACTAACGTGTGTTCTTGGTCCAAGCTTCGAGTATAAACCAACACGTTGTCGTCACAGTAAAGCTCTTGGTAAGCGCCTGTTTGCAAACTTTGACGATCATGTCTCAACTGAATGAGTCTCTGAGTAAAGGCAAACCAGTTCGACGTCTGTTCTTCTCCCCACGGGAAACAACGTCGGTTATCTGGGTCTTGACCACCTTCGAGTCCCACTTCAGTACCGTAGTAAAGGCAAGGCGTTCCGACGTAGGTCATCAGTAACGTCAGAGCAATAGCCTGTTTCTGTGCATCACCGTCAAGCAATGAGATAAAACGCGCAGTATCATGGCTGTCTAGTTGATTCAATTGAGACAGTTGATTCTGCCAAGGCACTTTTGCACGAGCTTCAGCTAACCAATCAGAGAAATCTCGCATACTGATATCAATTGGCTCATAAGCGATGTCTTGCTTAGCCAAAAGAGCGCGAACGGGATGAGCAAACCCGTAGTAGTTCATGGAGCCATCTTCTTGGTCTCCCTGCAGCCACGAAGTCGCTTCAAAGAAATGCTCTCCGAGTATGTAGGCATCTGGGTTTTGGCTTTTAGCCGCGTTACGAAACTCTCTCACGTAGTGGGCGTTGTTATAAGCACCCTCGCCTTCGCCAAGCATATGGATCACATCAAAACGCCACCCATCAATGCCATAGGGTGCTTTAAGCCAGTGTTTGATCACCGAATCTTCTGATTGATAAATATAGTCTCGAACCGAGTCATTGGAGAAGTTCAATACGGGCAGAGAGTTAATACCTTTCCAACCTACGTAACTTTTCGCGTCATCTTCATTGAAAAAGTAGTAGTCATGGTACTCAGAGTCAGGCTGACCAAAAGCCCCGGTGCCACTTGTACCTAACTTATCAAACCATGGATGCTCAACCGACGTGTGGTTAAACACCGCATCTAACACCACTTTCATACCTCTAGAATGCAAATCAGCTGACAGCGCAGCAAACTCTTGATTGGTACCAAAGTGAGGATCGACATTGTAATAGTCGGTGGTGTCGTATTTATGGTTGCTTGGCGATTCGAATATTGGGTTCAAGTACAGCGCCGTAATACCCAAGTCTTGCAAGTAATTGAGTTTGCTATGTATGCCAGCTAAGTCTCCACCAAAGAACTCCGCAGCACCAGTGCCATTATGACCTTCAACATCAGCCCCCCACTCTTTTACCACGACATCAAGAGTGCCCTCTTTTAATCGGTACTCGCCAAACTGAACACTAATCTCTGGGTTCCCGTTACAAAAACGTTCTGGGAAAATCTGGTAAAACACTTGCTCAGCTACCCAGCTTGGCGGTTGATGATCAGCATTGTATTTAAAGTGATGCGCACGGCTTGGCATACGCAAGTGAACGCCTTGTGAATCCAACCAGAATTGGCCAGTGTTATTCAATAGCTTAAAGGTATAGTGAGTAATGGATTGATCAGAGTTAAGTGGAATCTGCGCTTCCCAGACAAAAAGTCGCCCCTGTTTTCCGACCAAAGACATGTCCACCAGATACTCTTCATTGTCTGGTTCATGGCGAATTTGCACCTTAGTCCAGTCATCACGATCTGTATGGAGCTTTAAAGTAAGAACTCTTTGCTCAAGTTGAACATAATCGCAGGTTTGAGCATGGAATAGATATGGACGCATAACGAATCTCGAACGTTGATTGATTCGCTAAAGATATGAAAAATCCTATTCGTAACAATGTGAAAACTATCAACAATTAAAGTGGATCACGCTTTGTAGCCCTACATTGTTCAAATAAAGTTCACTGGTTAGTGTTTTGTAGGGCTATCGTTTACTGCACGCTTGTCGCTTGATCTAAAATGGAAGTTGGCAATGTGATTCGAAACTTCTTTAGTGCCTCAAGATTTATCTTGAGAGTTGAGCTTTTAGGCGTTCTTACATTTAGCTTCCCCGGCTTTTCACCCTCTAAAATCGCAGCCACATACTCTGCCGTTTCTAAGCCAATTTGGTAGTAATCAAGACCAGCTCCAATAACCGCACCATTTTTGACATACGCGGTGGTCCCCGCAACGACAGGTGTGTTCTGGCTATCGGCGGCTTGAATCAGATCATCGATGGCACTTGCCACTGTATTATCGGTCATCGCATACACCACATCAGATTTGGCAGCCACCAGACGAGTTTTCTCTTCCACCTCATCAACAGTGAACACTGGCTCGATATGCAGTGTTAAATCGTATTGTTTCGCTGTGTCTCTCAGCATTGACGTTAGAGCGACTGCATTCGACTCCCCTGGGTTATAGACAACACCGATAGAATCTACATCGGGCATCAACTGTTTAATAAGCTCGACGTGTTGATGCACTGGTGAGAGATCAGACAAACCCGTTACATTGCGACCCGGCTTTTCCAAACGTCTTACCAGACGCGCACCAACAGGGTCCGTCACTGCTGTAAACACAATAGGAATGGTGCGCGTTGCTGAAACCAACGCCTGAGAAGATGGAGTCGCGATTCCAACCAGCACGTGTGGGTTTTTGCTCACTAATTCTCTAGCAATCCTAGCGGCTTGGGCAGGCTTACCGTCTGCGACTTGTGATGTCAGCTCTAAATTCTTACCATTTTCATAACCACGAGATTTTAAGCCATCAATCAGCCCTTTATGCGCTGCGTTTAAGTCAGGGTGATCGATAATCTGGGAGATAGAAACTTTTGCACTGCTTGCTAGAGAGACGCCAGAATAAAAGAGCGCCACCACACTAAACAACATGGCACTCGACCAATTCAACCTCATTTTCATCAACACTCCCTGTGATGCACTCTCTTGCCTGCTTCTATATATCCACTGTTGCATAAATAGAATGGCGTGTTATTACATTACTGATAGTATTACCAGTAAGAGTAAAGTAACGAAAGCTAAAAGTAACAAAAGTGCAACAAGTGTCGAATTTATGAGCTAGCTTCAAAAATTAGAGTGAAAGGTCTGAAATGGAAAATCAAAAAGGCGACTAGGCGCACAAAAGAACAGTCGGAGTAGAAGAGTTCAAAAACGCCCCAAAGGAGTCTCTAGGGCGCAGTGTTTTATGATGTTGTTTGAACCTTGGTTTAACTTAGAACCAACGCTCCATTGATGACTTATCAAGTTGTCGGAAGGCCCGATTCAAAATAATCGCCAACTCTTTATAGCGTGGGCGAGACTTCATTGGCTCTAAAGCAAAGCCAGTTTCAGTAATCTTTTCATGCAGTTCACGATACCAAGATACCAATGCTGGTGGCAATTGCGTATTGGATCGGTTACCCAGCCACCACATGCCTTGCAGTGGTAAGCTAATCGCAAACAAGGCCATAACGACGGCTTGTGGCATCGCTTGATAATTGTTGAATACCATCTGCGTTAAAATGCTGATCGCGGCGATCGCTGGCATAACCTTAATACCAAAGCGAGTAGCCTTAATGATGCGTTGCTCGGGAAAGATCGCATTTAACTCTTTTCTGACAGGCCAGAGATCCATGTACTTTTGGCCATCTTTTAAACTACTGGCTAACCCAACTCTATTGCTCATATGAGTCTCCCGTTAAAAAAAAGTTGAAATCATCAACTAAAAACGCAAAAAATTGACGAAAAATAATATTCTTTCAAATTTTTTTGTTATATTTGCACAATATCGCTATTATTTGCAGACCTCAATCTCATTGTTGCCCTTATTTACAATTTAAGCAACTTTGTGACGACCTCTGCAAGGATTGCACCTGTCCCTTTTATGACGAAAGGCGACATTCACTTATACGGAAATTAATGTTTTTTTGACCAAGATTAGTACGCAAGCTTGTGTGCTTCGTCTATTCTTGTGATTGATTTTCACCCTTAACTGATTTTATCAGACAAATTTACAGGTAGTCATTCATGTCTAAGCTAGTTTTAGTTTTAAACTGCGGTAGTTCTTCTCTTAAATTCGCTGTTGTTGACGCAGAAAACGGTGACGAGCATCTAACAGGTCTTGCAGAGTGTCTGCACCTTCCTGAAGCTCGCATCAAGTGGAAACTTGACGGCAAACACGAAGCTCAGCTAGGTAATGGCGCGGCTCACGAAGAAGCGCTAGCGTTCATGGTAGAAACTATTCTTGCTTCTAAGCCAGAACTTGCTGAAAACCTAGCAGCAGTTGGTCACCGTGTTGTACACGGCGGCGAGAAGTTCACTCAGTCTGCACTAATCACTGACGACGTACTAAAAGGTATCGAAGACTGTGCTGCTCTAGCACCACTTCACAACCCAGCTGCGATCATCGGTATCAAGGCGGCTCAAAAGTCATTCCCTGGCCTACCAATGTCTGCTGTATTTGATACTGCATTCCACCAAACAATGCCTCAAGAGTCTTACCTATACGCTCTACCGTACAACCTATACGAAGAGCACGGCATCCGTCGTTACGGCATGCACGGTACTTCTCACCTATTCATCGCTCGCGAAGTAGCTGAGCAACTAGGCAAGCCAGCTGATGAAGTAAACATCATCAACTGTCACCTAGGTAACGGTGCATCTGTTTGTGCAATCAAGAACGGTAAATCTGTAGACACTTCTATGGGTCTTACTCCTCTTGAAGGTCTAGTAATGGGTACTCGTTGTGGTGACATCGATCCTGCGATCATCTTCCACCTACACGATTCTCTAGGTTACTCTGTTGAAGAAATCAACAACATGCTAACTAAAGAGTCTGGCCTAGCTGGTCTAACTGCAGTTTCTCCAGACTGTCGTTTCGTTGAAGACAACTACGGTAAAGAAGAAGCAGCAACTCGCGCGATGGACGTAATGTGCCACCGCCTAGCGAAATACATCGCTGGCTACACTGCAACTCTTGACGGTCGTCTAGACGCTATCGTATTCACTGGTGGTATCGGTGAGAACGGCGCTCCAATCCGTGAACTAGTACTCAACCGCCTAGGCATCTTCGGTATCGAAGTTGACGGCGAAGCTAACCTGAAAGCTCGCTTCGGTGGTGAAGGTGTTATCACCACTGCTGACAGCCGCATCCCTGCGATGGTTATCTCTACTAACGAAGAGCTAGTAATCGCTGAAGACACTGCACGTCTAGCAGGTCTTTAATCAAGATTTATACCGCTAGCTCATCCTGGCTAGCGGTATTTTGATACAAAAATGGGGCTCAGCTTCTATTCCTATTCCTACCCTCCAATAGGAATATGAAGTTGAGCTTTTTTAATCCAATAGCTAAAGGTACTTATACGAATGTCTCGTACTATTATGCTTATCCCTACAAGTGCTGGTGTTGGTCTAACTAGCGCAAGCATGGGTGTTCTTCGCGCAATGGAGCGCAAAGGCGTTAAGGTTTCTTTCTATAAACCAATCTCTCAACCACGCTCTGGTGGTGATCAACCTGATCTAACTTCAACTATCGTTGGCGTAAACAGCGATGTTAAGATCGGTCAACCTCTAGCGATGTCTGTTGCTGAAAGCCTAATCGGTAACGACAACATGGACGAGCTACTAGAAACTGTTGTTGAGCGTTACAACCAGATCAACAAAGATGCTGACGTAACACTTATCGAAGGTCTAGTACCGACTCGTAAGCACCCATTCGCTAACCAAGTGAACGCAGAAATTGCTGCGACTCTAGGTGCTGAGATTGTACTTGTTGCAACTCCGGGTACAGACAACCCAGCTCAACTTAAAGAGCGCATCGAAGTAGCATGTTCTAACTTCGGCGGCACTAAGAACAAAAACATCTCTGGTGTTATCATTAACAAGCTTAACGCTCCAGTTGATGAAGCAGGCCGTACTCGCCCTGACCTATCTGAAATCTTTGACGATTCAGACAGCGCTCAGCAAAGCGAACTAAAAGTGATGGAGATCTTCAACACGTCTCCAATCCGTGTACTTGGTTGTGTACCTTGGAGCATCGAGCTAATCGCGACTCGTGCTGCAGACATGGCTTCTCACCTAAACGCTGAAATCATCAACGAAGGTGAACTGAACACTCGTCGTATCAAGAGCATCACGTTCTGTGCGCGTTCACTGCCTCACATGATTGAGCACTTCAAGCCAGGTTCACTACTAGTAACTTCGGCTGACCGTCCTGACGTAATCGTTGCAGCAGCACTAGCAGCAATGAACGGCGTTGAGATCGGTGCAGTTCTTCTGACTGGCGGCTACGATATCCCTGCGGAAATCGAAGAGCTAATTAAACCAGCTCTAGAAAGCGGTCTACCAATCTTCAAAGCGCAAGGTAACACTTGGCAGACATCTCTAAACCTACAGAGCTTCAGCCTAGAAGTTCCAGCTGACGATAAAGAGCGTATCGAGTTCATCAACGAACACGTTGCAGGCCACATCGACGGCAACTGGATCGAGTCTATGACGGAAGGTACTCAGAAGTCTCGTCGTCTAAGCCCACCAGCATTCCGTTACCAGCTAACTGAATTCGCTCGTAAAGCAGCTAAGCGTATCGTTCTTCCTGAAGGTGACGAGCCACGTACAGTTAAAGCTGCGGCTATCTGTGCTGAGCGCGGTATTGCGGAATGTGTGCTTCTAGGTAACCCTGAAGAGATCAAACGTGTTGCTGCACAGCAAGGCGTTGAGCTAGGTGCTGGCGTTAAGATCATCAACTCTGACGAAGTACGTGAAAACTACGTTGCTCGTCTAGTTGAACTACGTGGCGCGAAAGGTATGACTGAAGTTGTTGCTCGTGAGAAGCTACAAGATTCAGTATTCCTAGGCACAATGATGCTTGAGAACGACGAAGTTGATGGCCTAGTTTCTGGTGCTGTTCACACGACTGCGAACACTATCGTTCCTCCGTTCCAAATCATCAAGACTGCACCTGATGCGTCTATCGTATCTTCTGTATTCTTCATGCTGCTACCTGACCAAGTACTGGTTTACGGTGACTGTGCGATCAACCCAGATCCAACAGCAGAACAGCTTGCTGAAATCGCTATCCAATCTGCTGATTCTGCAGCGGCATTTGGTATCGAACCACGCGTTGCTATGATCTCTTACTCTACTGGTGAATCTGGTAAGGGCGCAGACGTAGATAAAGTACGTGAAGCAACGAAACTTGCTCAAGAGAAGCGTCCAGATCTAGTAATCGACGGCCCTCTACAGTACGACGCGGCTATCATGGAAAACGTTGCAGCTTCTAAAGCTCCGAACTCTCCAGTAGCAGGTAAAGCGACTGTATTCGTATTCCCAGATCTAAACACGGGTAACACGACTTACAAAGCGGTACAACGTTCAGCAGACCTAGTATCTATCGGTCCAATGCTTCAAGGTATGCGTAAGCCAGTAAACGATCTGTCTCGTGGCGCTCTAGTTGACGACATCGTATACACAGTTGCTCTAACGGCTATCCAAGCTGACCAAGCAGCTCAAGCTGAAGAAAAAGTAGTTAACTAATTCTCTTTTTCAGAAAGCAAAAACCCTAGATGATTATCTAGGGTTTTTTTATGCCTGAAGAAAAGTGAATCAATTACTGATTCTAACCGCGCCCATGAGGTGAGTCTAAGTCCAGCTCTGGACCTTTTGGTACCACTTGCGTTGGGTTTATACCAGTATGGCTGTAATAATAGTGACGCTTGATGTGGTAGAAATCTGTCGTCTCTTTAATGCCCTTCACTTGATACAGCTCTTTCATGTAGCCATTCAGGTGTGGGTAGTCGGCAATACGTTTTTTATTACACTTGAAGTGCCCTACATACACTGCATCAAATCGAATCAAAGTCGTGAACAAACGCCAATCCGCTTCGGTAATGCTATCTCCAGCTAAGTAACGACTTTTTGCTAGGTGTGCATCGACTTTATCCAGAGCACCAAATAATCCTTCATATGCTTCTTCGTAAGCCTCTTGGGTAGTCGCAAAGCCACAACGGTAAACACCATTGTTGATGTTCGGATAAATAAAATTATTCCACTCATCGATCGTGTGACGAAGTGCAGGTGGGTAGTAATCATCGTTATTGCTTGTTAAGTCGTTAAACGCAGAGTTGAACATGCGAATGATCTCTGATGACTCATTACTCACGATAGTGTTGGTTTTCTTATCCCACAGAACTGGCACCGTAACGCGACCAGTATAATCCGGCTTAGCTTGTGTGTAGATTTGGTGTAGACGGGTATGGCCAAACAATGGCTCAGGCAACCCCATTTGCCAACCTTCGCTCATCATGTCAGGGCACACAACGGTGACATCGATATGTTCAGTTAGGCCTTTAAGCTCACGGAAAATAAGTGTTCTATGTGCCCAAGGGCAAGCCAGAGAAACATACAGATGGTAACGTCCACTTTCGGGTTGAAACGGCGCGTCTGCGCGGTTCTCTACCCAGCTACGAAAGCCTGCATCTTCACGAACGAACTTTCCATTGCTTGCCTTAGTGTCGTACCAGACATCATGCCACTCACCTTGTATTAACTTACCCATCTTGAACCCCTTCATATCCGAACTTTTTATACCAAACACAACCAGTATAAAAAAAGCCAACTTTTTCAAAACTAGAAGAAGTTGGCTTAGTTGTTCGAATTATTTGAATAAGCGCTACAGACAAAAAAAGCGTGACCGTTTGACCAGCCACGCTTAAGCCTGTCACAGGCTGAATTACGTTTTATTAAACCTGAACATGAAGACAAGATACCGCGTGAACGTCGTTACCTTGAATCTTAGGTTTTGTCTCTGCACACGCCTCTGTCGCTTGAGGGCAACGAGTACGGAATACACAGCCTGATGGTGGGTTGATTGGTGATGGTAGATCACCTTCCAACATCTGAATTGTCTTGCTGCGCTCAATACGAGGATCCGGGATTGGAACTGCAGACATCAGTGCCTTGGTGTATGGGTGTTTAGGATCAGAGAACAGTGCATCTGATTCGCCTAGCTCAACAGCATTACCTAGGTACATTACCAATACACGGTCAGAGATGTGTTTAACCACTGACAAATCGTGCGCGATGAATACCAGTGAAAGACCTAGCTCTTTTTGCAGCTCTTTCAGAAGGTTAACAACTTGTGCTTGGATAGATACGTCAAGTGCCGAAACCGGTTCGTCACAGATGATCATCTTAGGCTTTAAGATAAGTGCACGCGCGATACCGATACGCTGACACTGACCACCAGAGAACTCGTGTGGGTAACGGTTGATTACGTTTGGTAGTAGACCTACCTTCGCCATCATCTCTTTAACGCGGTCCTTTACTTCCTGCTTAGAAAGCTCTGGGTAGAACGTCTCTAGCGGCTCAGCAATGATGTCACCTACTGACATACGCGGGTTAAGCGATGCAAGTGGGTCTTGGAAAATCATCTGAATCTCTTTACGAGTTTCACGACGTTGAACCTCTTCCATTTTCGTTAGGTCTTGACCTAACCACATTACTTCACCGTCTGTTGCTTCAACCAATCCGATGATTGCACGAGCAAATGTTGACTTACCACAACCTGACTCACCTACTACGCCCAGCGTCTCGCCTTCATAAAGGTGGATATCAACGCCATCAACCGCTTTAAGGTTAGAAGGCTTAGCCCAAGGCCATGCAGATTTAGCAGCGATGCTAAAGTGAACCTTAAGGTCTTTAATGTCTAATAGTAACTGCTTATCTACACTCATTTTTTCCAAGCCTCCCAATCAGAAAAACATGCACGTTGACGGTCATTTCCGAATGGCGTCAGAATCGGTGCTTCTTGCTTACAACGGTCCATTACACGATGACAGCGGTCTTGGTAAGGACAGCCTGGTGGTAGACGAAGTAAGTTTGGCGGGTTGCCTGGGATAGTTGGAAGAATCTCACCCTCTGTATCTAGACGAGGGATCGCTTTCAACAGACCTTCCGCATATGGGTGGCTTGGGTTGTAGAAGATTTCATCTACAGTGCCGTATTCCATGGTACGACCTGCGTACATAACAAGTACTTTGTCACAAGAACCCGCAACAACACCCAAATCGTGGGTAATCATGATGATTGCTGTATTGAACTCATCTTTCAGTTCGTTCAACAGCTCCATGATTTGTGCTTGAATAGTTACGTCCAGTGCTGTTGTCGGCTCATCGGCGATAAGCAGCTTAGGACGACAAAGTAGCGCCATTGCAATCATTACACGCTGACGCATACCGCCGGAGAATTCGTGTGGGTACATGGTAATACGCTTACGCGCTTCTGGAATCTTAACGGCTTCAAGCATACGTACAGATTCTTCGAATGCTTCTGCTTTACCCATGCCTTTATGAAGCATTAGAACTTCCATCAATTGATCGCTTACCTTCATGTAAGGGTTAAGCGAAGTCATTGGATCTTGGAAGATCATCGCGATCTGTTCAGCACGAACTTTGTTTAGCTCTTTTTCTGGAAGGTTAAGAATCTCTTTACCTTCAAATTTTGCACTACCAGAGATGATGCCGTTTTTTGCCAGCAACCCCATGATAGAGAATACAGTCTGTGATTTACCTGAACCTGACTCACCTACGATACCTAGCGTTTCGCCTTGGTTAAGTGAGAAGTTCAAGTCATTTACTGCGGTTACGATACCATCTTGAGTGGTAAATTCGACGCGCAGGTCTTTGACATCTAATAAGCTCATCATTGCTTCCTTAATCTTTTATAGCTTTTATATTTTTATTTGCTATTTAGTTTATCTGTCTTTTGGATCAAGCGCGTCGCGCAGGCCGTCACCTACATAGTTAAAGCAGAACAGCGTGACTACCATGAATGCAGCAGGGAATGCCAGTTGCCAGATAGCAACTTCCATCGTCTGCGAACCTTCTTGAAGCAGTGCGCCCCAGCTTGTCATAGGCTCTTGAACACCAAGACCAAGGAAAGATAGGAATGATTCCGTCAGGATCATGCTTGGGATAAGTAGAGTTGAGTAAACCGCTACGATACCCAGTACGTTTGGAACGATGTGACGTGTAATGATCTTCCACTTGCTTACACCACATACGTGAGCAGCTTCAATGAACTCTTTACTACGTAGGCTCAGCGTTTGACCACGTACAATACGCGCCATATCAAGCCAAGCAATCGCACCGATCGCAACGAAGATAAGTACAATATTACGACCAAAGAAGGTTACTAGTACGATAACTAGGAACATGAATGGAACCGCGTACAAGATCTCAAGGATACGCATCATCACTCGGTCAGTACGACCGCCAATAAAGCCTGAAGCAGCACCGTAAAGCGTACCAATCAGTACCGCTACGAAGGCCCCCATCACACCAACCATTAACGAGATACGTCCGCCAATGAGAGTACGTACGTAAAGGTCACGACCTAAGCTATCAGTACCAAACCAGTGATCAGCGTTTGGACCAACGTGCATTGCATACCAGTCAGTATCGTCATAAGTGTATTGAGCCAGCATTGGTAGGAAGATAACCGCCAATACCATCAGTGTCAGAATAAACAGGCTCACCATCGCAGCTTTGTTACGCATAAAACGAATACGCGCATCTTGCCACAAACTACGACCTTCAATTTCTAAGTTCTCAGAGAACTTTTCGATCGCTTCTAAATTTTCTTTTTTCTTCAACATAACCATGCGTCCCTGTTAGTAGCGAATTTTCGGGTCAATAACCGCTAGCAAAATATCAACAATTGCGTTGAATAAGATGAATAGGAAACCAATCAAGATGGTTACACCCATTACTAACGAGTAGTCACGGTTAAACGCAGCGTTCACGAACAGCTTACCGATACCTGGTAGGCCGAAGATGGTTTCAACAACCACCGAACCTGTGATGATACCTACGAATGCCGGGCCCATGTACGAAACAACAGGCAGCATCGCTGGCTTAAGCGCATGTTTAAGAATGATGTAACGGTAGCTTAGACCTTTAGCACGAGCTGTACGGATAAAGTTACTGTTAAGCGTTTCGATCATGCTACCACGAGTAATACGAGCGAACGTTGCAACGTATAGAAGCGACATTGCGATTACAGGCAGAACGAGGTAAATAAAGGTACCACCATGCCAGCCACCGGCTGGGAAGATGTTCCAGTGAAGCGAGAATAGGTAAATCAGAGCGGGTGCCAATACAAAGGATGGCATTACAACCCCGAGCATGGCGGTCGACATTATGGTGTAGTCGATCCAAGTATTATGCTTCAAGGCGGCAATGGTTCCGACCGATACCCCCATAATCAGCGTAAAGATGAAGGCAACGAAGCCAACCTTAGCAGAAACAGGTAGTGCTACTGCGATCAGCTCATTTACTGTGTAATCTTGGTACTTAAACGAAGGACCGAAGTCACCTTGCAGAATGTTCGTTAAGTATGTTGTGTATTGCTCAAATACTGGTTTGTCTAAACCGTATTTAGCTTCGATGTTCGCCATAACTTCTGGCGGTAATGGACGCTCGCTTGAAAACGGGTTACCCGGTGCGAAACGCATAAGAAAGAAAGATATAGTGATCAACACCAACATTGTTGGGATCGCTTCAAATATCCTTTTCATAATGAATTTAAGCATAAACTCACTCTTTCAGTCTGTGACAATTAAAATTAGAAAGACGCTACATGCGTGCCCTGCGCATGTAGTGTCTGTATCGTTATATTTTTATATTAACTTTCTAGAATCGAAGCGCAGATTACTGAGCTTTGATGTAGAGGTCTTTAGAGAAGATTTTCTCTTCCGCGTTTTCAGCTGGGAAACCGCCAACTTGCGGAGAAAGTAGACGTGAACGCACGTATTGGTAAATCGGTGCGATTGGCATATCGTCAGCCATCATCTTCTCTGCTTCTAGGTAGATAGCTTTACGCTCTTCTTCAGAAGTAGATTTCAGTGCTTTGTCGATAAGAGCATCGTATTCTGCGTTGCCCCAGTGCTGACCACCTGTTGTGTTCGCACTTACCATTAGAGTTAGGAATGAAGATGCTTCGTTGTAGTCACCACACCAACCAGCACGTGCAACTTCGAAGTCACCTTGATCTTTAGAATCTAGGTATGTTTTCCACTCTTGGTTCTCAAGAGTTACTTTAAGACCTAGAGTCTTCTTCCACATAGAACCAAGTGCTACCGCAATCTTCTTGTGGTTTTCGTTAGTATTGTATAGAAGAGTGAACTCTAGAGGGTTGCTCTTGCCGTAGCCTGCTTCTTCAAGAAGACGTGCAGCTTCTGCGTTACGCTCTTTCTGAGATAGCTCACCGTAAGCAGCCATTTCTGGATCGAAGTTAGCTGTGATTTCAGGTGTTAGGAAGTAAGCTGGTTTTTGGCCTTGGCCAAGGATAGCACCCGATACGATGTCACGGTCGATAGCGTAAGAGATCGCTTTACGAACACGTACGTCGTTGAATGGTTCTTTCTTCGTGTTGAAAGAGTAGTAGTAAGTACACAGGCTACCTTCAACAGATACAGAATCTGCATGTTCTTTCTTCAGACGCTTAAAGTGCTCAGTTGGCAGCGTTGAAGTGAAGTGGATCTCACCAGATAGGAAACGGTTCATTTCCGCTACTTGGTTTTCGATCGGTAGGAAAGTAACTTTGTTTAGGACAGTCTTGTCGTTGTCCCAGTAGTTTGTGTTACGAACCATTTCTAGACGCTCGTTCACAACCCAGTTGTTTACTTTGAACGCGCCGTTACCAACGAAGTTTTCTGGTTTAGTCCATTGATCACCAAACTTCTCAACCGTTGCTTGGTGTACTGGCTTCATTGTTGTGTGGCCAGTCATCATTACGAAGTAAGGTACTGCTGTTTCTAGCTCAACAACAAGAGTCTTATCGTCTAGTGCTTTAACGCCTAGTTCGCTCTTGTCTTTCTTACCAGCAATAATGTCTTTCGCGTTCACCATCTTCGTGTACTCCATGTACCAAGAGTATGGTGATGCTGTTGCTGGATCTACCGCGCGCTGGAAGCTGTAAACGAAATCGCCAGCAGTTACTGGGTCGCCGTTAGACCATTTTGCGTCGTCGCGTAGGTGGAAAGTGAAAGTTTTGTTGTCAGATGTTTCCCAGCTTTTTGCTACGCCAGGAATAGTGTTGCCGTCCGCGTCTTGATTCACTAGACCTTCTAGTAGGTCACGAATTACGTGAGACTCTGGTACACCTTGAGATTTGTGTGGGTCGATTGTTGCAACTTCAGTACCGTTACCACGAACGAGTTCCTGAACCTTTGCCAATTTTGTACCCGCTGGAACGTCCGCAGCGATTGATGTAGTAGAAGTGGCAGCCACTGCCAGACCAGCACCTAGAAGAAGGGCCTGAGTGATTTTATTCTTGTACATGCATAAACTCCAAGTTTTTGTATTGCATCCATGACTTCTTTGCTTGGTTCACTGAACGGTTAGTGATTTAGATTTATTTAGCTCAATTTTTGAGCATAAAAACCTAAAACCTTACAAAGATTGCGGCACACACTATCAATCATTGAATTAATTTGCCATAAAGAACTAGCAAAAAATCGGATAATTCTCCGAAATACTCAATGATTCAGCGATAAACTCTAATAAAAACGTAATTTATAGCTATTTAAATACGATGTATTATTAAAAGTCAGCCGTAAATGTTGATATATCTGTTTTGATACTTATTTTTAGCATCTTATGCTAGAAAAACCCTGACAAATTAACATTATTGCCACATGAAAGCTAATCGGGCATCACATATCCCCTAAGTTGCTTACGTTAATTGTGAGGATTATCACTCTATAAAAAGCAGAACAAATAGCTGCTTAGTGAATTATATTGGTGTAACAAATTGTTTTAATCAGTTTATATGCGTATTTATTCACACAAACCTACTGCATCTTTTGGTCAATTATTCTTCAGGCAAAAAAAACCGACTCAAAGAGTCGGTTTTCGAACATCAAAATAGGTGTTTATTTCTGCCAACGTTCAGCGGCTTTCGCGTCTGAATCACGAGATTCTACCCAACGGGTTGCCTCGGTTGTACGCTCTTTTTTCCAAAACGGTGCCTTAGTTTTCAGGTAATCCATGACAAATTCGCACGCTTCAAACGCGGCACCTCGGTGAGCACTAGACACACCAACATATACAATCTGATCACCAATATCGAGGTCACCCACTCGGTGGATAACACGCATTTTTTGAATTGGCCAGCGGGCTTCAGCTTGATCACAAATCTCGCTTAAGGACTTTTCAGTCATACCAGGGTAATGCTCTAGAGATAAGCCAATAACGTTATCCCCTAAGTTCATGTCACGAACCTTACCCACGAAAGTTACCACTGCCCCCGCTGAGGTGCCTTGAGCCAGAAAGTCGTATTCGTCAGCAACTGAAAAGTCTTCAGCTGTCACTAATACTCTTGAGTCCATCTCTAGCCTCCGGTTACTGGTGGAAAGAATGCGACTTCGTCACCATCTTTCACTTCAGTACTTAGTGGAACAATCGACTGATTCAGAGCCGCCAAAAGTTTGCCCTCTTCCAAAGCGATGTCCCACTTCCCCTCTTGCTGAACAAGGTGGCTGCGAATCGCTTCGATAGTGTTAAAGCTTGCGTCAACCTCTACGCTGTCTACACCAACCAATTCGCGAGTTTGTGCAAAGAAAAGAACTGTAATCATCATTCCGCCTTAAAGTGGCCTGATTTGCCACCCGTTTTTTCTAGCAAGCGTACCTGATCGATCACCATGTCTTTTTGTACCGCTTTACACATGTCGTAAATGGTTAAAGCCGCTACAGAAGCTGCAGTCAGTGCTTCCATCTCAACGCCGGTTTTACCCGCCAGTTTACAAACAGACTCGATGCGTACCTTGTTTTCTTCAACAACTGGTTCAAGTTGAACTTCAACCTTTGATAGTAGCAACGGATGACAAAGTGGAATCAAGTCCCAAGTTTTCTTTGCTGCTTGAATACCAGCAATACGCGCTGTCGCAAACACATCACCTTTATGGTGGCTGCCCGACATAATCAACTCAAGCGTCTCAGGCGCCATATGAACAAAAGCTTCTGCACGTGCTTCACGCACTGTTTCTGCTTTTGCCGACACATCGACCATGTTTGCTTCGCCCGAAGCGTTAATGTGAGTAAATTGACTCATGATCACCTGCCTTATACAGAAAGGTGTGGCATGAAGTTACATGGGCGGTGGCTAGCATCAAGTTGTTGTTTGATGATTTTTGTCCAGCCTGTGCGACATGCACCTGTTGAACCAGGCATTGCAAAGATCACTGTGTGATTAGCAAAACCCGCAATCGCACGTGATTGAATTGTAGATGTGCCGATCTCTTCGTAAGAAACCTGACGGAATAGCTCACCAAAACCTTCTACTTCTTTATCGAAAAGCGGTTTCAGTGCTTCTGGAGTGCTATCACGAGAAGTAAAACCAGTACCACCGGTGATCATGATTGCTTGTACTGTTTCATCGGCAATCCACTTAGAAACGATTGCACGGATCTTGTACATGTCATCAATCACGATCTGCTTGTCGACAACGTTATGACCCGCTTCTTGAGCGTTTTCTACCAAGTAACGACCAGATGTATCGTTCTCTTCTGTACGAGTGTCTGAAACGGTTAGTACTGCGATATTTGCAGGTTGAAATTTACTCTCTGCGTGACCCATTTGTTCACCTATTCTATCTATTTCAATGATTATACTGACTCACCCAGCTTATCTAAGCTAGGTGATTAAATGTTGTTGATGTGGGAGCTTAGCCGCCAATGGAAGCAAGGTGCGGTGTCATGCCGCTGTTGCCATCATGGAGAAAGTGACTCACTGACTTGGTCTGTAGCTCGGCCTGAATACGTGCGATCAGCGCGTCTTCTTGTTCATCCTCTTGGAGAAGATCACGCAGCTCAACACCATGGTCCCCAAAGAGACACAGGTGAAGCTTGCCGGTCGCAGACACGCGCAAGCGGTTACAGCTTTCGCAGAAGTCTTTCTCATAAGGCATGATCAAACCAATCTCACCCTTGTAATCTGGGTGGACAAATACCTGTGCAGGCCCGTCATTCACGGCTTTGACTTTCAAGAGCCAACCGTTGGCGATCAGGTGGTTTCTAATGGCAACGCCCGATACATGGTGTTTATCAAACAGATCGTCCATTTCGCCGGTTTGCATCAGCTCAATAAACCGCAGTTGGATAGGTTTGTCTTTGATCCAGTTAAGGAATGAAGGCAGCTCTTGGCTATTAAGATCTTTCATCAACACTACGTTGACTTTGATCTGCTCATAACCGACTTCGAACGCTTTATCGATACCACGCATCACCTCGGTAAACTTATTCTCACCTGTGATTTGGTGAAACATGCGCGAATCTAAACTATCAACGCTGACGTTAATGTTCGTTAGACCAGCTTCACGCCACTGCGCTACCTGTTTCTCCATACGATAACCGTTAGTGGTGGTTGCCACTTTTTGGATGCCTGGAGTGCTGGCTACTGTATCAATAATTTCAG
Organism: Vibrio fortis; assembly: GCF_000695685.1. Classification (GTDB taxonomy): domain Bacteria; phylum Pseudomonadota; class Gammaproteobacteria; order Enterobacterales; family Vibrionaceae; genus Vibrio; species Vibrio fortis_A. The sequence continues at coordinate 218,952 of NZ_JFFR01000025.1, read as the reverse complement.
TGAAATCTTTACGCAGGCTTGGCTCGCCACCAGTAATACGAATCTTTGAGGTACCACAATCGGCAAACGCTCTTACGATACGTTTGATCTCGGGAACACTGAGAAAAGACGAGTTTTTTTGCCCCGAAGGCTTGTAGCCATCAGGTAAGCAATACGTACATTTAAAGTTACATACGTCTGTAACTGACAAGCGCAAGTAATAAAACTTGCGATGGAATCTATCTTCGAATTGTTGCGCCACGGAACACCTTTCCAAACACGGGAGGCATAATCATTTCCAATTAAGCCCTTGTGACAACATGTCACTGGCTCTCAACGCTTATCAATACAGCAAAATACCACTGTGCGACTTAGCATGTAAGAGCTCGGAGTTATGGCAACTACGGTACACTGAGGCACGCGTAGCAGCTGCGTATAAAATACTTAATAATTGTGTGTGAATCTAGTTCTGTTGCCAAAAAAACGAACCTTAACAGCAAAAAAACCGCACCAGACCCTCAAAATAACTCTTGTTGAGTATCTGCCTATAAGCATTTACCCTAAATTATAGTTGGTAATAATCTAATAAGAACTAAAAAATGAATTTGTACTCTTCAAAGAAAGTCGTCGCAGTCGGCGGCGGCCACGGCTTAGGTCGCATGTTAGCGGCACTTAAACAGTTTGGCAGTAATGCGACGGGAATTGTCGCCACTACCGATAATGGCGGCTCAACAGGCCGAATTCGAGACTGCCAAGGTGGTATTGCATGGGGTGATACTCGCAACTGTATCAACCAGTTGATTACCGAGCCTTCTATCAGTTCGATGATGTTTGAGTATCGTTTCCGAGGTCAAGGTGAGCTGGATGGTCACAATCTCGGTAACCTAATGCTCACGGCTTTGGATAACCTCTCGGTTAGACCATTAGAAGCAATTAATCTAATCCGCAGTATGCTCAAGGTCGATGTCAACATTGTCCCAATGACCGAGCACCCTTCTGACCTAACAGCACTTTCGATGGAAGGTCGCTGGGTTACAGGTGAAACCAATGTCGATGACATGAGCGAGCGTCTGCGCCGCCTTGATCTTTCTCCAGAGGTACCAGCCACCAAAGAAGCGGTACAAGCAATCGCAGAAGCCGATTGTATCGTGCTAGGGCCAGGCAGTTTCTTAACCAGTATTATGCCTCCATTGCTATTGCCAGAAATTGGTAAGGCGATTGCTGATAATACCAAGGCTAAGGTGATTTTAGTCGAAAACCTTTCGCCTGAAGCGGGCCCAGCAGGGATGATGACACTCAGAGAGAAAATCGAATGGTGTGAACGCGCATGCAAAGCGCGCAAAATTGACGTGATTATCGGTGATACAGCTCACCCGGAACTCGATGGTCTTTGGCATTGCGTTACGACTGACCTCGCCTCACCTAACCGAGATTGGCGCCACGACAGGATCAAGCTTCAGCAAGCTATTGAAGCTCAATTGGCTTAAACAGTTTACTTATCTAAGTCATACAAAAAAGGAGCATTACGCTCCTTTTTTGTTAATTCATCAACTGTTGGTACTCAGTGTACGTTGTAACCAAAAGGACCTTCATATCTTGATAGTCTTCGTCTGTGATGGATTTAGCTTGTTTTACCTTAGCATCCAAACCAATCGCAAAGTTACACAATGAATCTGCCCCAAAGCTTGCTGCACTGCTCTTAAGTGCGTGGCTAATGTCTGCCAAATACTTAGCAGAGTCAACCGCATTACTTTGCTCTAAATGCTCGTGATAACCCTTGAGCTCCCCTAAAAATATCTCTAGTAAAACAGGGACATTCTCCTGGCCGATTTCACTAGCAAGTTCATCAACTTTTTCTTGGTTTAGTATTTTCATCGTTATTCTTATGCACTAATTATTCTGAGGATGATTGTTTTGCGTTCCACGCCTGTAATTTGCGATAAATGGTTGATGGGCTGACATCTAAGAAACCCGCCGCTCTAGGAATATTACCATCACAAGCCTTAATTGCCTGTTCTATCGCTGTTTTTTCAGTGAGCCACAATGGGAAAATATCTTTAACGGATATATCTTCGCTCTGTTTCTCTTTCAATCGTAGACTGTTTTCCAGCGGTTGGTTGAGTGGTGGTGGCAACATGTTTAAGTTGATCTCTTTACCATTGTTAAGCACCACAACATTACGCAAAACATTCTGCAGTTGACGTACGTTACCTGGCCATTCGTACTGGTTGAATCGGTCAATCACTTCTTGGGAAAAACGGACAAACGCCTTACCTTCTTCGACTGACATATAGCCTAGCAATGAGTAAGCAATTTCAATGACGTCTTCACCACGCTCGCGCAATGGCGGAAGATGCAATGGGATAACGTACAGACGGTAATATAAATCTTCGCGGAAACGCCCTTCTTGCACTTCTTTCCATGGGTCACGGTTAGTCGCACAAACAAAGCGCACATCCACACTCTTCATTTTTGAAGAACCTACTTTTTGGAAAGTACCTGTCTGGATAAAGCGAAGAAGTTTTGTTTGAAGCTCGAGGTCCATTTCACAAAGCTCATCGAGGAACAAGGTTCCTCCATCCGCTAATTCGGCAGCGCCTTGTCGATCGGTAGCCGCCCCTGTGAACGCACCTTTCACGTGACCAAACAGTTCACTCTCAATCAAGTCTTTAGGAATAGCGGCACAGTTGATGGCAATAAACGGCTTATCACCACGTTTACTCGCAGCATGAACCGCTTCAGCACACACCTCTTTACCTGTACCACTTTCACCGGTGATAAAAATACTGGCTTTACTTGATGCCGCTGAGTCGATAGTGCGATAGACCTGCTGCATGGTTTGGCTACTGCCAATAAAACCTTGGTAGTTCTGACTACCCGGATGTTCAGCACTGTTCTTCAGCTTAGTTGCTTTACGAATCGCATTGTTAACCGTGATACGTAAGCGGTCAGCCTCGCACGGCTTGATCAGGAAATCTTGAGAGCCGTGACGCATCGCTTCGACGGCAGTGTCGATTGAACCGTGTGCCGTCATGAAAATGACAGGGACTTCAGGAAAATTCTGTTTAACCGCAAATAGGACGTCCATCCCCGTCATATCAGGAAGACGAAGATCAAGTAGAATGAGGTCTGGGATTCTATGGTTAAGGCTCTCAATAGCCTCTTTGCCTGTCCCCACAATATTGATATCTATCTCTAACGGGGTCAGGTAAGATCGATACAACGCCGCAACAGACGCCGTATCCTCTACCATTAACAAATACTTCGATTTGTTATCAAATGTTTTTGATTGCATATCCTAGCCGATATTATTTTGCATTTATTGTAATAATCGCATTCCGCTTTGCATTATGCAAATTACTCAGCTGTTTTTATCGCATCATTTTCTATTAAGACCAATAATCATACAGTTAAACATCTGGCACGAAGGATGCAGTCAAATAATTGACCTTCGGGTCACCTAGCCAACTGACGTTGTTAGTGGATGACATTTCCACAAATGTGAGCCAGTAGATGAGTTACTACTGGCTTTTTTTTAGGTAAAGGGCAAATTGTCGGAATTGATTAGCTGTTGGTAATGAATTGCTGTCTCATCTGTTCAATCTCATCACGCTTCTGCGCGGCAAGCTCGAACTCTAGGTTTTGGGCGTGCTGATACATTTCTGCTTCTAGCTTGCTAATTGCTTTATCGAGTTCTTGCGGGCTCAATGTAGCGTAGTTAGCCGCCTCTTCAGCCACTTTAGACAGTGGTACTTGCTTAGATTGGCGCTGTTTCTTCGACTTGGTGATATCTCCAAGCTCCATGATATCTTTAACATTGCGCTTCAATGCTTGTGGGGTAATACCTTGCTCTTCATTGTATTGCATCTGTTTGATTCGACGACGCTCAGTCTCATCAATCGCCTTTTTCATCGACTTGGTGATCGAGTCACCGTAAAGAATCGCCTTACCATGTAGGTTACGTGCTGCACGACCAATTGTCTGAATCAAGGAACGCTCTGAGCGCAAGAAACCCTCTTTATCTGCATCAAGGATCGCCACCAGCGAGACCTCGGGCATATCTAAGCCCTCTCGCAACAAGTTGATACCCACTAAGACATCAAACTCACCCAGCCTCAAATCTCGGATGATCTCAACACGTTCCACCGTATCAATATCTGAGTGTAAGTAACGAACCTTCACACCATGTTCTGTAAGATACTCAGTGAGATCTTCCGCCATACGCTTAGTTAACGTTGTTACCAGTACTCGTTCTTCTTTTTGTGAACGGATACGAATCTCAGAAAGAAGGTCATCGACTTGAGTAGCCACTGGGCGAACCTCAATCTCAGGGTCTAGAAGGCCTGTTGGGCGAACCACTTGGTCCGCGATATCACCATCAGACTTCTCAAGCTCATAGTTACCTGGTGTTGCCGAGACAAAGATAGTCTGCGGCGCAATCGCCTCAAACTCATCAAACTTCATTGGTCGGTTATCTAGTGCTGAAGGAAGACGGAAACCAAACTCCACCAACGTCTCTTTACGCGAGCGGTCACCTTTATACATAGCACCAATTTGCGGCACCGTTACGTGTGACTCATCGATAACCAAAAGCCCATCAGCAGGCAGGTAATCGAATAAAGTCGGTGGCGCTTCACCTTCCGCACGACCACTTAAATAACGGGAGTAGTTCTCGATGCCTGAGCAGAAACCAAGCTCAGTCATCATCTCAATATCAAACTGTGTGCGTTGAGAAATACGCTGTTCTTCCAACAGTTTATTATTGTCTTTCAGGTATTGTGCTCGCTCACGCAGTTCCTCTTTGATGTTCTCAATCGCATCTAATATGGTTTCGCGCGGCGTTACATAGTGCGTTTTCGGGTAGACAGTAAAACGTGGCAAGTCGCGCTGCTTCACCACTCCAGTAAGTGGGTCGAAGATACTAATACAGTCAACTTCATCATCAAACATCTCGATTCGAACTGCATCTTGATCAGATTCAGCTGGGAAAATATCGATAACCTCTCCCCGCACTCGGAACTGACCGCGTTCAAAGGCAACATCGTTTCTTGAGTATTGCAGTTCAGCTAGACGACGCAAAATATCTCGCTGATCAATCACGTCCCCGCGACAAACATGAAGCATCATTTTAAGGTAAGACTTAGGATCACCCAGACCGTATATCGCAGATACTGACGCTACGATAATGGCGTCTTTGCGTTCAAGTAGTGCCTTGGTTGCAGAGAGGCGCATTTGTTCGATGTGTGCGTTAACCGACGCGTCTTTCTCAATGAATGTATCAGTGGTTGGTACGTAAGCTTCCGGCTGGTAGTAGTCGTAGTAAGAAACGAAATACTCAACCGCGTTGTTCGGGAAGAAGGCTTTCATCTCACCGTACAATTGAGCAGCTAGGGTTTTATTTGGTGCGAGTAAAATAGCTGGACGTTGTGCCTCGGAAATGACATTAGCCAAGGTAAAGGTCTTTCCCGAACCTGTAACCCCTAATAGCGTCTGGTGCGCTAGCCCAGAATCTAAACCGTCTAACAGCTTTGCAATAGCGGTAGGTTGGTCACCTGAAGGTTTATAGTCAGAAACCAAGTCAAAGAGCTTACTCATAGGTTGTCATTCCCATACTGTTTATTTAATCAGGGTATTGTCTCCTTAGGTTGGCTATAGATGCAACCTTTATCGAGATAATCACCTCATATTATTGTTGTTAAGTTATAGCTTTTATTCAGATTAATTGATATTATCCGTCGCCCTACCCAAGCTTCTCCGCTTAATCTCGAATATTTTAATCCACGACTTTTCCCCAAAATATTTAAAATAACCACGTTTTATCCTGTTCACGCAATGACCACTAAAAGTTATACACGCGCAAATAATTAGAATAAAGTCATGCTAGCCAACCACTTACATTAAACAACCCTTTCTTTAGAAAACTCCTAACTTGCGTTGTCAAAGTTTCGCCCACACACTTATCCACAATTTTGGTGGATAACTAAAGCAAAGCCAAATTCTACAAGGGATACAGAAAAGTAAAGTAATTTATCTATTTTTTTGTCGCTATTTTCTGTTGACAGAAATCGATGGTGTTATTAATATTCGCGTCGCTAACAAGCAATTCCCCCTTAGTTCAGTTGGTAGAACGGCGGACTGTTAATCCGTATGTCGCAGGTTCGAGTCCCGCAGGGGGAGCCAAATTCTAGAAAAAAGCTCAATCGAAAGATTGAGCTTTTTTCGTTTTTAACTGCGACTAACTTGTTCCAAGTTAATGTCTCAGAGCTAGCCGCCCGCGTTCTAGTCCCGCAGGGGGAGCCAGATTTAGAGAAGCCGCATCACTCGATGCGGCTTTTTGCGTTTTAAAGTGACTGGTTTGTACCAAACCAATGTCTCAGACCTCGCCGCCCGCGTTCGAGTCCCGACAAGGGGAGCCAGATTTAAAGAAGCCGCATCACTCGATGCGGCTTTTTGCGTTTTTGTTGACCTGAAATCCTCGAAACTGCGTATCACTCTACTCGTAATATCTGCATTCTTAGTCTTACATTTTGCAACGATCCTTGGGATTGAGAGCGTCTATACTTGCTACAACCAAGTGAATCAAACGATTAGGCGTAGATTTTTTCATCAACTGCCTAAATCCCTAACGATCCTTGGTTGTTATTAGGTGAGCAAAGCAGGATAATATTGGGATCGGAATTTCAAGAATTAATCCATTATGACCGAATACCTTTTGTTGTTGGTTGGCACTGTGCTGGTCAACAACTTTGTGCTAGTTAAATTTTTAGGGCTGTGTCCTTTCATGGGCGTTTCCAAAAAACTGGAGACGGCAATCGGTATGGGCCTTGCCACGACGTTTGTGTTAACACTGGCGTCGGTTTGCTCGTACCTTGTAGAAAACTACATCCTTGCGCCACTGGGCATTGAGTATCTAAGAACCATGAGCTTCATCTTGGTGATTGCTGTTGTGGTTCAGTTTACTGAGATGGTTGTGCACAAAACCAGTCCAACTCTGTACCGACTTCTCGGCATCTTCTTGCCATTGATCACAACCAACTGTGCAGTATTAGGTGTGGCACTTCTTAACATCAACGAGAATCACAACTTTATTCAATCGATCGTTTACGGCTTCGGTGCATCGATTGGTTTCTCTTTGGTGCTGATCCTATTTGCCGCTATGCGTGAGCGCATTACCGTGGCTGATGTACCAATGCCATTCAAAGGTGCTTCTATTGCGATGATCACAGCTGGGCTGATGTCTCTTGCATTCATGGGCTTTACAGGGTTGGTGAAGTAACCATGAGTACCATTTTAATTGCAATTATCGCCTTAGCTGTATTGGCCGCTGTATTTGGCGCCATTCTTGGTTTTGCATCTATCCGATTTAAAGTTGAGGCTGACCCTATCGTCGATCAAATCGACACTATTTTGCCTCAAACACAATGTGGTCAATGTGGTTACCCTGGCTGTAGACCGTATGCGGAAGCTATTGCCAACGGAGATAACATCAATAAATGTCCTCCTGGCGGTCAGGCAACAATCGAAAAACTTGCCGATTTGATGGGTGTAGAAGTTGAAGATTCAGCACACGATCTCGACAACAAAGTTAAGACCGTTGCCTTCATTCATGAAGATATGTGTATCGGTTGTACCAAGTGTATTCAGGCGTGTCCGGTCGATGCGATTGTTGGCGGAACCAAAGCCCTTCACACGGTTATCAAAGATGAATGTACTGGATGTGATCTTTGTGTGGCTCCATGCCCTACAGACTGTATAGAGATGATTCCGGTAGCAACAACAACTGAAAATTGGAAATGGCAGATGAACATGATTCCGGTTACTGATATTACTAACCAAGCTGCAAACGCAGACAAACAAGCGTAGGGTTAGTATGAACTCATTAATTGAACAAATTCGTACCGGCTCTGTTTGGACATTTCCAGGCGGTGTTCACCCCGCTGAAAACAAAAAGCAATCTAACGGTTTAGCTATCGCTCATGCTGCGATCCCGCAAGAAATTGTCCTGCCTGTAAAACAGCACATTGGTAAAGCGGGCAACCTTCTGGTCGCCATTGGCGATGATGTATTGAAAGGCCAACAGCTGACTGCTCTCGATACAGGTTTCACACTTCCTGTTCATGCTCCTACATCAGGTACCGTTGTCGCAATCGAACCAAGAACGACAGCGCACCCTTCTGGCTTGTCTGAACTTAGTATCGTGATCAAACCAGATGGCAATGATCAATGGATCGAACGCCAAGGTACTGAAGATTACACCGAGAAAACATCAGATGAGCTACTTGATATCATTCGCCAGGCTGGTATCTCCGGTATGGGTGGTGCTGGCTTCCCGACTGCAAAAAAACTGCAATCAGGCTTAGGTCGCACAGAAATTTTGATCGTTAACGCGGCAGAATGCGAACCTTACATCACTTCAGACGACAAGTTACTTCAGGAGCACGCAGACGAAGTGCTCAAAGGCATCGAAGTTGTCGAGCACCTGCTGCAACCAAAGCTGACTGTCATTGGTATCGAAGACAACAAGCCAGAGGCGATCAAAGCTCTTGAACTTGCCGCGAAAGAGAAAGATATTGTCATCCGCGTTATCCCTACCAAATACCCATCGGGTGGTGAAAAACAGCTGATTAAGATCCTGACCAACAAAGAAGTTCCTGCCGGCGGCATTCCTGCTGATATTGGGGTCTTAGTCCAAAACGTTGGCTCACTCTACTCAATCAAGCGCGCCGTCATTGATGGCGAGCCTGTTGTGAATCGCGTAGTCACACTTACCGGTAAAACCTTTAAGCAACCGCGTAATGTATGGGCGCTACTGGGTACTCCGGTTAGCGCACTGCTTGCTGAATTTGGTTACAAAGCCGATAAAAAGCTGCCACGACTCATTCTAGGTGGCCCGATGATGGGCTTCACCCTGCCGCATGAAAATGTGCCAATCACTAAGACGTCGAACTGTATTCTAGCACCGACACGTCGCGAGATTTCTCCAAATAGCTATGAAATGGAGTGTATCCGTTGTAGTCAATGTGCAGAGGCTTGCCCAGCTTCTCTATTACCACAGCAACTGCAATGGCACGCTAAGGCGAATGAGCTCGACAAGTGTGAAGAGCTGAACATTAAAGATTGTATTGAATGTGGAGCTTGTGCGTTTGTCTGCCCGAGTGAGATCCCACTGGTTCAGTATTACCGCCAAGCGAAAGCCGAGATCAAAACTCGCCGCGATGAAGCTGCCGCAGCCGAGAGAGCCAAACAGCGTTTTGAAGAGAAAAACGCTCGTATGGAGCGCGATAAAGCAGAACGCGAAAACCGCTTTAAGAAAGCAGCAGATAACCGTCGTAAAGAGATGAAGACATCTGACGGTGATGATGCCATCGCTGCAGCTATCGCACGAGTAAAAGCACAGAAAGCGGCTGCGGACACAACAAGTAAAGAGCCTGCTGTGAAGCCAGCAGTCGCCGCTGCCATTGCGAAAGCAAAAGCGAAACAAGCTGCGGCTCAACAAAGCAACAGTGCAGAACCAGATAACTCTGAAATGTCCAAGTTGCGAGAGGAGCGTAAGAAGCTAGCAAGAGAGCGTAAAGCTCAACAAGCTAATGCAGAAAACCAAACGTCAGGCGAAGACAAAAAAGATGCGGTCGCTGCTGCCATTGCACGCGCTAAAGCGAAAAAAGCCCAACAGGCAGAAACAAGCTCAGACGCAAGCAGTGACAACAAGAAAGATGCCGTAGCTGCCGCAATAGCTCGAGCTAAAGCCAAGAAAGCTCAACAATCAGAAACAAACTCTGATGCGAGTTCGGACAGCAAAAAAGACGCTGTAGCTGCAGCTATTGCGCGTGCTAAAGCGAAAAAGGCGCAGCAAGCTCAGCCACAAGCTGAACAAGTAGATACCGAATCAACAGACCAAACGGTTGATCCGAAGAAAGCAGCAGTTGCCGCTGCCATTGCTCGCGCTAAAGCCAAAAAGGCACAGCAAGCTCAGCCACAAGATGAACAAGTAGATACCGAATCAGTAGACCAAGCAGTTGATCCGAAGAAAGCTGCAGTTGCTGCTGCCATTGCACGCGCTAAAGCGAAAAAGGCACAACAAGCTCAACCTCAAGCGGAAGAAGTAGATACCAAATCAGTAGACGAAGCGGTTGATCCGAAAAAAGCCGCAGTTGCTGCTGCCATTGCACGCGCTAAAGCGAAAAAGGCACAACAAGCGCAACCACAAACTGAAGAAGTAGATACGGAATCAGCAGACGAAGCGGTTGATTCGAAAAAAGCCGCAGTTGCTGCTGCCATTGCACGCGCTAAAGCGAAAAAGGCACAGCAAGCTCAACCACAAGTGGAAGAAGTAGGAGCGGAGTCAGCAGACGAAGCGGTTGACCCGAAGAAAGCTGCGGTTGCCGCTGCCATTGCACGCGCTAAAGCGAAAAAGGCACAGCAAGCTCAACCACAAGTGGAAGAAGTAGATACGGAATCAGTAGACGAAGCGGCTGATCCGAAAAAAGCTGCAGTTGCTGCAGCTATTGCACGCGCTAAAGCGAAAAAGGCACAGCAAGCTCAACCACAAGTGGAAGAAGTAGATACGGAATCAGCAGACGAAGCGGTTGATCCAAAAAAAGCTGCAGTTGCTGCCGCTATTGCACGCGCTAAAGCTAGAAAAGCTCAGCAAGAGCAGAATAAAAAGAACATTGAGGAGAAAGAGTAGTGGCCTTTTTTATTGCCAGCTCACCGCACGCGCATAGCCGCAGAAGCACGCCAGATCTAATGAAATGGGTGGCGATTGCGGCATTACCTGGATTATTGGCGCAAACCTACTTCTTTGGTTGGGGCACAATTATCCAACTTGTTTTGGCTATATTGCTCGCCGTTGCTTTTGAAGCTGGTGTTATGTTGCTTCGTAAGCGCCCACCTATCATGGCTCTGCGTGACTACAGTGCAGTCGTGACAGCTTGGTTGCTAAGTGTTGCAATCCCGCCACACTCTCCGTGGTGGTTAATGGTTATCGGCTTATTCTTTGCCATTGTTGTTGCTAAGCACCTCTATGGTGGATTAGGACAAAACCCATTTAACCCAGCCATGGTCGCGTACGTGGTATTGCTGATTTCATTCCCAGTACAAATGACCAGCTGGAATGCGCCAATCAGTTTGAGTGCAGAGCCTGCAAGTTTTGTTGATTCGTTCTTGATGATCTTTACTGGCTTCAACAATGAAGGCCTATCATTGCAGCAAGCTCGTATCGGTATCGATGGCACGACAATGGCAACGCCACTGGATGCCTTTAAGACAGCATTGGCTGCAGGTAATACAGCTTCTGAAGCACTTTCACAGCCACAGTTTAGCTGGCTTGCAGGCATCGGTTGGGAGTGGGTAAACATCGCTTACCTTCTGGGCGGTTTAGTACTCATCAAACAGCGCGTGATTCAGTGGTATATCCCTGTTTCTTTCTTAGCGAGTCTGACGTTGTTTAGTCTGGTGTTCAGTGTGCTTACTCCGGGTGAAACAGCATCGCCTATGGTTCACCTACTTTCTGGTGCGACTATGCTAGGTGCATTTTTCATTGCAACAGATCCGGTTTCAGCCTCTACCACGGTTAAAGGTCGACTCGTTTTCGGTGCAATGATCGGTGGCTTAGTCTTCATTATTCGTAGCTGGGGTGGTTTCCCTGATGGCGTTGCATTTGCAATATTGTTAGCAAACATGTGCGTTCCGTTGATCGACTACTACACCAAACCTCGTACATACGGCCATTAAGGAAACGACAGACAATGCTAAATGCGATTAGAAAAAATGGTCTAACCCTTGCGATTTTTGCCTGTGCATCGACTGGTTTAGTGGCTGTGACTCACTACCTGACCAAAGATCAGATCAAGCTACAAGAACAAGCTCAACTGCTGTCGGTTTTGAATCAAGTGATTCCTCACGAGAAGCACGATAATGAACTTTTTTCATCCTGTACCTTGGTTGAATCTGAAGCACTTGGCAGTAAACAAGCCATGCCAGCGTACATAGCAACCATCAATGGTGAACCGAGCGCAATTGCGATTGAAGCGATTGCACCTGATGGCTATAACGGTGCGATTAAGGTGATCGTTGGTCTTGATATCGATGGTACTGTATTGGGTACTCGTGTGCTTTCACACCAAGAGACACCTGGGCTTGGGGATAAGATCGACCTACGCGTCACAGACTGGATCACTTCATTTACTGGCAAGCAAGTAACCGAAGCGAATCAAGACAAGTGGAAAGTGCGTAAAGATGGTGGTGACTTTGACCAATTCACCGGTGCAACAATCACACCAAGAGCTGTTGTCAAAGCGGTCAAAAATGCCGTCGTTTACGTTAACGAAAACCAACAAACACTGTTATCTCAGCCTAAAAACTGCGGAGGAGCGTAATGAGTGAACATAAAACGCTAATCAAAAATGGTATGTGGGCAAACAACCCTGCCCTTGTACAACTGCTTGGCCTTTGTCCATTACTAGCGGTGTCGTCGACTGTGACTAACGCACTCGGCTTAGGCATTGCAACACTTTTAGTTCTAGTTGGCTCGAATGTTTGCGTATCTCTGGTTCGCAACCATGTCCCAAAAGAAGTGCGTATTCCCGTATTTGTAATGATCATCGCATCGTTAGTAACTTGCGTTCAACTATTGATGAATGCTTACGCTTACGGCCTATACCTGTCTCTAGGTATCTTTATTCCGCTTATCGTAACCAACTGTATTATTATTGGTCGCGCAGAGGCATTCGCTTCTAAAAACACCGTACTCCCAGCAGCACAAGACGGCTTCTGGATGGGCATGGGCATGACTGCCGTTCTTGTTGTACTGGGCGCTATGCGCGAGGTCACTGGTAATGGCACTCTGTTTGACGGTGCGGATCTTTTACTTGGTGATTGGGCATCAGCACTAAGAATTGAAATATTCCAATTCGATAATAGCTTCCTACTGGCACTGCTACCGCCGGGCGCGTTTATTGGCGTTGGCTTCTTGATTGCGCTGAAAAACCTCATCGACCATCAAGCGAAAGCAAGACAGCCAAAACAAGAAAAACCAACCATCGAACGTGCTCGTGTTACTAACGCGTAGTTCAAACTATTCAAAGGGGCTAATTTAGCCCCTTTTGCAAATATAAATAGAGACACTCATAAGAGTGCAAAAATGAGCAAGCTTGACGCTTAAGCGACTCCAAGCTTTAAAACTGGAAAGTAATGTCACTATGAATAATGTCAAACGCGTTCAGATCTTAGAGCGTTTAAGGGAGAACAACCCGAATCCTCAAACCGAACTTAATTGGAGTTCACCGTTTGAGTTGTTAATCGCTGTTTTACTATCAGCCCAAGCGACTGATGTCAGTGTGAATAAGGCAACCGACAAGCTTTATCCTGTCGCCAACACACCTCAAGCTATCTACGACCTTGGCGTCGAGGGACTAAAAGAGTACATCAAGACGATCGGCCTATTTAACTCTAAAGCCGAGAACACCATCAAGACCTGTCGTATGTTGCTCGACCTGCACAACGGCGAAGTTCCTGAAGACCGTGCCGCTCTTGAAGCCTTACCTGGCGTTGGCCGAAAAACAGCAAATGTGGTGCTCAACACTGCATTTGGCTGGCCAACCATTGCCGTCGATACTCACATTTATCGCGTATCGAACCGCAGTAAGTTCGCGATGGGTAAAACTGTTGATGACGTTGAGCAAAAACTGCTTAAAGTCGTACCAAAAGAGTTCAAGCTAGATGTACACCACTGGCTGATTCTGCACGGCCGCTATACTTGTGTGGCGCGCAAGCCACGCTGTGGTAGCTGCATCATTGAAGACTTATGCGAATTCAAAGAGAAGACCGAAGTCTAACCAATTATCGGTTTTCTATAAAAACATCTAAGCTAGGAGCAAAACACTATGTCAAATGGCCGTATTTTACACACCATGCTGCGCGTTGGTGATCTTGACCGTTCAATCGAATTCTACACAAACGTTATGGGTATGAATGTACTTCGTCGTAACGAAAACGAAGAGTATGAATACACATTAGTATTCGTGGGCTATGGCGATGAGTCACAGGGCTCTGTAATCGAGCTGACTTACAATTGGGGTACGTCTGAGTACGACCTAGGTAATGCATTTGGTCACGTAGCAATTGGCGTTGACGACATCTACAGCACTTGTGACGCTATCAAAGCGGCAGGCGGCAACGTTACTCGCGAGCCAGGCCCAGTGAAAGGCGGTTCAACTCACATTGCATTCGTTAAAGACCCTGACGGCTACATGATTGAGCTGATTCAAAACAAACAAGCGAGTGCAGGTCTAGAAGGTTAATTCCTTATTTAAACTTCACTGAATAGCAAGATTCTGTAAGACATAAAGCGAGCATGGTGCTCGCTTTTTATTTGCCTCTATTTTGTAGCAGCGCGTCTCAGAAAACACTATATCTTGCCGAATTCTCAATCATTAGACTTTACATGATAATGATTATCGTTTAGATTGATGCCAGTTTTAATTAGGGAGCTATCATCATGATAAACGAATGGGAAAAACACACATTACTTGCCGATACTGCACTGCAACTCGACGATCCTATTCGAAGCATCCTTCACTATCAGCAAGCTCTGACGCTCAGTGAGAGAATCACTGAACGCACTGATATTGAAGCTGACGAGCGACTATTAATTTCAGTTATCTCTTGCCACAACTTAGCGCAATTTTGGCGTTGGGCGGGCGATACTGATTATGAATTGAAGTATCTTCAACTGGCTTCTGAAAAAGTGTTAACCCTTATTCCTCAGTGCCCTAACACGCAATGCTCAAGCTTCATCGATTCTATTGGCTGCTGCAAAAAGGCATTGATTGATTTTATGAAACGTCACCCGAACCCACAGATAGCGTCCATGGTTGAAAAGATCGATACCGCAACCAATTGTGAAATCATTGCTAAGTTCCGTCTGAATTAATTCCTGCCCGGAAACAAAAAATGCCAGTCTCAACAGACTGGCATTTTTTATCGGTTAACTTATTAAAGCGGCAAGATCCGTAAAATCTAGACCTGAGTTCGTCCAAGCGAAATCACCACGCGTCGGTTCTTATCTTTGCCAATTGGAGACGCATTATCAGCAATTGGGCGGCGCTTACCATAACCCTGCACCTGAATTCGCTCTTCGGAAAGACCAAGCGATTTAAAGTACTCACGTAAAGACTCTGCTCGACGCTCCGATAAGTTTTGGCTAACACCTTTGCTGTCCGCCGAATCGGTATAGGTCGCCACCAGCACAAGGTCAATATCTTGGTTATAACGAATGTATTCTGCAATCTGACTCAAACGCTTTTGCGATGCCTTACTCAACTGGTCACTGTTTCGATCGTAGTGCAGAATCGTAAATGAGATATCTTCAAAGCTGTAAGGCAGTAGATTCGAAATACAGTCACTGAACACATTATATTTCTGTTGGAACAATACCGAAGAGAGTGCCACTTCAATTCGTTGGTCTCGGCTTTGCCACTCTTGGTAGCTAAACGTTGGGTAACGCCCTTTCTCTAACTCGCTCAAGATACCCCAAGCAGTTTGACCACCAACATAGCCGTCAAATTGTTGGAAAAACTTAATCGTTGTCATTCGATCAGCACTCTCACCTGGACGCCACGGAGGCGGCATCGAGATCAAACTGACATTGCGTGTTGCCCCCATTGGACGACGCATTTTAAGTTCAAAGTCTAATATGATCTTTTTGCTGGCACGGGATGAAAACTCCGCATCACCAAAGTTTGGAATTGGGTGAACCAATCGACATTCTAATGGGGTATTTGCCACCATTTCCCAAGTCGACTGTTGAGGAGATGCCCCATATCGCTTCTCTTGCGCAAGCGCCGTCGACGACATCAGTAACGAAAACAGAATTGAACCTGTAATTAGTCGTTTATTCATAAGGGGGAGTATCTCTTAAGCAATTCGTTTAACAATGCAGCCAATTGCCGCATATTCTCTCTGAACAGATTAATGCAAATATCGCGCCGAGTGTGGGTGGCTAATTTATGAATTAATCACTTTCTGGAGTTTTTATCACTGCTATTATCTGCAATAATGCAGCCTCAATCACACTTATTTGGGCTAACATGACTGTAGAAAACGAAGCTCTGACCCTAAAAAAACGTTTCCGTGGCTATTTTCCAGTAGTCATTGACGTGGAAACCGCAGGGTTCAACGCGAAAACCGATGCATTATTAGAAATCTGTGCCATTACCCTAAAAATGGATGAAAACGGAGATCTCCATCCAGCATCGACGCTTCATTTTCATATCGAGCCCTTTGAAGGTGCCAACATCGAGCAAGAAGCCTTAGATTTCAACGGCATCAAAGACCCTTTCAGTCCATTACGTGGTGCGGTCTCTGAGCAAGAAGCCCTCAAAGAGATCTACAAACTTGTGAGAAAAGAACAAAAAGCTTCCAACTGCAGCCGTGCCATCATGGTGGCACACAACGCAACATTCGACTTAAACTTCGTCAATGCTGCTAGTGAGCGTTGTAAGCTTAAACGCGTCCCTTTCCATCCTTTTGCAACTTTTGACACTGCTGCCTTAAGTGGACTTGCCTACGGCCAAACCGTTCTGGCTAAAGCTTGCCGTACTGCAGGGATGGAATTCGACAACAAAGAAGCACACTCTGCTTTGTATGATACCCAGAAAACAGCTGAACTGTTTTGCGGTATCGTCAACAAATGGAAAGCGCTTGGCGGCTGGCCACTTGTTGAACCAGAATAAAAATAAAATCGACACACGTCTTTTCGTAATGTCATTAATTAAAAATAGTTAAACACAACACTCCGAGAAAATTATGAACCCTGTTGTTATATCAGTTTGCATCATGCTAGTTCTAGCCTTGATGCGTGTTAACGTTGTCGTTGCTCTCACGTTCAGTGCGATCATCGGTGGCGTTGTGTCGGGCATGACTCTTAACGATGCCGTTGCTGCTTTTGAAAGTGGCTTAGGTGGCGGTGCGACTATCGCTCTAAGCTACGCAATGTTAGGTACATTTGCTGTTGCTATCTCACGTTCAGGTATTACTGACCTGCTTGCTCAAAGCGTTATCAAGCGCATTCACGGCAAAGAGAACAGCACAGCTTCGACTGGTTTGAAATACGGCATTCTTGCATCACTTATTCTTGTGACGATGTCTTCTCAAAACGTTATCCCTGTGCATATCGCCTTCATCCCAATTTTGATTCCACCTCTACTAGGCGTGTTTGCAAAAATGAACCTCGATCGTCGTTTGATCGCGTGTGTCCTGACTTTCGGTCTGATCACACCATATATGGTTCTTCCAATCGGTTTCGGTGGTATCTTCCTAAACAACATCCTACTAAAGAACCTTCATGACAACGGCCTAGAAAATGTTGTTGCGAGCCAAGTTCCTGTCGCGATGTTACTACCAGCAGCAGGTATGATCTTTGGTCTACTGACTGCAGTGTTCTTTACTTACCGCAAACCTCGTCAATACAAAGAAACTGAACTTACAACGGTTTCTACAGAGACTAAGCAGATCAACAAGAAACACATCATTGTTGCAGCAGTGGGTATTGTAGCAGCACTGACTGTACAGCTTTCTACTGGCTCTATGATCATTGGTGCTTTGGCTGGTTTCATGGTGTTTACGTTTGGTGGCGTGATTGCATGGAAAGAGACACAAGATGTGTTCACGAAAGGCGTTCACATGATGGCGATGATCGGCTTCATCATGATCGCAGCAGCAGGTTTTGCAGCGGTAATGAAACAAACTGGTGGCGTTGAGTCTCTGGTTGAAGCGCTATCAACATCAATCGGCGACAACAAGCCTCTTGCTGCACTCCTAATGTTGGTTGTAGGCCTACTGGTAACCATGGGTATCGGTTCTTCGTTCTCTACAATTCCAATTCTTGCGACGATTTACGTTCCACTAGCGGCAGCATTTGGTTTCTCTCCAATGGCGACTATCGCACTAGTGGGTACTGCTGCAGCATTGGGTGACGCAGGTTCACCAGCGTCTGACTCTACGTTGGGTCCAACATCTGGTCTTAACGCAGATGGTCAACACGAGCACGTATGGGAAACGGTAGTACCAACTTTCCTACACTACAACCTTCCACTGATTGCATTCGGTTGGATTGCCGCAATGGTTCTTTAGCCTATAGCTAAGAAGCTAAGAGCGAAACGCATACCGTTTAAAAGCCGCCTATCATTAGGCGGCTTTTTATTACCTTTTTCATACCCTTCCCCCTTATTACGTACGTGATACCCTTTCCAAAAGCACTCTGTTTTTCTGCACCAGGTGGCATTTTATAACATGCCCTTCTACACTTAAGTGTCTAATAAATAAGCTGTGCAATCCTAGACAAATAATTCGATAAACAGATGGATATGTACGGTAAAGGCTAAAACGTCATAAGGCTAATATATGGATATACTTGCCCAATCACGCTACCTGATCATTGATGACAGTAGCGTAATTCAGAGTGCGACCAGAGCGCTTCTTATCAAGCTTGGTGTACCTAACAACAACGTTATCAGTGCGTCCAATGCTCAAAATGCTATTGAGGCGTGTCGAGCACACAGATTTGATATTCTATTGGTCGACCACGACCTTGGTGCTGGCAGTAATGGCCTGCAGCTATTGGAGTACTTACAACAAAAAGAGCTGATCAAACCACAAACTCTGGTTTTCATTGTGACTGGTAATGACAGTCAAGATATCTTCTTTGGTTACGCAAACTTCGAACCAGATGGGTATTTAATTAAACCGATACGTGCAGACGATATCATCAAACGTGTCACGTCAGGACTCTCCAGACAACACTACTTTTCAACACTCGAGCAAACGTACGTTAAAAGTGGTCTCAATGCCGTGAAGCCTCTCTTCGCCAAAGCACCGGATCCTTCAGCTTTGAAAGATGCCATTGTCTATATGGCGAAAGTCCTTATCAAAAACCAAAAACTCGATGAAGCGCAAGCCATGCTCAACGGCCTGTTGCAGTTGCATGATTACCTCCCAGCCAAGACAAAGCTCGTTGAAATCCTGATAGCTAAGCAACAATATCATGACGCGCTAACTCAACTCGATGCCTTGATCACGGCTAACCCGCGCAACCTCAAATTGCAACAGCTTAAAGTAAAAGTGTGCTTAAACACCAATAAGTTAGAGATGGCTGACAGCATGATTGATCATGTGTTATCGGTGAATAGCAGCAATATCGAACTCACCAATACCATGGTGTGGCTGCAACTTCTCAACCGCGATTTTGATAAGGCTACTCAACATTTAAAGTCTTTAGCGCAGCTTCTACCTCACTCGATCTGGGATACATCAGGAAAACGAGCTCTGATCTTATGGTTTGACTCTTCAAAACTGACAGAGAAGGAGCTGCAATTGTGGCGACCGGAAGCGGCATGGCAGAGACTTTCTCATGCAGAAAAGAGCTATGCACTCAGCAAACCACTACTCAAGTTGTGTCGCACCATACAACTTATCCAACTCAATCAACCAGATTCGGCACTGCAACATATCGAAAACACATCCACCAATGAGTTTTCTGAAAATGATATCGAGGCATTTTTCTTACTGGCGGTTTGTTATCAAGCATTAGGAGCTCATGACAAAGTTGAACAACTCAAGCGCCATTTAGATAGCCTACTTCAATCAGACAGCAGTGGTTTGGCGCATTTACAACAAATGGCATTACAACAAGCAGACAACTTTGCTCTACCACCACTTGTTAAAGCTGTGCCAGCCGCGGCTAACTGTTAGTTCCTCCACAAATAAACCGCTAATGACAGGATGTCTTTATGCATGACGATTGTGTTCAAAACCTAGTTAAACGCTTCTTACTGCCCTTTATCTGGCTATGTTTAGTGGCGCAGCCGCTCTATGTCCATGCCGAGGATCAAGTTCAAGCACAGTCAAACCACGCATTGAGTTCAAGCACTATAAGCTCATCGAACAAGCCTGTTCTAAGAGTTGGCCTCCCCTCTTACGACATGGTGCCATATAGCTATCAACATAAGACTCCTAGCGGTAGCAGCGTTACCGAAGGGTTATTGATAACCATGCTAGATCAAACCTCGATTAAAGCTGGATTTGAATATGAGCTCACGCTCTATCCTACTTTCAGTGCAGTACTAGACGCATTTAGACTAGGTGAACTCGATTTGTTGGTTGGTGTTTCAGCGACCAAAGAGCGCCAAGACTATATGGCGTTCAGTGAACCTATGTTTTCAATTCGTCGAGCGGTAATCACCCAACAACGAAGCATTAACCAACTGAGCGATCTCGCGACAGCCAATCTTGCTCTTGAAGAAGGTTTCGCGTTGAATGATTTACTTCCTAGCTTGCTACCAGACAGTCGGATAACCAGATTAACGAGTACGCAAGATGCTTTCCTCGCCATCAAAGAGAACCAAGTTGATGCTTATATCGGTGATGCTCTCGCTCTATCAGCCCTGTTGAGAGAGCAGCCCCAAGAGTCGCTGATGCTTTCATTATTGCCCGATTTACCCGCTGACCATCTCCACTTTGCCGTGAAGAAAGGCAAACATAGGCTATTGAGTAGAATTAACTTTGCGTTAGAAGATATCAAACAGGATTCACTTACTTCCATATACAATCAATGGCTAGCGCCTTCTCAACACTCAATGCTTTTAAATTACGGGACGCTCAACCTTACTTTGGAAGAGCAAGAGTGGTTGGAAAGAAACCCGACAATTCCTGTTGGCGTTCACGGACATTGGTACCCTTATGACTTCATCAATGATCAGAAGCAACACGATGGCCTATCTGCTGATGTACTTAAGCTGATTGGTAACGTCCTGGGCGTCTCATTTGAGACCAAAACCTACCTCACCACTGAAGCGGCAGAAGTTGCATTTAATCGTGGTGAAACCATGTTATTGACCAATATGACGCCAACCTCGGAAAAGGCGAGATATATGGATTTTACTCAGGCCTACAGTTACGAGCCTTGGGTAATACTCAGTCGAGCGGATCGCTTTGGTAGCTTCACACCAAGCCGTTCCGAGAGTATCGGAATCATTGAGAATAGTGGTGGGGCAACCGTACTCCCTTCGCTCTGCCTAGCCTGTCAGGGACAAACCTATATCAATCATGTCAGTGCTTTCCAAGCGTTACAAAAAGAAGAAATTGAATATGTGTTGGCTTCTTTACATCATGCCGCCCCCCTTCTCCATCAAGACTACTTAGGGCAGTTTAAAATCACAGGAACCATTACCGAACAAAACAATGCTCAGCTGGCAATGGCCGTTAACTTCCGCCACCCTATGCTACTCAGCATCCTTAACAAAACGATTAGCGCCCTGCCTCCAAAGGAGCTCGAACGTCTGGAAAGCAAATGGTTAACCTATGAATATCAAGAAGGTCTATCGCCTCGCGAAGTCGCTAAATGGTCAGCCATCATTGGTTTAACCATAGGTTTGATCATCTTAGCGATCGTCTTTTGGAACCGAAAAATGGCGGCTGAAATCAAACAAAGAAAGATAGCAGAAGAGCGAGCCAGAGCTGCCGAAACCCATTTGCAAACCTTAGCCGATAACATTGATGGTGTGGTGTTAAAGCATACTCAAGTGGATATAAACCAGCCTTTGAGCGTTCAATTTAGCTTCGTCAGTGCCGGAGTGAATGACATGTTTGGCCTGACAGCACAAACCGTTCAAGACAGTCCACAGAGGCTATTTCAGCTGTTTTCTGCTCAAGGCATACGCGAGCTAGAGAGCATTATTGTCCAGGCGTTGCCTACGGGGCATTGGGAGAGCGAGCAACAAGTGAAGCTCCCTACTGGCGAAACTAAGTGGGTTAAGTTCAGCAGCCAAGTATCCCATAGCTCGGGTACAACCAGCTCCAAATCGTCCGAACCAAATGATGTGGAAGCGCCGAACAAGAATCGACGTAACCAGCAAAGCGCCATGCAGTGGAATACGGTGATTACCGATATCACTCTCCTCAAGAAGCAACAACAAGCATTGGATAACGCGCGGCAGAAAGCGGAAAGTGCAACCGCAGCCAAATCCCAATTCCTCGCCACCATCAGCCATGAAGTTCGTACGCCAATCAGCGGCATTTTAGGTCTATTAGAGCTAATGCAGGAGCATCAATTGAATGAAGAGCTACAGAGCCTGCATGGAGGATTGACTCAATCCGCTCGTAACCTCTTGCACATCGTCAATGATGTGCTCGACTATTCAAAGATTGAAGCTGGAAAACTGGAGCTCAGCCCAACCGACATTGAGTTGGGGAAAGTTTTGGCTCGTATTGTTCAACCACAATCCATTCACGCTCAGCAGAAAGGATTAGCGTTCCACTATTGGCAAGATCCTGCACTCGCACAATGGCTCTATGCTGATGATATAAGGCTGCATCAAATTCTGAATAACTTCCTCAATAATGCGATTAAATTCACCGAACACGGCACGATCTCACTGCATGTTAATGTTATTGAAAGCACTCAACATCAACAAAAGATCAGCTTAACTGTATCAGATACTGGTATTGGTATTCCCAAGGATAAACAAGATGCCCTTTTCCAACCATTCGAGCAGGTTGATAAAACCACCAGCCGTCGATTCGGGGGCACTGGTCTTGGGCTTTCTATCGCCACTAAGTTAATCGAGCAGATGGAGGGAATACTGACATTAGATAGCGATGAGGGGAAAGGGAGTGATTTCACCGTCACGATATCTCTACCCATAAGTAGTACACCAGATGATGGGGCGAAATATCCATTGGCACTGCCCGCTTTGCTCAATGAGCAACAACAGAATCCAAGCCTGATCGCCAACTCCTCTTCCGAGGTTTATATTGTCGGCTTCTTCTTACAGCAAGAAGAGCTGTGTCGTTATCTCAAGCATCTTGATTTAAAGCCGAAAGTTCTGCACATCAACCAGAAAGACCTACTCCAAGAATCAGTAGTTCAGAACAAACCAAAACACATCTTTGTCGCCATGTCAGTCTGGCAACAACTCGCCATTACCGATGCATGGATAAAGGAACACGCCGAGACAACAAGCTTTACCATCATCAATCAAAGTCCAATGCTCTCTCCAGAGCCACTCGGCAGTTCATGGTGCCTATCTGTCAATCCACTTCTACCCGATAACTTAGTACACGTACTCACCAAACCTGTTAGCCACGACTGTATGCCATTGCAAAAAACTAACGAGGTGACCTCACGCTTCATGCAAGAGAGCCGTGAACAAGCAGAAAGAAACGGGCGATTAATACTGGTCGCAGAGGATCACCCAATAAACCAACAAGTGATCGCCAAACAACTAGCAAACATCGGAGTTCAAGCCGATATCGTAGACAACGGCTTGCTCGCCCTGAACGCACTTAAAGAGAAGCGTTATGGACTGCTTTTAACTGACTGTCACATGCCTGAAATGGACGGCTATACTCTCTCAGCCAGCATTCGCCAACTGGAAGCCCAATCTGATGAAATGCATCGTGAGCTACTCAAACAAATGCCGGGACTTGAGCTAAATGAACTAGACGTTTCGACGTTATGCAGCTTGGGAGAGAGCTTTACTGCGCACCGCGTAAACTGCACTGGCGCCGATGATTCTCATCAGCTCAACACATTGGCTGACTATCGACTCCCTATCGTCGCACTGACTGCCAATGCAGTTCAGGGGGAGGATGAGAACTGCTACGCACATGGCATGGACGACTTCTTGGTCAAACCTGTCTCTATCAAACAGATGATACTGACTTTAGAGAAATGGCTGCCTTCACTTAATGATATTTCAAACGAGGAGTCGAAAGAGCACCCAGAGCAAACAGCGTCTTCATCACAAGATGAAGATGACTTTTCTGCATTGTTTCAAGATATCGAGGATGGTTTCGAAACATCAAGACCACCAATAGATGGAGAAATTGCAGTCGCTGACAACACAGATGACAACACTAGCAGCCTCATAGACTTTAAGGCATTGAACGAACTATTTGGAGATGCCGATGTGGCAATGTCACTACTCGAAGAGTTTGAAACTACCTTTATTGAAGATTGGCGGGCGATCACTCAATTGTGGGAAGAGCAGAGATTTAAGTCTCTTAAAACAACCGCTCATCGAGTGAAAGGTGCGGCTAAAATGGTCGCTTGTGACGCTCTCGCAACGCCACTTGCTGACATTGAATCGCTCGCAAGTGAACTTGCTTTGCAAACGTTAGAGATATCTTCTGCAGAAACGCAAATGCTTCTGTATCTGCAAGAGGTTGAAGCCGTTTCTACGCAATTCCAACAAGAGCTGAATCAGATACGTCATACCCTCTCAAGGGAGCCACAATCAAAGGCTTACTCATATGAGTAAACCTTTATCGAGCTAATAAACACGTTCGCCAAGCACTCTGTATTGGATTGCGCTAACTGCAAACTCTAACAAAACTAGGCGGGCGTGTTCTTTAGGATGATTTCTCTAATCGACTTAAGCGTCGCTTCAGTGGAAAGGTAGTCCAGCTCGACTTCTGTAAAAATACCATCAACTTCAAGCATTAACGTTGGGTAAGAGTAAACCCCCATCGCCTCTTTGAAGCTCAACTGGTCGTCTAACTCGCCTTCCAAAAGCTTACCAGACAGATCATTTTCAAATTGCTGCACATTCATTCCAAGCTCTTCAGCTAATTGGAGATGAGTTTCAACACTATGTGGCAACATCGCACGCAGATAATATGCATGTTGAATCGCTTCTAACATCTCTTCATAGTGATCTTGGAATCCAGCAGCAATGACGGCACGGCAAGCAGGGTAAGTACTGCGAACTGGTTTGCACTCAGTCCAAAATTCGTGGTTAAACTCAGTACCAAGTTTCGCTTCAATCTGCTTCCAAATCGCTTGCAGCTTTTGCTTCATCTCATCTGACATAGGCTCATCAGAATCCGGTGCAAGGCCACCAACCACGTAGTTAAATTCGATGCTCGCAGGCAACTGCTGTTTAAGAAGTTTTAATGTTGGCTTGTATCCCCAACACCAACTGCACATTGGATCGTGGACATAGTGAAGTTTTACATTCATTGCATTTCCCTTATACCAATAAAAAAGGAGCCCAACGGCCCCTTTTCTCATTGAGTGTCGCTAAAAAGCTCAGCTCTTATGCTTCATCGCCAGCAACTTTCGCTGCTGCTTCTTTAATAAGAGGCTGAAGTTCGCCTTTTTGGAACATCTCAAGAATGATGTCACAACCACCGATCAGCTCACCTTCAACCCAAAGTTGTGGGAATGTTGGCCACTGTGCGTAAGCTGGTAGCTCTGCACGAATGTCAGGGTTTTGTAGGATGTCTACGTAAGCAAACTTTTCACCACATGCCATTAGCGCTTGAGATGCTTGAGAAGAAAAACCACAGCTTGGTAGTTTAGGAGAACCTTTCATGTAAAGTAGAATGGCATTTTCTTCAATTTGCTGTTTGATTTTATCGATAGTTTCCATTGCTTCCTCGTTAATGGATTACGGCTTTATTGCCTTTATTCTACCCCAAACCCCAAGAATAAAAACCATATAAAAAAAATGGTTAAAGAGTTAGAGTAAGATTTAATAGAAAATCACACAAATGTGCTTTTAATAAAGTAAAAACTTGCTAAACTATATCGCAAGTCAGCAAATTGACCGTAGCCTGCAAAAAGTAAGCTATGAATAATAAATATCACTGGAAGCAATCGAAAGAGGTAACTCTTTCATATCAATGGAGAATTGAGCAATGGCATTTGAACTACCAGCTCTACCTTACGCGAAAGACGCACTAGAACCACACATCTCTGCAGAGACTCTAGATTTCCACCACGGTAAGCACCACAACACTTACGTTGTTAAGCTAAACGGTCTTATCCCTGGTACTGAGTTCGAAGGTAAAACACTAGAAGAGATCATCAAGACTTCTACTGGTGGCGTATTCAACAACGCAGCTCAAATCTGGAACCACACTTTCTACTGGCACTGTCTAGCTCCTAAAGCTGGCGGCGAACCAACAGGTGCAGTTGCAGACGCAATCAATGCTTCATTTGGCTCTTTCGAAGAGTTCAAAGCAAAATTCACTGATTCAGCAATCAACAACTTCGGTTCTTCTTGGACTTGGCTTGTTAAGAATGCTGACGGTTCTCTAGAGATCGTTAACACGTCTAACGCAGCGACTCCTCTAACAGAAGAAGGTGTTACTCCACTTCTAACTGTTGACCTATGGGAACACGCTTACTACATCGATTTCCGTAACGTACGTCCAGACTACATGAACGCTTTCTGGGCTCTAGTTAACTGGGAATTCGTTGCAGCGAACCTAGCTAAATAATTAGCACTTAGCTGATTCTGATAAAAGCTCACGCATGCGTGGGCTTTTTTGTTTTTGACACTTCTCCTCTCCTCCTGATTAAAATAAAACCAATCAATTACTTAATCGATTTAAACACTAAAGTTTGAACCAAGCTTGCCGTTATAGGTGTATCCAAAGAGAGGCACCATGCAAGTAAACACACTCGACAATAACGTCATTATTAACGAACTCAAGTTCGGGACTGGAATCAACCAAGCGGTTGAACAAGGTCGCCGTGCCGATTTCGCGTTGCTGCTGTCTATGTTTTCCGATGATGTTCGTGATAACACGCCTCTGGATGTTTTGTCAGTAGAAGAGACAACAGAAAGTAAATTGCGCCAACAATTTGGTGTCGCAGAGCCGCAGCCTTTACGCTCGAACCAATCTTCATATGAGATCTCAGCAAAACAGTCGCAAGGCTTTCACCAAGCCGGACTCCCTAGCGCCAAGCTGAATCATTACCTAACCCCAGAAGCATTGGCTTTCATGCCCGAAGGGACACATGATTTTCCAGAAGAGGTTTACCACAACCTTTCTACACATGAGCGCCGCAAACTCGCCAAGCAACCAGCAACTGAACTGCCACATGCGACATTGTACAACGAGCTAACCACGGCTCAGCGTCAGTTCCATATCCAGGCACAGGCTTAATCACTAAAATCCATAAATAAGCGTGATGTATTTCACACGCATACCCCCAAAGTGTGAGCTGTCGCCAAGTTCATATAAAGTTCTGTTTTTTCGCTGCTTACTTTGAACTAATTCACACCGATCGTACATTTTTTGACCCATCCTTACCTAACCACTACTACTCATTTAGGTCTAGGAATGGAAATTAAAAGCTCTATCATATTGGTGACATCCGCGGGGTCGCAACTCGGGGGAACCATCGCAAATCATTTTGTGAATCTGGGTGCGACCGTGATTCTTTGCGATATTGACAGCGCTAGCCTAGATGAAACCTACCAACTTTGTTCTCGCTATTCGACGTCGGTCTATAGCTACCCAATAGAGCGCTATGACAGCCAAACCATTCTCAAGGTTTTTGACTTCATTCAGCTTACGTTTGGCACAACTCCCGATGTTTTAGTCAATAACTGGGTGAGCACTCCTATGCCAACGCTCACCGGTTCACAGCCCGTTAGCTGCTTTATTGATAATCTGTCAGCGATGGCCTCTACCCTTTTCTCGTTTGGACAAGCAAGTGTCGATAGGCTGCGTCAAGCGAACAAACAAGGGGTAATTGTTAATGTAATATCCCACGATGACTTTAAAGACATGTCTGGCTTAGAGAGTGCTAACTCAATGATCACCGGTTTCACCCATAGTTGGGCCAAAGAACTGACGCCTTTCAATATTCGTGTTGGTGGTGTGATTCCTGCTATCCATAATGCCGATGGCAAACTCAATAAGTGTCACTGGGCTCAGCTTCAAGATGAACTCACCCGAACCGCGGAATACATCATATCCAACGACTACTTTAGCGGACGAGTAGTCGCGGCCGAGGTTTAATCTTTCTCTCAATTCTTTATTCGCTAAGTTAAAGGTCAAAAAAAAGCCCCAGTCTCTCGACTGGGGCTTTGTTCTTTTCCCGATTGTAGATTAACGTGCTAGCGAAAATCTATCTCAAAACTGAATCTAATTAAGCGTCAGCTTTTTCTTTTTTAGCTTTTGGCGCTTTAGCTTCTGCTGGTTTTTGGTCAGCTTTCTTAAGGATTACAGTAGTACCTTCGAAAGTTTCACCTTCAACGTAAGCTTGGCCGTGGTAAGACGCTAGTAGTACGTCTTTAAGCTCAGTGATTAGTGGGTAACGTGGGTTCGCACCAGTACATTGGTCATCGAACGCTTCTACCGCTAGTTCATCAAGCTTAGCTACGAAGTCAGCTTCAGAAACACCCGCTTCTTTGATTGACTTAGGAATGTCTAGGTCGCCTTTCAGCTCGTCTAGCCATGCTAGTAGACGTTCAATCTTCTGAGCAGTGCGGTCACCAGCTTGGCTTAGGCCTAGGTGGTCAGCAACTTCAGCGTAACGACGACGTGCTTGTGGACGGTCGTACTGAGAGAATGCAGTCTGCTTAGTTGGGTTATCGTTCGCGTTGTAACGTACCACGTTAGAGATTAGTAGTGCGTTCGCCAGACCGTGTGGTAGGTGGAACTCAGCACCAATCTTGTGCGCCATAGAGTGACAAACACCTAGGAATGCGTTCGCGAATGCTACACCAGCGATAGTTGCTGCGTTGTGTACTTTCTCACGAGCGATTGGGTCGTTTGCACCGTTCGCGTAGCTTGATGGTAGGTACTCTTTAAGCATCTTAAGTGCTTGTAGCGCTTGACCATCAGAGTATTCGTTAGCAAGAACAGATACGTAAGCTTCTAGAGCGTGAGTTACTGCATCGTAACCACCGAATGCTGTTAGAGACTTAGGCATGTTCATTACTAGGTTAGCATCAACGATAGCCATGTTTGGCGTGATTTCGTAGTCAGCTAGTGGGTACTTAGCACCAGTCTTGTCGTCAGTAACAACCGCGAATGGAGTAACTTCTGAACCAGTACCTGAAGTTGTAGTGATACATACAAGCTCAGCTTTCTTACCCATTTTAGGGAACTTGTAGATACGTTTACGGATATCCATAAAGCGCATTGCTAGTTCTTCGAAGTGAGTTTCTGGGTGCTCGTACATAACCCACATGATCTTCGCAGCATCCATTGGTGAACCACCACCTAGAGCTAGGATTACGTCAGGTTGGAAGCTCTTCATTGCTTCTGCACCTTTCTCAACAACAGATAGTGTTGGATCCGCTTCTACGTCGAAGAATGTTTGAACTTCGATGCCTTGCTCTTTAAGCAGTTTAACTACTTCATCAGCGTAACCGTTGTTGAATAGGAAACGGTCAGTTACTAGGAATGCGCGTTTCTTACCTTCTAGGTCGCTCATTGCGATTGGAAGGCTACCACGACGGAAGTAGATAGACTTAGGTAGTTTGTGCCACAACATGTTTTCAGCTCGCTTAGCTACAGTTTTCTTGTTGATAAGGTGCTTAGGACCTACGTTCTCAGAGATAGAGTTACCACCCCAAGAACCACAACCAAGAGTTAGAGACGGTGCTACGTTAAAGTTGTAAAGGTCACCGATACCACCGTGAGTAGTTGGGATGTTTACAAGGATACGTGCAGTCTTCATCTTGTCACCGAAGTAACGGATGCGGTCTGCGTTAACGTCTTGGTTAGTGTAAAGACCAGATGTGTGACCGATACCACCGATTTCAACCATAGTTACCGCTTGAGCAACTGCGTCTTCGAAGTTGTCAGCACGGAATAGACCTAGAGTTGGAGACAGTTTCTCGTGAGCGAATTCGTCATCGTAAGAAACTTTACCTAGACCTTCACCAACAAGCACTTTAGTGTCTGCAGGAACTTTAACACCAGCCATTTCAGCGATTGCTGGAGCAGGTTGACCTACGATTTTCGCGTTTAGGTTGCCGTCGATTAGAAGTACTTTACGTACTTTGTCAGCGTCAGCTTTAGATAGAACGTGAGCTTTGTGAGAAGCGAAACGCTCTTTTACTTCGTCGTATACTTCGCTAACTACGATAGCTGCTTGCTCAGAAGCACATACTACGCCGTTATCGAAAGTCTTAGACATTAGGATAGAAGCTACAGCACGTTTGATGTCAGCTGTTTCATCGATAACTACAGGAACGTTACCTGCACCTACACCGATTGCTGGCTTACCAGAAGAGTATGCTGCTTTAACCATGCCTGGACCACCAGTTGCAAGGATAAGTGCGATACCGTCGTGCTTCATAAGAGCGTTAGAAAGCTCTACAGATGGTTGGTCGATCCAACCGATGATGTCTTTTGGAGCACCCGCTGCTACTGCTGCGTCTAGTACAAGTTTCGCTGCATCGTTTGTAGAGTTCTTCGCACGTGGGTGTGGAGAGAAGATGATGCCGTTACGAGTTTTAAGTGAGATAAGAGACTTAAAGATCGCAGTAGAAGTTGGGTTAGTTGTTGGTACGATACCACAGATGATACCTACAGGTTCTGCGATAGTCATTGTACCTAGGTTGTCATCTTCTTCTAAGATGCCACAAGTTTTTTCGTCTTTGTATTTGTTGTAGATGAATTCTGACGCGAAGTGGTTTTTGATTACCTTATCTTCAACAATACCCATTCCAGATTCTGCTACCGCTTGTTGAGCTAGCGGGATACGAGCATGGTTAGCTGCAAGAGAAGCTGCGCGGAAGATTGCATCTACTTTTTCTTGAGAGAAAGTTGCGAACTCTTCTTGTGCTGCTTTAACGCGTGCTACTAGAGCATCTAGTTCAGCTAAGTTAGTTACAGGCATGGTGGATCTCCTAAAATAATAAATATTAAAAACTTTTTATTAATTTCACTGTGTCATCACTCGTTTGCCAACAGCGTTATTAGTAAATTGCTTTCGGAACTGAGTATATTATTTCAGTGTATGAAAAAAATTGACCCAGATCAGTTACCCAAAAGGAATTAACCAATAAGTGGTAAGGCAATCGCAAAAACATCCATAAACTCATGATTTATATAGACTAAAATCACAATTTGCATTCGTACAAAAAACAGGCAAACGGATAGTTTTTTTCTAATTAATGTCATATTCTGTAAAAAAGTTTCATTTTTAATCAGCTCACTTACATGTACACGGCAAAAATTGTGCTACTGAGAGTATATCCATCCCGTTGCAACGGGGGAGAAACTGTCATAATTTTTATTAAAAGCGTGCGCGAGATAACATTTAGATCAAATCAAGTTACAACATGAAACACCAAACAACATCCCGCAACATTCAAATTACACATCTATCACTCAATTAGTTTTTCTAAAAAACAGCCCCCTTTTCAGGTTAGTTTTTTTCATTCGCACTCTTTGAATTTGTCCCTTACATTACGCACTCTGATATAGGTCAGATCAAAGTCACTTTACTATTAACGCTAACTGGAGATCGCTCTCATGCAAGGTTTAGAACTCGCAATATTTCTGCAATTCTTCCTTGGGCTTGTCGCTGCTGTAAACCCTATTGGTATCATGCCTGTATTCGTTTCTCTCACGGCACATATGCCGCCTGAAGAGAGGAATCGAACTGCATTACAGGCTAACGTCGCTGTAGCGGTTATATTGATTGTGTCGTTAGTCGCAGGACAAATGCTATTAGACATGTTCAGCATCTCTTTGGACTCGTTCCGAGTAGCCGGTGGTTTACTGCTTCTTAGCATCGCGTTTTCAATGATGAGCGGTAAATTGGGTGAAGATAAGCAGAACAAACAAGAGAAGTCAGAATACGTGAGCAGAGAGCAAATTGGTGTAGTACCTCTTGCGATGCCGCTCATGGCAGGTCCAGGTGCGATCAGTTCAACCATTGTTTACGGTTCTCGCTACCCAGCGGCCATTGATACTGTAGGTATTGGCATCAGCATCGTCGCTTTTGCAACCTGTTCATGGCTACTGTTCCGTTCTGCACCCGTGATTGTGCGCTTCCTAGGCCAAACAGGCATCAACGTGATCACGCGTATCATGGGTCTGATTCTTGGTGCACTGGGTATCGAGTTCATTGCTAACGGTCTTCGCAACTTATTCCCAGGTTTAGCGTAATAAAGAAAACGTTTAACCGACGCTAAAAAACGCTATCGAGGCGAGTAAAGCACAGGCTTTCACTCGCCTCATTTATTTCAACCGAGTATGATGTTTACCAAGTCATTACAATAAGCACATTTTTACAACCATGCCTCGACACTCTCTTAAGCATCATCTCTATGTCATCATTTTTGGTACACATACCCGAGCGGGGCGTATCTTTGATATCTCGTTGATCATTGCCATTATTGCGTCTTTAGTGGTTTTGATTCTCGAGTCACTGCCTAACGTAATGACGGCGTGGTCACAAGAGCTACGCTATATTGAGTACACCTTTACGGCACTGTTTACAATTGAGTATCTATTGAGGCTGTATTGCTCACCAAAACCTAAATCCTACGCCACCAGCTTCTATGGTGTGGTCGACCTGCTTGCGATTTTACCAACCTATCTAGCGATACTCTTTCCGGGGGCATCGTTTATGGGCGTGATCAGGCTGCTTCGTGTGATGCGCATTTTCCGCATCCTAAAGTTGGTTCGCTATCTGCAGGACTCCAACATCCTCTTGCGCTCGCTATTACATGCAAGGCGTAAGATTCTGATCTTCTTTAGTACCGTGGGTATCTTGGTAACCATTTTTGGCTCGCTCATCTTTGTTATCGAAGGGCCGGATAATGGCTTCACCAGCATTCCACAAAGCATTTATTGGGCGATCGTAACCATCACAACCGTTGGCTATGGCGATATCGTTCCTCAGACGGTACTCGGAAAAGCTATTGCGTCACTGACCATGCTTTTGGGTTACTCAATTCTGGCAGTACCAACAGGCATTATTACCGCTGAACTGAGTAATGAAATGAATGCACATAAAGAGCTAGTGAAGTGTCCAAACTGCAATCGCTCAGGCCACGATTCAGATGCTCTCCATTGTAAGCATTGTGGCAGCGAGTTGGCTGATCCTGATAAGCGAGTTGTGGTTGAGGATAACTAAGAGCAGATGCGAGATTCGAATAGTTTTAGGAGCAGATACGGGATTCGGGTGGCGAGATGCGAAAAGATTTAGGAGCAGATACTAGATTCGGGTAGCGAGATGCGAAAAGATTTAGGAACAGATACTAGATTCGGATAGCAAGATGCGAAAAGATTTAGGAACAGATACTAGATTCGGATAGCAAGATGCGAAGGGATTTAAGAGCAGGTTTGGTGCCGAACAACGAGATATCAAAAACTAAAAAGGGTTGACGTATATCGTCAACCCTTTTCAATTTCTTGACTCTTAGAGCTTAAGTAATCTTACCGATTACGCCTTCTCAGCAAGGATGATGCGTAGAGTACGACGTAGAGGTTCTGCTGCACCCCATAGTAGTTGGTCACCTACTGTGAATGCATTTAGGAAGTCGTTACCCATAGACATCTTACGTAGACGACCTACTGGCACAGACATAGTACCTGTTACTTTCGCCGGCGTTAGCTCTTGAGCTGTGATATCACGGTCGTTAGGGATCACTTTAACCCAATCATTGTGCGTTGCAATGATCTCTTCGATTTCGTCCATTGGAACGTCTTGCTTAAGCTTGATAGTCAGCGCTTGAGCGTGACAACGCATTGCACCGATACGTACACAAGTACCATCGATTGGAATCGGTTGACCATCTAGGCCTAAGATCTTGTTCGCTTCAACGCCCGCTTTCCACTCTTCTTTGCTCTGACCGTTTTCACGCTTCACATCGATCCATGGGATTAGCGAGCCAGCAAGAGGCGCACCGAATTGGTCAGTAGGGAAAGATTCTGAACGAATTGTGTCCGCTACTTTCTTGTCGATATCAAGAATGGAGCTCGCTGGGTTAGCAAGTTCAGAGCTTACACTGTCGTTGATCACGCCCATTTGTGAGATAAGCTCACGCATGTTCTTCGCACCTGCACCAGAAGCGGCTTGGTACGTCATTGCGCTCATCCACTCAACCATGCCTTTTTCGTAAAGACCACCCAGTGCCATAAGCATCAGGCTCACAGTACAGTTACCGCCAACAAACGTGTTGGTGCCGCCGTGAATGCCTTGTTGGATTTGCGCCAAGTTAACAGGATCAAGAGTAATGATAGAGTCAGCATCCATACGTAGAGTTGAAGCTGCATCAATCCAGTAACCTTTCCAACCTGCTTGACGCAGTGCTGGGTAAACTTTTGATGTGTAGTCGCCGCCTTGACATGTGATCACAGCATCAAGCTGTTTTAAGCTATCAATGTCAAATGCGTCTTGCAGTAAACCCGCATCTTTACCACCAAGAACAGGGGCTGGGATACCGATTTGAGATGTACTGTAATAAACAGGTTCAATCAGGTCGAAGTCACGCTCTTCAACCATACGTTGCATTAGTACAGAACCGACCATACCACGCCAACCAACTAGACCTACTCTCATCTCGAACTCTCCATGTATAAAAATTAAATTGCTTTCCTCCATCTATAAGTTTTTCAGTAACAGAACTCAAGCGCTTTTTGTCAAAAAGTGTAACTTTTTCGTTTCTTTTCAGTGAACGGGATAAATCTGCGAGTTATCTGATCTTGGTTTAACCTAACTAAAGTACAGAAAACACACGCCAAATCTCCTTTTGAAGGCTTTTAAACTGCCATTCAGCTCAAATTAAAACCAATGCGAACAAATTCCAATCAGCACTTATAACTACAACATCGCCAATAAACAAAACAATCATTCACAAGGCGAAAACAACGTGCAACAAAAATCAACATTATCAAATCATTAAATTAACAAATATTTAGGTTTTGATACTAAAAATAAGACTATAAATAGTCAAATATCACAACTATTGGCTTATTTTTCGATATAATCATCCAATTAATGTAGTGTCCAATTCGTACCCCACACTATAACGAAGCACTATAATGCTCGAAATAATAAGAGGCTTTTATGCAGCAGAGTAAAACTCGCCTACCGAACTTGATGCAGGTTTTCATTTCGTTAGGGCTATTTTTGTCCCTCGCGTTTTCTTTTACAGCGAAGCTTGATCTTCCTATCCAACTCGCGCTGTACATCGGTTGGTTTATCATCATGGTTTTAGGTATTCGACTAGGCCATCAATACAAAGACTTAGAAAAAGCAGCGCTCAATGGGATCTCCAATGGCTTAGGTGCTGTTTTAATACTTTTAGCGGTAGGTGCTTTAGTTGGTACATGGATCTCTGGCGGTATTGTTCCGACCATTATCTACTACGGTTTGAAAGCGATTCACCCATCGATCTTCCTGCTAGCAACAATGATCATCTGTTCATTAACTGCACTCGCAACTGGCACTTCGTGGGGCGCTGCGGGTACTGCAGGTATTGCGATGATGGGTATTGGTCAAGGTCTAGGTGTTCCTGCTCCAATTACTGCAGGTGCAGTACTTTCAGGTTGTTACTTTGGTGACAAGATGTCTCCACTGTCTGACTCAGTAATCCTTGCTTCCTCAATGTCTAACGTAGAAGTGGTCGAGCATATTAAAGGTATGCTGCCAGTTGCTCTGATCAGTTACATCATCACGGGTATTATGTTTACAGCGTTTGGCTTCCACTACGCAGGTAACGTAGACATGAGCCAAGTTGAATCTGTTATCAAAGCGATGGAAGTACAGTTTTACATTACCCCTTACTCTTTCGTTCCTGTTCTAATCGTATTAGGCCTGCTCGCGTTCCGCATGCCTTCATTCCCGGTGATCAGCTTTGGTTCTCTGCTTGGTATTATCTGGGCAGTGATGATTCAAGAGATCGATTTCCTAACGGCGTTTAACACGGCTTGGGCTCCGTTCTCTATCTCTTCTGGTGTTGAGTTTATTGATTCAATCTTGAACCGCGGTGGCATGTCTTCAATGCTTGGTTCAGTAGCCGTCATTGTGTTTGGTTTAGGCTTTGGTGGTTTGCTTGATAAGGTGGGCGTACTTGAGACAATCGCAAAAGTGTTTGAGCGCCGCGTAAACAGCGCAGGCTCACTAGCCACCAGCACGATTGGTACGGCTTTCATGGGTAACGTATTTGGTTCTGCAATGTACGTATCTCTAATTCTTACTCCAAAAATCTGTGCGAAGAACTACGACCGTCTAGATTACCAACGTAAGAACCTATCACGTAACGCTGAGTTTGGCGGCACCCTTACATCAGGTATGGTTCCTTGGAGTGATAACGGCATCTACATGGCGAGTATTCTGGGCGTTGCGACCCTATCTTATGCTCCGTTCATGTGGCTGAGCTTTATCTGTATCATCGTAACCATCGTAACCTCTTACATGGGTTGGTTCGTTGATAAATGTGAACCTACAGCACCTGCAGTTGAAGCTGAAGAAGCGCTAGAGTTAAACAAGCAGCAAGCTTAAATCTCTATAGTACTCAAATAGAAAAAAGAGCAACCACACCTAGTGTCGTTGCTCTTTTTTATAGAGGTTGGTTTATCAGTGTTTTGCTAAATGGTCTCTCGCTGCTTCGACAGTCGCGCCGATAGCTAATTCCAGTTCTTGTAGATCGCTATCTTCTATTGGCTTGGACTGCTTCATCTTAGCTTCAACACTCGTCGAAATGGCAGCAAGCCTTGATGCTTTAATACTCCCTGCGACACCTTTTAAGCTGTGTACAACGCGAGCAGCCGTCACTTCATCGTCAGTTTTAAGCTCCATGAACTTATTGAAGTCATTGGCATGATCTTCTACAAACACGTTCAGTAGCAAAACCACCGACTCATGATCGCCATCTAGAGTTTCAAGCATCTCATCAATATCAATGACAGGCTTGTCGTCGTCCAAATCAACGGATGCATTGCTCTCTTCTTTCTGCTGCAGTGGAACCACGTTGTTCATGTCTACAGTAGCTGAATCCGCAGCCAAATCAGATGGTGAGTTATTAGTAGTTGAAGCATCCGCGCTGACAGAATTCATACTATTTGATGGTACTTCAACAATCGTTTTTTCAGGTACTGGCATGTTCTGGTTTTCAACGGAGATCGAGTGACTTTCAAAGTGATCTTTTTGATCTAGAGACTCTGAAGTAAACGAAGAGCTTACCTGATTGTCATTCGCTGTGGATTGGCTTTCTGTAGGTTCGCTGTCTGAATGCAGAGGTTGTTCATGATCATTTACAACTGTTGCGTGCGATTTAAGCCGTGCAAAAGCCAGACAACAAAAAGCGAGAGCACTTAAAAAAGCCAATGATATCAGCATATAAAACTGACCAGAGTGGTATTGGTTTTCTAGAGCGATGATCTGCTCGCTGACTGAGTTCTTCTTGATTCTATCAACCAAGTAATTGAGCTGAGCGTAATTTCCTAGCAATGACGATGCGTCCGCGAGCAGTTGTTGCAGCGCATCTTGTTCATCTTCCTCTAATTGATAGGACTGTTCTAAAATCGCATCGAAAGCGCGATAAATCGATGAAGATGTATGATTTTCAGAGTACATAGCTTGGAACACCACGGTGCCAAATTGGTTTAGCAGTGGCAGCATTTGCGCTGAAGTATTTGGATCGCCGCGCAACGCCTTTATATCATCGACCAGATACTGAACTTGGCTCTCTATCGGAGTAAACTCGTTAAATTTCTCTAGAAACTGGTCAACAACATAGAGCAGTTGATTCACGTCTGGGCGAATCCAAGCATTTTTGTAATCGGATTCAACTTGCAGTCTTAGCGAATAAACGAGTTGAGCATCGAGTGCCATGTCGTTAATCCTTGAGACACGAAGCGGCTCTGAAAAGTAGAGTGACTGCCTAAGTTCAGTAACACGAATGCCGAGTTCTTCAATCTGTTCTAATGACTGGTTATAGGCACGGCTTAGGCTGAGTAGCATCAAAGTAGGAATAAGCCAGGCAATCAAAACCAAAGCGATGATTTTCGTTGAACGCTTAATCGTGGGTTGTGGGGTCACAGATAATTCCATCGACATTCCTTGTTGTGATCCAATGATTCGACGAGACAGATATCGATTAGGGCAACATAACCCCAAACAAGTATGAGTAGCAGCGTCCTGCTGCCACTCATTGTTAACTTAACTCTATGACTTATTTCTAGTCAACTGATCACGTAAGTTTGGTGGTGTACCTTTGATCGTCAGTGTGTCTGTTTCCGGATCGTAAAAAATACGCTCGCCAAGCAGCAGGCTGTCAAAACTCACGTTCAAGCCGCCACCAGCGCCAACAAACTTGGTCAGTTTACGCATTGTCGCGCGATCAGCAGGGAAACTCTCTTCAAGATCATACCCCTGTTCGCTGGTGTAATCTAAAAAGCTGGTACCGTCTGTGCTTGGAGGAAGCTCTCCAGAAAGCTCACGAACCTGAACCTCATCCCCCGCTTTCAACTGTTCGTTGCAGTAATCAGCTACCTGTTTCTTGTAGCTGATCGCTTCTTCTTTCTCAAGCTTAGAGTCGGAAACAAAGTCTTCTACTGCTTGCATCAGTACTTGGTTTTGTTGCTTTGCATCCAAACCTACTTCAGCTTGTAAAAAGTCTAGAAAGAAGTCTGCCACTTTACGGCCAACACGACCTTTAATGTATGCAAGGTAGCGATTCGACTCTTTATCCGTTTCGTATGTCGATAGATCAAGACGAGCCGCAATGTCCATCTTCGAGATATCTAGGTAGTCTGTTGCGCTGATATCAAGGCCTTCGGTGACTTTAAGGCTTTGGTTTGATGGCAGCAGACCGATGAATAGGTAATCTGTCGCCAACGACTGATATTCTGCTAAAACCAACGTACCTTCATCAGCAAATGGGTATTTTGAAAGCTCTTCTTTCAGACGTTGAGCACTTTTTTGTGAGAAATCGTAGAAATTTGTCTCGCCTTTACGAAGTTCATGCAACCACTGTTGAAATTCGCTGTCGGACTTAAATGCACCAAACCCTTTGCCAGGTTTTGAGTTAAAAACGCGATGCAGTTCAGCCACTAAGCTTTCAGATGAAGCATCGTTGTCGAGAGACTCAGCACGGAAGTTAACAATCAGTTCATCCTGATCGTTCTTGCTCAGCTGGTGTAAAATTACGTTGGAAAGATGAAGGCTCATAGTGAAAATATTATCGTTCAGGTTTCAGTTGTCGTGAATTGTAGGTTATCATAAGCCGCTTTTACTATCATTATTAGAGTCCTTATGCCGATTATATCTAAATACACAGATGAACAAGTTGAAAACATCCTAGCTGAAGTAGGTGCTGTACTGTCTAAGCACAAAGCTTCACCAGAACTTTCACTGATGATCGCCGGAAATATCGCAACCAATGTCTTAAATCAGAACGTTGCTGCTTCACAACGCAAAGGAATTGCTGAAAAATTTGCCGAGGCACTAATCTCTTCGCTTGACGAAAAGAAGTCTCACTAAGATAGACTGACGGATAAAAGAATAATAAATGGTAGACAGCGCAAACTCATATAGCGATCGTGTATCTCGACTAGTTGGTTGGGGTCACTGGTTTGCATTTTTCAACATCATTGCTGCGATGTTGATCGGTACTCGTTATATCACTCAATCAGCTTGGCCCGAAACTCTATTAGGACAGTTCTATCTGGCCGTTTCTTGGGTTGGCCACTTTGGCTTTTTGGTATTCGCTCTCTACCTATTGGTGTTGTTCCCACTCACCTTTATATTACCGTCAAGAAAGTTACTCCGACTTGTTGCCGTTTGCTTCGCAACAATCGGATTAACTGTTCTATTGATAGATACTCAAACCTATCAAAGCATTAACCTCCACCTGACGCCTGTCGTTTGGGAGGTACTATTTAGCGAAGAAGAGACTGCGTTTAGTTCAGACTTACAGCATCTATTCATCGTTATGCCGCTGATCTTCATGCTTCAACTCGGTCTTTCTGAGTGGGTATGGCGCAAGCAGCGCAAGCTTTCACACAAACATGTCGGCCGACCTATTGCCGCCGTGTTTTTCTTAAGTTTTATTAGTAGCCATCTTACCTACATCTGGGCAGATGCGTACTTCTATAACCCAATTACCAGCCAAAAGGCGAACTTCCCGCTCTCTTATCCTATGACAGCGAAAAGCTTCATGGAGAAACACGGCTTACTTGACCGTGAAGAGTACTTAGAGCGACGCGAAGCGAATGCTGACAACGTTGATCTTGTTAGCTATCCACTGGAAGAGATTCAATATAACCGCCGCAGTGCTGACCTTAACATTCTGTTAGTCAGCGTAAATAACCTGCGCGCTGATGCTCTGAACAGCGACGTAATGCCAAACAGCTTTGCGTATGCCAAAGAAGGAATTAACTTCACCAATCATTACAGCTCTAGTAATGATATGTATGGCATTTTCGGCCTGTTCTATGGGCTACCAAGCAGCTACTCAAGCAGCATTAAATCACAAGGTTCGAACGCGGTATTACTCGACGTTCTAGAACACCACAACTACAGTATCTCTGCCTTCAGTGGCGATCACTTTGAAGATGCAATGTTCTCTGAAATCATCTTCCGAGGCAGAAATGTAGAAGAGAGTGCAGCGACTTACGATGATCAAAGTGCCATTAATGCTTGGTCTGAATGGGTACAATCTCCAGAAGCTGGCGCACCTTGGTTTAGCTTTATTGAACTTACAACGCTGGATAATTTCACCAACTACCAAAATGACAGCAATGAAACTCGCAGTGCTGTTGAGCGATTCACTGCCGACTATCAAAAATCAGCGATGGCGGCAGACAATGAACTACAAACGATTTACCAAACTCTTGAAGAATTGTCACTGACTGAGAATACCGTTGTGATCATCACTTCAAACCACGGTACTGAGTTTAACGAGACTAAAACAAACAGCTGGGGTGCAAACTCAAACTACAGTCGTTACCAACTTCAAGTGCCTATGTTTATGCATTGGCCAGGTAAAACGGCGTCAGAGTACACTCACCGCTCTAGTCATTTAGATCTATCTGTCACTTTGCTTCAAGATTTATTGGGCGTTTCTTCTAACCCGAACGATTTCAGTAGCGGCCGTAACCTATTCGACGAGAGCAAGCGTAAGTGGATCTTAGCCGGTGATTCTCGTGAACTTGCGCTGGTTACGACACAACAGACAACGGTTATCGACAAGTTTGGTAACTACAAGCTTTACGACAAAGACTACAAGCGTTTGAAAGACGTGAGTCCTCGCTTACCTGTGTTGATGCAAGGTCTGACTGAGCTACAACGTTTCTATACTAAGAACGACTAAAACTCAGTGAAATATAGGTTTAACCCAAAAAAGGAAGCGTGGTCTTCCTTTTTTATTATCATTAATGTTTATAAAACGAGCATTCAAACAAAATAATGAAAATTAAGGGTTTACAAGCCCAAGGATGCCTTATATTATTCACCGCACTGGAGAGATGGCTGAGTGGTCGAAAGCACCGGTCTTGAAAACCGGCAACCGTTAATAGCGGTTCTAGGGTTCAAATCCCTATCTCTCCACCACATTCTAAAAGCCGCTGAGAAATCAGCGGCTTTTTTCGTTTCTGCACTCTAAAGTTATCTTCACTCTAAAGTTATCTTCACTAATATTTACGACCCTCTCCCTAAACTTCGAGACTCAATAAGCTCGCGGTAAAAGTATTCACTCGCAAACCTTCAAACCAACATACTTATTTGATCAAGTTTTCAGCACTCAAATAAAAAAAACAGTTAAAGCGGTCATAAAGAAAGCAAACGCTCTTTGTAGGGGTTTACAAGCATCAGCATGCTTTATATTATGCACGCCATCGGAGGGATGGCTGAGTGGTCGAAAGCACCGGTCTTGAAAACCGGCAACCGTTAATAGCGGTTCTAGGGTTCAAATCCCTATCCCTCCACCACATTCGAAAAAGCCGCTGAGAAATCAGCGGCTTTTTTAATTTCTGTCGTCGTAAAACTTAACTCATGACCTTATATGCCGCGTTCAACAGCTGCATATGAATCGGCACTAAATCTTGATGCTGTGAACGATATCCGCCCCCGACGACACACGCGATAGGAATATCGTTACTTTTCGCCATTTCAAACATCAAGCAATCGCGTTTAAAGATCCCGTCAGTCGATACGTTAAGGTATCCAAGCTCGTCATCTACATGAATATCAACACCCGCATCGTAGATAATCAAATCTGGCTGATAGTGCATCAAAGCCATTTGTGTCACTTGTTCGAAGCTTGCTAAAAATTCTGCGTCTTCGGTTTCGCGCGATAGAGGGACATCAAAATCAGATGACGGCTTGCGCGCCGGGAAATTCTTATCGCAATGAAAGGAGAGCGTCGCAATATCTGGCTCATTCTGACATAGAGTTGCAGTACCATCGCCATGATGTACGTCGCTGTCAACAATCAAAACTGTTTCGATATGTTCAAAAGTCAGCGCATGCTTCGCTGCCACAACCAAATCGTTAAACAGACAAAAACCACTCCCAAAATCATGGTGAGCATGATGGTAACCACCACTCAAATGAATGGCGATACCATGTTCAATCGCCATTTCAGCAGCTAGAGCCGTTCCACCAGCAGAGCAAAGTGTCCGCTCAATAAGCTGCTCACTCCAAGGAAAACCTATACGGCGCATCTTAGGTGCAGCTAGCTGACCACTGGTGAGCAAATCAACATACTCTTCACTATGAACGTGTTTGACCTGCTCTATTGATACAGCTTGCGGTTCAAACAACTCAAACGCTTGATGCCAAGTAGAACATTCTGCTCGTTTGGCCTCGACAGCCTGATAGAGAAGTCGATATTTGTTAATTGGATAGCGGTGCCCTTCTGGTAAAGGGAGCTGCGAGTATATGGGATGGTAAATTAACGGGATCATAAAGCGCTTCATTTTGACGGAGTCTCAAGATCATAACAGCCTGAGTCTTGGCGACAACTGCAATAAATGATAATAGTTATCATTTATTTGAATGGAGGCACCCTTTTGAAAAACTTAATGTTATTCAGTGGAGTGATCTGCGGCTCTCTGGTTGCAGTAATGATATTCGTGACTATGTTGCTAACTAGTTGGTGGGTCGTTGATTTTCTGCTGGGAAGCCATCAAACTTAATTTAATCTCTCTACAAGGACTTCTCATGAGCACCATCTTCATTACTGGCGCAAATCGCGGTATCGGACTCAGCCTAACGAAACAATATTTAGAGTTAGGACACACGGTTTACGCGACCTATCGCGATCAAAAAACAGCGGCATCATTAATTGCTATGAATAAGCAATACCCACAACTCACCTGCGTCCCACTTGATGTCACAGATTACCCTGCAGTGTCAGCACTTGCAGACCAAATCAGCCATATCGATATCTTGATTAACAATGCTGGTTACTATGGACCTAAAGGCTACGGTTTGGGCAA
Organism: Vibrio fortis; assembly: GCF_000695685.1. GTDB lineage: Bacteria > Pseudomonadota > Gammaproteobacteria > Enterobacterales > Vibrionaceae > Vibrio > Vibrio fortis_A. Next base: position 175,758 of record NZ_JFFR01000025.1, on the reverse strand, counting down.
TACCGATGTTGACGAATGGCGTCGCGTTTTTGAGGTTAACAGCATAGCCCCTCTCAAACTCGTTGAAGCCATGTTGCCAAATCTTTCGCAAAGTGCAGTTAAGAAAATCGCTTGTCTCTCTTCCAGAGTGGGCAGTATGACAGAGAACACCTCTGGAGGTGGCTACATTTATCGTTCTTCCAAAGCGGCTCTTAACTCAGTTGTGAAAAGCTTAAGCAACGATCTGACCTCTCAAGACTTTACTGTATTGGCGTTGCACCCAGGTTGGGTACAAACTGAGATGGGCGGACCAAATGCGCTTATCGATACCGATACTTCGGCAAAAGGACTCATTCAAGTTATCGAGCAAAGCGAGCTTGATTTAAGTGGTCACTTCCTTAACTATGATGGCTCCGCTATCGCTTGGTAGATAGTCCTAGGTGCTAAGATGAGAATCCCTTCAACCCACTATAAATCAGCTCTTCTAGCCGCTGTATGCCTGCTTCTCAGTGGGTGTTGGGATAAACAAGGCGACTTATTTGATGAGTACCACAGTCGCGTCGCTCGGGTTCAAGATGAAGACCGAATCTCAGAAGAGTGGGAGTTTGAAGCACTGCCAAGAAAACGCGAGCTGAATATCAACATTGAACCGATTTCGATGGGGCTTTTAGATAGCTATCAACTGAGAGAGTGCGGGCTGTTCAATTTGATTGCGGAGCGTAATTCTGTACTTGGTAAAGTCGCGGACCAGTTTCGCAACTTTGACTACCAAGTTGCGTTTCTCAACGGATTATCCGAGTGCTTGAATCATCAAGGTATCTCGTCTGACGTTCATCAGCAACTTCTCAAAATTGATCAACAAAAGCGTGACCAACTCGCACAGCACCGATGGAACCTTCTCTACGCCAGTGACGCAATGCAATCTCAATTGCGTGGTAGCCAATGGCTTAGCGAAGATGTTGGCCTAAAAGTTCAACGTGTCAGTGACGCTTTGGGCTATCTTGACCAATTCTTCAATACTAGACTCAACTTAGGGTCAGTAACCGAAGTACAAGAGACACTTGAGAAACAGGTCGTGCTCGGCGATCTTCACTACTCTTTGAGCGCCGCTACGTTCGAGTTAAATCAGATAACCCAACAGCTCAAAACGTACGATCACAAGATCATCTGTGGAAAGCAGCGCGATACTACCAAATTTCGCCATCTCAATAATGTCTTCGAGCAACAGTTTATTGGACTGGTTCAGCCCTATATGGCCCAGTTAGATGGTTACTACCAACAACTAACCCCACACCTTTCATTGTTCGAGGCACAACCACAGTTGCACTCTTACACTTTTCCGTTAGCAGAAACTCATCAAGCATTCAGAGTCTCCATCCGTGAGCACGTAGACTATTGGAAAGCCCTTTTTGAGCGCTGTGGCCGCAAAGTCGGACGCTAGCTCGATGCTCGCTTCTTGGTAAACTTCTTACGCCCACCAGCCTTACGTTTTTTATAAGCCGGCCTTTCAACTTTCGGCAGATGACGCAGTGATTCTGGTACTTCAGATGTTTTCACCTGATGCATAAGCCCAGATATTTTATTTTCAAGATCAGACATGAAAGGCTGGTAAGCTTGATTTCGTTCCGCCATTCCTTGCAGTTGGTGTTCCCAGTGTGCGGTCATATCAGGGAAGGTCGAATCTTCAGGTAGAGCATGAATCAAGCCTCGGCCAGCAGGACTGCTATGAATGCTTTTACCCTGACGCGTCAACAATTGCCTTTTGAATAGCGTATCAAGGATGCCTGCGCGGGTTGCTTCGGTACCTAATCCATCGGTCTCTTTCAAAATCGATTTCAGTTCTTTATTAGCAACAAAACGTGCAATACCTGTCATCGCCTGTAGAAGCGTTGCTTCAGTAAAGTGTTTTGGTGGCTCTGTTTTCTTATCCCCAATCACGCCCTCGCGACAAGTCAATACGGTTCCTTCAGGCAAAGGCGGTACCGTATCAGCACCATCACTCTTATCAGCCGAGTCCGTTTTGCCCATCAGAACTTTCCAGCCTGGGGACACCAGCTGTCGGCCTTTAGCAATAAATACGCCTCCAGCGATATCAAATACCAGCTTAGCCTCTGCATAGACGGCGTGTGCGTAGAACTGCATTAAATATTGTCGAGCAATCTGCTGGTAGATCTTCATTTCATTACCAGAAAGGCCGTTCACTGAAGACTTTTTCGGGGTTGGAATAATCGCGTGGTGCGCATCAACCTTACTGTCATTCCAAGCTTTAGAACGCAGTGACAAATCAGCCCCCTGAGCACCTTGCTCAAGCTCTTTGGCATTGTTGGCGATAGCATCAACAACAGACTGCCTTTGTGAGTAGTGATCTTTTGGCAAGTAGCGGCTATCTGAACGCGGATACGTGATTAGCTTATGTTTTTCATACAGAGACTGACAGGTATCCAACACTTGTTGTGCGCTCATGCCAAAACGTTTCGCAGCATCGATTTGTAACGCAGAGAGCGAGTATGGAAGCGGAGCCGCTTGTTTGGTCTGCTTCTGCTCTGACTCCACCACTTTAGCGGGTTGATTCTGAATGCGACTGGCGACGTTCTCCACCAGTTTGCGATTAAGAACTCGCCCCTCTTCGTCCTGCCAAGGTTTGCACGCTTCGCTCGGCTTCCAGCGAGCCCGAATATCGAAGCTATCACTACCACTTTGATAAGGAATCAAAGCATGCAGTGTGAAATAGTCTTTGGGGATAAAGTTTTCAATCTCTTCATCGCGTCTCACGACCAATCCAAGCACCGGTGTCTGTACTCGTCCGACCGACAACACGCCTTGGTATCCCGCCTTTTGTCCGAGTAAGGTATAGGCACGAGTCATATTCATACCATAGAGCCAGTCAGCCCTTGAGCGCGCCAAAGCAGACACAGACAGAGGGATAAACTCTTTGTTGCTGCGCATCTGTCCTAGCGCACGCTTTACCGCCGGTAAGTTTAGGTCGCTGATTAGTAGTCGCTGAATCGACTCTTTGCGAGTTTTGGAAACTTTACAGTAGTCGATAACCTCATCCACTAACAGTTGCCCTTCTCTATCAGGGTCTCCTGCATGCACGATCTGCTTGGCATCCTTGAGTAGTTTACGGATGACAGTTAGCTGTTTGCTGGAGCTCTTTCTTGGCCTGAGTTGCCACTGTTCAGGCACGATGGGTAGATCGACTAAGTTCCATTTCTTATATCGCTCTTCATAAGCATCGGGCTCGACCTGCTCTAAAAGGTGGCCAATACACCACGTCACTACATCACCATTTCCGCACTGGATGAATCCTTCCCCCTTTTTTTGTGGGTTAGGCAAAGCAGCGGCAATAGCACGACCTAAGCTGGGTTTTTCAGCAATGATTAAGCGAGACATGATTTTCCAGAGACAACAAACAATTAGAGCCACATTATCTAATGTGGCTCTAATAAATCAAGATAAACTGTTTTTTTATACAGTAAGTGAGTGGTTATAGGAACTCAACAAACTGAGATAGGTTGCGCTCTGGCACTTTCATTGGCGTACAGCCTGGTGTCCCTAGGTACAAGAAGCCGACAATTTCATCTTCGCCTTCGAGCCCAAATGCTTGATGTACCTCAGGGTGGAACATCCACTTACCTGAGCGCCAGAAGCCTTGGAAACCCTGCGCGACAGCCGCCATTTGCATAGCTTGAGCGGCACAACCTGCAGACAGGTGCTGCTCTAACGCCGGTACTTTTTCGTGCTCAGTCACTTTTGCGATAACGGTAATCACCATAGGTGCACGAAAAGGCGCTTTTTTCACTTTCTCTACAACAGCGTCTTCACTGTTATCCGCTTCTGCTGCACGAACCAGAATATCAGAGAGTTTCTGTAGCCCTTCACCTTGTGCGATCACAAAGCGCCAAGGGGTTAAAGCAGCATGGTCAGGGGCACGCAATCCCGCTTTAATAATGTTCTCTAGGGCAACACCTTCAGGGGCTGGCTCAGATAGCTTGGCGATAGAGCGTCTATTGAGCAATAGATCCAAAGCATCCATTTGAAGTCCTTACTATTTTCTTATTTGTATCTTTGAACTGTAGCATAGATTACAAACGATAATAAGTCGCAACATCTGTAACAAAAAATCCCTCAGAGATTCTCTAAGGGCTTTGATGAATTTTCACACTATTTGTGCTCGGATATAGCTTAAAGCTTAGTAGCTAGCTCTACCCCCTGACGAATCGCTCGAACTGCATCCAGCTCACCCGCGTAGTCCGCACCACCGATTACGTGTAGCTTACCGCCAAACTCTTGCCACATATCTTCAAACGGTCGCACAGACACTTGACCCGCACAGATCACGACTGAGTCCGCATCCAACACTTTCGGCTCTTTGTTAACAGTAATATGCAGACCTTGGTCGTCAATCTTCTCGTAGCTCACGCCACCCATTAGGTTTACACCACGCTTCTCAAGGGTACGCTTATGAATCCAACCTGTGGTCTTACCCGGACCTTTACCCACTCTGCCCGCTTTACGCTGCATAACCCAAACGGTCTTATCACTCATTGCATCTGGGTATGGGAACAAGCCACCAGGGTGCTCCATGTTCTTATCAATACCCCACTCATGTAGCCAATCATCCAAGCTATGTGAGGCAGGTTCAGTCAACATAGTGGCGACATCCACACCAATGCCACCAGCACCAACGATCGCAACCTTTTCGCCTACCGGTGTCTTATCGCGAATCAAGGTTTGATAGTCGACCACTTTCTCTTGGTCAATGCCTTCTAAGTCCAGCTTTCTCGGCTCAACACCTGCCGCCATGACAACTTCATCGTACTTAAGGAGCATCTCAAAAGTGGCTTCCGTGTCGAGTTTAAGGTTCACACCAGACGCATCAACTTGGTTGGCGAAATAACGAATCGTCTCTCTGAACTCTTCTTTGCCTGGGATCTGCATCGCTAACCTGAATTGACCACCGATACGGTCATTCTTCTCTATCAAATCAACTTTGTGACCGCGCTGTGCTAATGTCGTCGCACACGCCAAACCAGCCGGGCCAGCACCTACAACGGCAATAGATTTACTCGCTTCTGCTGGTTGAACGACAATTTCTGTCTCGTAACAGGCTCTTGGGTTTACCAAACAACTTGCTCGTTTGCCCTTAAACACATTGTCCAAACACGCTTGGTTACAGCCGATACAGGTATTAATGAACTGCGCTTGATCTTGAGCGGCTTTATTCACAAAGTCCGGGTCAGCCAAGAATGGTCGTGCCATCGACACCATGTCTGCTTGCCCAGAACTTAGAATACGTTCTGCTTCTTCAGGCGTGTTGATTCGGTTACATGTCACTACTGGGATAGAGACATAAGGCTTCACTTTTTCCGTTACCCAAGAGAAAGCGCCTCGAGGTACTTGAGTCGCGATGGTTGGAACACGAGCTTCGTGCCAGCCGATACCAGTGTTAATGATGGTAACGCCCGCTTCTTCAAGCTTTTGAGCCAATAGAACAACATCTTCGAAGGTACTGCCCTGCTCAACTAAGTCCAGCATCGATAGACGGAAGATAATGATGAAATCTTTACCAACGGCTTCACGAATCGATTTCACAATCTCAAGCGGGAAACGCATACGTTTTTCGTACGAGCCACCCCATTCGTCATAACGCATATTAGTGCGCTTACAGATAAATTGGTTAATCAAGTAGCCTTCAGAGCCCATGATTTCAATGCCATCGTAGCCCGCTACTTGAGCGAGCTCAGCGCTGTTAGCAAAGGCATTAATCGTCTTCTTGATTTGACGAGGGCTCATTTCACTCGGTGCAAACTTAGCAATAGGCGCCTTGATTCCAGAAGCACTTTGAGCGAATGGGTGCATTGCGTAACGACCTGCATGTAAAAGTTGCAGGGCAATTTTACCGCCGTGTTTGTGTACAGCCTGCGTGACGACTTGGTGTGCCTTCGCATGTTTTACTTTGCTGAATTCAGCACTGAAGGGATGCAGTCTGCCACGCAAATTTGGAGAAAAGCCGCCCGTTACAATAAGACCGACGCCGCCTCGCGCTCGCTCTTCGTAAAACGCAGCCAACTTGTGCAGCCCTTCTTTATTTTCTTCAAGGCCTGTATGCATTGATCCCATCAATACACGATTTCGTAACTGAGTAAATCCAAGATCTAGAGGTTCTAATAAATGTGGGTACATGGCAGACATCACTTCTGTTATTTATCCTTGTGGTCTGACCACAGTATAGTGCACAAACCAAAATTTCAAACAACCGTTTACATTTTTGTAACACCGATCATAATGCAGGACGCATTAATCGTTCAAAAGAGCATAAGCTGACTACACTTAATGAGAATATCTATCGATTAACAAATAGTTCATCTAGTTTGGAACTTTGAATTAACGTAGGATACTAAACAGTTAATATTATTGAGATAAATAGTACTACTGCTTGTTTAAGTGTGGTGTTCTCGCCGTGGAGAAATAATGAAAAAAATAGCCAAATTTATCGGTATGATCTTTAAAGGGATATGGAAACTGATCACCTTCGTGCGTGTTGCAGTGATCAATCTGTTCTTTTTATTGAGTATTGCCCTCATCTACTTTGTGTATTTCCAAACGGACAACACACAACCTACGGTTCCACAGCAATCGGCATTAGTGCTTAACCTGTCTGGTCCAATTGTCGAGCAGAGCCGCTACATCAACCCAATGGATTCAGTCACCGGCTCGTTGTTAGGTAAGGACTTACCAAAGGAAAACGTGCTTTTCGATATCGTTGATACCATTCGTTACGCGAAAGATGACGAGAACATCACCGGCATCGTGTTAGCACTGGGTGAGTTGCCAGAAACCAATCTCACTAAGCTTCGCTACATTGCAAAAGCGCTGAACGAGTTCAAGGCAACAGGCAAGCCGATTTACGCTATTGGCGATTTCTACAACCAAAGCCAATACTACCTGGCAAGTTACGCCAATAAGATCTTCATGTCTCCAGATGGCGGCGTTCTCCTCAAAGGCTACAGCGCTTACTCGCTTTACTACAAAACACTGCTAGAAAAGCTAGACGTAAACACGCATGTATTCCGCGTAGGTACGTACAAGTCAGCAATCGAGCCATTTACACGCAACGACATGTCGCAAGAAGCGAAACAATCTGCGTCTCGTTGGTTAGGTCAGCTTTGGGGAGCTTATGTTGATGATGTATCAAATAATCGTCAGATCGAGTCTGCAACCCTAAACCCAAGCATGGAAACTTTCCTATCTGAGCTTGAATCTGTAGACGGTGACATCGCTCAGCTCGCTAAAAAACTCGGCCTAGTTGACCAACTATCGACACGACAAGAGGTTCGCTTGGAGCTTGCTGACACCTTTGGTAGCGATGGCAAAGACAGCTACAACGCGCTGAGCTACTACGACTACCGAGCAACCATGCTACCAGCTCTGCCAACTTCAACGGATGATATTGCCGTTGTGATTGCAAGCGGTGCGATCATGGATGGTAAGCAACCTCGCGGTACGGTCGGTGGCGACACTACCGCAGCGCTACTTCGCCAAGCTCGTAATGACGACCAAGTTAAAGCTGTCGTTCTACGTGTCGACAGCCCGGGCGGCAGTGCATTCGCGTCTGAAGTAATTCGAAATGAAATCGTTGCTCTGAAAGAAGTAGGCAAGCCGGTTGTGGTATCAATGTCTAGCCTAGCGGCTTCTGGTGGTTACTGGATTTCGATGAGTGCAGATAAGATCATGGCACAGCCAACGACTCTTACTGGTTCTATCGGTATCTTCAGCGTGATTACGACCTTTGAAAAAGGCTTGAATGACATCGGCGTTTATACTGATGGTGTCGGTACATCGCCGTTTTCTGGCTTGGGCGTAACAACAGGCCTTACCGACGGCGCTAAAGATGCGTTCCAAATGGGAATCGAGCACGGCTACAAGCGCTTTATCGGTCTAGTTGGCTCTAGTCGCGGTATGGATGTAGACAGTGTCGATAAAGTAGCTCAAGGTCGAGTATGGACAGGGCAAGATGCTCTACAGTACGGACTGATTGATGAAATCGGTGACTTTGACGACGCTATCGCTGCTGCTGCAACGCTGGCAGAGCTTGAAGAGTACAACGTTTATTGGGTTGAAGAGCCGCTTTCAGCAACCGAGCAATTTATTCAAGAGTTCATGAACCAAGTTCATGTGTCTTTAGGACTTGATATTCAGAGTCTTATCCCAAGTGGTTTACAGCCAGTTACTCAACAATTGGAGCAAGATAGCCAGCTTTTAAGTAACTTTAATGACCCTCAAGGCCGATACGCATTCTGCTTGAATTGCCAAGTACAATAAACGTCTCTCCTTACTGTTCTATTAAGAGGTACCTCTGTGTGGGGTGCCTCTTTTTATTGGCAGATTATCCGCTATAATCGCGTCCCTGTTCCCTATAAACAAAAAGTAACAATCGCTATGGAAAGAAAACATATCTACATTGCGTACACTGGCGGCACCATCGGTATGCAGAAATCGCATGACCACGGCTATGTACCAGTGGCGGGTTTTATGGACAAGCAGCTAGCAAGCATGCCTGAATTCCACCGCCCAGAGATGCCTGAGTATACGATTCATGAATACTCTCCGCTGATGGACTCTTCAGACATGACGCCACTAGATTGGCAGACCATTGCTGATGACATACGCGCTAACTACGATAAGTACGACGGCTTTGTTATTTTGCACGGCACAGACACCATGGCTTACACGGCCTCGGCACTCTCTTTCATGCTAGAGAACCTTGGCAAACCAGTGATTGTGACAGGCTCACAGATCCCACTTGCAGAGCTACGTTCAGATGGTCAAGCAAACCTGCTGAATGCACTGCACATTGCGGCCAACTACCCGATCAACGAAGTCACACTGTTCTTCAATAACAAATTGATGCGTGGTAACCGCAGTACTAAATCACACGCAGATGGCTTCAACGCATTTACCTCACCAAACCTAAATCCACTACTTGAAGCGGGTATCAATATCCAACTAAGCAACAATGTTGTGGTTGATCAGAAGCCAGAAGGCGAATTCAAGGTACACAACATTACACCTCAACCAATTGGTGTGATCACAATGTACCCAGGTATTTCTCACGAAGTGATTCGAAACACCCTTCTTCAGCCAGTAAATGCGATGATCTTGCTGACATTTGGTGTGGGCAATGCGCCACAAAACCCAGAGCTGCTGCAACATCTAAAAGATGCCTCAGAGCGTGGCGTCATCGTGGTTAACCTAACTCAATGTCTTGCTGGTAAAGTGAACATGGGTGGTTACGCGACAGGCTGTGCTCTTGCCGATGCCGGTGTAGTGAGTGGTTACGATATGACCCCTGAAGCGGCACTGGCGAAACTGCACTTTTTACTTAGCCAAGACCTAAGCTACGAGCAAGTAAAAGAAAAAATGCAGCAAGTTTTGCGTGGTGAAATGAGTCTATAACCGAAGGTATTTTCGGATAGACAACACGCTAAAAATCAAAGTGAAGACAATAAAAAGGGGCGGCTCAATGCCACCCCTTTTCACTTTAAATCTTAAACTATGTGATATTGTCACAAGTATGACTTAGTGATTAGGATTTACTCTAACAATATCTTCTTGATCTGAAGTAAATTGTTTCTTAAGTTCAGCTTTCGACTTAAAGCTAATGTCACCACCCGCTGCAACTGTCATATGCTGTGCTTCAACATTATGCTTTGACTGGTAAAGCATGACAGCTTGCATACAAGAGTCACGCTGCTCTTGCGTCAATGCCGTACCCTCGGGCCATTTTCCCGTCTCTACTGCATACGTTAGGCGCTCATAGACCTCTGGGGTCATTGCGTTAAGAAGTTGTTCTGCATCCATGGTAAAGCCTTAGTATTAACAATTTTCACCAGAAAATAACCTGTCGTGGAATGGAGTCAAGCGGAGCACTGGAAATAAGTGTATTCGATCACAAGTGAAGGTATATGAGAATTTTTAAATGGCTACTCGCCGCTGCCCCTTTGGCCCTAACTGGGTGCTTTGAGGGAAACAAAAATACAGAACAGCTATGTGAAGCTCACTCAGAACTGCGTTGTGCTGACCTCAATATGAATGATGGTCAATGCCGAGTTGCACGTACCGATCTCATCTGGCACCGCTTCGACGTATTGAAGCAGCCTACCGAGCACAACAAGATCGTAGAATATGGCTTAATCGCTGAGTACAAGAAGTGTCTTGAGCTGGCTTCTCAAATAGAAACCATCGATCAGACCTTACTCAAGCAGCGCCGCTTCTCAGCACTGATGCACAGCATCGAAGAAGAAGAACGAATCGTAAAAGAGCTTTTAGGTTCCAATAAGCCGGAAACCCTCTACTTCTTATGGTCGCAAACCGGCAATATTGATGCGCGTCGTAGCTTCTTACAGCTAGAAGGCAGTGATGCACTCAACACAGCGGAAATGCAATACGCATTAGCTACCTTCTATACCACGCGTGATCACAAGAAAACCGTCAAGCTACTCAATAACGCACTTACGCTTTCAAACGGCTCAACCGTCAACACTGAGATCTTTAAATCCCTAGCGAGCATTAATCACAGCCTAGGTAACATGGAAAGAGCGTATCTATGGGCGATGGTCGCCAAAGAGTTTAATGTGCCGATTGCATCGGAGCCTGAACTGAAAGTGCTGTACCACTTCCCAAGTGATGTTTATGACAAGCTAGAGGATGACGCTGACTACATCGTTGAAGCCATTGAAGATGGAAGGTACCAACCATCGCTTGTACCTAAACGATAACTACACAGTTCAACAATACAAACCAGAGGCACAAACAAAAACAGCTACCCATTTTGGTAGCTGTTTTTTTATGCCTTTGAGAGAAGCGACTCGCAATTCGTCAACTTACTTTGTAACGACACCACGCCATATGAAAGGTTTTGACAATAGATGTCCCTTATTCTGTAGTTTTGTCATTTTTGTTGAAAATTAACGACACAGAATTTACACAAAAACGCTCTCCAGTGGTTTTAGGACCATCCGGAAAAACGTGACCTAGGTGGCTATCACAGGCCGCACAACGGATCTCTATACGTTTCATACCGTGACTTAGATCTTCTAAATAACGGATTGCCTTATCATTTATAGGGGCATCGAAACTTGGCCAACCACAGCCGGAGTCGTATTTATTCTCAGACACAAACAGTGGGGCTTCACAACAGGTACAGCTGTAAACCCCTGTCTTATGATTGTGTAACAGCTTGCCAGTAAAAGGAGGCTCTGTTCCACGTAGACGACACACCTGATATTCTTCATCAGTCAGGCGCTCACGCCAGTATTCATCGGGCTTCGTCATATTTTCTCCCCTTTGATTCACGTTAATATCTCTCCACATTCTCTTTTATTATATTTACTTTTTTCCATAAATACTTGCATCTAGCGGGATTTGTAGCACATACTTTCTCACCGAGATACATTGTACATATACACTCATAAGTGAATCGTCATTTAGAGGTATTTTACCCAACTGGAGGGGTACAGAACCACTAGCAATGGTCAAATTTCAACCACTTACACCCAATTGTTAAGAAAAGCGTCGCTTTTTTTTGACATTAAACAAGTTAAGTCGGATTATCTATTGCAGATTTAAACTGGATTCTGTAATTTTACTACCAGTTATCTTTAATCAGAAATTAAGTTGTGGAGCAACTACAATGACTATCAAAGTAGGTATTAACGGTTTTGGCCGTATCGGTCGTTTCGTATTTCGTGCATCTGTTGAGCGCGCTGACATCGAAGTAGTAGGTATTAACGACCTTATCGACGTAGAGTACATGGCATACATGCTTAAGTACGATTCAACTCACGGTCGTTTCAACGGTACTGTTGAAGTTAAAGACGGTAACCTAATCGTTAACGGTAAAACAGTTCGCGTAACTGCTGAGCGTAACCCAACTGACCTTAAGTGGGACGAAATCGGTGTTGACGTTGTAGCTGAAGCAACTGGTATCTTCCTAACTGACGAAACTGCTCGTCAGCACATCACTGCTGGTGCGAAGAAAGTTGTTCTAACTGGTCCTTCTAAAGACGCAACTCCAATGTTCGTTATGGGCGTTAACCAAGACACTTACGCTGGTCAAGACATCGTTTCTAACGCTTCTTGTACTACTAACTGTCTTGCTCCAATCGCTAAAGTTCTTAACGACAAGTGGGGCATCGAGTCTGGTCTAATGACTACAGTTCACGCTACTACAGCAACTCAAAAAACTGTAGATGGTCCTTCTGCTAAAGACTGGCGCGGTGGCCGTGGTGCTTCTCAAAACATCATCCCATCTTCAACTGGTGCTGCTAAAGCTGTAGGCGTTGTTCTTCCAGAACTAAACGGCCTTCTAACTGGTATGGCTTTCCGTGTACCAACTGCTAACGTTTCTGTAGTTGACCTAACTGTTAACCTAAAAGAAGCTGCATCTTACGAAGCAATCTGTGCTGCAATGAAAGAAGCTTCTGAAGGCGAAATGGCTGGCGTTCTAGGTTACACTGAAGACCAAGTTGTTTCTCAAGACTTCATCGGCGAAGTTAACACTTCAGTATTCGATGCTAAAGCTGGTGTTGCTCTAACTGACAAATTCGTTAAAGTTGTATCTTGGTACGACAACGAAATCGGTTACTCAAACAAAGTTCTAGACCTAATCGCACACATCTCTAAGTAATTACTACTTAGATAGCGTTTAGCTAGACTGTCTTTGAGAAAAGACTGAAAAGAAAAGGCGGCTCTAGAGTCGCCTTTTTTGTACCTGCGATTTATGAAACACCAAAGCCCTTGTCAAAGATGATGTTTAACAAGCGGCACATTTGTTAGGTATGAGATTCAATTCAAATACGAGAGCTCCCCTACTCTTTCCCCGAGTCCGCTCAACTCGAATTTGAATTCAATTTCCCTTAAGAAGGATTATGTAATGGATTTATCAACTCTCCCTGCTGTAACCGTGCTTTCAGACAACGTAACGATTGTTGAACACGAAGACGTAAAACTGGTTCGTGTTATTCACGAGAAAGCGAACGCTGCGATCTCTCTGTTTGGTGCACACGTGGTTTCTTACCAACCAAAAGGCCAACAAGACCTAATTTGGATGAGCCAACAAGCAAAGTTTGACGGTAAAACAGCCCTACGTGGCGGTATCCCAGTATGTTGGCCATGGTTTGGCCGTATTGCTGCACCTGCACATGGTTTCGCGCGCAACAGCGAGTGGCAACTCATTGAGCACCGTGAAAGTGAAGTCGGTGTTATCGTAAGCCTAGGTTTAAGCACTAATGACAACACGCTTGCAGTATGGCCACACCGCTTTGACGCTCGTCTTAACGTCGAAATCGGTGATGAGTTGAAAGTAACGCTAGAGGTGACAAATACTGACTCTCAACCTTGGAAGTGTTCTGGTGCACTGCACACATACCTTAATGTGGGCGATATTCACCAAGCTAAAACGACAGGCATGGGCCCTGAGTACATTGATAGCCTACAAGATGGCAAAGTGTGCCAAGGCGGTGATGAGCTTGTACTCACTGATACTATCGATCGTGTTTACACGCAGCCAGAAGCCGTTATTTCAGTCGCTGATGCGAAACTTGCGCGCACACTGACTGTTGAAAACCAAGGCCACAACAGTGCAGTTCTATGGAATCCATGGGCAGAAGGCGCTGCAGGTATGGGTGACATGCAAGATGATGGCTACCTAACCATGTTATGTGTTGAATCAACCCTTCACGCTCCAAGCATCGAGCAAGGTAAAGAGCTGCAACCAGGCGAAAGCCACCAGCTGCTCACAACTATCGCAGCAAAATAACTCAACAGTTAAGTATTTGAGCTGACAGGCTATCTCTGTCCAATAAGCCGCTCGATTCAATAATCTCTTCAAGGCCGGAATCTCTGGCCTTTTTTTTTGTAATTTATTCCTCACACACCCGGTCAAATCATGAGCAACTCGCTCGCTTTGTTTATTTTTTTGATAGTTAAATTAATAAATATCAAATTAATTGGTTTTATAAATAGCTAGCATGCAAAATATATATTTACAAAATGAACAATAAAGGCACGTCATGTGGAATAAATACAAGAATCAAAGTGTTGGGCTTCAATTAAAGCTAGTCACAACACTGTGTCTAGTCATCGCATTTTCCAGTATTGCTGCACTGGTTTATCAAAACGCCTCAAATGTGCTGTTAGAAAGTACTCTCAAAGAGCACCAATCTAAAATTGAATCTATGGCTAAGACCATCGAAGGCCAATTCAATGCTTATTTGCACACAGCTGAGGTCCTAGAGTCCACTTTTCGTAACGGCTACCTAGCAGGCGTATATGTAGAAAACTACACGGTCGACTTCCAAGGTCATCAGGTACCAAACATTACACAGTACAGCGAAAGCTTAATCGGCGACACTAAACTCGTTGATAGCTTTACTCGTGATACAGGTGCCGTTGCCACGCTATTTGCGCCACTTGGCGATAAGTTCATTCGTGTTGCGACCTCGCTAAAGAACCCGCAAGGTGAGCGTGTGATTGGCACAACGCTTGACCAGAGCCACCCAGGTTATCAAAAACTGATTAGTGGTCAGCCTTACTATGCACAGATCAAGCTCTATGGTCAGCGCTACATTACCTATTACGCACCAATCAAGGATGCTCAAGGTGAAGTCATGGGCATCTCTTTCATCGGTCTTGCAGTAGAGCGTGCAACTCAAGATTTGTTTGCCGCTTTGAAAACCGTGCACTGGGGTGATACTGGCTATACTATCGTGCTTGATAACAACCCCGATCATTTGGGCCACTACCTATTACACCCGAAGCATACTGAAAGTGATCCTTCGATTATTGATGTGAAGGATTACGAAGGTAACAAACCGTTTTACCAGCTATTTGAACAACCGAGTGGCCTCATCAAGTACCCATTTGAGTACCAAGGTAGCATCGGTGAAAAGTATCTAGTTTACACGGAAGTCGCTGGCTGGAACTGGAAACTGCTTGGTGGCACTTTCATCAGTGAAGTCACCAAAGGCAGTCAAGAATTGCTTAAACTGATCGCTATCGTATCCTTGGTTGTTGGTTCTATCACCTTCTTGATTCTAACTGTGTTCTTGAGCCGCACACTCAACCCACTGACGACCTTAAATCAATACATGAACCGCCTTGCTAAAGGTGAAGTAAGTATCGATATTCCACGCACAGCTGGAAATACCAATAACGAGATCGTTAACTTGAGTAATGGGCTATCTAACATGGCTCACCAGCTCAACAATCTAGTCGGTGAGATCCGTGGAGCGAGCGATAAGGTTGAAAGCAACTCTAGCAGTGTAGCGAGTGATGCGTCACTTAACCTTACTCAATCTGAGCGCCAACAAGAACAAGTTGAGCAAGTGGTGACTGCTATTGAAGAGATGGCATCATCGGCGCAATCTGTTGCCCAACAAGTCGAAAACATCGCTGAAAACGT
The DNA here is from genome assembly GCF_000695685.1 of Vibrio fortis. Taxonomy (GTDB): domain Bacteria; phylum Pseudomonadota; class Gammaproteobacteria; order Enterobacterales; family Vibrionaceae; genus Vibrio; species Vibrio fortis_A. The sequence continues at coordinate 160,313 of NZ_JFFR01000025.1, read as the reverse complement.
ACGTTCTGCGAATACCGATGGTCAATCAGGCTTAGAAATTGTTGAGAACGTCTGCATTGATGTTGCTCAGCTTAACGATCAACTTGACCAATCAGCGGCAGCAATCGAAAAAGTAAACACAGACAGCGAAAGCATTCAAACCGTTACTAAGATGATTGATGAGATCGCCGAGCAAACTAACCTACTGGCACTTAACGCTGCAATTGAAGCTGCGCGTGCTGGCGAGCAAGGTCGAGGTTTTGCTGTGGTTGCTGATGAAGTGAGAACGCTAGCACATCGTACACAAACTTCAGTTAAAGACGTTGTAGACATTATTACGGTTCTTAAGAGTTCAACGGACAACGCTGTACGCATGATGAATGAGAGCCAAACAAGTGCTAACTCTGTCTTAGACAAAGCGCAGGAAGCGGGTACTGCCTTGGAGTCGATTGCTGACCAGATCCATTCCATCGCTTCTCAAGCGGATGCCATTGCTGCGACTTCTGAAGAGCAAGCACACGTTACCCAAGAGATAGCAGCTAATGCGCACTCAATCAGCGAACTAAACAGAGAGAGTCGCCAAACCAGCGCACAAACATCGCAAAGTGCTACCGCGCTCCAGCAGCAAGCTCAAGACCTAAAACAACAGGTCGACTTCTTCCATTAACCCAATCAAGAGCCGCATTACGCGGCTCTTTTTATTTCGCCTAGTGCGACATTTTTGATAAACTCGCTGCCCACTTTACTAGCCGCACAGAGAGCGTCATGAACTACCAGTGCCCTTTATGTCACCAATCTCTCACTCAAGTTGATCGAACTTTCAAGTGTGAGAACAACCACCAATTTGATCTTGCCAAAGAGGGTTACGTCAACTTGATGCCAGCCCACCACAAGCGCTCAAAAGATCCAGGTGACAATAAAGAGATGATGCAAGCTCGTCGCCGATTCTTAGAAGGTGACCACTACAACCCAATGCGCCAAGCTGTGGTTGCTCTGTGTGAATATGTATTACCAGAGGAAAAGCCGAATCTATTGGATATTGGCTGTGGTGAAGGCTACTACACCAATGAAATCGCTCTTAAGCTCGCGCAACGTGATCCAAGCATTTACGGCTTAGACATCTCTAAGGTTGCTATCCGTTATGCGGCTAAGCGCTACCCAGCGGTTAACTTTTCAGTGGCATCGAGCCATAGACTACCTTTCGCTAACAGCAGCTTAGACGCCGTTCTACGCATCTATGCGCCTTGTAAGGCAGAAGAGTTACAACGAACATTGAAAGAGCAAGGTGTGGTAATTACAGTGACGCCTGCTGGCCGCCACCTGTATCAACTGCGTGATGCGATCTATGATGGCGTGCGACTGCATGACGAAACACCAGAAACCATCGAAGGATTTACCCTAGAGAGCCAACAGCACCTAAACTACATGATGGAGCTTTCAGGTTCGGATGCCTTTGACCTGCTTCAAATGACCCCGTTCGCTTGGAAGGCAACAGAATCATTTAAGCAAGAGTTGATGCAAAGCGATAGCTACCAGTGCGAGGCCGATTTCATGCTAAGAGTTTATCGTAAACAGAGCTAGTTGATATTAATTATCGTTTGCATTGAATTCTCTGTGAGCCTCATTTAGTATGCTTACTCTTCAAGGAGTTATTCAATGCAACGTATTTTACTTATTGGCCTAACCGCCCTTCTCACTGCTTGTGCAAATCAGCCTTCTCAGCAGGCTCAAGGCGACAACAAAGCCGTTTTATCCCCAGTTACTACCTATTACGACTACCAATTCGCTTCTGCAGAAGGGGAGCCGATTGCGCTTAACCAACTCCCGAGTGCATTGATTGATGCCGATGTGGTTCTAATTGGTGAATGGCATACACACTCTGCTGTACACAGATTCCAAACTGACTTTCTTAAGGCACGCTTAGCAGACAGCAAAGACGTTGCCCTATCTATGGAACAATTCACAAGGCAGCACCAGAGTGTTATCGACGACTATCTTGCGGGAGAGATCGGCGAACAAGTTCTCATGTCAGGCGCGGCTGCATGGCCAAATTATCAAAGTGACTATCGCCCACTAGTGGAGCTAGCGAAATCACAAGGTATCGATATCATCGCCGCCAATGCACCAAAGCCTGTTGTGCAGTGTATCGGCCGTAATGGAATGGATTACCTAGAAAAATTGACTCCTGAAGAGCGCCAATGGATAGCTGACGACGTCAATACTAGTGACAGCCCGTATAAAGAAAAATTCATGGCTTCCATGCACCATGGCACACCTGAGCAAACCGAAAAACAATTTGCCGCTCAAGTGACCTGGGATGAAACCATGGCAGATTCGATTGTGACATACCTAGATGAAAATCCAGATAAACAAGTCATTCACGTCGCAGGCAAATTTCATACAGAACAAGGCTTAGGTACTGCCGCCTCTATTTTACGTCGCAATGCCGATCTGAATGTGGTGGTCATCACTCCTGTCGAATCATTGAGTGATTCTAGCGAAGACTACCAACTGCAAGTTTTGTCTCCACCAACGCGCTACGTTAAACAAGAAAATCGTATGAAAGCGTACAAGAAACTTTCTCATCGAGGAAAAGGCTTAGAGTGCAAATAGCCTACGAATAACACAACCACGTAGTTCAACCTAACTGAGTATCGGCACAACTATTGCTTATTAATTAGGCAAGCCTAAATAGAGTAGCAAAACATCACCTCGGTGATTAATTACACAAGTTTTTCACTGCTCGGCCGATACTCTATTTAAGGTGCAACTACGGAGAGTGTTATGACGCCTGTTACCAACAATGCTACTCAAACTTATAGCCCGGCAAAGATTCAGCCCGCAAAAGGTACGCCTGTATCTTCAGAGCCTGCGCAGCTTAAGGTTGAGCAAAATACCGTTAAGCTGTCTGATGAAGGAAAAGCGCTACTAGTCGCCCTGCAACAGATAGATAAAGAAGCGAAGAAAATCGAAGCTGAAAACGAAACCGTTGGTGACAAGGTTGAATCTTTTGCGCATGGCGCACTCGGAATGGATCATCCAGACAAAATTGAAGAAGAGGAAGATGGCTCATACTCGGCGGGGCAATATCTGTCCGCAGCGGTAACCATTGGCGGCATTCTGCTTGCCTTAGTCTAGCGAGTCACCGAACCACTCTTTACTAGCATCACTTTACAAATTTATCGTTACGACAACATTCCTGATTTGTTCTAAAAAACGACTTCACACCATAATTCTGGTCTCATTATTATGGAATAAAGCTCGTGAAAAACTCCTTTGCGCTTATTGATAAGCCCACCTTTTTCGGTGCCATTGCACTGCTACTCACGATTGTGTTTCCGCTGATCATGTTCCCTGCACAAGGGGCAGAATGGATTGCGATCGCGAAAACCTTCATGACCGACAAGCTCGGTTTCCTCTATCTAACTCTTGGCTTAGCAGCCTGTGCTTTCATGGTTTATGTCGTATTCAGTGACATGGGACAGATCAAGCTAGGTGAAGCCGATGAAGAGCCAGAGTTTGCCACTGCTTCTTGGGCCGCGATGCTATTTTGTGGCGGCATCGGTGCCAGTATTCTTTACTGGGGCTGTATCGAATGGGCCTACTACTACCAATCACCACCATTTCAACTCGAACCTGGCAGCGAAGAAGCAGTTCGCTGGGCGGCGACCTATGGGCTATTCCACTGGGGACCAATCGCATGGTCTATCTATTTGATCCCAGCTTTGCCGATCGCCTACTTCTTCTATGTGCGTAAACAGCCTGTATTGAAGATCTCTAGCGCGCTCATGCCAGTTCTTGGTGAGCATCGCAGTAAAGGCACGCCGGGCAAGATTGTTGACGTACTGTTCATCTTTGGTCTTTTAGGCGGCGCAGCAACCACGCTTGGTCTAGCCGCTCCTCTTATCACCGAAGGTTTGAATCACCTATTCGGTTTGCCAAAGAACACCCTAACCCAGGCGGGCGTATTGCTGATCTGTACCGCGATTTTTGCCTACTCTTCCTACGCGGGCCTAGAGAAAGGCATCAAGATCCTCAGCAACATCAACTTCTGGGGTGCTATGGGTTTATTGGCGTTTGTGCTTGTTGCGGGTCCAACCATCTTTATGTTGGAAACCGGCCTAGATTCAATTGGTCGCTTACTCTCTAATTTCTTTGTAATGGCAACTTGGGCTGAACCTTTTGGGGGCTACGGTACATTTGAAAATACCCATTTCCCGCAAGATTGGACCATCTTCTACTGGGCATGGTGGTTAGTATTCGCCCCGAGTATGGGTTTGTTCGTTGCACGTATCTCCCGTGGTCGCACAATTAAACAGATGGTGACAGGTTCGATCTTCTTTGGATCTTTGGGCTGTTTCCTATTCTTCATGATTTTGGGTAACTACGGTCTGTCATTGCAACTGTCTGGAGACTTAGATGTGGTGGCGGTACTCAACGAGTATGGCGCAACCAAAGCGATCTTCTCGATGCTTGACCAACTGCCGATGAGCACACTGGTTATCGCGGTATTTACGCTGTTGTGTATTATCTTCACAGCAACGACTTTTGACTCTATCTCATACATCTTGGCGTCGGTAGTACAGAACAACGTGACAGAAGAGCCTATGCGTTGGAACCGCATGTTCTGGGCATTTACACTGTCATTTCTGCCAACGATTTTGATGTTCTTGGGCGGTTTAAGCACACTTCAAACTGCAGCTATCGTGGGTGGTCTGCCGCTACTAGGGATTTCGGTTATGTTGATGGTTTCTGCCGTTCGTGCGACCAGTCTCGACCTACGCCATCAAAACGACTACATCGAGCCAACAATCAACATCGAAGAACTGCCAGACATGGACCCATGGTCCGCTGAAGGTATGGCACTGGCTCAGTTTGAGAAAGTAAAAGATGCAGCTCAAGACGCAGCCGAGCTAGAACGCTCCGTCTACAAAGCGCTGGCAGATGTGAAAAAAGAGATTCGAGCATATGTTCTTGAACAAGGCTCTCAGATGGAAACGCATGAATTGCCGGAAGAGTTGCAGCAAGCATTGGAGCTTGCTGAGAGCAATCTAACCGCAGCACAAGCGAAGAAACTTGAGTTGTCCGAACAAGCACAGAAAGCTCGTAGTGCGTTCAATCAAGTGGTTGCAGAACTACCACTTAATTGACCTTAGCCATGACGATGTCCACTTGCTTGGACCCTCCTAACTAAGCAAAAGGCTCACAGAGATGTGAGCCTTTTTTTCATTCTTTTATTCGCGACTAATCCACACTAAGCGCGATTTGGGTGATTGATGATGTGGTCTCACCAAACGCCAGCCTGAAATGCGTTAAACTTCATAAACTTAACAAAACCAAAAGGCAAGAATGTCCCAAAAATGTCCACACATCGATACACATATTTAAATGAGTAAGATTAATCCCAGTAAAAGCACTCCGTTTTATTGTTGCCGGACATCAAAGTTTGAAACTCATTTCCGGACAAAGGTCGTTTAGGGCGATTACTCTAAGATACTTACTCCGGATTAGAGAAAGTATCTTGAAACCTTAAACACTTGTTAGCTAACGTACTCAAGTTAACCTTTGAAGTTCCAGCATCCAAGGTGCTTCCTCATAGCTTTTCTTTTCATCTAAATCAATTTTAAACATTGCTTTATAGACTGAGTTAAGGTCTACAATATATTGTCCTTTATCAAGCAGCTCTATCTTTGACTGAACACTTTTGCCATTGTAAGGCTTATTATCACCAATCATTATTCTGTTAGGCTTTGGGTGAACAATTTCATCTCTAAGTTTGAAAATTTCTTTTATTTTCTTAATTGCTGAGCCATCAAGACTTTTGTTTGTTTTTAGGTGAGGATAAATCTTCCACTTATTTAGTGTCGAAAGGTTTTTCTCAAAGTCATTATGGAAAGGGATATTATACCTAATCGCATAGAAGTTTATATATGCCTCTAGTGATAATGCACCATAAACTACTAAATTGTTCATACTTAACCTATTTTCATAAAGGATATTCAACTCATTATCAGTTAGTTCTTTACCTTTGTTAAAGAGTGGCTTTATTTTTGGTGCGTACGCCTGAAGCTTTTCAAAAGCCATTATTGAAAATTTGTAATATAACTCATGAGGAGTTTCTAATACCGCTTTCTCTCCAGCATGTTCCACTACTACTCCACTTAACATTTTCTACTCCTGACCTAATTAATCGATAAATTCTTCAAACGCACATAGTTATGACTAGTTAGCTAACTCTTTCTATACAGCGACTGTCCGTATTTTATGATCAAATAATGCCTTCTTTCTTTTTAGGCTTCAACTATAAATCAATAGGTTAGCAACAGAGAGAGAGTGGGTTAGATCGTTCTTATAACCTTATAGGTGCTTGGCAAAATCACGTTTTCTGTCATTACTCTACTCTCTTATCCGTATTCCTTCCTAGCTTAAGCACCTGAACAGTTTCGAAAAAATCTAATTACTATCAGATTGGCGTCAAGCCTTGCTTTGCCTAGCTTCACCGCCAAGAAAAGAGATCTTTCACTTTATACACTAGATCGTTAAAAGTCTGACAAAAAACACCACAACACATTAATATTCAATAAGTTACGAACAAAACCAAGATCCTTACAGATCGTCATTATTGCAATTTATCTAAAAAAAACGCAATTGTTGAAATTCTATTTGACGCAATATAGGCCCTTTTCAGCAGCATTTCACCTCACTCAAAGTCCTTACAGCAAAAGGCTTTAGCACGTGCTCTACGCTTCACCTAACCCTGTAGATTTTCACCAAATCAAAATTGCGAAAAAACCAGATCGAAAACGTCGTAGGTGGGGAGGAGGAGTGCGGATTCCGTCACCTGATTACTCCTTTCCGTGGCGTTAGGCTGTAGCTATGCCATTGGGCTTTAGATATAAGAAAAGCGCCCGTGGTGGGCGCTTGGTGATGATATGGTATGTGTTTAGGTGACTTTGTAGTTTCCAGCTGAGCTGCCGCTTGTTACTGGCACTTGGGCATTCTGAGTAATCTCGTCCACTACTGCGTTAGCAATGGCTTCTGCCATCTTCCCTGCCATAGCGAATTCACCTTCAAGAACAAAGCCCTGTGCTTTCAATTCGTTTTCTAACTTCTCTTTCAGTGATGCTTTGCTTAGTGCCATCTTACTTACCTGCAAATACGGTGGTTGATACGTCTACATGTGGTTTACCCATAAACGGGCAAATGCTTGCACCTGTGCATACTCCTTTACCACCATTCATCTTTATTGAGTCCGCATTCTCGGTGATATTCTTAGCCGTGGTTGCCTTATTACCTTTGACGGTTTCCGTGTGGTCACCTTCAATTTCGGCTAAACGGTTTTCCAGTACTTTGATGCGTTGGTTAAGACATTCTAGCTTGTCGTCTTTATCTGTCTTTCGCTCAAAGTTTCCGTCTTGGTCTACCAGGTGGTAAACACCTTCACGTTGTTGGTATCGGCTTTCACCTTCTTTGATACCAGGTAACTTGAAGCCAAGTGGAAGAACGCAACGAACAAAAGGCTTGTCCGGTTGCCCAAACATAAAGCCTAACTCTACAATGCTACCAATTGCAGGTGGTTCCAGACGGCCAGCATGATCACCAAGACCAGGCACCGGAAGTGGTACCGCCTGCAGTGGTGGTTTGTCTTCGTATTCCATGCCCTTTTCATCAAGTAGCTGAACATCCACGGCATAATGAGGATAAAAGCGATCAGATAAGTCACCCTCTTCTGGTAGTTCTGGCAATGCGACAACCTTTCCCCACCTTGGCAAGTGCCACTGGCCTGTAAACTCTGGGAACAACCGGAAGATAATGCGCCTAATAACATTCACATCCATGTTAGCTTTGCCTCCGTTCCTTCAAACTCTACACCAATTAATCGAAGTCCATTCACGACAACACCTGGCTTCAATTTTGGAATAGCCGGTATCTTTACTGACTTGTTGGCTGTGTGGTTTGTCATTAGTTCATTAGGTATGGTGACGGGCTTATCTGCCCAGAACGAATCTTTCCAGCTGCCTACGTAAATTTGCCCGTTGCCTTGTTGCTGCCAGAACAAGCCATCAATGCTGAACGCTTGAGCTAATTCGTCTATGACTCGATAGCCGTTGCCATCGCTATAAAAACAAGGAATGGCCGTTTTGCTGTAGGCTTTTTCTGGTACCACAAATTGAAGACCCGTTTTATTGGTGACTTCGCTAAGCAGCTGCATAAGTGTTGGGTGGCGCATAATGATGTTAAGTGGCTTGTAGAGTATCGCCGCTAATTCGCGGCAGAATACTTTCGACCAACCTTTTTCGGCTGGCTGAACTCGTTCGATGTAACCAAGAAAGACTCGCGTAATATCATCGCCCCAACCTAAATCCACAGCGATGATAGTACTTAGCTCCGGACTTCCTTCAACTGAGAGTTCACAACGACCTGGTGTGTTTTCACTAAAGACTATGCGATGGCTTTTCACCTTGGCTTTGTCTTTACCAAGGTAAGCGCGGCAAAGAAACTTGTTGTTTGTTGTCATACGTCACCACTAAGCCAAGGCATTATCGACAGCTTTGAGCACCTTCATCACACCAGTAAGTTCAACTTCTGTATCTGGCGGGACATCACCACTTTGTCCAGCTTCAACCGGAGTATTCACACCTTGCACTTTTTGCTGTGCGGCAGGTTTATCCGGTTGGCGTTGTTCCACTCGCTCTGGTACCGATAAGTGCTCAACAAGTTCGAATGAAACGCTCCATTGCCGATGAGAATCTTGCTCATCGGCACGAACTGCACCTTGGAATTTCACTTGGCGAATTTTCAAGGCTTCTGCCGTTTTATTGCTAATGCGGTAGATTTGGCGAGCATCGTTTTCTTGAGCTTCTGCCATGCTGAACAGGTTGGTTAATAGTTGTTTCTTAGTGAATGGAATCACGCCTTTCACGGTCAGAATTTTACCTTTGCTGCCTGTTTCCGCTTGGTCGGTAGCCGAGGTCTGGCCGGACATATCCTGTCCGGCCAATTGCTGACGAACGCTAATGCGTAGGTTCTTTAATGGGAGCTGAGTGCCGTTTAGGGTTAACATTTTTCTTTACCCGTAATTGTCAAATTAAATTCTAGCAATCATCACCTTCTATTAGGGCTTCACTTTTCAAGAAATTGTAAACAACTTCTGTGAGTGCAGTACCAAGAGCTATTGATTGCTCTTGTGACATTTGAACAGGATATCCATTTAGGCAGTCAAACTCTCTTCCTGCAGATTCTAGAATTGATATTTGAACACCATCTTTATTACCACTAATAGCACCGATCTTTTTGTAAGGTAGAACGATTCCTTTTGTTTCTTTCTTGTCATTTAAAATAGCCATTTAAAACCTCATTATAGTTGTGCTACTGCTTGCCAATTAGCTATCGTTGGAACAGATGAGCTATTATGAACACTGAAGCTAGTTTTTGTTTCTGACGATATTGTCAAAGACCCATCTCTTGACGTGGCCCCCACATGTATTGCAGTTACTTTTGGTATGTTCGTAAACGGCAGTGGGAAATTAACGGTAATTGCTTGACCTGGGTTTATTACACCACTAACGCCAACTTGTATCTCTGGAATGCTGATACCAGATGAATGTGTTATCTTTCCACTCTTTATTTTCACAGACTTTTGGACACTATTATCATTAATGATATTGCCGCCAATAATCGTCGCAGGCAAACCTGATATTTTAATATTACCAAGCTCACAGTTAATGAGTGTTGTTTGACTCCCAGTACCTGGCCCCTCAATACACAAATCTTGGAATGTTCCATCTGATTGTTTTGAGATACAACCGATAAATGTATTGAAATAGGAAGGCTGAGAACCTGGTGCATCATTTGTTTTAAGGTGAATGAGGTGTGCTTTCTTAGAAACAGTATCGTCACAAAAAATTAGTGTAAACGTACTATTTTTTATTGACTCACATAATATTGCACCACCATTACCGCAAACCTCAAAGATCAACCGTTTAAAATCATGAGCTCCGCTTGTTGCCCCACCACTCCCATCAGATACTACTAACATTGGAACTAGTGCTTCATTGTTGGAATTTACAAACCAATCAGACCATTCATTGTTGAACTGTGAACCTCCAGGTTCAGATATGAACTTACAAGGGGGTATCTTCTGCCCAACAGCTGCTGTTCCATAATAGTGCCTAAATGAGCAATTATTTATTGACCTTGCAGTTATATTAATAAACCCAGTATTTTTATTTTTTAAATTCCAATCGATCTCATAAATTTTACATTCTGACACGCTGTTGGTTGATGAGAAGAATGCACCTGCATATTCATCAACCTGTCTAAATGAAAAGTTCGTTATATCTAGCCCTGTTGCTGTTCCAGAACCAGCAATAATAAACATAGGTGTTGTTTTATTATTCTTTAGTATGGTAGCCCCAGTACCTACTGAGCTTCTTTGCTTTCCAACGCCTTTGATTGTAAGCCCTTGGTACTTAGTGTTAATCAAAACTCCTGAAAATTGCCCAGTGTTCTCTGGGAACTGTCCAGATGCATGACTAATTCCTAGATAATTTACCCATGCCTGCACAGCATCACTATCATCTGTTGAATCATTCCACTCAGCTCCAAACGCTCTAACATCAATACCAGATATTGGCATCTCCCAATATTTCCGTATTGCTAAATAGACATCATCATCGCCAACAGTGGCGCTATATGGAGCTGTGCTAAGATTAATATTTGATAAAACACCCGTTAATGGCGTTTTCGAGCCATCTTTTTTTACCAATGCAAATTGTGTAATAACAGGGAAGTTACCACCAAACAACCGAATATATGAGTAACCTGTTAAGTCATCGCCATCTTCAGCTTTATCTGTCGGTGAAATTGGCCATATATTACCTCCCAACTGGGAATCTCCATCGTTCGAAGTAGTATTAGCATATCGTTTGCTATCTCCCTCAGGTCTCAAATCACTCACAGAACCATCACCCAACACCTGCGCTATCTTGCAAACAAAGTGCTTCACCCCATTGGCGTCGGTGTAGTCGTCTTTCTCTTCTGCAGACACAACAAAGTTGAACAACGTAACTTGCTCACCTGTTGGCGTTCCTTCGCGGTGCGCATCGATATAAATGAAAGATGGCTTATTAGGTACTTGAATGCTGCGATCAAATTCAAGGGCGACACGGTTTCCCGACACATAGCCGGCACCCGCTTTGATGTTGAATGCACTAGCTTGAGGCGTTACCAAGAAACCGTCTTCGATAAACCAATCTTTGCCGTTTTGGTCGATGATGGCTTGGGCTACATCATCGTCCATTTTCTTCATACGTGGCGTTGCGTTGTACTGCCAAGTTGATGCATCTACCGTAATGTTGGTGATTTCAGCAATGTCTTTGTATTCAAGAACTACTGAACGCACTAACGTATTACCTGAAACACCTGGTTCGTCTACCGTCTTAGGTGTTAGCGCGTGATGATCAATCGTGACCAATACGCCATATTCAGAACAGTAAGCGCCCGTCCAGTTAAACTCAAACGGCCCTTCTTGACTGGTGAGTGTGGTGCTGTAGATCACCGAGTCAACAGAAAGGCGACCGCGCTGTTCAACTGCAGCTTCATGAACTACATCATTGCTTGGTACCACATCATCAGACTGTGGGTATTCTGGGCGGTTTGGTACGTTGGCAAAAATCATCTTGTCGATAACAAGCGCTTTTTCTTCTGCGTTAAGCTGTGCCAATAGCGCCTTACCTGCGGCGGTTAAAATAGACTTATCTGTTACGTTTGCCATTTTTTATAATTCCTTAGCCTTTCGCAGTGGCTTGGTAATATTCACAATCGACATTGAACATGTTCGGTAACATGCCAACGTTTATCCGTGTCTTAACGTGTGACGTTGAGTATTGCGCCTCGATGTTCTTACTTCGCGCAGCCAACGGCATTTCGACATAACTGGTGTATTGGTAACGACGACAAGTACGCCCATACTGGCGAACCACCGTGTCTAATAATTTCGGTACCTTGGTTAAGTCACCATCTCGAATCTTCAGGCTGATCACATCCCAATCGACGTTCACTAACCTTTCATCTTGGGTAATGTGCGGATAGCCGAGTTTTTCAAACATCTCCTCCCATCCGGACACTGAGCCAGCATCACGAGAAAACCCATAAGCATGAGCCACACGAATTCGAAACAGGTATTCGGGCTCTTGGCCTAGCTTTTCCACTCCACGCTGCCAAGCCAGAATGTTGACCAAAGCAATTGGGGCGGTCAGTGGGTCATGTTGTTGCAACGGCATTTCAAATGCAGCTTTCACATGTTCCCAATAGTTGCGTAGCGCTCGGGCGAACTTGGCGAGTTCGCCTCTACCCATCCAGTAACGCAGGTTTATCTCAGGTATTTTCAATGGATACCTCCAACGTCTGAATGCGTGGCACCGTTAGGTTGTTAATGATGTCGGCGTTATCGAATTCGAGTGATTCAATCTGTGCAAACTGGCCGTGTAGCTCTTGGCCTAATTTGGAGAAGCTAAATCGCAACACTGGATTAGTAACTGTTGGCGAATAATCGGTGTTCTCGCGGAATGCCGCGCCAATGAACTTTTCAACAGCCGCTTTTAACTGGGTGCGCTCATCCATCGTGAGTGAGCGAAGCGGCCACACATGGCAAACAATATCGGCTTGCGTTTCTGGCATCGCCATCACCTGTAGATCATCACCATGGCCGTGTTGCCCTTGGTTGCGAATATAGGTGTTTAAGTCGGTGAGCATTTCCGGTGATGGTTCACCCGTATCAAGCAGAATGTAAGCGTTCGCGGTACCAGGCCCACGTGGAGCGTTATGCTCGAAATACACGTTATCTTCGTTAATGCCTGCGCGACTGGTCAGCAATGAACGATAAGCCGCATCAATGTGCCATTTAGCAACCGCGCTCCACTGGTTGCGAATACGTAAGCGAAGCTCATCGTTGCTTTCTTTGTCGGCACCTGCAGCGGTTAGCCATTCGGCTGGGTTCGTCGCTGCTGCAATACCTGGTATCGCAGTAGGCAAAATATGGTAGTAACCTTCACCAAGGTTGTAGGCAGCACCTTCACTTTCCGCGTCAACATCGACCATTACCATGGTTTCATTTTCTGGCAATGTGGTATCAGCTAGCACACGAACGCGGTAGATATTGCCGTTAATGGGTTCGGTCTGAATCCACGTATCTTTTGGAATGACTAACGCTGGCCCTTTCGCTGCTGCACGTTGGAAGGCGATCAAACCTTTGGCTTTAGTTGCTTCTTTACGAGTGAGTTTGCACTGCCATGCAAGCAGGTCTAGCCATTGGTCTACAGCGGTTGCAACAAACATGTTCGGTAGAACGTAGCCCACCAATAATGTATTGATGAGCCACAAGGTCACTTGTACCACTGCCGATTCAATCAAGCGCCAGAACGGTGAGAAAAGCGAGTCGTTAGAGATAATGCACTCTTCCTTTTCCATTTCCTCTTTCAGCACTTTTTTCCAACTGGCTGCATCGGTAGGGATACCGGATTGCTTTACCAGTTCGGCGTAATCTGGCTTAGGAATATCAGACATTGGTTGTCTCCGAAGTTTTTATATCAAGAGTTACATCGCCAAAGTCTGCAGTCGTGGCGAAAACATAAATCGTGCCTTCTGTCGGTTCTTCTAATCTCACAGTACCCGGCACTAGGCGAACATCTTCTTCAACCAACAATTCCAACTTGGTGCGAATATCCGCTTTCTTTGATGGGCTGCGCTCTGCAATGAGATCAACCGCTAAATTGCTTTCAATGATGGCGTGTTTAATGTCTTGGGCGATCACTGCTCGGTCTTGAATCAATACAGGGTTTCGGCCTGCATCGAGTACCACGTCACCGTTTTCAATTAGGATGTCTTGATAGATATAATCCGCCATTAGCCTGCCGCAAATTCAAGTTCTGTATGCATGTCCTGTGGATTGTTCATCTGCTGAACATACATATTAATTTCGCCGTAACTAGTTGAACTGTTTTGGTAACTAGCAATATTCTTGGCCGCGCCACCTGGTTGAACTTGTGCGTAAGGTGTCGCGCTTTGGACTGACTTAGATTTCACCGGTGCCGTTTCATCATCACTGCCGAAACCTGGTAGCCAATCAACGAGCCCTTTCAAGTTTTCCCAAATACCCGCTAACTGATCAGTGAACCAGCTAAATACGCTTCCAAAGATGTTGCGCATCGAGTCGGCCATTTGCCCAATGAAAGCAAATCCACTGGTATCGGTGAAGCCACTCACCACCCATTGCCAACCGGCAGATAGGAATTGGAATAACTTACTGAACACACCTATAACGAGAGATACACCTGACACGATTGCGGTAAGAACATAGGAAACAAATTGGATTCCTCCGGTGATCAAGTTAGAGAACACTCCAATTCCGACCTCTGCTAAAACTTTTATCACTTCAAAAAGCGCAACGCCTACCCACTTAAATAATGGAAATAGAGGTTCAATTGCTTGATATAAAAAGCCAAAGGAACCTCGCAGCATTGCAATTCCATTTTCCAACGCCTTAAACATCGCGGTGTCTCCGAACGCAGCCTTTACTTTGTCCCAATAAACGATCAACCCCACAACAGCACCAATAGCTAAACCAATTCCCGTAACTATCAGCGTGATTGGGCTCATTAAGATACTTAACGCTCCCGCAACTACAGTAAGTAGGCCACCTGCTGCAACCAACCCCAACATGGCAACAGCGGCATATCCCACATATTTCGTGATGTTGGGAAAAAGCTCAGTCCATCGAATAATTTCCATCGCGCCATCGGCTAGGTTTGAAACCACTGGTAATAGAGCAGGCAGCAACGCTGCACCAAAAGCCGTCCGCACTGCAAACACGCCTTGTTCGAGTCGTTCCCACTGGTCGGTCATGGTGTGCGCCATGTCTCTCGCTTCTTTCAGCCCCGATACGTCTTGCAATTGCTTGATTGACTTATTTAGTCCATCAGTTTCATTCATCATATTCATAATGAAATTAACTGCTTGCTGACCTCCAAATGCTTCTTTTAGCTCAGCCTGTTCTGAAAGTTCGAGTGTGTCCCCATACAGAGTTTTCAGTTGCCCCATGATGTCTATTACAGACTTCATGCTTCCATCTTGATTTTGAAAGGCAACTTTATGACCAAGCTTGCCCTGAGCTTTAGCTACACCTTGAAGGAAAGAAGAGTATTGTGTACCAGCCCTAGAACCCGACTGAGTTATAGCTTGCAACGTACCCAACACTGCAAACTGCTCTTCCATCGCAATATTGTTTTTCGTACCGATGCTCTGAAAGTTCTGAAAGGCTGCAGCCATTTCCTTACCTTCCGTATTGAACATTTTCACAACAGTTGCTGTTTGACCTGCGAGTTTTTGCGCCCATGCGACATTACCCATTTGCACAGCATCATCGTTAAAGATTTTGTGCATCTGCCCCATGTAACCTGTGATGGTCTCAGTATCTGCTTTTGTTGCAGCTGCCAGAACGCCAGAAATATGGGTAAGCTCTGAAAGTTCATTGCCTTTCAGAGACGAAATCGCTGATTGAATTTTGTAACTTGAATCCACAAACTCAGTGGCCGACTTGCCATATTCGACGGAAAACTTCATCGCTGTTTGAGCTAGGGTTTGCAGCTGATCATCAGCAACACCAAGTGATTTAACTTCACCTAGCTTTCGGTCCATTTCAATGGCTGGCATCAAGGCTTGTTGTAATGCGAAGCCAGCACCCACCATGCCTGCCGCACCCGCCATCATGGTATGAGTACCTTGACGATAGGTGTTGGTGACATCGGTCATTTGTCGTTGAATATTGCCCAGAGGTTTTGAAATCTGGTCAATGAGTCCAACTTGAAATCTGAGTGCTTCTGGTAACATCAACAATTCTCTACTTACTTTGCGAACTGAGGCTTAGTGGTTAACCGCCAAAGGCTTTGGCTACACCGCTAGCGGTGACGGCTTGCATGTTTTCCCAATGGTTCTTCTCTAACCAAATCGCATAAGCTAGGTTCTGATCAGTATCCGGTTCATTAGGTAGCCACTTTCGCCGCCACGCATACATTTTTTGCCTGTCGCTACTATCAATGGCAGCGACAAGCCCATCTATTTTTTTACCGAGATGGAAAGCTTAGGCGTGTACTCCTTTAGAAGTGCGCCATAAATCTGCGTTGCAGCACCCGCGTTCTGCTTAGTAATTTTTCGCAAGGCTTCTTTTGAACCTTCGCTAACACAGCTCATCAAGAAGTTGTGTGCAGCACTGCTGATATCACCTTGCATGGTGGTATTCTGTGCTTCATCGTACTCGGCTGGCGTTGGTTTGAATTCAAGTTCGTCTTCACCAACGTTTAAAATGATTGTTTGTGTCATGCTGCTTCTCGCTCTGTTTTATCTAACTTTGCATCTAGACGGTCGAACCGTCCGTTAATTGATTCTTTCAAGTCGTCTACGGCTTCCCGCAGTTCGTGTTTGGTGGCGTACTTTTCTGCTACATCACCGCGTTGTCGCTCTATTGCCAGTTCACAATCATGGATACGGCGGTCATGGTCTCGGGCTGTGGTTTGCCCTTTATCCGTTCTGCCAAATACCAGATTGATAATGGTGATGACCAACGCAATAATCGCCACTCCCACCGATAACCATGATGAGTCCATCGCTATTCCTTCTGTGGGATTTCCTTCAAGCGTTTGCCCTGAAGTGCTGCAATGATGTCGTCAACTGTTTCTTGAAGAACATCATTTGTGCTTAAGCCTTTTAGTGTTTCCAAGCCCCACACCACCAAGCGAGTCGCAAAGCGTTCAAGAATGATTTTCCAACCGATTTGAAAGAACAGGCCTTTCAAAACTTCGAGTAAGGTTTTGCCGATAATTCCAGTTAAAAAGCTCATTAATCTTCTCCAACCATGGATTTGTATGCGTTGAGGTAATCCGCTTCAGTAGCCTTACCTACGTGAGTGTTCCAATACTTTTTGGCGTATCGCGCAAGCCCTTCCAAATCATCCGCTTCGGGCAGAGCTTCTGGGAACCGAATCAAGTTCAACCGTGCAGTAGCAACCGCAAACTGAGGGGAAATCACCATATAATCCGCATCGCTTTCACAAATAGGATCAGCACCAACAGGCCCAAACATAGATAAAGCATCCAGCAAGTGAGGGCGCGATTTGCCTAACCACTCAATCAACCATCGGAATGTCGCTGGCTCCATCTGGGTAAAACCAAGAGCAGGACCACGAACCTGTTTTGAATAGGTCAACTTTCCAGACTCATGAGCCACAATCATCAAAATCAGATTGATAGCGGCTTGCGTGTTCATTTTTCCGTGTCCGCCTGTTGCCATATCTAAATGGTCAAGAACAGGCTTAATCACATGCTCAACAAAGAGCTTTCCTAGTTTCATCGCGTCATTCTCTCCATGTCGCTTTGGCACTGGGTGCAATATTGGCACCCTGGTACTTTTTGGCGGCGTTCTTCGGGTATTGGGTCGCCACATTCGCCGCATTCCTGTGCGCTTTCCCGTTGTTCAATTCGCTTAGCCCTTGCCAGTTGGTTGGCAAGCGCCACTTCTGTGAATTGGGTTTCAAGGCCACTGGCATGGTCGATAACATCAGACATCACGCCCCCTTCTTACTGCACCAAGTCTTCGGTTTCATCTGAGCGCAAGTATGGAACACCGTTAATATTCACAAAATCTGGGCTTGTTACTTCAAACGGCAGTTTGTGAACCAGTGCGCTACCACCGTTAGAATCCACATCGAGCAAATCAGAAATTTTGATTCGACAACCAAAGGCTTCTACTTTCAGCTCATCTTTATCAATCTTGCCGTAGAACAGAGCGTCAAAGGCAGGCAGACCACGCCAAGAACCGGCTTGTTTTGCGGCTTTGCTCAACTGGTTAAACTGCTGCGTTGTGAGCTCCATTTCACCACTTGCTTCTACATCACCATCGACATAACCATCTGGCACACCAGAGGTTTTATTCACGGCGGAATTGTCGGTAATAGATAAGGTGACTTTTTGCGCTTTCAACTTGTAGTCGCCCATTGAAAAGTGCATGTTCTTGCCAGAAATACGCATGCTCATTGGTTATGCCTCCGAATCTGCAGGGTTAGAGAGATCAAGCCCAATGTTGACCACAATGTGTTTCGGGCAGTTATGAGGGCGAACCATTAAGCCAATGTTTACTTTGGTTTTAGTCATCCACTGAATTGACACATCTTCATCGCGTGGTGGCATGATTTCACCAGGGAACGGAATGCCGCCAATCTCAGTGGTCTTCGACATGTCGCGCATGTCTTTACTGAAGTAAGTGCGGTTGAGCTCGATACTTGGTGGTGTTGAATTAAGAATGCGGTCAGCAATACGACGAATCGCTTTAATTCGAACGCGGCGATTCAGTTTGTGAACGGGGCGAACATATTCAAGGTATTGATAGTCTCCGCCTTTCGCTTCCAGCGTGGTGGCATCTGTCCAGTAAACGCCTTCCATATCGGCGTACCACTGGGGCAGTGAATAACGCGCATCGGCTAGCGCTGAAATAGTGCTCATTTCAAGTGGTTTACCTGCGCTATCCACTGGCATTTCACCAAGACCTAATAGACTTCCCGTTGCGACTCGCATTGGGCTATCGGCTACGGTGACAGCGCGATCACATAAGCGACCACCAAGCACACCGACATTATTGCCGTTAAGCATTGGCACTGGCGTGACCATATTTGCTGCCACATCTTTCACTAGGGCTAGCATGGCTGTTTCATAGTCCGACCACGTTTGGGTATCTGCATCAATACCAGCACACGCAGCAAGGAAGAACACCCAACGACCAAGTTTGCTCGTTAGCTCTGTTGCTTTGTCTTGCACCGTTGTGAACTCGGCTTTGTCGGCCACAACGTCAACAATACAAATACCTTCGAAAGAGTCGGTAAGATTGGCAGTATCTACAGCGTCTTCCCAAGAGTCACCATCTGCCAAACCGAAGATGGCACCCGTCCAGTTTTGTTTACCATTGAGCTGCGCAGCTTTGACGTTTGCGCCTAGCGCATCATCAGCGACCACTTCATCAAGGTTGGTCATGTTGTTTACACGGGTAACTTTGCCTTGCAGTTCGGCTTTATCCGTTCGCCCGATGTAGAGCAGGTGGCGTTCAATCTCTGGAATCCCGCCTTGCCCTAAATTGAGGTTGTTTACCTCTACCTTTCCGGTTGCCATTGGTTATTTCCTCGCTTATGTTCGCGTCTTGGCCTGCTCAAAGATCTTTATGAGTTGGCGGGTTACTTCGCGTTCGTTACTGCCTAATATCTGGCGTTCTGCTAATGGGATATCCCAAGCGGTGACATTGGGCTGATTGCTCAGCTCCCGGATAATTTGCCCTGCTTGCCCATGGGTAACGGTTTCCATCAATAGACGAAGGCTTGGCTTTTTCCGTCCTTTGCCGCTTTTTCTCGGTACCGTGTAACCCAGTTCCCTTAGCTTTCGCGCTTGCCCTTTCGAGCAAGGCGCGGAATAGTCTGGTGTTCCCCATCGCTTTTGCATTTGGCGCTTGGTCATTTTTTGCTTTTGACCAACGTGATGCCTGGCTGCAATTCTTGCGGTGAGCTTGTTGCTCCAAGTTAGGTCGAGCATGTTGGCGTTTCGTACATAAGGGGTTAACCCTTTCGCCATACGGCGCATCACTTTGCCGCGCTTCTTCCCTTTTTTGGGCTGTAATGCTTGCCCGTGAATATCTTTCTGTTGCTGAATGCGTTTGCGTGTATTGGCTTTTTCCCAGCGACCAAGGGTTTTCAGTATCCAAACTCGCTTTTTGGGTGGTAGTGCTAACATGGCAAGCTTTTCTTGCATGTTGAGCACATCCCTTTTATTCGCACTAATCGTCGGTTTCATTCACCAACTCCGCTTCTTCTGCGGTGTAAATCTCTACGGCTTGAACTCGGTATTTAATTCCGCGCCAGGTAATCATTCCGGCTTCTGAATCTGGTACCAACTCGATAGGCTCCATCAGCTCAAGCTCTATGCTCACATCAGCAACTTCATTACTGATCACATCCACCGATAGCGTTGGGTCTTCTAGTTCCTGTTCGTTTCGGTCTTCTTCATGGTCACTTAACCAACAGGCAACCAGAGCTAACAAACAACGTGGATCTAATAACTGGTGAGGAAACTCCTCAACCGACACCACCGCGTTGTATTTCCAATAACAGGCGATATAGCCATCGTTTCCACGGTCTTCCCCGCTTGGCACTATCGAGCCGTTCTCTTGCCAAGCATCAATTTTGTTATCAAGCACATTGCTGTTTAGGTGGCTAACGATGTAATCCGTTAAGTGCTCCAGCTTAGTTTTGTTGTAAGCTGTTTCGCTCATATCGAAGCAATCCCATTTGCACTACGACCAAGTAACAAGCGCACGTCTTGATTGCTTTGGGTGACAAAACGTGACTCTTGTTCTGGTTCATCTGTCGCTACGCTCTCACCTTCTTTGCGGCGGTCTTGCGTGGCGAACTCTGGCAATAGGTCAGCATGAGCCAAACCATAAACCGCGCGTTTATATGCAGCTGTTTTGGCTGAGCTTAACTGTGGCGGAATATCGTCAACCAACAGGCTTGCAAGTCGTTGTTGGATATTCAGAGCCGCAATACTCACAGCTGCGGCCATAGAATCGTTGTCAAAGGTGTGAGGAATACGGCGCAATTGGCGGAATTCATCGGTTGATAAATCCGGCCAACCTTCACCAGATATGGCGGTATTGGCTGCACTGTTAACTTTTCCACCAAAGCTCATCACGATTCCCTTGTTTTTCAACGTAAGTAAATAAGTGCACCTCTAGCCACTGGGTCGACGGTATCGAGTTAGCTTATTGGCTTCTCTTACCTCACCAGCCGAGGCGCGGTGGCGTAGGAGTCTTTAAAGATTCTTGCCGTCTTTAATGGCACGAATTCGTTGTTCAATTTTCTTGATTTGGGTACCCACACCCACTTTGCTGTGCTTATCGTGGGCGTGTTGAAGCAGAGCCAAAGCCTTTTCCAACGTTTCCAAGTTGCCGATTGCTGTCGCTTGCGGTTGGCCTTCTTCATTTCGAATCAGGTATAAGCCTGCAAACTTGAACCACTTGGCGTGAACCTTTTCGTGTAAACGCCAATCTTTTTCGATCTTCTCAAACACATTGGAGAAGTAAGGTTCAATAGAGTTACCACGTTCAGACTCGCTTTCGGCCCAAGCCAGTACTTCATCAGCACAGAATGTCGGCCAGTCACGGCGGAAGTTCTCTGGCGTTGGCAAGTCACGTTCGATTGCCTTTATGCACCACTCAATTGCGGTATCCAGCTCTTTAATATCAAATAGCCAGATCACCATATTGGTGAAGATTGGGTTTTCGAACTGCTCACCACTTTCTAAGTAGGCTTGAACATACGGCTTGTATTTCGGTACCAAGATATTGCGCTTATGCTCTACACGATCAGCAATCGCATTGAAGGAACGCAAATACTTGCGGTCTTCTTCAAACTCAATCAGTTTGATGTGCAGGCTGTCGGTGTCTACACCAGAAACGGTTTCTGGCGCAGACTGGTTAGCTTGCATTTCAAGTAATTGCTTCCGCTGTTTTGCTAATGGGCTAACCATTTTTCACTCCATTAAACTGCAGGTTCTACAACGGTGACCGATTCAATTGCAGCGAACTTTTTAAGGTTGCCCACTGCGTAGCCTTCCATGCGAATATGGTTAGCCTCGAAGCGCAATTCGTCATCGTTGTTTTTCTGGCGACGCTGTTGAGTATTGGCTTGCGTAAGAACTTGAAGGTTCTTAGTGTTCGTAACCCAAAGCTGATCAGCAGGGAAGAACGGCGGTGTATATGCCTTTTTACCCGCAATGGTTTTAGCTAGCGCTTGAGCAGCTTTATGCTCTGTTGGCGAATTTGCCGCATCAAGTAAGCGGTGCTGTTCGGCTGCTACTAAATCCGAACCGACCAGCACAACAAGATCAGGGTCTTGGCGGTGTTCTGGCGCAATGGTTGTGTTGATAAGGTCTTGTGCCAACGAGTCTAGGTTCTTGTATGAGTCAGCCGCTGCACCTGTTGGGTCCAGTTTTGCAGATGCTAATACTTGGCTAGCTTTCTTCTCTTTAACAATGGTTAACCAACCTTTGTTAACGTCTTGACCTAGCGGGTTAGCATCTGGGTCTGTTGGTGTGGCAATAGAGGTACCGTTAAAACCGACACGCAGAATATCTAAAGCGAAGATGCGTGAAATCGCATTTAGCATTAGTTTAAGCCACTCGCCTTTCTTGCCAGAGTTAGCCCATTGCGTCATTGTTTCCCACAGAATGTGAGCACCAGAATCTGTTTTTGTCAGTTCGTACGTATTACCACTTTGACCCATTTCACGGCTAAAGCGACCTGATGACGTACGACCAGTGGAAAGACCATCGTTACCAACATCAACTACTTGGCCTTTAATTTGTTGAACTGGCAACAACGAGATCATGCCAAGGAATTCATGCGATTCTAGAATCGCTTGGCGCAATGCCGTTTCCATTGGTGGTGTGATATTGAAAGTACCGTAAGGGACTTCTAGCCCAGCAGCTTTGGCTACTGAAAGGCTAAATTCGGCCAGATACTTAGTTGAAACAGCATTTAGCATTAAAATACCCCTTGCATTGTGTCACTTGCACCCGAGTCACCTGGCTCTTGGCCTGGTACTTCTTGCGAAAGTTCGTTGAATTTCGTTTCTAAGCCAGTCACTTTTTCAACAAGCGGTTTAAGCTTTTCGTCTAGCGTTGCAGAGAATTGCTCTACTGTTGCACCTTCCGGTTTTACTTCCGGCGCTGGCTTTGGTTCTGGTTTTTGCAAGCCAAACTCTTCTACGAGTTCGCCTTTAAGTGCGCCAAATTTCTTATCAAATAGCGCTTCTAGTTGCTCTGGAGTCACGTCAATGTCCTCTGGTTCAGGCTCTACAGGTTTAATTGCTGGCAGTTCCCCACCAGTTTGGAAATGCTTTGCCAAGTCCGAGAAAAACTTAGATATGGGATTTGTCGTGAAGCACTCTGACACGTCTAATTCCTCAAGGTCGCTACACTCAATCTTGGTGACTTCACCTTGCTTACGTGAGAACTCAAGGCGGTCTGTTCCTGTAGATGCTGGGGAGTCAGTCACAGCTAGGCCCATTAGGTAACAGCGCCCTTCGCCCTTGTAATCTGGATTCGGTTCAATAGATGTGAATAGCTTCTGGCCGTCTTGGTTAGCATCTAGCAAATATTGGTTAGGCGTAATCTTGGCGAACAAACGCAGCTTGCCGTCTTTCTTCTCAGCTTTGAGCTCTTCGACAACACCCCAGTTCTTACCTTCAAACACGTTCCAATGAGAACGAGCATGCTCAGGCCAAATCATTGCTGTGTATTCAGAAGTTGAATACAACGATGCCATGTCTTTAATCCATGCTGCTGTAATCTGGCGACCGTCTACGGTTGCGCCTTCTGTAGCAACAATTTTCCAATCACTGGTTTTACTCATGCTTGTTGTTTGCCTAATTAAATTACGTCAAATGAATCTTATGTACGGCAAACAATACGCCTTTGAATGAGTGGTTTCAGCCACTTCAATTCCTATAAATTCGGATTTTGGCTAAATCCGAATTCATCCGAATTTCACTTAGCCATTTGAGCGTTTTCGGGGCGTATGATGCAGCTATGGCATATTCAGACGAAATAAAAGAGGCCGCGAAAAAGCTTTATTTACGCGGATTACCTCCAAAGGAAATAGCGGCGCAACTTAACCTAAATAGTGACCGCATCATTTATACCTGGGCGGAGAAATTCGGCTGGGCTTTGTTGTTGAACGAACTTTCTGTAGAGGAAATGATTAACCGCCGTTTGGCCGTGTTAATTGATAAAGACGAGAAAAGCGATCAGCAGCTTAAAGAGATGGATAAACTCATAGACCATCACGTTAAGCTGCTAAAAGCGAATGCCGATGCAAAAGCCAAAGCGGAACGCATGCTTTCGCAAGGCAGCTCGAAGGCTAATGATACTGAACCAGCCAACCAAGGCCGTGGTGGTAACAGCAATCGCAAAAAGAGCCGAAAGAAAAACAGCATTGAGCACCTAGCCGAAGAAGACTTTAAACGCTGGCATGAATCGCTGTTCGAATATCAGCATGTCATGCGTAACAATATTAAGCAGCGTATTCGCAACATCCTTAAATCACGCCAAATCGGTGCGACTTACTATTTCAGCGGTGAAGCGTTAGAAGATGCAATTCTAACGGGCGATAACCAAATATTCCTTTCTGCTTCTCGCGCTCAAGCGGAAGTTTTCCGCAGCTACATTATTGCCATTGGCAAAGAGTTCTTAGACATCGAGTTAACCGGCAACCCGATCATTCTTTCTAACGGCGCAGAACTACGTTTCCTATCAACCAATAGCAAAACAGCCCAGAGCTACCACGGCCATGTTTATGTTGATGAATATTTCTGGATACCTAAGTTTGATGAGCTGAACAAACTTGCTTCAGCAATGGCTACGCATAAGAAGTGGCGTAAAACCTACTTTTCTACACCGTCTTCAAAAATGCACCAGGCTTACCCATTTTGGACGGGCGACCAATGGCGAAAAGGCAAAGAGTCTCGCGCCAAGATTGAATTCCCAACTTTTGAAGAATATCGCGATGGTGGCCGACTCTGCGACGATAAGCAGTGGCGTTATGTTGTCACCATTGAAGATGCCGCTAATGGTGGTTGTGACCTATTCGACATTGACGAACTTCGAGAAGAATACAGCCAAGACGACTTCAACAACCTGTTTATGTGTGTGTTTGTTGATGGTTCGCTTTCTGTCTTCAAGTTCTCTGACCTTGAAAAAGGCATGGTAGACGCGGCCCACTGGCAGGACTTCAAACCAAACAATAAACAACCCTTTGCCCGTAGAGAGGTTTGGTTAGGTTATGACCCATCCCGAACCCGAGACAATGCCTGCTTGGTGGTTGTGGCACCGCCTGCCGTAGCGGGTGAAAAATTCCGTGTATTGGAAAAGCACTATTGGAAAGGACTCAACTTCCAGTATCACGTTTCAGAAATCGAAAAAGTATTTCAACGTTACAAAGTCACTTACATTGGCGTCGATACCACGGGCATTGGTGGCGGTGTTTGGGACTTAATTTCTAAGAAATACCCGCGTGAGTCTCACGCTATTCACTACAGCAACGAAAACAAAAACCGCCTTGTGATGAAGATGATCGACATAGTAGAAGCCAAACGACTTCAATTTGATGCCGAACACAAAGACATTGCTATGGCATTCATGGCGATTAAGCGAGTACCAACCGCCAGCGGCAACGCCATGACATTCAAAGCGGAGCGCAGCCAAACCACAGGCCACGCCGATGCATTTTGGGCAATTTCTCACGCCATTATTAATGAGCCGTTAGACCACTCAACACCAACTAAATCAACTTGGGCAACTGCAGCATGACCGAGCAAACAGAAACTTTAGTCAAACAAGAAGAACAAGCACCCGAGTCGGTCTACCACATCGACTCCGCACCCGAAGCTATCGACTCTAATAGTTGGATGACTTCCTACTCAGATTTGTTTTACAACGATTCCGATAACTATTGGGAACCGCCAATTTCGCGCACTGGATTAGCCGACATTGCCAGAGCCAACGCCTATCATGGCTCTTTGTTGATTGCCCGGGCCAACTATGTGGTTGGTCGATTCCAACAAGGTGGCTCAACTCGCCGCAGGCATATTCAAGCTTTTTGCCGCGACTACTTCACCTTTGGTGATGGCGCTTTCTTAAAAATCCGTGATGGCTTTAAACGTGTAGTACGTTTGCACCCGTTACCTGGCATGTATTTACGTAGGCGCAAAAACGGCAACATTGTCATTCTTGAACGAGACAACCAACAGCGAGAATACCGCAAAGAAGATGTGATCTTCTTACCTCAGTACGACCCGCAGCAACAAGTTTATGGGTTACCCGATTACTTGGGCAGTATTCAGAGCAGCTTGCTAAATAAAGACGCCACTCTATTTCGTCGCCGTTACTACAAGAACGGGGCTCACATGGGCTTTATCTTCTACGCTTCTGACCCGAACCTAAGTGAAGAAGACGAAAAGAAGATGAAGGAAACCATTGCCAGCTCCAAGGGCGTGGGTAATTTCCGCAGTATGTTTGTGAACATTCCAAACGGCAAAGAGAAAGGGATTCAGCTAATCCCCGTGGGCGACATTGCCACTAAGGACGAATTTGAGCGAATTAAGAATATTACCGCCCAAGATATTCTAGTGGGCCATCGCTTCCCAGTAGGTAAAGCAGGGATCATCCCTCAAGGTACCACCAGTTTAGGCGACCCAATTAAGATTGGCAGTGAATACGCCAAAGATGAAATCATTCCAGTTTGTGAACTGATTATGGATGAAGTAAACAGCGACCCAGAAATCCCCAAACGGCTCCATTTAAAGTTTGATACCGATACGGGAACAACTGCATAAAACTGTACAAAAACACAGGCATTGACGTAATATTGTTCTGTCAGTCAGTTAAGTTAGGTCAATGTATGCGAGTTTATTGCAAATGTGGTGAACGCGCGATTGTAAGTAGAAGCATCGCTAAAGATGCCAATTGCGCAGATTTGTCTTGTTCCTGTTCTAACCCAGAGTGTGGGCACACCTTCGTCAGTGCTATCGGGTATAGACACTCTTTAAAACCGTCAAAGCTTCATATGGGAATTGGCGCGGCTAGCAACCCTTCTATATTTGGTAGCCGTGTTTTTTGTGGTTGTGGAGAACGGGCGGTAATCAAGAAAACTAACCGCCTATCCAACGATTGTGCAGACCTTTATTGCGAATGTAAAAATCCAGCATGTGAACATCAATTTGTTATGTCGTTATATTTTAGCCACACGCTGAGCCCATCATCAAAAACGACCAACGATTTGGCAGATTGCCTAATCAAGGTTTTATCTCCTGACAAGCGCGACCACTTGAAGCAACAACTTGCCTTGTTTTAGCACTTAACTCTTCCACAGGGGCAGCAATTAGCTGCCCTTTTTTATGTCCGAGGATCAGCGACAACAAAAACAGTCCGACTTCGTTGGCTTGATCGCAGTCGCAGCATGTATCGTCTGCGAGCGCACACAAAACCAACTCCTCTGCTTTTTGATGTAGTTCAGACATTTAGCCTCCTAACTGACGATTTACTGTATATTAATACAGTAGTTTTATGGTAACAAATTTATTTATTGAATTTCTCGCCTATACTGATAAGACGATTTATCTATCTAGCCGCAGCGAACTCTAATTACTCTAATGCTGTAGCGTTGTGATCCGCATCAAGGCTCATAACTCACTAACCATGGTTGGCACATCCATCTACCGAATCCGCCATATTTGGCGAGTGATAACGGAGCCTTATGCCAACTAACAATCGATACACCGACCCTATCATGTTGTTTTTCATACAAGAGCGACTACGACAACGGAAAACCCAAAAGGTACTGGCTCGTTTATCTGGCATCGAGTACCGCATGTTGCAACGTTTGGAACAAGGCGAACGACCTATAGATATTCGCCAAATGCGGTTACTATGCGCGGCGCTCAAAATACCTTTCTCTCATGTTGCATTGCACGAAGCGGTTACAGAATCTCGCCGTGAATTAATTCATTCGCTTCCGGTCAGCATTCGCAATGAACTGCTAGACCTCATCCATTCGATTCACCAGGAGCTGGAAAAGAAACGAGCTTGATACCTACGTTATGATGAGTTGCTAAACGCGCAACCCCTAAAAATGTAGATTGCACGAAAAAAATTGAGTTGGGTATGTCGGGGTTGCGACATTGCCAACAATTGGAAGGTATGTTAGCGCCAGTGGTTCTGGGCAAGCCTCCATCAAAGACAAGTATTGAATAAAGTACTTAAATCATGCCTCTACAAGGCTCGATGAATGCTATTGAGGAACCAAACGCAAAGGCCACCATTGACGTATATTGATGTATATTGATGGATATCTAGAGGTTTTCTGATAATATACAGGTTGTTGATACGTGATTTCGTAACAACTTATCCGAGAGGAAGTTATGAGTAAAAGACACCTATCAGCCGCTATGAAAGCAGCTGAAATAATGAGATATGGTCGAAAAGAGACAGAAACGATCTACATTCAAACTCCAATCCGTCGTCGTAAGCGTTCGGTAGGTGAGATTCGTGCAATGATGATGCAAGCATCTATCAATCGCTCCAAAGATTTAGCTTGATTACGGAAAACATGTCTAAGCAATACAATTTGATTTACGAAAAACTCGTAAAGAATGAAAACGATATCTTAGGCATCGTCGCCTACTCGGTGTATAAACGCCAAAAAATTGATTTCATAAAATCTCATACTGATAGCGAGCAAGAACCATTACCTGGTGACAAACTTGAATCATTCATGGCTATTTCCACGTCTGATGCTCAGCTCTCGTTCTATGAAGAAGCCGCAGCTAACATCTTAGATGAATATGCCAACCTTTCTGAGTCTGAGAAAATTGATGAACTCGAAGTTGGCTACAACGAGCAACTAGAGCAAAAAAGGAAGGACTACGAACGAAAGCTCAGGAATGCTAAATCAACTAACTTCATGTATGGAGTTTGGCAAAGTATTACAGCATCGATGTTAGTGATTTTAGTTTTAGGTGTATTTACTTTTATACTGTGGAGCAGCAAGCAAGGTTTCGTACCGATGATTGAAGAAATCTCTCAGAAAAAGATTCTCGACAAAGCTGAATACGAACAATTGCTAAAACAAATAGAGCTCACTCAAGGCGACCCTTCTGAATCCATTACTCAGCTTTAATTAAGCGGCCAGTCGCTTTCCAACTCAGGGAAGAACGAAAGGTCTGGTTGTTGGTATTCATCTTTTACTTGCTCAGGTTGAGCAAATAGTTGGTCCCACCCTTCAAAATCCATCCATTTCAGATCATCTGCAGGTGCACGGCTGACTTCGACAAGCTGTGCTGGGCGTTTATTGCCGTGTTCGTCTACCTCCGCAGGGCGGATTTGAAGACTTGTCTCGTTATCTACTTTTAGTGAGCTGCCTTTTAGCAATGCAGTTAAGGCAAACTCATCAATATTTGGTGGGCTATTCGCCAATATTTCATTTGGAGCTAATAACCTGGTTAGCTGATCGCAGACCTGTACTTTCTCGGGCTCCGTACAGTTATTGACAGAACTCCGAGAGGAGCCAGAGGCTCCAGAAAGAGCAAGAGCCCCCGCTTCAACATCATCGTTAACCTTGGACTTCTTCTGGATTGTCCAAACTTTGGTGCGTGTTTTGATGGTTTCTTCTGGTGTCGCGAAACCTTCAATTTTGCGAACGTCTTCCCCATGTGGTGAAGCAAACGGCAAAACCTCATAAGAGTTCACGATCAGCAAATCTTCACGTTTAACGAATGGGCCACCTTGCCCCATGATGTAACCTTGCCAGTTACCATGGTCGGCAGCTTTTAAAGTGTCTGTGATGCTTGCATCTTCTGACTTAGTGCGTGCTTGGTAGCTATCACCAATCACCTTCATCAACTCTTCATTGGTGATCAGCTTGCTCGGCTTGATAGGCCCAACCAAATCACGCTGTAACATCGAGTAAATAGTGAGTAGGTCGACGCGCTCTTGCATGAAGAGGTATTCCATAAACGCTTTTTTGTTCTGGTTAGCAAAGCGGCGTAATTCACGGTAAGTCGTAACCGGAGCACCACCGAAGAACTGGAACTGGCGAATGTTCCAACGGCTTTTCCAAGCACTCACATTCTTCGCCATGTCTTTAACTGACTTGCCAGTTTCGTCGGACACTTCATCGTCCATAGCGAAACCGTCGATGTTTTTGGAAATGTATTTAGCGATGTATCCTGTTGCGGTGCCTAACTCTGGGTCAATTTCACCTACATCACAACGAGCCGAGTGATCAAACTTGCCTTGTTTATCAAATAGCTCATGCTTGTCTTCTTTCGTTGCGTAATCGACAAATATTTCTGTAACTAACTCTTTGTCCTCTGGCTTAACCCAGATAAGCAAGTGCCAGTGTGGTGTGCCATCGTGATGCGGCTCTGCAACGCGAACCCCAAACCAACGGATGTCTTTGCGGCCTAACTTGGCACGGATTCGTTGCCATACATTGTTTAAGTACGTTTGTGCATCACGTGGGCTTGCGCCGTTCCAGTGACCAATGAAACCGCCTTTCTTGTATGAGTTGTGATATTTAGCTGGCGTGGTCAGCGTTAAGAACAAACCTTGTAAACCAAGCTCGTTACCAATGTCTTCACAGCCACGACAACGCACCATTAATTCATGACGACGTATCGCAGGGTTAGCCACACTCTTTTTGACCATATCCCACAAATCAGCTTCTTCACCTGTTTCTTCATCTAATAGCTGACACTGTTTGATGTATTCATAGTTGGCCGTTTGCTGTTCTTGGTGTTCACGAACACAATCCCAAGACGCATACGGTGAAGCCTTAGAAGATACTTGTCCCATTGCAATGGCTAGGTGCTCACGCATAATTTTGCGGATTTTATTAAGACGGCCACACCACCACTTCTCGCTGATCAGCCTTGAGATGTCTTGTAGGGCAGATAGTTCGGATTGGTCTTTGTACTTGCGAGGAGGCTTAACACCAAAAGTATCGGTCACGAACTTAGCTACTTGCTCATAGGTGAACACCACCGCCATGGTGGTACCAAGCTCGGTCTTTGCGTGATATTTGTCGCTTTCCAATCGAAAAAAGCGATCAACAATGACAGAGATTTTAAAAGCCATCTCTTTGATTTCAGATGGCTCAAGCTCTGCGAGTAATCGATTTTTTACTGGCTTGCGATTTTGTTCTACCTTGTCAAAATCAAAGTACGCTTGCTTATTGTTGGCAAAGTCACTTTGCTCAGTGTCGCTAAACTCTTCACTAAGCAAAGAAACCTTTTGGGTTGTCGGTAGTTTTTTGTATTTGCGCAAAACCATAAGCGCACGCTCTGCAGCTGGCCCCATGCGCTCACGCAAAAAGATGTTCGCTTCTCTTCTGCTTTTCTTTTCGAAAACTGAAATGTAACGAGTCACGAAGTACTTGGTTAGGTAATCCGGTAGGTCTTTAATTCTTTCTCGTGCCCACTCGAAGTCTTCTGGGTTCGCTTCAAATAGTTTGCGTTCCGTAACACTCATACCCTCCGGTTCACGATCAAACACAGGGCGTTCTGCCAAAGACTCTACCGCTTTAGGTTTTTGCGGATAAACGTGCAAATGCCCCCATTGCTGACAAGCGATGGAGGCTGCACGTTTTTGCGACTCGGTGAAGGTTGGTTTAGCTGTGTTTTTCATTGTGCTAATCTACTAATTTCATAATTTTACTAAGGCTTAAAATGAAAACTGAGTTACTTAATGATTCATTCAATCTCAATTACTTTGATGGAATGTTGCTTGAGCACATCGAAGACAATTCAAATAGTTTTGGTGGGAAGGAAATGACCGTTGCCATCCTTCCACCTATCGAACCAAAGAAATACCTCAAACCGCTACGCCCTTACCGAACCATCACTGCAAATGGATTAAACGAGTTCATCTCAATTACCAACTTTTTAGAAGAAAACGGACTAATCTGCATAAACAAAGCCTCCGACTCAATTGAAGGATTTGATCATGTTTTCTTTATTCCCGAAGAAGAATTCATTGAGATATATCCCGAAAGTGACCCTGAATATGAACAGAAGCTAGACGCGATCCGAGCCATGTTTAGAAAATGATTCAACGACTTTCTTACCCTCTTTTATAGCGATTTTTACAGCTGAGATTGAGGGTAAATCTCCATCCTTAATCTGCTTACGAATATACGTTTTCAAATATGGGTTTAAGTTACTCATACTGCTTCCTCTGACTTAATACCTTCAGGCGTCCAACCGTGAATGTCACATTGCGTACCAAGAATTGCTGCCTTAGTTTCACCAACTAGCAAACCTTCGATTGTGATTTGGCAATGTGGGCAACCGCAGAAATCCCCACCGCATTCACACAGCTCTTCACTGCAATGACGGGCGTATGTGTACGGCTTCAGCTTTAAGCAGTCTTGGCAAAGGACGTGTTTTGGATCACTCATACTTCCTCCAGTTCTTGAGTTGTAACCAACATAAAACCACCTTTCCCCTTTCCCTTGCTGATCACCCCTTTGTGTAGGTGAGTGCAACTTAGGTCTTGGCAAGCTTGTTCAATTGCCACTTCCATTGATTCAAAGTCGCCAACCAAAACATTGGCGACTTCTTGTGTTTCTTCATGGCGGATAACACCGCCACCAGAGCAAAGCATTACTGCTGCGTATTGCATGATGGTTCCTCCATTCCTAGGTACCTTTTGGCCTTCCAAATGAATGCGTACTGGGCAATTGGATCATCTAAAAACTCACTGAGCTTTGACTCTGGAATCGTAATTGAAACACCCCAACCATCGTTGCCCGTAAAGGTGACATAAACTGCTCTGGCTGAATTTACCCATCCTGCATTTGTGACTTTCAGTTTTTCTCCGTGGCTTACAAATTCATGCAGCATCACATCGCCTCCACTGTTGGATGACCATGTAGCGGCTCACAGTCTCTCCACCACATTTGCATGGTTGCGTTTTGGCTAGTGCTTTTGGTGCAAGCAGAAACAAAGAAAAGTGCGCGAATTGCGCCTAAAGCTTGATGATGCATTGCGTTATCAGTTGATTGGTTGAATACAACAACCCAGAAAACCCACCAAGCAGTAATAAAGTCTTCAAGACATAACCCTTGCTCAGTACCATTCACGTTGACCAACATAGCGCGAGTAGAATCAAGCTGAAGCATTGCGCCTTGGCTTGAATCAACGCCTTTGAACACACGGATGAACTGTTCAATTTTGCGAGTGGTAAAGCCTTCACCACGAAGGCCATACTCTAAATCTTTGCGAAATACGGTGATCATGCTCATGCCTTACCCCTCAATAACTGACAAGCAGTACTGTTCGAATTGAAAAAGTGCTTCATCGTCCCAACGACCAAGATCACGCAGAGCAAGCATTTCAATAAACAAGCTGCGATTTTTCATGTCTAGCTGCGACCAATGGTGTAGCTGAGGTTTCGCATTCTCGTTTTGATAAGAGCGATACCAGCTCACATAGGTATGAGCGAAGAAGACACGAGCCCGATCACCTTGCATGGCTTCTTTGATGTCAGCTAAAACTTCTTCTAGTGGGCGATGGGTTTGAACAGGTGTCAGCTTTTTAGCAATCGCATCTAACTGGATAACAATCTCTTCCTGCTGTGCGGTGCTGCTTTTTTCAAAACGTGCAGCAATCTGTTCAAATGATGTATTGAATAGGTGGACGTAGATATTGCTCATGCTTCCACCCCCGCGATAGTTTCAGAGGCTTCATGCGCATCAGCAATTATGTCGATCAGTTTATCTTCAATTGCCAACAGCTCTGCTAGAGCGTTGTCGCTCTGCAAGAAAATATTTTCATTAACTGTTAAGCCGCCTTCTGGCTTCAATGAGCTTGCGCGAACACAAACACAATCTACAGAAGCTGCGTAGTCGACAGAGGTATG
Source organism: Vibrio fortis (assembly GCF_000695685.1). Classification (GTDB taxonomy): domain Bacteria; phylum Pseudomonadota; class Gammaproteobacteria; order Enterobacterales; family Vibrionaceae; genus Vibrio; species Vibrio fortis_A. The sequence goes on along the minus strand of NZ_JFFR01000025.1, from coordinate 126,768 downwards.
AATTAAGTCTTTGTTGGTGATTGCCATATTCATGATGGTATTAATCACATCCATAAGATCACGATTGGCAATTACATCTACTAGTTGGCGACTCTTATTAGCTAATACTTCAGGTGGTAAATCATCATGCTCAATAATGCCGAAGTTCTTTGGCAGAACAGAGCTCAACGCAAATGCTAATTTACGTTGATGGCTCAATGTGCTGTCGTGAATTTGTCGAGCTTTGGTTAAGAACTCCATGGCTTCTTGGTGAAGTTCTTTTGCTTGCTCAAGTTCAGATTTGTTTTCGTTCATCTTCTATGCTCCTACGCTAAGACGAAAAAAAGCCCCCTGTTACAGGGGCAAATGGCTGGCTAGGCTGTTAATTAACTTTGCTGATATCGGAATGTTTTAGACGGCGAACATCACCCACTTTGCGGTCGAACTTCATCACCATCTCTTTAAGTAGCTGCATTCCAGAACGGACTTTTTGCAACTCAAGGTCATCGAATGAATCAAACTCACGGCTGTAATCTTTTGGTGGCATACCACCTGCAATCAGAATTAAGCCACGGCTACGATCACTCATTTCGTTATACATATCGCGTAGCTTTCTACGCTTTGCACTTTTATCGAAAAGCGACTTACACGCGGCAATGCTATCTGCTGCGCTCGGTACTTGGGGCTGCGTTTCTTGTTGTCTGGCTAACTGACTCATGGCGTTCATATCCTCTTAATCGGACTCAGGCTGTTTAGGCTAAGCCTGGAATAGGTGCACCATTAGCCAGAAAATCTGTGCCAAATTGCATTAGTGGCTGCAGGCCTGTGGTGCGGTGTTCAAGGTCATTGATAAGCAAAACCAGATTGCCCAAAGCGGCTTGCGCCTTGGCTAAGGTTTTGCGTTTAGTAGATCGCGGTAAACGCTCTGCGGTGCACATGGCTAACGCATCGCTAGAAAGCTCACCAGAGTGGGCGTTTAGCTGAAGAACCCTTTCAAGCAAGTTGAGTTCGTCTTCGTCTTTTGGAAGTGGAATGGTTACAACACCATCATTGGCAAATAACGTGTTTACGATTGAGTAGTCACCAGAAACGCGGCTGATTAACGCTAACTCAACTGGCTTAAGTACATGCGGTTGGTTCGGATTCAGCTTGTTGCGAAGCATCGTGCCACTTAGCTCTAACTTACGAGCTATCGCTTCAACATCGTGATTGACGACAAAATCACAACAAGCCGCATCAAAAGTTTGTTGTTTGCGTTCGCGTAATACACACATTGAGTTATTTGCGTCCATAACCAATACTCATTTAAAGAAGAAAGGAACGAAAACGAATGACCAGCCGATGATATTCAGCCAAAGCGGACATTTGTTTGGGTAGTTTTCTTCCCAAGACTCACTCATTGCATTTTGCTGAGTGAGTTTGGTTTTAGGTGGGATAGCAGAGCTCATACTTGTTGCTCCGCTGCACGTTGGTAAAGCTTGACCAAGTTGATAAGAACGCTGCCGCTTCTGCCTTTCTTCTCTAGAACTGGGATTTCACCTGCAGTGATAGCGCGGTCTAAGGAAGATGAAGACCAGCCAGTGCGACGGATAAACTCTTTTTTAGTACAAAAAGGTGCGTCTACCGCTATTTGAATAGTTGCCATAAGTGGTATCCTACTTGTTTGAGTGTATTTGATGGCGATTGAGTGAGATTGGTTAGCCATCATCTTGTATGGGATAAACTTACGATCAAATTCTTTCATTTGCAAGATTTAAATTTAAAAGCCAGCTTTAGATCTCATATGAAGGTATTTTTAGGATTGTTTGTCATTTAAGTAAAAGCAGGTTTGCTATATGAGTAGATTAAAAGCAAAAGTTCCTCCATTTGAGTACTTGAAGGGGCGGGAATTTACCGAAAAGCTAAAAGAAGTGACTGGTTGTAAGACTTATGAGCTTATGAGTGACTACTATGGCGTACCTAGTTCTACGTTTTCGACTTGGCATCACCATGATCGGACAGGATTCGAGTTGATTGTGAGGGAGCACCTAAAGTCTGGGGCTTCTGTTAGGTACCTTGCCCTTGGTGAAGGTAAACCATTCGATGACGAGCAATCCCCAGCGGACTCCATTTCAATTAACATCATTCTCAATGGGAAGCTTGAAGAAAGAGGCTCTCTTTCAATCGACTCACTTACTCTTGATGGTTATGGGTTGAAAGCAAGTAAAACCATTATCGTCGAGCACGATGGTCAACGATGCTTTATTAACTCAGAAGAAACCCACGCTACTTCTGGTCGTTACCTGATAGAAATAGACGGCGCTCACTCTATAAACCAAGTTCAAAGATTACCTGGTAAGAAGCTCGCAATAAGCTTTGGGAACTCGACTATTGAAGCAACAGAAGAAGACATAAATGTGCTTGGTCGAGTAACAATGAGCATGATTAAAGAGTAAAGCAAACATCCACTTGCTTCGGCTCACAAATGCGCATCATGTTTCATCAATGCTTATCTAAGCCAATGTTTTTAAGTTAATATCTAGCTTTATTTATAGGCTAGGAGCAACTCATGACGAAATCATTATTAACATTAACAGCATTATCAGCACTGACCCTTGTAGGCTGCTCTGAGTCAGAACCTGAATTCAGCGTTAATCAGATTACAGTTTCAGACTTTGCATACACGATGAATGAACAACCTGCCGTTTCAATAACATTTGGAAAAGATAACGACAATTTCTGTGACGTTACTCTTTATCGAGACGACATTGTTCAAGGTTTTTCATCGACCTTAGAGAACAAATCTAGTGGCAACCTTTCATCTAGCTGCACTTGGAATAAAGCCTATTATGTTCAATCATCGAAACACCCCACTTTGGCGTCTCTGACTATCGACAAACTAGACAAGGTCAATCAGACAGCAAATATCAAAGCTTCACTCAAACTAGTTAACAGCAAAACATTAGATGACTTCTTTGAAATTGATGATGTTGAAATAAAAGTTTCAGGTGAACAGTTCATGAACCTAATAACTAAACCTGTAGAGTAAACTGCACAAATTTCTGATATGAGCGTTCGTAAAGTAGAAGACGGCAACAAAAAACCATGGATTTGCGATGTTCGTCCAAATGGCCGCAATGGTAAACGTGTAAGAAAACGCTTCGCCACAAAAGGCGAAGCGCTTGCGTATGAGAAGTTTGTTTTAAAAGAAACCGACGACAAACCATGGTTAGGTGAGAAAAGCCAAACTCGTAGCCTGTTGGATATGATCGACTTATGGCAAGAACGCCACGGCCAATCACTTGCCCATTCCAAATACACTTACAATAAGTTGAAGGTTATGGGCTTGGCGTTAGGCGACCCGCTTTATCATAAGCTCACGGCAACGATGTTTACTGAATACCGCACTCGCCGCCTTGCAGGTGAAGTCGCAGATTTGAATGGCCGAAAGGTTGAAGTGTCTTTTCGTACCTGCAACAACGAACAAGATCTACTGAATGCTGTGATTGTCGAGCTGCAGCGCATGGGAGAGTGGAAAGGCGAAAACCCTTTGAAAGCTGTCCGCCAATTCAAACTGCACGAACCTGAAATGGAATTTCTCACCATTGAGGAAATGCAGAACCTTATCACAAAGGCAGAGGCACACGAATTCCATGATGACATGCATAAGATTATTAAACTTTGTTTGGCTACAGGTGGTCGCTTTCGCGAAGCATCCCGACTAACGGGCGCTCAAATCACAAAATACAAAGTCACGTTCACTCAAACGAAAGGTAAAAAGAATCGCTCGGTACCGATCAGCCCCGAACTTTACGAAGAGATTTACAAGGAAGGTTCTGGCCCATTGTTTAGCATTGGCTATTCGACCGTTTACCGATTCATTGTGAGAAACGTTCCACGACTAAAACAGCAAGCGGCCCACGTTCTGCGCCATACTTTTGCGTCTTACTACATGATGAACGGCGGCAACATTATCGCCCTTCAACGCATCCTTGGTCATAGCGATATTAAGCAGACCATGCGATACGCACACCTCGCCCCAGATCACCTAGAAGATGTGGTCACAAAGAACCCGTTAGTGAATATCAAACAAGCGGTTTCTGTGGACACTAAAAAGGCAGTATGACCACCCCATGTGGACACTTTAATGTCCACATTGTGTCCACAAATTTTCAGAATATAGATAAATATTGATGATTATTGATGGACAAGCCTTTGATAAAGCCCCGCCACGCCTTGTGCGGCCTAGTTCCTATTGGGATGATTTAAAATGTGGTCTTCCCAATCAATAACATCAATTTCATACACTACTTTATTACGTACACTTTCACCCGCAGCGTGCATTGCAGATTTAGAGCCAGTAATCAGTGGGTGCCATTCTGGCAGTGGCTTTTCTTCTGACAATAGGCGATAAGCACATGTGTCAGGAAGCCAGTGAAACTCATCAATCTTGTCACGAGTTAACTTCAAACACTCTTCGCCTGAGCTAAAACGATTTGGGTAATCTTTACAAGAACACGTCTTACTGTTTAACCAGCTACACGCCACGTTGGTGTAGTACACTTCGTCGCTATCTTCATCCATTAGTTTGTGCAAACAGCATTTGCCGCAACCATCACAAAGCGATTCCCACTCTTGTTCGGTCATCTGTTCTAGTGATTTTTCTTGCCAAAATGGACTGGTCATAATAGGACTTCTTACTCTTTTACTGGGGTGCGTGTTATACCGCTAGCCCACAAAAAGTTCAAGGATAAAAAGTGTTCAGGGATTAATCACAGACAAAAGCTGCCAGAAGCGATAATTTTTGCTACTATCGCGCACCCTGTTTTGACTGAGTATAAATTGATGGAATGTCGTCTAGGTTGTGGTGCCTGCTGTATTGCACCAAGTATTACATCTGCTATTCCTGGTATGCCAAATGGCAAGCCTGCTGGCGTTCGCTGTATTCAGCTCAATGAACAGAATCTATGCAAACTATTCGGACAACCGGAACGCCCAAAAGTGTGTCACCAATTTAAGGCGTGTCCAATCATTTGCGGCAAAACGAACCAAGAAGCGCTCGACAATATCACTGAACTCGAAGCCATCACATAGCCTCTGTCTCAATAAAATTGTTAGCTCATGAACAAAAAAGCCGCTGACTTTCTAGATAAGAGAGCAAGCGGCTTAGATTAGATTTTGTGTCGACCTAGTAGTGAGTGAGACAGCGTGGTGCCATCCACCAACTCTAACTCGCCACCAACGGGAACACCATGAGCTATTCGGCTAGCGTTCACTTCATGAGCGCTACATAACTCAGCAATATAGTGGGCTGTTGCTTCGCCTTCCACAGTTGGGTTGGTTGCAAGAATCACTTCTGCAATATCGCCACGGCGCAAACGGTAATCCAAAACATCGAGACCGATATCGCTAGGACCAATGCCATCAAGCGGTGATAGGTGCCCCATCAAAACGAAGTAACGACCAGAGTACTGACCTGTCGCCTCGATTGCTGCGATGTCTGCAGGGCTTTCAACCACACATATTTGACCATTTTCCTGACGTTTAGGGTTGGTACAAATATGACAAACATCTTCTTCTGTAAAAGTACGACACTCACTACAGTGGCCAATTTCCGTCATCGCTTGACCAAGCGCCTCAGCCAATTGCAGGCCGCCTTTTCTATCGCGCTGTAACAAATGAAAGGCCATACGCTGCGCCGACTTGGGGCCAACCCCAGGTAGACAACGTAAGGCCTCCATCAAATGCTCCAGCATATGACTGGTACGCATTATTTAACCATTTCAGTTTTTAATTCACGATGCACTTAGCGCATCATTGAGAAAAACGAATTAGAAAGGCATCTTCATACCTGGTGGAAGTTGCATACCACCAGTTACGCCAGCCATTTTCTCTTTTTGAGTCTCTTCAACACGACGAGCTGCATCGTTGAATGCCGCAGCGATAAGATCTTCAAGCATCTCTTTATCGTCTTCCATTAGGCTTTCATCGATATCAACGCGACGTACACTGTGGCTACCAGTGATCGTTACTTTTACTAGGCCAGCACCAGATTCACCGGTTACTTCCATATTTGCGATTTCTTCTTGAAGCTTTTGCATGCGATCTTGCATTTGCTGGGCTTGCTTCATTAGGTTGCCCATACCACCTTTACCAAACATGATAATCTCTCTGGTCTAATTGGTTATAAAATACATTAAGCAATAACTGACTTAATGGGGGCTGAACTGTTCTGATTCAACCCTACGATACTGTTAATGTGACGAAGGACATACTGTCCATTATCACATTCGCGGTGACTAAATTGGACGAACACTGTCTCTGTCCAGCTCAGCGGCAAAGCGCTTTTCAATGAACTGAACATTGGCATCATTCTCAAGGCTAGTGAAAGCATCTTTCAACTTACCTTGATACAGCCTCTCACGTAATTCTAGTGGCGTTTCGCCTGATTCGCCGATCTCAACACTTAAATGGCACTCTTCACCTAGTACAGCATTCAGTGATTGCAGTAATTCACTCTGCGCTTTGTCGGTATTCAAGTGTGCTTGTGTTGGTCGTAGCATTAGACTAATTGAAGTGCCGTTTTTACTGAACACGGAATTCAGTGCCAACTGCTCGACAAGTTTCGCCGTTTCAAGCTTTTGTATGGTTGCCGACCATTCATCTTGAGCGATCGACTCATGCAACAGCTTTTCAGTCATCTCAGGTGTTTTAACGTGCTCTAACGCGCGTCTTATCTGAGTAGGTGTTAGCTCTTTTGAGACCTCTTTCACTACAGGTTTAGACGGTTTCCAACGATAAGGTTCATTATCATCGGTTACATTTTGTTTCGATGCTGCAGGGAGAGAAGTTGGCGACACCCGCTCAGAACCACCGTGTTGCTGAGCAACTCGGTCGAGAACTGAAGTTTTAGCTGGTGTCGCTTTAGCCTTTTTTGGTGCACTGCCTCTTGCGTCTGGTGTTGCACCTTTACGTTGAGAACGTAACTGGTGACGTAACCCGCTAACAGGTGATGTAGGACGCTCAGAAGCCGGCGCAGGCTGACTTTGTGCCACGGGTTGGCTTGGAGCAGGTGTTGCAGGTTGCTGGCTCATTGGCGCAGCAGGAGCGCCATACTGCCCATGATCATCATACGCCGGAGGCATATCCTGTGGGCCCCCCATATAACCAGAGTCAGGATACCCTTGAGGCTCTGAGTATTGTGGTGCGCTCGGTTGGCCGTAACCTTGCGGTGGCATAGATCTTGGCATTGGCTGCCCTGTTGGCGCCTGCTGTTGAGGTGTTGCCATTGGCTGAGCCTGATTCATAGGCTGCGCCGGGTTAGCAGGTTGCGTAGCTTGTGTTGGTGCTGCTTTGGGAGCACTTGTCGCTTTCGACTCCGCAGGCTCAGTCGAGATAGCGCTTGACGATATCTCTGCAGCAGGGCGGAATGCCAACATTCTCAGAACAACCATCTCGATACCAACGCGAGCCGTTGGTGAAAGAGGCAGGTCTTCGCGCCCTTTAAGCACGATCTGATAATAGAGCTGCACATCTTGCGGGCTGAGTGCTTGTGCAAGAAGTTCTATCTTTTCAGCGTCTGGCTGAGCTTTATCTAACGAAGCTGGTAGAGCCTGATACATAGCTAATCGATGCAGTTGAGTCGCCAACTGATTCAGTAAGCCATCCCATTCAACACCGTTCTCAGCTAGTGCTTGAATGCACGCCATCGCGGTTTGTGGCTGCTTACTGCTGATAGCCTCAAGCAGGTGAATCGCTTGATCAGTATCTAGCGTACCCAGCATATGGGAAACAATGTCAGTTGCTACATTGCCGTTGCCCAATGCAATCGCTTGATCGGTTAAGCTCAACGCATCACGCATACTGCCATCAGCAGCGTGCGCTATCATTCCCAGAGCGCGAGACTCAGTCGTCACCTTCTCTTCTTCAAGAATGTGATCAAGCTGCTCGTGGATGTTATCAACGCTGATAGGCTTCAAATGGAACTGCAGGCAGCGAGACAAAATTGTCACAGGCAGCTTCTGAGGATCCGTTGTTGCCAATAAGAATTTCACGTACTCAGGCGGCTCTTCTAAGGTTTTTAGAAGAGCATTGAAACTGTGCCTAGAGAGCATGTGAACTTCATCGATAAGGTAAACCTTAAAGCGACCACGAGCAGGCTTGTATTGAACGTTGTCCAATAGCTCACGTGTGTCTTCAACTTTGGTTCGAGACGCAGCATCGATTTCTAGGAGATCAACAAAGCGACCTTCGTCGATCTCTTTACAGGTTGCACACTCACCACAAGGTGTAGAGGTAATGCCTGTTTCACAGTTTAGCCCCTTAGCAAACAAGCGGCCGATGGTCGTTTTGCCGACACCTCGAGTACCGCTAAACAGGTATGCATGGTGCAGCCTGTTTTGGCTAAGTGCATTCTCTAAAGCTGTTAAAACATGGGCTTGACCAACGACTTCTTTAAACTTCGTTGGTCGCCATTTTCGCGCTAACGCTAGATAGCTCATGAATAATTCCGAAAGGATTAATGACCGTCAAATTCGCAGATGCTGAACACTTCAAGGCCTAGACCTTCTAAGCGCTTGTCACCGCCAATTTCAGGAAGATTAATAACAAAGGCTGCGTGGTCTACAACACCACCAAGCTGACGAATCAGTTTAGTTGTTGCTTCAATAGTACCACCTGTTGCCAATAGGTCATCGACCATCAACACTTTATCGCCTTCAGAGATCGCGTCAGTGTGGATCTCAAGCGTATCCGTACCGTACTCAAGCTCATACGACTGTGCCACAGTTTGGCGTGGTAGCTTGCCTGGCTTACGAACAGGAACAAAACCAACACCCAGCTCAAGCGCTAATGGCGCACCAAATAGGAAACCGCGAGCTTCCGTACCAACTACTTTAGTGAAGCCCATATCTTTGTAGGTATCCACTAGCAGTTCGATCGTCGCTTTGTACGCAGCCGGGTCTTCCATAAGGCTGGTTACGTCACGAAATAGAATGCCCGCTTTTGGGTAATCAGGAATGCTTTTGATGCTTGATTTGATCAGAGCGATTTTTTCTGTGTTCATAATAGTGATGCACTTCATTAGGCCGCTTTCCCAACATCAATCAACGCCATCGTCGTTACTAATTTTGCTTGAGAAAGGCTTGGTTGGTTTTCATTGCAATCAGAGTCATAACTCTGATGCTGAAAAAATAAACGCCCGCTATAAGTCAGCAGGCACACTGGCTTAATGTTAGTGATTTTCTTTGCTGTCAGCAACTAACTCATGGGTCGGAAGGCGAATAAACCATGTGAGAAGAATAGCAAGTACGACAATTAAGAACACTTTTACCCATACAATAGGTGCAAAGTAGATAGAGAGTGAAAAGCTAAGAAGAATAAATAACACACCACGACTTTTAACGCGTTTAGTTACCGCACCATGTTCATACCAGTTGGTGAGCAGAGGGCCAAGTGTTGGGTGTTGATGCATCCAACGATGCAGACGCGGGCTACTACGCATAAAACAAGCACTTGCTAGCAGCAAAAAAGGGGTTGTTGGCAGTAGAGGTAAAACGATGCCTAAAAAAGCGAGGATGATGCAGAGGCCACCAGCGAGGTTCAGGCTAAGAACTTTGATGCTAATTGTGACCTCCAGAAGTCTTTAAAATGTCGCGTAACCATTGAAAACGCGGTAAAGCGTTAGGGTTGCTGGTAGTAGCGGAATCGCTGCAAACGTTAATAAAAATCCTAAAAAGTAGAATACATTAAACGGGTCTTTAAAATCTTGATTATCTGCCATGATTACTTCTTTCTTACAAAATTAACGCTAGACCCAGATAATTTTTGCTAAATGACACTCAACAAAAAAGGTATAGCCACACAATTTTGCAACTATACCTTAATAAAACATCTACAAATACCAAGCAACTGTAGGGTTAATCTCCGCCGCCTTGATGCAAATCGAGGCTAAAACTGGCTGAACCTAAAAGGCTCAAAGAGAGCTGACAACCTGTCTCTATCGGCAACCTATCGGTAATGAAATTCTTCTTGCAGTTGTCGCCCAACCTCTGCCCTGCGGCAATATGTTGATTGATAAGGCCGTTTGACCATTGCCCATCCAATCCTGCTGGCAAAATCGAAATCGTCCCCTCTGCTAGGTTAGCGACACCAAACAGCGCATTCACCGGAGTCGCGCACTGTGAACATTGAATGCCCTTCTCCAAGATCTCCGCCATATCTTTCAGATCAGCACTGAAACTTTGCAGATTTCTAACGTAATCGTGGAACAAAGCTCGCACTAACAAGGTTGTGGCCGCCCCACCCTCAGATGACGATGAAGAATCCACAAGATAAAACGCAAACTGCCCATTCATCAACCAAGCATAATCAAACACCAAGGGCATCATCTCTGTTGACTGCAACAGACGATAGCTGCTGCGCCAAGTGCCTTGGCTGGTGTCTTTATCCGGTAACAACGCATGCAGCAAATCTCGTGCAGCGCTCGGGTTATTCTGTAGATAATTCAGGTGCCAATGCAGCTCTTGGTCTTCGGGTATCTCACCGCCGTCATCGACACTGAACCATTGGCTCGAAAAATCCCTTTGATTATTCATATTATCAAAGGAGTCTTTCAGGGTATTTTCTATGGCACTACCCAAGTGGTTTGGATCTTCCAGCGGCTTAGGTAAGAAATCTTTAATCCCAAAGCGCAGTGCTTTAGCAACGTCTGACATTTCATCAGTCGCAGAAACCACAATCATAGGCAGTGATGGATATTCAAGACTTAACTCTTCTACAAGCTCGATACCATCGAGTATCGGCATAGAGAGATCACACACGATGAGATCGGGTGCTGCGTCGCGTAATTTTTGAAGTGCGTCTAAGCCGTTTTCAGCTTCAACCACACGGTACCCGACAGCATCCAAGTATGCTGACGTTATGCGGCGAAAAATGGGGTCATCATCAACCAACATAATGCATTTTTGGTTGAGCGCTTCCTGTGCCGAGGTCGTAACGGGCTGACTGTGAGTTTTATACATACTCATTAACCTCACAAAACAAAGTCGAATTATTATTGTTATCTGTTCTAAGAACTCTTTATCAAACTTAGTAATAAAATGGTGAATACACAAATTTACCAACTTTACTGGTAATTGCCATCAGGGATTGGAATACTTGTAAATAGTGCAACAAGTTGACGTGACGCAAACTTTGTTCTCAGTGTTACGTATAAATTAAGTGAGTTTGTAAACAAATGTGTCTGGATTTATGAAATTAGATGATTTAAACCTGTTTCGATTAGTCGTCGAAAATGGGAGCTACACCGCAACATCACGCAAAACTATGATTCCGGTTGCGACGATCACACGACGTATTCAAGCTTTGGAAGACTCTCTAAACCTGAGACTTCTCAACAGACATGCGCGTAAACTTTCATTGACAGAGGCTGGCGAGCGTTTTTTCAATGAGTGCTCACCATTACTACAACGTTTGGCATCGACTGCCGAAGAACTGACTGATGTCTGCAAGGGCGCATCAGGTAAAATCCGTATTTCTGCACCATCAAACCTGACCAAGCGTATGATGATGCCGATGTTCAGTGACTTCATGAGCGAATACCCAGATATCAACATTGAGCTGATGATGAACAACCAAGCTGACCAACTCGACCCGACCGAATGGGACGTTATCTTCCGTGTTGGCCCGCAGCGAGACTCTAGCCTTATTGCTCGTAAGATCAGCGAAGTTAAGGACATACTCGTTGCAAGTCCTGATTATTTAGCGAAAAACCCAGCCCCTACCCATGCAGAAGAGCTGGCTAACCACTCGCTTCTCAAAGGCTATCCTTTAATCAAATGGCAATTAAGCAACTCCAACGACGAGAGTGTTGTGAACACCGAGAAAGGCCGCTTTAATGCTAACGCGTTAAACGTGGTAAGACAGGCATGTTCAGGAGGCTTAGGCATCACTCTAATGCCGGATGTTATGATCCGCGAGTACATTGAAGATGGCAGTTTAGTACGAGTGTTAGATGATTGGAGTGCTAACCCGAGAGACATTTACATGCTCTACAATCACAAAGATCACCTACCAGAAAAAGTGCGCCTATTTATCGATTTTGTGATCGCGTACCACATTCACTAAGCATGACCTTCTGCTTACCCCATAAAAAAACCAGAGCTCGTGCTCTGGTTTTTAGTATTTGGTTTGCTGAGAAAGCTATAGATTCACCTACAAAACTATGAATAAAGCTTACGCACCTTCGTTGTGTAGTTCGAGGTTTGCTAAATCCTGCTGAATCTCACGCTGAATCTTTGAATCATCGTTACGCAGTGCATCTAGGAAATCTAGGTACTTCTGGTCGATGTCACCTGTAACGTACTCACCGTTGAATACCGAAGTATCAAACTGAGTAATATCTTGGTTGCCTTGACCTACCGCTTCAATCAAATCATCCAGTTTTTGGAAGATAAGCGCGTCTGCACCGATTTGGTCACAGATAGTTTGATTGTCACGACCATGAGCAATCAACTCGTTTGCACTTGGCATATCGATGCCGTAAACATTCGGGAAACGAACTTCTGGTGCAGCTGAAACCATGTAAACTTTATTGGCGCCTGAATCTCGAGCCATCTCAATGATCTGTTCAGATGTTGTACCACGAACAATAGAGTCATCGACTAGCAGTACGTTCTTGCCTTTGAACTCAGAGCGAATCGCATTAAGTTTACGACGAACAGACTTCTTACGCTGTTGTTGACCCGGCATGATGAAAGTACGACCAACGTAACGGTTCTTCACGAAGCCTTGGCGGTATGGCTTATCGATCGCCTGAGCAATGCGTAGAGCAATGTCATTCGATGTTTCAGGGATTGGGATAACCACGTCGATATCAAGGTCTGAGTATTCGTCCTTGATACGACGACCTAGTGCTTCACCCATCTCAACGCGTGCGCTGTAGACAGAGATCTTGTCGATGAAAGAGTCTGGACGTGCAAAATAAACGAATTCGAAAATACAAGGATTCAGTTTTGGATTGTCAGCACACTGCTTAGTAAACAGCTCGCCTTCAAACGTAGCGTAGATAGCCTCGCCCGGCGCAACGTCACGCACAAAGTCGAAACCAACCGCATCAAGCGCTACCGACTCAGAAGCAACCATGTACTCAGTGCGACCGTTAACTTCACGCTTACCGAGACACAGTGGGCGAATACCGTTTGGATCGCGGAACGCAATCATACCGTGGCCGATGATCATTGCTGTCACTGCGTAAGCGCCACGAATGGTTCGGTGTACATTAGCCACTGCGCGGAATACGTCATCAGACGTCACGTTACCTTTCACAGTATCGATCTCGTGAGCCAGTACGTTTAGCAGTACTTCAGAATCTGATGTTGTGTTTACGTGACGACGGTCTTTTTCAAACAGCTTCTCACGAACTTCGTTTGCGTTCGTTAGGTTGCCGTTGTGAGCTAGGGTAATGCCAAATGGCGAGTTTACGTAGAAAGGTTGAGCTTCAGAAGCGCTAGAGCTACCTGCAGTTGGGTAACGAACGTGACCGATACCAACATCACCTTGGAGGCGTTGCATGTGTTTAGCTTCGAAAACATCTTTAACTAAACCGTTCGCCTTACGCAGACGAAAACGATTGCTTTCTATGGTACAAATACCAGCGGCATCTTGGCCACGATGCTGCAATACCGTTAAAGCGTCATAAATTGACTGGTTTACAGGTGTTGAACCCACGATTCCAACAATACCACACATGTCCTAATCCTCGATTTTCGACATTAACTGGCGCTAAAGCGCGCCAGATAAGAAACTTGATGTTGCTTGTAAATGCTCGAAGAACGGTGCAATGATTCGACTGAATTCAGGAACCAACTGCGAGTTCTTCCACCACTCAGAACTTGGGAATGCAGTAAACGCATCCATAAAAAACAGCACAGCTGACACAATCAGAACACCTCGTAAACCGCCAAAGACGATACCCAGGATTCTATCTGTACCAGACAAGCCCGTTTTCTGTACTAGTTGCCCAATCACGTAATTGATTAACGCACCGACAACCAGAGTCGAAACAAACAATGCTGCTATCGCGGCGCCATTTCGAAACATGTCATCTTCGATATTTGTAAAGTAAACCGCCAATTTGGCGTAATACTGGCTGGCGATAAAAAACGCACCAAACCAAATAACGAGTGACAATGCTTCCTTAGCAAAACCACGAACTAAACTGATCAAAGCTGAAAAGCCGATCACCCCTAAAATGACAAAATCTAACCAATTCATGAATTCTTCATCTTAAGTTGGCGCGCATTTTAACAGAAAAAATGCTGACGCAAACGTTTTCTTATGGATTTAACGGTTTAAATTTGAGCAATTGGCCTTTTGAACCAGTAATTTTTTCTAATTCCTTAATTTGACGCTCAAGTTTGGATTTTGAGATATCTGGGCCAATTATTACTCGCGTAAATGTTTTTTCTTGCTTGGTATGAGCTTGATAACCACGCTTTTGCAGATCCTTCACAACGTTCTTAGCGTTGTCTGCATTTTTCAATGCCATTAATTGGATGATCCACGCGCTATCTTGATACTCATTCTTCTCAGTCACCGGCTTGATAGCAATCTCGACATTATCATCGACTTTGTTCTCTTTGCTGGCTGTGACTGTTTCTGGCTGTGACGACTCTTGTACAATCGCTTCTACTGGAGAATCAGGAAGCGCAATTTCATCTTCGACAGGCTCAAGCACCTCAAACACTTCAACGTCACCTTCAAGTTCAGGTTTAATTGGAATGCTTGCAAACTCCTCTTTGTAGTGAAGCTTTTTGCCATCCAGTACATCCGGAAGAACAATAACGCCCACGGCCACCAAAATAATGGTGCCCACTAAGCGGCTTTGGAATTTACTTGCCATTTAGTTTCCTTTTGTTTGCCAGTGCTCCAGTACTTCACCCACTGTATGGAATGAACCCACAACAAGAATCACTTCGTCTTCGCTTACAGTAGATAAAGCTGCCTCAAATGCCTCTACAGGCGATGAGTACTCTGTTGTTCCACTTGGTAAGCTTTCACACAACTCTGCAGCTTTCGCCGCTCTTGGGCCTTGCAGTGACGCTGGATACCAATGCTGAGCAATTGGGGCAAGTACACCTAGCGTGGCTGGAATGTCTTTGTCGTGCAGCATAGCTACCACCACATGCAGTGTTTTACCTGCATACTGTTGACCAACTTGCTTAACAAAATATTCAGCAGAATGTGGGTTATGTGCCACATCTAAGACGATTGTTGGCTTATCACTGATCTTCTGCATGCGACCAGGAAGTTGTGCGTTCTTGAGACCATTTACAACGTTAACATCGCTGATGTCGAGTTCTGAGGTGCCAAGTGCCATCAATGCTGTTGCAGCATTCGGTAGTGGCAAGCTTGGAATTGGCAGCTGTTCTAGCTGGAATGCACCGCTGTGCCAGTTCCAAGTATCAACCGTCACTTCATATGTGTATTGAATGCCAACTTGGTAGAACTCAGCTCGAATATCGTCTGCGTGCGCTGCGACGGTTGCTGGCGGCTTAGGTTGGCCACAGATTGCAGGTTTACCACTACGGTAGATACCGGCTTTCTCAAAACCAATCACGTTAATATCGTCGCCTAGCCAGTCAACATGATCGACCGCTAAACTGGTAATAACAGAAACGTCATGGTCAACGACATTGGTCGCATCAAGACGCCCGCCGAGACCCACTTCTAAAAGTACCACATCAACGTTTTCAACTTGGAAGGCACGCAGCGCAGCTAAAGTACCGTACTCGAAAAAGCTTAAGCTAATTTCGCCACGTTCTTTCTCAATGAAATCGAAAGAGTCGACCAGTTGTTGATCAGAAAGGTCTTGGCCATTAATACGAACACGCTCGTTATAACGAATCAGGTGTGGAGAGCTGTATACGCCAACTGAGTAGCCAGCATCAAGAAGAATCGCTTCCATCAAAGCACATGTTGAGCCTTTGCCGTTCGTCCCAGCAACGGTGATCACATGCTTAGCAGGTTTAGTAAGATTGGATTTCTGTGCGACAGCTTGAACACGGTCTAATCCGAGGTCGATCGCACTGGTGTGAATGTTTGTTAAATAATCAAGCCACATCTCGAGAGAGGATGTGGCTTGAGGAATAGGTTGTTGACTCATCTAACTCATAACCATATGTAAGTAGGTTTGTTAGATGGTACTTTACCCTTTTTCTGGCGCTTCTGGTACTTCATAAGTAGCTTCATTCGGTGAATCGTTCACAGAAACTACTAATGGTGAAGGCTGGTTAGTCATTTTCGCGATTAGGCTACCTACGCGCTGACGCATATCACGACGATCAACGATCATATCGATAGCACCATGCTCTAGTAGGAACTCACTGCGTTGGAAACCTTCAGGTAGGTCTTCACGTACAGTCTGTTCGATAACACGACGACCAGCAAAACCAATAAGTGCTTTCGGCTCACCGATGTTCACGTCACCTAGCATCGCTAGACTTGCTGAAACACCACCCATTGTTGGGTCTGTCATTACAGAGATAAATGGTAGGCCTTTCGCAGAAAGACGCTCTAGAGCAGCACTGGTTTTTGCCATCTGCATAAGAGACATCAGTGCTTCTTGCATACGAGCACCGCCACTAGCAGAGAAACAAACTAGACCGCAGTTGTTCTCGATAGCTGCGTCAACCGCACGAACGAAACGAGCACCCACAACCGAACCCATTGATCCGCCCATGAATGAGAATTCAAACGCACAAGCAACGATAGGTAGACCTAGAAGCTCACCTTTCATTGCAACAAGTGCGTCTGTTTCACCACTGCCCTTTTGAGCAGAAGAGATACGCTCTTTATAGCGCTTTGAATCTTTGAATTTTAGCTTATCTTGTGGTTCTAATTCAGAACCTAGCTCGACGCGCTCACCTTCATCTAAGAAAGTTTCTAAACGACGACGCGCTTTCATACGCATGTGATGGTCACATTTCGGACATACTTCTAGGTTACGCTCTAGTTCAGCATGGTAAAGAACCTGCTCACAAGAAGTACATTTAGTCCAAACACCCTCAGGGATAGACGCTTTACGAGAAGTTACGATGTTGCTTTTTTCTAAAATCTTTTCAAGCCAACTCATGGAAGACCTTTTCTTTCGATTCTTCCGCCTAATTGCGAAAGAAATAAATTTGGGAATTATGCGAGGAGATTAAAGCACATAAAACAGCAAGTGTAGATAAAAAACTGGTTGTACCTATTTTCATGAGCTATTTTACGCACGATTTCGCAATATTTTTTGAACCTAAGTCCCACATTTAGTTCAAATTATCAGGTAAAAACAGCGGGCCGATTGGCTCTCTTGGAAGCTCAAAGTGTGCGGGGTAATCCACATCAATCAAGTAGAGACCTTCAGCCTTAGCAGTAGCACCAGCTAGCTTTCTATCTTTAGCTTCAAGCAGCCACTTAATCCATTCCGGCTTTTGCTCACCTTTACCGACAGCAATCAAGCTGCCCGTGATATTACGCACCATGTGATGCACAAATGCATTGGCTTTAATATCGATGACAATATAGTGTCCATGGCGAGTAACGTTCAGGTGGATTAGATTGCGCCAAGGGCTATGGGACTGACAATGCGTTGCACGGAATGAAGTGAAATCATTTTCGCCCAGTAAGTACTGCCCTGCTTCATGCATTTTCTTTTCATCAAGCTCACCGTGGTAGTGGCTCACGCCTGAATTCAAGATTCCCGGGCGAAGTGCATGATTGAATATCACGTAGCGGTAGCGACGCGCTGTTGCAGAGAAACGAGCGTGAAAATCTTCAGGTACCTCTTTAGCCCAACGAACCGCAATATCTTTGGGCATGTTTGCATTAGCACCCATTGTCCATGCCACCATTTTACGGTTTACATTGGTTTCAAAGTGAACGACCTGCCCTGTACCGTGTACGCCTGCGTCTGTTCGACCTGCACATTGCACTTCAACTGGGTGGTTTGCGACAACCGAAAGCGCCTTTTCCAAAGATTCTTGGACACTCTTTACGTCACGTTGGCGTTGCCAACCAAAATAGTGGGTACCGTCATATTCAATACCTAAAGCAATTTTCATGTTTTTGTTCTCTTTGAAAATGGGGCTCGAAGTATATACGTAAAAGGAGCGTATCCCAAATCGCTTGACGGAAAACTACCGATAAAAAAAGAGAGCCGCGTATCTGGCTCTCTTCTCATTTTCTTGGCTTAGCGTCCGTTTAACGTATCAATTAAGTTTTTAGCTTCTCGACGAATTTCATCTGAACCATCAACAATGGCCTCTTCTAACAACTTAATCGCACCTTGCGGATCGCTCATCTCAATGTAGATCTTAGCGAGGTCTAGCTTACCCGCAGCTTCAGCATTGCTATCGACATCATAATTACCGATATCGCCGATCACATCTGGGAACTCGTTCAGGCCAACATCTAGCTTGAGCTCTTCCTCATCAGGGTTCACCATCTCACCGTCTTCTTGCTCAACCTGAGCCATCAGTTCATCAATAGTCATGAACTGTTGCTCTTTTTCAGCCGTTGCTTCGAGCAGTTGGTCTTGCGCCCCCCAGTTCTCTTCTTTGATTTGAGGCTCTGGTTGATACTTAGCCGATTCCCAAATCTCTTGCTGATCATCTGGCATATCATGAGATAGGCTCGATTGCTGTTCAGGCTCTAAGCTGAAACCTTTCCAATCTTCGCCACCCACTTCCAACATTGCATCAATATCAAGACCTGCGCTATCGATAGCGGTGTTGTCCATTGGCTGGTCGAACATAGAGTCAACCGAATCTTGTACATCCTCAGATAACAACTCAGCTAATGCTGATTCGTCGAACTCGTCAAAACCCTCTAATGGTTCATCTTGAGTAACTGGTGATGATGGTTGTTCTGTTTCAGGCTGATGCGGCGTAATCTCATCATTTGCAAAACTATTCGCGCCAGAGAAAAGGTCATGCAATGCATCTTGCTCTTCCGCTTGCGCGCCGTATGTATTAAGTGGCTCACCAATTTCAGAGAACGCATCGCTAAGCGCTTCATCTTCCCCATACTCAGGTAGCTTACTTTCATCAAGCTCCGCACCCGGCTCAAGAGGAACTGGCTCAGATTGCTGCAGTTCGATGTCATCC
This sequence comes from Vibrio fortis, assembly GCF_000695685.1. Classification (GTDB taxonomy): domain Bacteria; phylum Pseudomonadota; class Gammaproteobacteria; order Enterobacterales; family Vibrionaceae; genus Vibrio; species Vibrio fortis_A. The sequence continues at coordinate 107,662 of NZ_JFFR01000025.1, read as the reverse complement.
AACACCGCATCTGCTTTTGCACTCTCTTCGTCGTATTCTGGCAGTTCACTCTCTTCAAGCTGTAGCGCGCCATCATCAATGGCAAGGTCCTGCTCGAGTTGAGCATCATCTTCACCACTTAAAATCTCAGCTAAAGCGTCTTCTTCTTCAAAGTCTGGTAACTCTAAATCATCGAACGAGAATTCGTCTTCAACTGCTCGTTCTTGTGTTGGAACTTCTGAAGTCAAATCTTCTTGAGCCGACTCTTCCTGAGCTAAAGGCTCTTGAACTGAAGGCTCTTGATCGACTGTCTCTTGAACAGGCGATTCTGATTCTAGTTGCGGTTCACCTTGCACAGCATCTAGCGCATCGTCTTCGTCAAACTCTGGCAGTTCGAGATCATCAAACGAGAACTCTTCCTCAACTGTTGGGGGGGGGGGGGGGGGGGGGGGGGGGGGGGGGGGGGGGGGGGGGGGGGGGGGGGGGGGGGGGGGGGGGGGGGGGGGGGGGGGGGGGGGATCGTCGAACGAGAACTCTTCCTCAGTTGCTTGCTCTGGAGCTTGCGCTTCTTGAGTTACAGGCTCTTGAATTGGCGCTTCTGTTTCGAGTTCAGGCTCTTCTTGAGCTGGTGTTTCATCAGCCTGCGGCTCTGCCATTAAAGGCTCGGAACTCGCATCAGGGGGGGGGGGGGGGGGGGGGGGGGGGGGGGGGGGGGGGGGGGGGGGGGGGGGGGGGGGGGGGGGGGGGGGGGGGGGGGGGGGGGGGGGGGGGGGGGGGGGGGGCAAGGAGCCTTCCATATCCAGCTGAGGCTCGCTAGCTTCAATTTTCGGCGCGAAGTCAAAATCCGACTCCACCTCTTGCGGCGACTCAACATCGTCGATTGCAGCAGAAAGCCAATCATCCTCAAGCTCTGTCGAATCTTCTACCGATTGTTCTTCTGTGAACTGCTGTGATGTCTCTTGTTCTAAATCCGCGGCCAGTACATCTTCCAGATCATTCAGGGTCGGCTGAACTTCCGGCTCTGGTTGAGACAGTAGTTCTTCTACACTCTCTTCCAAATCCGCAGATGGCGTTGGTTGATCAAATGCTTCTAGATCAGGTTCGGACGCTTCTTGATCAGTAGCTTGAGTCTCTGATGTCGCTTCTAGCGTCGAATCATCAGTCGCAATAGAATCTTCTTGTTGAGTATGTTCATCAAACAGTGCATCTGCTTGAGGTGCAATGTCGAACATGTCATCAATAAAGTCGTTACGGTTGAAATCTTTGCTTTCTTCCTCAACCGGAGCTGTCGGCTCATCTGTTACTTCAATATCATCAACAGGACTTTCCGCTTCTAGTGCTTCAGGTTCTAACTCTTCGGCAACTTCTTGTTCACCATCTTCTTCCGGTTCAGAAGCTTCTGCCGTTTCAAATGGATCAAGTTCATCTAAGCTCGCTTCTGGTGATTCAGGCGTCTCTTCAAGTGCTGAAGAGAGTGATTGCTCAAAGCTTGGCTCTTCAGGCTGGGTGTCTTGTTCAGGCTCTAGATCATCAATGCCACTAGTTAGCAGATCATCGAACGGGTCGAGAGATTCTGACTCTTCTTGCGTCTCAGGTTCTGGCAGTGATGACTCAGATAAGTCGTTACCCAGAAGCTCATCGAGTGTCTCATCATCGTCAAGTGACAACGGAGTATCATCGTCATCCAAGAAGTCATCGAGCAGATCTGTACTGCTTTCATCTAACTTGAAATCATCTTCATTTTCTTCAGATAAACCCGACAACTCTTCAAGTTCAGCAAGCGGGTCTAGGTCTAGATGTTCCTGTTCGCCAGTCTCATCATCATCTCCTAGCATGTCATCAAGAAGATCGGTTGAATTGCTAAGGTCTACATCGTCACCATCAAGCAGTTCATCGAGTAAGTCAGTACTTTCGTTAGAAGCCAGCTCTGGGTCATTGGAAAGTAGATCGTCTGCAATCAATCCTTCCTCTTCAGGCACAGGCTGATCAAATTGAGAAAGGATATTCTCGATGTCATCATCAGAAGCGAGCTCACTTGAGAACTGAGACGTCAGGTCTGCTTGCTCATCAAGGTTAAACTCATTTTCAGTATCCGCTGGCGACTGCTCCGCAACTTGAGCGAAAATATCGTCAATATCATCGTTGCTTGCAGGCTCAGCTGGCGATTGTTGCTCTGAGATAAGAGCATCAATATCAAATTCGTCACCTAAGTCAGGCGTATCAGTAGAAGCCGACGACTCATCCGCAGACGGCTGCTGTTCTGAAATAAGCGCATCGATGTCAAAGTCATCACTCACACCCGGCGTCGTAGAGCTATCGTCTTCTGACATCAAGGTATCGAGGTCGAAGCTATCGTCATCATCATCGCTAGATGCAAACAGGTCGTCCAGCATCGACTGATCCAGCTCGTTTGAGCCGAGATCTTCAGTTTGGGCATCTTGTGACAATAGAGCTTCAATATCATCGGCAGACATTGGGTTATCATCTGAAAGGTCAAAGTCACCTTCATCAGAATCAAGTGCACTCTCTACTGTTTCGTCGAGGGCACGTTCCATCTCTTCTAGACCAAGCGCTTTTTCTTCACCGTTAACACTAATGCCGTTATTGCTATCAAGATCACTGCTGTCTAGATCGATATCTTCAAAGCTACCATCTAGATCGCCGTCATCACCGATACCGGCAAATGGGTCGTCATCTTCGCCGTCAAGGTTGAAGTCAAGATCAGCATCGTCCAGTCCAGCAAAGACATCTTCCTGCTCACTGCTGCCTTCATCATCAAACAGCTTCTCAGTGTCATCATCAGCACCGAACAACTCATCATCCAGAGAAAGCTCTGTATCAAGATCCGCCATCTCTTCGTCGAGCGGCATTGGAACAACGTTGTTTTGCTCCGGTAAGTTATTGGTTTCTTGCGCAGCTTGTTGAGGCTCGTCTTGTTTAGACTTTCTGCCTAGCAGTAGAACAATGATCAGACCGATTAAAAGACCCGGAATAATGGCCAATGCAGCAACAAGCCAACCGTTAGACAGCAGTTGGTCCATGGTGCTAGGTGCCATTTTTTCCATTTCAGCGTTCTTCTGACGCTCTTCTTCAAGCAGTTTTTCTACTTCATTGCGAATACGGTCTTCATCGCTCAGCTCCGTTTTGAGTACCTCTACTTCAGACTGAACATTGGACAGCATCAGACGTAGCTGATGGTTTTTCTCTTCAAGAGACAACAGCTCAGACTCTGACATCTCCAGCTGCTTCTCAAGTTGATTCACTTCATTTTCTTGAGGCGACATCATCGGCTTTGATGGCGCTGCAGGTTTGGTCTCAGCCGTTACCTTAGGTTCAACCGTTTCTGGTTTTACGACTGGAGCAGGTTTTGGTGTCGCAGGTTTTACTACTTCTGGTTTAGTAGGAGCGACTGGCTGGCTAGATGGCGCGTTCAGCTTAGCTTGGTGCGAGTCCATAATTCGGATCGCTTGCTGCGTTGAGCTTGCACGAGCCTGCTCTAGAGATGGTACACGCAGGTAACTCGATGGCTCTAAACTGTGGATGTTTTGATTTTCAAAAGCCTGAGGGTTTAATCGGTAGATCGCCAAAAGCGTTTGTTGCACTGAAACTGAGTTATCAGGGCGCAGTCGAGACGCAATAGACCACAAGGTTTCGTTGCCATTGGTTGGTCCATAAAATCGAGAAGGCTCACTCGCTTGATTGAGTGATTGAGCGCGAACTGGCTCTGAGAATGTTGGCGAGGATTTTATCTGTCCATCGGGGCCAACCACTCGAATAGTATCTGCACGAACTACGGAAATCTGAGTCGCAATAACAAACGCTAAAGGCATCCACCACTGCTTGAAAATTTGAAACATAAAAGGCTCAGTTAGGTGCTTAAATTCGGAAAAATAACGATCTACTAAATATATCGGATAACAGGAGCAAAACTATAGGGATGAAAACAAAAAATGTGTTGCGACGACAATATTCGCAGCAATTTCACACAATTTGTGAAGATGTATTTTTGATTGATTAAAAAAGCCCCACTAATGAGTGAGGCTTCAATAAACAGTGAGGGTGGCGATTAGAAGTAATCGCGAATCAATACTTCACCGATTTGCACTGCGTTAGTCGCTGCGCCTTTACGAACGTTGTCAGCAACCACCCACATATTAACGCCACTATGGTGACTGATATCACCGCGGATACGACCAACCATTACATGATCTTTACCGCCCGCATCACGAACCTGAGTTGGGAACTCTGCACCGTGGAACACTTCAACACCTTCTGTGTTCTCTAGCAATTGAACAACATGCTCAGCACCGATTGGAGAGCGTGTTTCAATGTGTAGAGATTCAGCGTGACCATAGAATACTGGCACGCGAACACATGTTGGGTTTACTGTGATTGAAGAGTCAGCAAAGATTTTTTGAGTTTCCCAAACCATCTTCATCTCTTCACGGGTGTAGCCGTTTTCAGTGAACTCATCAATCTGTGGTATACAGTTGAATGCGATCTGTTGAGGGAACGCTGAGTTCTCTGCTGGCATACCGTTCAGCAGCTTCGCTGTTTGGCCTGCTAACTCATCAATACCCGGCTTACCTGCACCAGAAACCGATTGGTACGTAGAAACGTTAATACGCTCTAGACCCACTTCATCGTGAATCGGTTTTAGTGCGACAACCATTTGGATAGTTGAGCAGTTCGGGTTTGCAATGATGTTACGGTTACGGAACTCTGCGATTGCTTCTGGGTTCACTTCAGGAACAACCAGAGGAACATCGTACTCGTAACGGAACTTAGAGGTGTTGTCGATAACAACGACGCCTTCGTCTGCTGCAATCGGAGCCCACTTCTCAGATAGATCACCACCAGCAGAGAAAAATGCGATGTGTACTTGAGACCAGTCAAAGTCTTCTACATTCTGCACTTTTACCGTTTTACCATTGAAACGGTAGGTTTTGCCTTCACTACGTTCACTTGCTAGTAAGTGCAGTTCACCGACAGGGAATTTACGCTCTTCTAGTACTTCGATAATGGTTTCGCCAACCGCACCCGTCGCACCTAAAACAGCAATATTAAATTCTTGGCTCATTGTTTCTCTCTTTTATAAAGTTGGCTTTACCATAAAACCGAGTTTCGCTAACGGTGCTAAGTTACAAGTCTCATCACCCGTTAGTTCGACTGCACTGTATTCTCTGCGGTCCCAATATTCTTTACGCATGCGGTCAAAAGAACCTGGCGTAGCGATATTGCGACGGAATAAGGCGTCGTCTTTGCGCACATCATAGATCAACTGAGTCAAATTGTGCAGTGTTGCTTCGTCCCATGCTCTATCTAATTTCATTTGCGGCACTGGTGCCGTCGGCAATAAGTCACTTGCATATGCACGTTGCTCTTTACCTAAGAACTCACAATAGCTGTTGAAAATCATGGTTGTACCGCGCGCTTTACCCTCTAAACCATAACCAGCAACATGCGGTGTTGCGAAGGCAAGCAGTGGCAATAACTCCATGTCCACTTCTGGTTCGAATTCAAATACATCCAATACCGCGGTGAAACCATCCGCTTTTTGTAGGCGAGCCTTCAGCGCTTGGTTGTCCACCACAGGGCCGCGAGCTGCGTTAATCAAGATTTGATCAGCACGGAAGTTGTTCAGTACCGTTTCGTTGATCAAATGATACGTTGGGTAGTCACCCGTTTTGGTGATCGGCGTGTGCGTGGTGATAATGTCCGCTTGCTCAAGTAGAGTTTCAAGCTCAGTGAGCTCACGTGCATCGCCCTCTTGCTGTTTTAGAGGATCATTCAAAAGCACCTTAATGCCGATACCTTCTAAGCAACGAGCCAAGTAGCTGCCCACTTGACCACAACCGATAATACCGACCGTTTTGTCGAATACTGAAAAGCCTTGCTGCTGCGCCAGTACCATCATTGAGCTGAACACATATTCAGCCACACCGACTTTGTTACAACCTGGAGCGGCTGTGAAGAAAATCCCACGCTCTTTCATCAAGTCTTGATCAACATGATCCATACCTGCGGTTGCTGTACCGACGAACTTCAATTTATTCGCTTTGCTAATCAGCGACTCGTTCACTTTAGTCACAGATCGAATCATTAGAGCATCAACATCTACAAGATCGTCAGCTGTTAGGGTACGGCCTGACTTTAAAATCACTTCGCCCAGCTGACTGAATAGATCTTCAGCATAAGGCATATTTTCATCGATTAAGATTTTCATTACGCGGGTACTTTAGTTACGGTCCATCGACCTAAAATGAGGATTGAAATGATTGTGCAAAATTAGACAGCAGCTGTCGAGGGCAAATAGACAAACGACCTTAGCTTGTGGCGCTTAGGACGCTATAAAAAGAAAAATGCCCGATTGAATAAACAATCGGGCAAATACCCAGAACAAAAGGATCCTGTCTCGCTCTCCAGGAGACAGAGTCTGCGTCTGTTCGATCAGTGACTAACCAAAGCCAGTACTGATCAAGCTCTGGAAACCTATAAATCTAATAATCTATACGCCTGTCGTCAGACTTATTCTGTTTATTGGTGATGAAAGTAAAGACTTAGTCTTGGTACTTTTTGATCACTAGTGTTGCGTTAGTACCGCCGAAGCCGAAGCTGTTCGACATTACTGTTGTTAGCTCTTGCTCGCGAGCTTCAGTTACGATATCTAGACCCGCTGCTGCTTCGTCTAGGTTTGCAACGTTGATGCTTGGCGCAATGAAACCATTGTCCAGCATTAGCGTTGAGTAAATCGCTTCATGTACACCAGCAGCACCTAGAGCGTGACCTGTCATCGCTTTAGTTGCAGAGATAGCTGGGCTGTTGCCGCCGAAGACTTCTTGGATAGCACCAAGTTCTTTAACGTCACCAACTGGCGTTGAAGTACCGTGAGTGTTCACGTAATCAACACCTTCAACGTTTTGCATTGCCATCTTCATACAGCGAACTGCGCCTTCACCAGACGGAGCTACCATGTCGTAACCGTCAGATGTTGCACCGTAGCCTACGATCTCGCCGTAGATTTTCGCGCCACGTGCTTTCGCGTGCTCAAGCTCTTCGATAACTAGCATGCCGCCACCACCAGAGATTACGAAACCGTCACGGTCTGCATCGTAAGTACGAGATGCTTGTTCTGGAGTGTCGTTGTACTTAGTAGATAGTGCGCCCATTGCGTCGAACATCATAGTCAGAGACCAATCTAGCTCTTCACCGCCACCAGCGAATACTACGTCTTGTTTACCCAGTTGGATAAGTTCCATTGCGTGACCAATACAGTGTGCAGATGTCGCACACGCAGAGCTCATTGAGTAGTTCACACCACGGATTTTGAAAGGAGTCGCTAGACAAGCAGAAACCGTTGACGCCATTGTACGTGGAACCATGTATGGACCAACGCGCTTAACGCCTTTTTCACGCAGGATATCAACCGCGTTAACTTGGTTTAGAGATGAAGCACCACCAGAACCCGCAACAATACCTGTGCGATCGTTTGATACTTGCTCTTCTGTTAGACCAGAGTCAGCGATTGCTTGCTCCATTGAAAGGTATGCAAATGCCGCTGCATCACCCATAAAGCGCATTTTTTTGCGATCGATATGGTCAGCTGGGTTCATTTTTAGGTTACCCCAAACTTGAGAGCGAAGGCCTTGTTCCTTGAACTGCTCTGAAGCGGTAATACCTGACTTACCCGCTTTTAATGATGCTAAAACTTCTTCGACGTTGTTACCGATACTTGAAACAATACCCATACCGGTGATTACGACTCGTTTCATGTGACATTCCTATAATTCAAAATTCAGCTAGATGATAACCAAGAAGGCCAACAAAAGTGGTCAGCTTTCCTAGAAATTCGTACAATCCCTCCCAACATATCGCTTCAAATCACAAAATGACAGATTTTATGACTTCAATTACTAATGCTGAACTGGAATGGAACGAGTCTGGTACGCCAGTTTCCGACCAATTCGACGACGTTTACTTCTCAAACGTGAACGGTTTAGAAGAGACTCGTTACGTGTTCTTAAAACAAAACCACCTTCCAGAGCGCTGGCTAGAACACGAACAGCGTCGCTTTGTAATTGCAGAAACAGGCTTCGGTACTGGCCTAAACTTCCTTGCTGTCTGGCAGTGGTTTGACACGTTTCTCAAAGATAACCCACAAGCTGTGACCAAAGAGTTACATTTCATCAGTTTTGAGAAGTATCCACTAAATAAAGACGATCTCATCAAAGCGCACAAGGCATGGCCGGAGCTTGCTGAGTACGCGACTCAGCTTCAGGAGCACTACCCGATTGCACTGCCTGAGTGTCACCGCATTGTGCTAGGCGATGGTAAAATCACGCTCGACCTGTGGTTTGGAGATATCAAAGATTGCATGCCACTTCTCCCTAACCCACAGCAGGGGCTAGTCGATGCTTGGTTCCTCGATGGCTTCGCACCGAGCAAAAACCCTGAGATGTGGAACCAGAACCTGTTCAATGGCATGGCTAAACTGGCTAAGCAAGATTGTAGCTGCGCAACTTTCACTGCAGCGGGCTTTGTTCGCCGCGGTCTTATTGAAGCGGGCTTTGAGATGAAAAAGGTTAAAGGCTTTGGTACCAAGCGCGAAATGATTGCGGGCCGCCTCAGTGAAAAGCAAGATAACTCCAACATCAAGCCTTGGTTTGGCTTAGCTCCTCATAGTGACACCGAAGATATTGCCATCATTGGTGGTGGTGTGGCGAGCGCAGCACTGGCCAAAACGCTCACCCGCCGCGGTAAGCAAGTTTCGCTCTATTGTGAGCATGCGCAGCCAGCAGAGAATGCATCTGGCAATAACCAAGGGGCAATCTATCCACTGCTAAGTGAAACTCGCTCAAACGTGTCGCGTGTATTTGGTCCTGGGTTACTGTTTGCGCGCCAGTTCATTGAGCAAGCGTCTGATTCCATAGAGTTTGATCACGACTGGTGTGGCGTGAATATTTTGATGTGGGATGAGGGCTCGACCAAAAAGCTCAATCGTATGCTTGAAGGTAACTTCCATACGGATTTGATTCAGCGTCTGTCTCCAGACCAAGCCAATGAAAAGATTGGTCTGCCTGTCGATAAAGACAGTGTCTACTTCCCTCTTGGTGGATGGTTAAGCCCACGCCAACTGACTCAAGGCTTGATCTCTCAACTTGAAGCAAGTGGCTTGCTGCAAGCTCACTACCAACATAAAGTAACCAATCTGGAGTGGCTTGATGCTGACCAGAAATGGAAGCTCACCATCGATACCCCGCAAGGCGAAGTCACTAAGCTGCATAGCCAAGTGGTGGTGGCTAATGGACACAAGTTTACTCAGTTTGAACAAACCGCTCCAGTTCCACTGACTCCGGTGAAAGGCCAGGTCAGTCATATCCCAACCACTGAGAATCTGAGCAAGCTTAAAACCGTGCTCTGCTTCGACGGCTACATGACACCGCAAAACCCGAACAATGGTCACCACTGTATTGGGGCAAACTACGACAAGAGTAATATCGATCAAGAGTTTGATGCTGAAGTTCAAAAGCACAATGGTGAGCGCCTACATGGCTCGCTGCCAGACCAAGCATGGACTCAAGATGTCGACACCACTGGCAATCTATCACGCCAAGGCATCCGCAGTGTTAGCCGTGATCACTTGCCATTTGTTGGTAATGTCGGCAATTTCGAAGCGATTAAAGTGCAGTATCAAAACTTGCAAAACTTTAACCCGCAGCGTGACCAAGCTAGCAGCATAGAAACCGTAGCCAGCTACCCTAACCTCTACTGCTTTATTGGCTTAGGTTCGCGCGGATTAAGCTCAGCACCGTTACTCGCTGAAGTGTTAGCATCGCAGATCTGTGGCGACCCAATGCCATTACCTGTTGATGTATTGGAAGCGATTCACCCTAGCCGCATGTGGGTAAGAAGGCTGCGTAAAGGCAAAGCGCTCACCGCTGGTTGGGTGGCGGACAAACAAGCCGGACGTAATCAGTAAAACCAAAAAGCCCAAGCTTAGTTAAAAGCTTGGGCTTTTTTAATTTCTGGTAAGTATGACTTACAGTTTGGCTACCGCATCTTTAATTTGAGCTGCGATCTCTTCATTGCTGATCGAACCCGCCTCAAAATCGAAGTTATCGTAGAAGCTTGGTACAGACACCGACGCTTTTACATTGCCGCCGAAATAAGGTGCCGAACCCGTTGCCGCGCCTAGCACATTCTGTGCACCACCAGGGCCTGGAGACGTCGCTAGGTATACCGCAGGTTTCTCGCCATACACCGAGCGTTCAATTCGTGTCGCCCAGTCAAATAGGTTTTTGAATGCTGCTGGGTGATGACCGTTGTGCTCAGCGAAAGAGATAACAAAAGCGTCGGCTTCCGCTAAGTCGCGTAAAAATGCTTGAGCACCTTCCGCTTGCCCAATCTCTTTTTCTTTATCTTCACTGAACATTGGAACTTGGTAATCGTTAATGTCTAAGATTTTTACTTCAGCTCCTTCAATCAAGTTAGCCGCGTAAGTTGCTAGAGCTTTATTGATAGAAGTAGAGCTGGTGCTTGCGCCAAATGCGATAACTTTCATGATGATGTCCTTTCGTTTATCTCGGTAAGTGGTATTAGATTAACCTAAGCACGAAATGGAACAATCACAAGATTTGTACAGACTCATTCAAATTTTTCGAACAAGCAGAAAGGAAGAACGGCGCACTACAAGGAGGGCTAAATAAGCGCGCCATTTATGAAGAAGTTAAGCGAGGTTTTGTAGTTCAACCCATAGGTCGTTAACAATAGTACGGTCTGCTGGAGTCAGTTCTGCACGAGCGTCTTCTAGGCTCTTTTCGATGCGAACTTTTACTTCAGCAATATCTTCGATGCCTTCTTCTTCACACGCTGCAACAGACAGTGAAATATGACCACGCAGATAGCCACCCGCAAACAGCTCATCATCAGAGGCATTCTCAATACGAGCATCAATTACTTCAAGTAGCTTTTCTTCAAATTCGATAATCATAGTCTTCTCTTATTTCACAATAAATTGGTTCGCCGTCAATGGGGCAATGTCATAGAAGTCTCGCAATGCCTCTGACAGCATTTTTACGCGGGGTGGTAAACCCACTTCTAAAATACCCATGACTTCGTTGTGCACCTTTTGCATAAAGGCCAAACGATCTGGCTCAAAATCGCCGTGTAGATTGTCACAGCTAACGTTAAAAGGAAAGCCTGCGCTCAATGCTAAGATCCATTCGTATGCTTGAGGTCGAATTTCTACCTTCTCAAACTCCGCTTGCACAGCCTCAGTGCGACCATCCGGCTCATACCAATAGCCAAAATCTTCCAATAAGCGACGCTCTGGACCCGCCACACACCAGTGAGCAATCTCGTGTAAAGCTGATGCGTAAAACCCACGAGCAAAGATGATGCGATGGTGAGCAACTTGCTCATCCGCTGGAAGGTAGATCGGCTCATCTTCTCCCAACTCTAACTTAGTATTAAAGCTCTCGAAAAAGGTGCGGTTGAAGATGTTAATGATATCTGGATATTGATGCGTCATAAGATAAAAAATAAATAAGAACAACGAGGGCATTTTGCGTTTTTTTAAGTGCTTGGTAAAGCCCTATTCCGCGTAATGTCATTGGGTTGGTATGCTAATCGGGCCATGATAATCGATTGCCCATCCCAGATTAACCCACCTTAGGTTGTATGATTAGTTCAGCTAATCTGAAACGCCAATTCGCGGTACAAATATTCATTCGTAAAATGTGACTTTTCGCACTAAACTCGCGCTTCTTTTTTATATCGCACGGCTCATAAATCACGATTTTATAGACCGAAATTATAGAGTTACAGCAATGCTACTAAGTGTTTTATATATCATTGGTATCACGGCAGAAGCCATGACTGGCGCACTCAGCGCTGGCAAACAAAAAATGGATTGGTTTGGTGTAATGCTGGTTGCAAGCGCAACCGCAATTGGTGGTGGTACAGTACGAGATATCTTGCTTGGCCATTACCCACTAGGCTGGGTGGAAAACCCAGAGTTTTTGGCTATTACATGCATTGCGGGCGTCATCACTACTGGTCTCGCAAAGTGGGTGATTAAGCTCAAAGGCTTATTTATCCGCTTAGACGCACTTGGTTTAATTGTATTCAGCATCATCGGTACCAAAGTAGCCATGAACATGGGTCTGCACCCAATGATCTGTATGGTGTCAGCATTGGTCACTGGTGTCTTTGGTGGCCTACTGCGTGACCTTATCTGTCGCCAAACGCCACTTGTGCTGCATGAGGAGCTTTACGCATCTATCGCACTTATCGCATCAGGCCTATACCTCGCATTACTAGAGTTTGGTATTAACGATGTCACAGCAACCATCACAACCTTGATTGTTGGCTACCTATTGCGAATGGCAGCAGTGCGCTTTAAATGGCGTCTACCATCATTCCACTTAGACCCAGAAAGCTCTGTGCACTAATTAGAGACAACTAATTCACTCGAAAACAAAAAGGGTTGCTCCAACAGGAAGCAACCCTTTTTTAATCCATATCCTATACACTCAGTCGTTAGATTTGAGGCGTATTGGTTGTCACGCCGTGGTTTTGACCACGATGACGTAATAGATGATCCAGCAAGACAATCGCTAGCATCGCTTCTGCAATTGGCACTGCACGAATACCAACACATGGATCGTGACGTCCTTTAGTGATCAACTGTGTAGGCTCGCCATCTTTAGTAATAGTATCGCCCGGCACGGTGATGCTTGAAGTTGGCTTAAGCGCGATGCTTGCTACGATATCTTGACCCGTTGAAATACCACCCAAGATGCCACCAGCGTGGTTACTTGTGAAGCCTTCCGGTGTTAGTGGATCACGGTGCTCGCTGCCCTTTTGATTAACGACATCAAAGCCATCACCAATCTCAACACCTTTAACCGCATTAATGCTCATTAGTGCGTGTGCGATATCAGCATCTAGACGATCAAAGATCGGCTCACCAAGACCGACTGGTACTTGCTTTGCCACAACTTGGATCTTAGCACCGATAGAGTTACCTTCTTTCAGTAGGTCACGAATCATCTGATCGAACTCTGGCACTTTATCTGCGTCAGGACAGAAGAATGCGTTGTTCTCGATTTCGTTCCAATCTACTTTCTCGATAGCGATATCGCCCATCTGAGATAGGTATGCCTGAATCTCGACACCGAACTCTTGCTTAAGGTATTTCTTCGCAATTGCACCCGCTGCTACACGCATTGCTGTTTCACGAGCTGAAGAGCGACCGCCACCACGGTAATCACGTACACCATATTTCTGATGATATGTGTAATCCGCATGACCCGGACGGAACTTATCTTTAATTTCTGAATAGTCTTTAGAGCGTTGGTCTGTGTTTTCGATTAGTAGACCAATAGATGTACCCGTAGTTTGACCTTCAAAAACACCCGACAAGATCTTCACTGCGTCAGCTTCACGACGAGCTGTGGTATAACGAGAAGTCCCCGGACGACGACGGTCCAGATCTTTCTGCAGATCTTCTTCGGTAATTTGTAATCCTGGTGGGCACCCGTCTACGATACATCCTAGTGCGATACCGTGACTCTCTCCGAATGTAGTCACTCGAAAGTGTTGTCCGATACTGTTTCCTGCCATTGCTTCCTCTAAATTAGCAGCTAGTGAGGCGGTTTGAATAAGTAAACCTTCTTCCTAGCGGCTTTACTTGTCTATTCTTCGTGGATTCATAGTGGCTTTATTACCAAATGATGTAAACCCCCAATAGGGAACAATTGTCAGTTTATCGAAAAATAAAAAAGGAAGCCTATCGCTAGGCCTCCTTAATTCAATTATTGGATCCACGTGTTATTCAGGGTATGTCTGAATCGAGAGTTTCCCATTAATCGTCGTTCGACGAACCATCCCACACCATATTGAAGTTCACGTCAGTGATGTACTCACTCCACTCATCACTGATCTGACCAATGATGCTATAGTTCTCATCTAACTCAAGTGAATGACTATCTTGTAGTCCGAATAGGAAAGAAAATACCGCATTCGGCGTACTACCTTCGTAGATGTCATCACAAAAGTATGGAGATAAACTGTAACCATTGTCTGCGGAAAGCGACTCAGATGTCACAATGAATCGTTCAAAGATAGCGGCATCACCATTATGAGAATTCAGCAATCCATCACAGCTAATACCATTCATCCATACCTTGATGTAGTCGTGAGAGTTACCAGGTGAAAGCGCGGCTGTATTCATCTGCAATGAGGTAGAAATTAATTGGTATTGGTGCTCTCGTTCACCAGGCCAGTATAAGTAAGCATCACGCAACTCAGGGCCATCACTGGATTTCACTTGAATTCGCTTTTCTGCATCCGCTTTACTGCTAAATCCAACATAACGACTCGTGCGTCCCTCTTCTGTCCAAAGCATGGTCACCGAACCTTGCGAGATAACGTTACTATCGTAGTCATTAGTGACATCGTAGCGCATGGTCATCGTATCGCCGTCTTCAGTATATGAACCGACTATAGTGTCACCCTCGACAACATAAGTTCCCACTTTCATTGTCGCTTCAGTTGTACACGCAGTCTTATTGCTTTGGTCGCGATCGTTATAGAAGATCTCCCCATCTTCAAAACGCACTGTGTCACACCATACTTGAGAGTAATTTGTGCCGTTGGAGCCTCTTTCAAGGAAGTACCAAGTGTTATCCTCTAGCGGGTGAGAATCACCTGGTGGTAGTGGCGCTTCTTCAATAATCGGGAAGCTCAGAGTTGCCGAAGCCCAATCACCATTAACACCATCATTAGCCAAAATAGTCAGTGTTTCTGCACCCGCTGCAGCTGAACGCGGAATCAGACCTGTAAAACTCACCGTACCCTCGCCGTCCACTAGAGCGTTGAAGCCTGTACGAGCAACGGTTGATAGCGTCGTTTCTACTTTGTAGCTTAGAGTATCACCATCTTGATCAGTGAACAGCGCGCTTACATCAAGCGTATCCGTCAATGACTCGCCCTCTGTCAGCATCCATGTATTCATGGTCGACTGCAGGTTTGCAAGCTCGCCCTCATCAACAACTGGAGGCTGGTTATCCGTTAACACGGTAACTTCAAACGTTAGTGGGTATGAACGAGCGTTATGCTCATCGGTCGCGAAAATGTGATAAGTGAAACCGCCCGCGATCTCAGGTTCACCTGTGATCAGGCCGGTTAGCGAATCGATAGACAGGCCATTATTACCTTCACCTTCAACAACAACCATAGTGAAGGTAATATCATCACCTTCAGCATCTTGGAATTTGTTACTCACGTTGTATGGACGCCAAGCTTCACCCAACGTCAATTCAACGGGTTCAGTGGTACCGACAACTTTTGGTCGAGTATTTGGCGTCACAATGACATCACCGCCATCTGATGGAATATCAATAATAGGCGAGTAGTCGTCTAGTGTTTGGCCGTCGGCATCAATGATCTCTTGCGTTGCCTCCGCCATCGCTTGAGTCAGCTTCAGCTTGGTTTCGATATCTTGGTCGGAATGATCTACCAGCACTTCACCAATCAAATTCAGTGCTTCTGCCTGCTCTGTGGTATTGGCAATGTAGTCACCAAAGATAAGAGCTTCTGACACCTCAAGACCTGCGTCACCAGTGATGGCAGCAACGACTTGTTCCTCAGCGTCAGCAACTTTCAACTCCGAGTCTTCAGCAAGAAGTTTGTTCACCATGTTAGTCATTGGGTTTATGATTGTGCCACTGCCCGCATTTGCCAGCGTGAAGTCATGTTGAACCAGACCACGGTTGCTATCTACCGTTTGACCAGCAACTGCATCTACACAGACAACGGCATTTCGATACTCTATGCTGAGATTTGCCTGACCTTTATTATCCGTTTTGCCCTGAGACAGATCACAAACACCATCTTGAGTACTATCTACCGAAACATTGGCATTCGCTAAGTAGCCATCAATTGCGGTAATTGAAAATGATGTTGGGCCGCTTGAATCACTGTCTGAACCACACCCAACGAGAGCCACTGCAATTGACGCTGCCAGTAAACCTTGCTTTTTCATTAATTTTCCCTTTGTAAGCCTTTTATTGTTTGAGCCATGACTGAGTGTTGAGAATCAGTGGCATCAAGTCGGCGTTATTTTTAAGGAGATCACTCACCACAAACAAGACACAGGGAACAACAGAAAAACCGTAAAACTTTTTATGAATTTATTAATAAAATTAGACACTTCACAAAGATCATGCGGCAAGCCTGCTGTGAAGCCAACTCTTAGCAAATTTAAGATCTTTTTCCACCAAGCTGGAGCTGCACTCTAATAGCTGACAGATCTCGGTGTGCCTAAGCCCAATGTAATACTTTAGCTTTAAGACATTAGATTGGCGTGGATAGTAATTGGTAAACTCAACCAAAGATTGTTCTAACGCGATCCTGCGCTCTAAAGGCAGGCCTTCAATTGACAAGGCTTTTTCTATGACAAGGGATTGATCTGGTTGACGCTTATCCGCTTGTGCTGCCCATGCTTGGTTGATAAGAATATGCTGCATTGCTTTGGCAGCCATCAAATAAAAATCTCGAGTTTTTTCGATGGCTCCTTTATCCAAGACTGACACCTTCAAATACGACTCGTGAATCAGAGCGGTGGTATTGGTTGATTCTTTGTTTAGGCTAGCACCCGACTTTTGACGACGCTGTTGAGCCAACTCTTTTAGCCTACAGTAGGCAAAACGAAATATCTGCTCTTCAGACTTTTTACAACCCACCTGCCATCGCGAAATCAGCTCCGTGAGATGATCGCTATCGACACTAACCTCTTTGGTTACAGTCATTGCTTGTTATCCCACAGACTCATTGAAAGTGACAACCTCATCGGTTGGATGAATCTCATCATGCTCTTGGTCTCCTTCAGCCTGCATAAGCCGTATATTCATTGGGTCAATGATGTTGTATTCGATGTCATCAGCAGTGCTGCTACTGACGACTTGCATTGAAGAATTCAAATCTCCTCGCCTTTGTGGCCAAAATGACCGTGAGGGAGTGTCCAACACGAGCTTGCGCTGGTTTTCTCGGTTCTCAATCACGGCCTCCCAATCTGTTAAATCGTTGTTTAGAGGATAAACACTGGCCGTGACGTCATTGAGCATCTCGTCCAATGTCAGCTTTTGACGATTGAGATCTTGAGTCGCGGTCGACAACGCCATAATGATAGCCATCATGCTCAGCACTAGAGCAGTACTACACAGAGTAAACACTGGAGAACGAATCATTGATTTCTTTATCACTTCAACGCTTACTTTGGACTCTTGGCTTAAAGGGAAAAAGCAGCGAACATTTTCGATATCTTGCGCAAGATCTTTGGCTCTGGCATATCTGCGGCTAGGGGAGGAATGAGTCGCTAAAGCCACGACCTTGGTGATATCGCCTCTCGGCTGAGCCCGGAGGATATCCAAATACAGAACCCGACCTAAGGCATACACATCCGTTCGCTTGTCTATCGCATCGTTATCAAGCTGCTCTGGGCTTGCGTAGTTTCGCGTGAGTGCCAAAACATTTGGGGTGATTAATTCCCTATCCCCAATGCTCAGCCTTTGTACTTTTTGAGCAATATTAAAGTCGATGATTTTCGGTACACCATCACTACAAACCAGTATGTTTTCGGGTTTAAGATCTCCATGAATAACCTGATGTTGATGAGCATGATCGACAGCCAAGCAAATATCTCGAAACAGCATCAATTTCTGCTCGAAACTCAACGAGTGTGAGCTTAAATAGTCGCGTAAGTTCAACCCATCGACAAACTCCATCACGATATAAATCGCTCCGTTATAAATGCCTGCGTCGTAGACTTTGGCAATATTGGAGTGGCTAACATTGGCAAGGAGCTGTGCCTCTGAAAAGAGTACCTCTTGACCAAGTAGCCCTAAGATCTCGGGATGGAAAAATTTGATTGCGTACTGGTGATGAAACAGAGAGTCGCGGCGAGTAGCATAATAAACAGCAGCAAACCCTCCTCTGCCCAACTCATGACCGATAACATAACGATCAACACGAAGGTTTTCATAACAGATGGTAGATTCATTTGCTGTCGATAGATGCACCTCCAATGCTTCAATCGCAAAGTCATTGTTGGCGTATTGCAATAATTCATCGACATTACGGGCAAGTTGGGGCGAGTTTTGACGAACATCAGAGAGGATAAGATCGCGTTCGCTGGCGTCCTTATCAATCAATTGATAAAAGAGTTGAGTACTACTGAGGTTAAAATCCATTTTAAGTGTCAGTTATTATAGCCACTGGTTTTATATCCCAGAACTTTTAACCCCATCAATTACAGGGAAATAACTTGATACAGTTTGTAGACTCTTGAAATGAAATTCCAACGATTCCATTAAGCTAAAAAATAACAGAGTGACGAGCAACTAAGTCACAAATATAATTAAGCCTGAAATGCAAAAAACCCGACAACTCAAAGAGCTATCGGGTTTCTTAAAATAAATGGCACGCCCTGTAGGATTCGAACCTACGACCACATCCTTAGAAGGGACGTGCTCTATCCAGCTGAGCTAAGGGCGCGCTACAGGAAAGAATTATACGAATTCGAATCAGTAAAGCAACGGCTTTATCTAACATTCTGATCTAAGTGAGTAAAAAAAGGGCAAAGGCATTATAAGTGTTGAAAATTAGACCAAAGCAAACGTTTGCTTGATGGAAATCAAAAACGTTTTCTGGAATAATGCGCCAAAACATCAGCCACTAACTTGAATATCAATACTAAGGAAATTCATGACTGCTCAAAATATTGATGGAAAGCTAATATCTCAAACCGTTCGTTCTGAAGTTGCTGCACGTGTAAAAGCGCGTACTGAAGCAGGCTTACGAGCTCCAGGCCTAGCGGTAGTTTTAGTGGGTGAAGACCCAGCTTCTCAAGTTTATGTGGGGAGCAAGCGCAAAGCGTGTGAAGAAGTCGGCTTTGTATCAAAGTCTTTTGACCTACCTGCAACGGCAACCGAAGAAGAACTACTTACTCTTGTTGACCAATTGAACGAAGATCCAGAGATTGATGGCATTCTTGTTCAGCTACCTCTTCCTGCCGGTATCGATAGCACACACGTACTAGAGCGTATTACGCCAGAAAAGGACGTTGATGGTTTCCACCCATACAATGTCGGTCGTCTTGCACAGCGTATCCCTAAGCTACGTTCTTGTACGCCAAAAGGTATCATCACTCTGCTTGACCGCTACAATATCGACCTACGTGGTAAGCACGCGGTTGTTGTTGGCGCATCAAACATCGTTGGTCGTCCTATGACTCTAGAACTGCTTCTAGCGGGTTGTACAACGACAACTTGTCACCGTTTCACTAAAGATCTAGAAGGTCACGTGCGTCAAGCGGACGTTGTTGTGGTTGCCGTAGGTAAGCCTAACTTCATTCCGGGTGCGTGGATCAAGAAGGGTGCAGTGGTGGTCGATGTTGGTATCAACCGCCTAGAGTCAGGCAAATTGGTGGGTGACGTGGAATATGATGTTGCAAAAGAGAGTGCAAGCTTCATTACTCCAGTTCCTGGTGGTGTTGGCCCGATGACGGTTGCAAGCCTTATCGAGAACACAATGATCGCTTGTGAGCAGTTCCACTCTAACAAGTAACCACTGCCTCAAATAGCTATTATCTCATGGAGCCATTGCTTCAAATAATGAAAAGCCGCGACAATCCGTCGCGGCTTTTTTGTGGGCTATTTACTTATGGAAAAGGCTATAACGATAGCGCTACACCTGCAATCGAAGCACTCATCAAGTTCGCTAGTACGCCTGCACAAATCGCGCGGAAGCCGTACTTAGAGATAAATGAGCGACGCTCTGGTACTAGGCTACCCAAACCACCGATTAGAATCGCCATAGTTGAGATATTCGCAAAGCCACACAGTGCAAAGGTTACGATAGCTTGAGAGTGTTCGCTCAGTACTTCCTTCGCTTCCATTAGCTGGATGAAGGCAACAAACTCATTCACAACAATCTTGTTACCGATCAGTGAGCCCGCAACAACCGCTTCGTTCCATGGCACACCAATCAGCCATGCAACGGGTGCAAACACATAACCTAGGATAAGCTCGAAGCTTAGGTCCACGCCGAACCAACCACCAACTGCACCTAGCATGCCGTTCAGCATTGCAATCACGCTGACAAAAGCAAGAAGTGTTGCACCCACTGCGACTGCAATACGAAGTCCAGACATAGCCCCATCTGCCATTGCCTCAACTACGTTCGTTGCTCGTGGAATTTCTACATCTGACTCAATGCTCTCTTGAGTCTCATTAGCACTGCCCGGTACCAAGATTTTTGCCATCAGTAGCCCCGCAGGCGCAGACATGAATGCCGCTGCAATTAGGTAGTTCAGATCCACGCCTAGAGACGCATAACCAACTAGCGTGCCGCCTGCTACCGATGCCAAACCACAAGTCATTACCGCAAACAGCTGAGAGTCCGTCATGTGCTTCAAGTAAGGCTTAACCACTAATGGTGCCTCAATCATGCCAACGAAGATATTCGCCGTAGCAGAAAGAGATTCCGCACGACCTGTACCTAACAGCTTCTGCAACGCGCCGCCAATTAGGTTGATCACTTTTGGCATGAACCCGATGTGGTACAAACCTGAAATCAGAGCCGAAAAGAAAATGATGATACCGAGAACGTTAATCGCGAATACGAAACCACTATTGGTTAGGCCACCAAATAGGAAGCCGATGCCCTCTTGGCCGTAATTGATTAAGCTCGAAACGGCTCCTGTCACGCCATTCAGCACGTCTTTACCCATAGGTACGTACAACACAAGCAGTGCAAAAGAGACCTGAAGTAAGAAAGCAAGAGACACCGTTCTTAGCTGAATATTTTTTCTGTCCGTAGATAGTAACCAAGCGATTACTAGAAGAGTAATGATTCCAATTAGGGATGCCATATGCGTCAAACCTGAAAAGTTGTAGTAGGAAAGGCGACGCATTGTATAGAGGAAACCGTTTGCGGCAAGCAGCGGTTGTTACATGGATGTTGGCTTAACAGTCCATTTAAACCCAAAACATATAACTCATTGAATTAATTAAAACTTTATTGATTATTTTTAATACTTTTTCCATATGGAAATTATATTTTCAAAAACAGCGACAGTTAGCGGTGTAATTCAACGCAAGTTTTCAGGTTTTTATCCCAATACGTCGGCGAACCAATGTGCTGTTTCAGGAACTCAATTACCGTGGATAGCTTCTTTGGCATATTCTTGCGGCTTGGATAGACGGCAAAAAATGGCATGATCTGGCTTGCTTTCCACTCCGGTAAGACTTGAATCAACTGACCACTTCGAAACTCTTCTTTAATAAGATAAGTCGCAAGATAGGCAATCCCCCAACCTGCTACAGCTGCATCTCTTACCGCTTCAGCTAAATCGACAGAATAATCTCCACTCACAGTGACACAGAGACTCTCTTGACCATTGTCGAACGCCCAAGAGGTGTAATCACGCTCACGGCTACGATAGATAAGACAGTTGTGGTCACTCAGTTCTGAAGGGCAACTCGGCGTACCCGCTTTGATCAAGTAGTCAGGTGATGCCGCAACCACAAACTGGCTGTCTGCTAATCTCTGGGCAATATACCCTTCCGGCAGCTCCTCATTGTTGGTGATCCACAGATCCAAGCGTTCTTCGATCATATCCACTTTGTAATCGAATAGATGAATCTCGACTTTGAGCTGTGGATAGAGCTGACGCAACTGATCGATAGCGGGAATCACATGCAAGGTACCGAACGATTGTGAGATACCAACTCGCAGCTTACCAGAGACATCATCACGTTGGCTCTCCATATCCATTTGTGCAGCTTTGAGCGTACCAAATAGCTGTTCGCAGTGCAGATAAAACACTTCACCCGCTTCGGTCAACGTGAGGCTGCGCGTCGTACGCTGAACCAGCTTAATCCCAATGTTGTCTTCCAACAGTGCGATCTGCTTACTGATGTGCGATACCGATACATTTAAGCTCTTCGCTGCACTGGTAAAACCGCCATGCTTAATCAAGGCGTGGAAGATCACCATTTGTGCCGCTCTGTCTGTTAACACTCCATCTACCCTCTATCTATCTTTAAAAAACGGCCTATGTGGAATAAATCATTTCTTCGAAAACACTAAAAACAAAAGGACTCCGAAGAGTCCTTTTTAAATCTTTTGGCTTGCGCCGCTTTGCCTTGGGCGTTTTATTTAAACTTAAGTTATTTAAACTTAATTCGATCAGCGAGGTGACTCACTGCCAGTGCAAAATAGTACGAACGATTCCACTTCATCAGTACATTGTAGTTGTTGTAAACCAAATAAGAGCGCCCGGTTTGGTCATCCGGCATGATCAGCCAAGCTTTGATATCTTCGTCAAGCTTAGGTAGTGGGCTGCCATCAAAGCGAGTAATACCCAGCTTTGACCACTCTTGAAGGTACTTACCTTTCTCTTCCGAGCGGCCCTGCATATCTAAAGAGATATTCGCCGGCACTTTAACCTGCCTTCCCCATGTGTACTTATCATCCCAACCAGACTGACTCAGATAATTCGCCGCAGAAGCAAAAACATCAGCTTCGGTATTCCAGATATCTTTCTTACCGTCACCATTACCATCCGCTGCATAAGCTAGGAATGAACTTGGCATAAACTGAGGTTGCCCCATCGCTCCAGCCCATGACCCTTTCATATCCTGAGGCTTAATGTGCCCCTCTTCAAGAATGGTCAGTGCTGCCATCGCTTCTTTGGTAAAGAACGCCTCGCGACGACCTTCGTAAGCCATGGTGGTCAATGCGTCAATCACACGATAATTGCCAGTAAAAGTACCAAAGTTACTCTCAACGCCCCACAATGCGACAATAAAGCGAGGTTGAACACCATACTCATCACCAATGCGTTTCAGCTCAGTATGGTGCTTATCGTAAAGCGACTGCGCTTGCTTAACCTTCCAAGCGGGAACTGCTCTTGGGATGTACTCGTCGAGCGTCAGCTTTTTCTCTGGCTGATTTTTATCCGCCTTCACAGCACGCGGTTTAAACGTCACGCCATCAAAGGCTTGGTCGATGATCGATTGAGAGATGCCTTGCTCTGAGCCCTGTTGTTTTAGTTTTTCAACAAATTGCTCAAAGCTCAACTCGTTAGCGTGTAACGGAGCCAATGCACTGCCAGCCAATAACGCCGACACGGTAATTAGGGTTTGCGATAATTTACTCAACGATCATTCCTCCCTGAATAAGGTGAGTAAGACTACTCTTCATCTTGAGTGTTTTGTTGAGCCTTACGCTCCTTATATAACTCAAGTTCATTCACTGGTGGTGGCGGCAATTGTAAAAAGAAGCCGTCGGTTTCTAGAGACTCACGAACTTTATCGATGTTCACTTGCGCCAATTTACGGCCATCCATTTTGATAACCATTACGAAGCTAGGTTTACCAAACATTTCCATCAATGCGTCAGGAACTTGTGAAAAATCATCCTTTTTAGGGATATAAAGGTATGTTCCTTCTTTTTTTGAGCTTTTATATATAGAACACAGCATGACAAACCTTTTCTAAATGTTTATGACTACAAAACTCTCACATGCGAGATCAATAGTTTATGTTGGTGAAATATTGGGAACAAAACGTCCATTTGACAACAAGATCACTTGCTGTGCTTGGTCTGGGAATATAACATGATAAGCCTAGTTTCAGGCAATGTCCTTTATCGTAAAGATGAAAGAAATTGTAGCCAACCGTTATTGAGGTCCTGTAGTTTTCGATGTCTAGTAACCCAGATTTAAAAGGTAGCAGCTTTACGCTATCTGTCTTGCACTTATCCGATGATAACGTCGAAAATGCAGCGTCATTCCTTCAAGAAAAAGTCGACCAAGCACCAAACTTTTTTGCTGCAGCTCCTGTGGTAATTAACATCAGCCAAGTTGCCGGTGATATCGACTTCCTTCAACTTAAAAACGGCATCTCTCAAGCAGGTATGATCCCTGTCGGCGTAACGGGTTGTTCCGATAAGCGCATGCAAAACCTAGCAAAAGAAGCTGGCTTCGCTGTAATGACGGCCAGCAAGTCCCCTTCACAGGCTCCGGCTAAGATGGCGCCCACAAAAGTGGTAAGAACTCCGATTCGTTCTGGACAACAGGTCTATGCTAAAGATGGTGACCTTTTAATTTTGAGTCACGTGAGTGCTGGAGCGGAAGTAATTGCGGATGGCAGCATTCATATTCATGGCACATTACGCGGCCGCGCAATTGCAGGCGCAAGCGGTCAAACTGAAGCAAAGATTATCTGTAACGATTTACAAGCCGAGCTGGTTTCCATTGCAGGCAACTACTGGCTCAGCGATCAAATTGAAAGCGAGTACTGGCAGAAGAAGACCATGTTCAGCATGGACAACGACGTACTACGTGTTGACGTACTCGCACTATAAAGAAATAAAAGGAAAAAATAATGGCACGCATTATCGTTGTAACGTCAGGTAAAGGCGGTGTTGGTAAAACTACCTCCAGTGCAGCTATTGCCTCAGGTTTAGCTTTGAAAGGAAAAAAAACAGCGGTTATCGACTTTGATATTGGTCTGCGTAACCTCGATCTTATCATGGGCTGTGAGCGTCGTGTCGTTTACGATTTCGTTAACGTTATCAATGGTGAAGCAACTCTGAACCAAGCGATGATCAAAGACAAGCGCACAGACAATCTATACATTCTTCCAGCCTCTCAAACTCGCGATAAAGATGCACTAACCAAAGACGGTGTTCGTCGTGTATTTGATGAGCTTGACGAAATGGGCTTCGACTTCATCATCTGTGACTCTCCAGCAGGTATTGAGCAAGGCGCTCTGATGGCACTCTACTTTGCTGATGAAGCAATTGTGACGACTAACCCAGAGGTGTCTTCAGTTCGAGATTCAGACCGTATTCTAGGCATCTTAGATTCTAAATCACGTCGTGCTGAAGACGGCCTAGAGCCAGTGAAGACTCACCTACTGCTAACACGCTACAACCCTGCTCGTGTAACCCAAGGCGAGATGCTAAGCGTAGAAGATGTAGAAGAGATCCTTCACATCTCACTTTTGGGCGTAATCCCAGAGAGCCAAGCAGTACTGAACGCATCGAACAAGGGTGTGCCAGTAATCTTTGACGAAGCAACCGACGCAGGCATGGCTTACAGCGATACTGTAGACCGTCTACTCGGCAGCCAAGTGGACTTCCGCTTCCTAACGGAAGAGAAGAAAGGCATCTTCAAACGACTATTCGGGGGCTAATCAACTATGTCACTACTAGAGTTTTTTAGACCACAGAAGAAAACCACAGCTAACCTAGCCAAAGAGCGCTTGCAGATCATCGTGGCAGAACGTCGCAGCCATGACGATCCTGCACCTTCGTACCTGCCGCAACTGAAAGAAGACATCTTGAAGTGTATTGCCAAATACGTTGAGGTAGATCCTTCAATGGTCGACCTATCGTTCGAGCACAAAGACGATGATATCTCGGTGCTTGAGTTGAACGTCAAACTGCCAGAAGACGACAAGTAATTTCGTCGAAATTCTAGATACCTAAAACGGCTCACTTGCTTTCAAGTGGGCCGTTTTTATATCTCAAGACAATCCATACATATATCAAACCATAACCACTGGTTATTATTTGTATAAAGAGTCAGCATTATCCAAGCCTGATTGTTTTTTGTACTCTGAATGGGTTCCCTACAGACAGAAAGAGTACAACTATGACTTACCTAAACAACACACTAAAAGCCATCATTATTGCCTCAGTATTGGTTGTGACTGGATGTAGTTCCCCTGCAATGGACAAAGACAATGAAAATGCTGCCAGAAACCGCGGTGCCGCAGGAGGTGCTTTGATGGGAGCAACATTAGGTGCGCTTACAGGTGAACCAGGGCTAGCAGTGAAAGGCGCTGTAGCGGGTGGTGTTACAGGAGGTGTCGCTGGTTCAATGAAAGACCTTGATGACTCTCGCCAGAGTGAAAACACTCAGGTTCTGGCGGATGGTCACTCACAAGATAACCGCAGTGACGCAGAGAAACGCGTTGCCGAGCTCGAAGCTGAACTAAGAATCATGGAGCTGGAACAGCAACTGGCTGAAGCGAAAGAGAAAGAGACGTCGACAAGCGACGACAAATCGTAATGACAAAAAAAGGGGTAAAGCAACTGTGCTTTACCCCTTTATATCTATCTGCGAATCAGAAAACTGACTACTTAATCAGCTTATTCAATTTCTCACCTGCAATTTCTAGTCGCCAGCCTTGCATTACATCAGGCAATTTTTCTGGGTTGCGATCGTGTTTCCAAACCCAGCTCAAGACTTGATTCAGCTGTTTTTTAGAAGCGATAAACTCAGTCGCCAAACCACTATGTTGAGATGCTGTCTTCACTTCATCTTTGAGGACTTTAAACATCTGCTTGTAACCAGGGAAGTCCATCAAGCGTTCAACAACCGCTGGGTATTCCTCTTCTGGTGTGTGCTCTGCCAGTTTCACGATAGAGCTGATTTTCGCACCGTGGCGACGCACTGAGCGGAAATCAAAACCTTCCTCTTCCATGCGCTTTGGATTTTTAATAGCAAAACGAGCCACCGCCCAAAGGTCTTGCTCTTTGAAAATGAAGTTTAGAGCTAGGTCGCGCTTAATTGCTTCCTTTAATCGCCAAGTTGCCAAAGGCTTCAAGATAGCCAGTTGCTTAGGTTTTAGCTGCCAAGCACCTTTAATGTCTAGATAAGCGTTCTCTGGCTCAATTGAGCGAATACGCTTGCTGACTTGCAGATCAGACTCTTGCTGCGCGGCATCCCACCAGCCAGCTTCCATCACTTTCTCTAGCAGCTTGTTATACATTGGCAGCAAGTAGTAAACGTCTGCTGCGGCGTAATCCAACTGCTTTTGTGATAATGGGCGTGCTAACCAATCGGTGCGTGATTCACTCTTATCAAGGTCAATACCAACGAATTCAGACACTAGCGCTGCAAACCCCGTCGACAAGCCGTGTCCTAAGAACGCGGCCATGATTTGCGTGTCCACCATTGGTGTTGGCGTACAACCAAATGCATTCTGGAATACTTCCAGATCTTCACCGCAAGCATGTAACACCTTCAGTACTGAAGCGTCTTTTAGAAGCGATACGAATGGGGTCATCTCATCCAATGCGATTGGGTCAATCAAAGACAGAGTTTCACCATCAAATAATTGAATCAAACCTAACTGCGGGTAGTAAGTTCTGGTACGGACAAACTCGGTATCAAGCATCACAACATCGGCTTCACGGGCTTGCTGACATACACGTTCAAGGTCTTTCAATTGGGTAATGATTTGATAGTTCACAAAAACTCTCACTGATTTAATTATTCCGCCGGATACAAAAATGCCGACATTCACTGTCGGCATTCTATCACTAATTTACATTAACCGCTTAGATTAAGCGGTAAGACCATCAGTTATGCACTTGCACGTTTAGCAAGCTCGGTATCGTTCTCTTCACGCAGTACGCGGCGCAAGATCTTACCTACGTTAGTCTTTGGTAGATCATCGCGGAACTCAACCAGTTTTGGCACTTTGTAGCCTGTTAGGTGCTCACGACAGTGCGCAATCACATCTTCTTTCGTCAGGCTTGGGTCACGTTTAACCACGTAAACCTTCACAAGCTCACCAGAAACTTCGTGTGGTTGGCCAATTGCCGCAACTTCCAGTACCTTACCGTGCAGAGCAACAACATCTTCAATTTCGTTAGGGTAAACGTTGAAGCCCGATACCAGAATCATATCTTTCTTACGGTCAACGATGTGCAGTAGACCTTCATCATCGAACTTAACGATATCACCAGTCGACAACCAACCATCATGGTCGATCACTTCTTTGGTCGCTTCAGGACGCTGCCAGTAGCCTTGCATCACTTGAGGGCCACGTACTTGCAGCTCACCCACTTGATCATTCGCAACAACATTGCCTTCGTCATCAATGATGCGAACATCTGTCGACGGCACAGGTAGGCCAATAGCGCCCGTGTAATCTTTAAGGTCGTAAGGGTTACCCGTAACCAGTGGAGAACACTCGGTTAGACCATAGCCTTCCAGTAGGTGAATACCTGTTACCTTCTTCCACTGCTCAGCAACAGCGCGTTGTACTGCCATACCACCACCCACAGATAGGCGTAGATTGCTGAAGTCCAGCTCATGGAAATCTTCATTGTTCACAAGTGCATTAAAGAGTGTGTTCACACCGGTAATCGCCGTGAATGGGACTTTCTGTAGCTCTTTGATGAAGCCCGGAATATCACGAGGGTTAGTAATAAGCAGGTTGCGACCACCCATTTCTACAAACAGTAAGCAGTTCACTGTCAGGGCGAATACGTGGTAAAGAGGCAGTGCCGTTACCACTAGCTCACGACCTTCATTCAATACAGGGCCGTACGCTCCTTTCGCTTGAAGAACGTTCGCGATCATATTGCGATGCGTCAGGATTGCGCCTTTCGCGACACCCGTAGTACCACCTGTGTACTGCAGGAACGCGATGTCATCACCAGACATGAACGGTTTTACGTATTGTAGGCGGCGGCCTTTATGCAGTGCCTTGCGGAATGAGATTGCGCCCGGAAGATCGTACTTAGGAACCATACCTTTTACGTACTTCACTACGAAATCGACAATGGTACCCTTCGCGCGAGGTAGCATTTGACCAAGACTAGTCAGTACCACGTGCTTCACAGGAGTGTTATCGACCACTTTCTCAAGCGTACTTGCGAAGTTCGAAACGATAACAATCGCTTTTGCACCCGAGTCGTTTAGCTGATGCTCAAGTTCACGTGGGGTGTACAGAGGGTTTACGTTAACTGCAATCATACCAGCACGAAGTACACCAAATAGTGCAATTGGGTATTGCAGTAGGTTTGGCATCATTAGAGCGACGCGATCGCCCTTTTTCAGCTTCAGATCATTTTGTAGGTAAGCGGCGAAAGCACGGCTGCGCTCTTCAAGCTTACGGAATGTCATGACCGAGCCCATGTTTTCGAATGCAGGTTGATCAGCGTACTTCTGTACAGACTGCTCAAACATCTCAACTAAAGATTGGTACTGATCTGGGTTGATCTGCTCTGGTACGTCACTTGGATAACGTGAAAGCCAAGGTTTATCCACGATGTTACTCCTCGTTTATCAGCTGACGACTGTTTCGCCGCTATTTATCATGGCGATATTACAGCACAGCTTTAGTGCATGAGCACTAAAAGGCTCAAACACTTGTTTAAATTTTGTTAACTACACCAAGAATTAGCTCAGAAACTGACTCTGGGTTCTCTAAATGACAATGATGTCCACCTGAAATCATCTTAATAATTGGGGGATTTTGAGTTGATTTGTAGCGATTATGCTGTAAATCCTTAAATCCTTCATTTCCCAAGATTATCAATTGAGGGCATTCTATAGCCTCATTTATCGCATCCGCGTGTGACTGAGACATGCGATAAACGGAATCACACTTCAATTTTGGATCGCTACGCCACTGCCAAACGCCCTCAAATTGCGCAATGCCTCGAACAACAACGGGAGCGATCAAATCTGGTGCAATTTGATTAGCATGAGATCTCAGTTTAATGGCGTCCTCTAGGCTAGCTAATGGACGTGAAGGCTTTCTTCGCTGTCGTTGACGACTGAGTACCCCATCTCGCAAGCGAGAGACTGTTGCTTGGGGAGCTTCGGAAAGAGGTCCGTGACCTTCAATTTGGATTAATCCAGACACCATTTCAGGAAAGGCGGCACTATAGCAACTTGCGATCAATGCACCAAGCGAATGTCCTACTAGTACCAGTCTGTTTGGCGATAATTTACCCATCAACTGATGTAAATCATCGATATAGTCATGAAAAGGGTAATAACTGCCGGCTTTATGCGAGGAGTGTCCGTGTCCAAACAGGTCTATCGCCACCAAATGGTAGTGATTTGACTGAGTGTGTATGGCCTGCATTAGAGAGGTAAAACTGGCCGAGTTATCGAGCCAGCCATGAACAAAAACGACCGTCAAAGCGGCCGTTTCTGGGTTTCCAAGCTCTTGGCACACCATAGTGCCGCTCGGCAGTGAATAGGATTTTTCAATCATCCGTTGTGATCATTCCTTAATCTTGTCTATTCAAACGGGATGTAAAAGCAATAGCTCAATGACTATTCTAAGTCTTGTACCACTCGGCCTTGTCTTGGCATGGTATGGAAACTACGACAATGTAGGCTGCGACACGAGTAGTACGTCGGAGCAAAGTCATTCACAATCACACGCTCTGTGATTTGCCATAGGCGCTGATTATCAGCGTCCATCACTGGGAATGTATACGGGAACTCACCAATTTTGCCATCTTCTGAGCCTGCCGATTGACCCACAAATGTCACCAAACGACCTTCAGCAAAGCTTAGAGGTTCTACGTAACCATCTACATAAGCCACGAAGCGACCACTTGGCTCCGCATCGAGATCGGGTTTACCGCTGCTAGAGATCGGCATGTTTACCACTTCAACGCGTGATTTATCTTTGAGGTTAGTAACTTTAGCTATCACACCACCTAGACGGACATCTTTGGCATCAGGCAGTTGGTTTAACCACTCTTGGTAATCGGTAATTACTGGTTCTGAAGAGGCTTCCAATTCGGTAGGTAAAGATGAACACCCAACCAATAATACTGAGAATAAGCCGAGGACGAAAAGGCGTAACTTTGCAGGGGAAATCGACATGGTTCTAACCCTTAAAATAGAAGATAAATTGATGTTTTTATATATAAATATCGACACCGATGAGTCTTGCAAGTTCCTCTTTTTTCGCCTGGTTCATAACATCCATATACTCTTCCATCGCTTTTCGTCCACGTCCTTCCGGTAGGTCGTACTGAACTTGAGCTCGATGAATATCTGATTCTTGAACATGACGAATAGAGTGCGAGACAGCATTGGCTACCTTAGTGGGCTGCCCCACAGAGGTCTTTGCATCGGTTTTCTTTACCTGATTCTTCTTGTTGGTGCGATTGGCTTTAGATGTATTGCCTATCGAAGAAGGAGGTAAACCATTAATTGATACCATTCACTCAATCTCTGCCTCGGTATGACTCTAAATATGTACTATCTAGAGTCATGGGTTATCAGAACCTTGTAAAAGTTATGACGTTTTTGTTTGTTCCTGACTAGGGCGCTTCTTTACGACCAAGGAACTGTTCGCGACCAAGAAGCTATTTTCAACCTAGCAGATATTCACGACCTAGAAGTTATTCGCGACCTGGAAGCTTTTTCCACGCCACCTTATCACGCAGATAAACAGGCTCAGACTCTTCTACTGGAACCGCTTTACCCGCCGCAAATGCAAACTGAGCGATAAACGCCATGTCTTGCGCCTCTGGGTAAAGAACGTCACTTGGCTTCGTAGTTAATGATAGCGTATCCATGTGCTCAGCGTACGCAGCCCAACCTGTACCAACCTTTGCCCAAGTGTTTTGGTCTGCTTCAATTTGGTTCACAAGCTCTTGTGGCGGAATAACGCACTCTTCATCGGCCAGAGACCAACGGCCGTCTTGTTCACGACTGTAACGAGCCCAGTAAACTTCGCTCATACGAGCATCAATGGCACTTGCAACGTGTGTATCACCAAACTGGCGGTAACTCGATTGCGCCATGGCTTCCAGTGTCGATACACCAATCATTGGCAGATCAGCACCAAACGCTAGACCTTGTGCGATACCGATACCAATGCGTACACCAGTAAAGCTACCTGGGCCTTGACCAAATGCAATCGCATCAAGCTCAGCTAAGGTCAATCCCGCTTCCTTCAGTACTTCATCAACCATAGGCAGTACTTTCTTGGTATGGTCACGTGGTGCTACTTCACTGCGGGCGAACACTTGCTCTCCCACCATCAATGCTACTGAACAGTTTTCCGTTGCTGTATCTACTGCAAGAATTTTTGCGCTCATTTATGTCTCAAATATTCGTTATCTAAATCTAAAAACAGTGGCCAAAGCGTCACTTATGACTTGTTCGCTTCGGCTAGAAACTCTTTAATTACCCCTAAATCTCGGGTACGTGGAATAGGAGGTAAACTCCCCAGGAAAATGCCGCCATAATCCCGAGTCACTAAACGATTATCGCAAATGATCAGTGCGCCACTGTCGCTCTTATCTCGAATCAATCGCCCGACACCTTGCTTAAGGGTGATCACCGCATCAGGCAGTTGAACCTGAGCAAATGGGTCGCCTCCTTTAAGCTTACAATCTTCGATCCGCGCTTTGAGCAAGGGATCATCCGGTGCCGTAAAGGGTAATTTATCGATGATAACACAGCTTAACGCGTCGCCCCTAACATCTATCCCCTCCCAGAATGCGCCCGTTGCCACCAGCAATGCGTTACCTAATTCCATAAATTCAGCCAAGGTTTTCTGTTTGCTGGTTTCACCCTGTAGCAGTACTGGAACGCTCAATGTTTCTCGAAAGCGCTCACCCAGCTCTCTCATCATGCTGTGAGAAGTACAAAGGAAGAAACATCGCCCTTGGTTTTGCTCAATCACAGGGGCAAGCATGCGCACCAATTTATCCGCTAGCCCCGGACTGTTTGGTTCAGGCAAATAGCGAGGCACGCATAAACGCGCTTGTTTCGGGTAATCAAATGGGCTTGGTAGCGAGAACTGCTGGCTCGGTTTTAAGCCAAGACGAGAGGTAAAATGGTCAAAGTCATCCGATACCGCGAGTGTTGCTGAAGTAAAGATCCATGCTCCCGGTTTGAGCTCAATCTGTTCATGAAACTTATCCGCCACAGACAGCGGTGTAATATGCAGGGCAAAATGACGTGGCGTGGTGTCATACCAATACGAGTAACCAGTAATTGAAACATCGCAAACGCGCTCAATGCGAGCCTTAATCAAAGTGGCACGCTCAAACGCGGTGTCCAATAATTGACTGCGCCCAAGAGCCAGCTTAAGAACATCAACGGCCAACTGCAGAGCGTCTTGCATTCGCACCAATTCACGAGCAATCGACTCAGACTTCAATGCTTCACGCCAGTTCCCACGAAAACCAGTGTCACCCAGTACAATTCTGAGGTCAGCAGCAGACTGAACCAGTCTATCTCCGACTTTTTGAAGCTGGCGCATATCCTTGGCTTCAGTGCGATAACCAATCTCAATGTCTTTTGCGAGTTCATGTATCTGGCGGCTCGACACCGATTGACCGAAGTACTCACTGGCAATGTCGGGCAGTTGATGCGCTTCATCGAAGATAAAGACATCAGCATCGGGAATTAGCTCACCAAAGCCAGTTTCTCTGATCGCCAAATCCGCCAAGAATAGATGGTGGTTCACCACAACCACATCCGAATCCATCGCTTTTTTACGAGCCTTAAGAACAAAACAGTCCGTATAACTTGGACACTCTTTACCTAAACAATTGTCGTTAGTAGAGGTAATTGTCGGGATAATTGGGCTATCTTCGGCGATATCATCACAATCACCAAGATCGCCAGTTTGAGTCGATGACGACCAGCTGCGCACCTTAACTAACTGTGCAAGCAACGTTGGGTCAGTGTGTGTGCCGTGGCTCTCAACCATCTGACGACTGAGTCTATCCAAGCACAAATAGTTAGAACGCCCTTTTAGCAGTGCCACCTGTCCATAAAAGCCGAGCGCGTCGGTCATTAGCGGAAGGTCGCGATGGAAAAGCTGCTCTTGAAGGTTTTTGGAACCCGTACTTATGATGGTTTTCTTACCACTCAGTAGAGCGGGAACTAAGTAAGCAAAAGTTTTACCTGTACCAGTCCCAGCCTCAACCACCAATTGGCTTGAATCTTTGATTGCATTAGAAACCGCTTCGGCCATATCAAGCTGAGCTTGTCGCGGCTGAAAACCGGGAATTGCTTTACCTAGCGCACCATCAGCAGAAAACGTTTTGGATATCATAATTTACGAACTTGGAGAAAACCGTGTACAGGTTAAGGAATCTGACCGTGAAGTATGGCAGGTTTGAGGAGCCAGTGCGAATCAAGACTGCATCAGTATGATAGAAATATTAAGCATATGAATAAGCAGCAAAAATAAACAAACTCAATAGGTTCGCAGAGGGATATTTATTAAAACAATCCTTCTTCAATATATTTTGTTGAAAGTCGGTTAATAATAGATTAATTATAACAGTCATATTACAGCGCGGTTAACCGTTCGACTGGCTGTAGTTTTTTTGAAAAATTAGAATTGTTTCATGGAAGTAAGATGGAAATGGAAAAGAAAACACTGCTGACGCATTGTACCGATGCGCCGGGACTAATCTCTAAAATCACCAACATTTGTTACAAACATCAACTCAACATCATCCACAACAACGAGTTCGTAGATAACACCAGCGGCCACTTCTTTATGCGTACCGAGCTTGAAGGGTATTTCAATGACGAGACCTTTCTTGCCGATTTAGATCAAGCTCTGCCAGAAAATGCTAAGCGCAAGCTAATGGGTTCATCACGCAAACGTATTGTAGTGCTAGTGACCAAAGAAGCGCACTGTTTAGGTGATATTCTGATGAAGAATTTCGATGGTAGCCTAGACGTTGAAATTGCTGCTGTGGTTGGTAACTACGATATTCTACAAAGCCTAACTGAGCGCTTCGACATCCCTTATCATCACGTTTCTCATGAAGGGCTCAACCGTGAAGAGCACGAGCAGAAAATGCTAGAAGTGATCGACAGCTACAATGCCGACTACCTAGTTCTAGCAAAGTACATGCGAGTATTAACTCCGGGCTTCGTCGAGAAATACAACCACAAGATCATCAACATCCACCACAGCTTCCTGCCTGC
Source organism: Vibrio fortis (assembly GCF_000695685.1). Classification (GTDB taxonomy): domain Bacteria; phylum Pseudomonadota; class Gammaproteobacteria; order Enterobacterales; family Vibrionaceae; genus Vibrio; species Vibrio fortis_A. The sequence goes on along the minus strand of NZ_JFFR01000025.1, from coordinate 72,870 downwards.
ATTTATTGGTGCTAAACCATATCAGCAAGCGTATGAGCGCGGTGTGAAGATCATTGGTGCTACGGCTCACTTTGTAACGAATGATTTGGATGAAGGTCCAATCATTAAGCAAGACGTGATCCCTGTGGATCACAACTTCAGCGCCAAAGACATGGCTCAGGCTGGTCGTGACGTTGAGAAGAATGTTTTAAGTAAAGCGCTAAACAAGGTGATCAATGATCACGTATTTGTTTACGGCAACAAGACTGTGATTCTATAGCGAGTAAGCGAGTAGTTTTAAAGGGTTGGCAATTATCGCCAACCCTTTTGTTCATTGTAATGAAGGGCGTTATTAACCCTGCTCTGATTCCACAATTTTTTTCAAAGAGTGTGGATGCAGCTTAATGCAAATCCCTTGATGCTTAAATGCAACGGTTGGGTTATTCAGACGCTCGCCTTCGCCTTTCGGGCTAGATAACTTCACTTTAATGCCCTGATCTGCCAACGTTGTAAAGTTAACAGCGAACTGCGGGTAAGTATCTTTAAGATCCGCTAGGTACTCATCAGCTGTTTGTGCATGAGATGGAATCACAAATTCAACGTGCTCCCAATCTTGGCTTGGGTAAATCTTACCTTCTGCCGGATATGGCAGTTCTAAACACTCAATCGACCAACCTCGGCTCTTTAACGGCTCATCAAAAGCAATCACAACAATTGGACGACCATTGATCATCGCCTGAGAAATGGTTTCACCATAACCCGCCCACGCCTCATGCGCCGCTTTTGCTAGAGAAGTCTCGTTCACTCTCATCGCAATATGGTCTGCTTGAGCAAAGCTAAGATCTAACCCTAGCTTACTACCAAACTCTTCGATCTTGCCCATAAAATCATCTAGGCGTTCAATCATCTGTTGCGGTTCTAATTGTGCTTGCGTGAGCGTCATAATCTACTTTCTCCAAATCTGATGCGCGCATGGTAGCAGCTCTATTTTTTGCAACAAGCCTTCTATTGAGCGTTGTTTTGAAATCTCTACGGTAATTGCGTTTATTTGGTTAAAGGAAATGTAAATTTTCTATCAATCCGCCCTATAAGAAGCCACACAAAATTGGTATCATTACCGCCATTTTTGTGAACTCAAACAGAGTCTGTTGTTCATTTCATCAATAAAGCGTTAAGTAAATTGCACCTTAACCTTAGCTGACAACGAAATAACAACCACTCTTATCATCCTTGAATTGAAGGAAACGCGTGTGAATATCCAAGCACTTATTAATGACAAAGTATCTCAGGCTCTAGAAGCCGCTGGCGCACCTGCAGGCTCTCCTGCGGCTGTTCGTCAATCTGCAAAACCACAATTTGGTGACTACCAAGCAAACGGCGTAATGGGCGTTGCAAAGCGACTAGGCACTAATCCACGAGAATTTGCTCAGAAAGTATTGGACGTTCTAAACCTAGACGGTATCGCTTCTAAAGTTGAAATCGCAGGCCCTGGTTTCCTAAACATCTTCCTAGACGAAGCTTTCCTTGCACAACAAGCAGACGCAGCATTGGCTGATTCTCGTCTAGGCGTTGCAGCGGCTGAAGCTCAAACTATCGTTGCTGACTACTCTGCACCAAACGTTGCTAAAGAGATGCACGTTGGTCACCTACGTTCAACCATCATCGGTGATGCAGTTGTTCGTACTCTAGAATTCCTAGGCCACAACGTTATCCGTGCGAACCACATCGGTGACTGGGGTACTCAGTTCGGTATGCTTATCGCAAACCTTGAGCGTGTACAACAAGAGTCTGGCGAAGTTTCTATGGAGCTTTCTGACCTTGAAGCTTTCTACCGTGAGTCTAAGAAGCTATACGACGAAGACGAAGAGTTTGCAGTTAAAGCACGTAACTACGTAGTGAAACTACAAAGCGGCGACGAGTTCTGCGCAGAGATGTGGAAGAAACTGGTTGATATCACAATGATTCAAAACCAGCGTAACTACGACCGTCTAAACGTATCTCTAACTCGTGATGACGTGATGGGTGAAAGTAAGTACAACGACATGCTTCCTGCAATCGTTGAAGACTTGAAAGCTCAAGGTCTTGCTCAAGAAGATGACGGCGCACAAGTTGTTTTCCTAGATGAGTACAAGAACAAAGATGGCGACCCAATGGGCGTTATTATCCAAAAACGCGACGGCGGTTTCCTATACACGACAACCGATATCGCATGTGCTAAGTACCGCTACGAAGAACTAGGTGCAGACCGTGTTCTTTACTTCATCGACTCTCGTCAACACCAGCATCTAATGCACGCTTGGACTATCGTTCGTAAAGCGGGCTACATCCCTGAGTCTGTATCTCTTGAGCACCACGCATTCGGCATGATGCTAGGTAAAGATGGTAAGCCATTCAAGACTCGTGCAGGTGGTACAGTTCGCCTTGCTGATCTTCTTGATGAAGCAGAAGTTCGTGCAGCACAGCTGATCGAATCTAAGAACCCTGAGCTAGCGGAAGACGAAAAGAAAACTATCGCAAACACAGTTGCTATGGCAGCGGTTAAATACGCGGATCTTTCTAAGCACCGTACTACTGACTACGTGTTCGACTGGGACAACATGCTTGCGTTTGAAGGTAACACTGCACCATATATGCAGTACGCTTACACTCGTGTTGCTTCTGTATTCGCTAAAGCTGGCGTTTCTATGGACTCGCTTGAAGGTGAAATCAAGATCACTGAAGAGAAAGAGAAAGCACTTATCGCGAAACTTCTGCAATTTGAAGAAGCAGTTCAGTCTGTTGCTCGTGAAGGTCAGCCACACATCATGTGTACTTACCTATTCGAACTTGCTGGTCAATTCTCTAGCTTCTACGAAGCGTGCCCTATCCTAGTGACTGAAGACGAAGCTATTAAACAAAGCCGTCTTAAGCTTGCTGCACTGACAGCGAAGACAATCAAGCAAGGTCTGTCTCTACTAGGTATCGATACTCTAGAGCGCATGTAAGCGATTCGAGATTCGCGATAATTAGAAAGGTTGGCGTGAAAACGTCAACCTTTTGTTTTATCTGGAAGTTACGTTTAATTAGTCACCCAAGCTACCCGCCGACCTCTGTTGCTAGAGATCTCCTACTACGCTCCTTCGTCGCTTTAGGAGATGACGAAAACACGTGTAGTAAGTCTAATACAACACCAATGACGCGTTATCGCTCTCCTCAATCGTCACTCCCTACAGTAAGGCACGAACGTGATAGGGAATCTGCTTATTAAGAACGTAAGCGCTAGCCACATTCTTAATCCAACCTTATACTCAACTAAAACAATCAATTGGAAAGATCATGAGCTTCGAACTTCATCCTCAATTAGCAAAAGACACCACTGTTATTGGTGAGTTTCCACTAAGCCTTGCCCTACTACATAAAGACAATGCCGTGCCTTGGGTTATCCTTGTACCAAAGCGTGCCAACCTAAAAGAACTTCATCACCTACCGATGAAAGAGCAACAGCAATTCTTGCATGAGTCACAAGCGGTAAGCCAAGCTCTAGAAGCGACTTTTCAGCCAGACAAACTGAACTTAGGCGCACTTGGTAATATGGTGCCGCAACTACACATCCATCATATCGCACGTTTCAAAGATGATATCGCATGGCCGGGGCCGGTATGGGGCAATACCAAAGGTGAGCAACGCAGCGAAGAAGAGCAAACAGCACTACTGACTCGCATTCAAAACGTTCTATCTCTGAGCTCTTTGTTTCAAAAAGCATAATTAAATATTCGAATTCAAAAAAAAACCGCAGCCAACAAGCTGCGGTTTTTCATTTTAAATCTTAAGAACTACATCATCACATTGAGCGATAAACTGTCTTGTTGATTAATGGTGTAACGTATTCGAGTCGTGTGACCATGTTGGTTAGTATCCACTAAACGACTTACCTTACCTTTCTTAATCCAAACATTAAGCATCGCGTCGACGCCATCCTCACTCATGCCAAACTTTGCAGCCAGCTCTTTACGAGCTGCACCACCTTGTTCACCAATGTACTGATGTAATTCTCTTAAAATCATGCGAATTGAGCCTCTAGTGCGCGCTGTTTTTTACCCAGCTTTTTAAAGCCGATGTAAGTCATAACGAAGCTAGCCACAATCACTACCATCCAAACTGCACTTGAGATTGGGTGAGCAGCGAAGTTAGCTGCTTGGTAGTAGAAAGTCGCGCCAAAGTAGCCTAGAGCCATTGTCCAAACCGCGATAAAGCGAGCAAACATTTGGCCAAACTCTCTTACGTACGCGCCCATCGCAGCCACACAAGGAGTGTATAGTAAGATAAGAATTAGGTACGCAAACGCTGCATGGCTAGAGATAAACTTCTCTTTCAAGTTACCGAAAATAGATGTATCAACTTCTTGATCTTCTGCTACCGCGCTTGAATCTGAAAGATCACCAACTTCGATACCTAGAGGATCTGAATAGCTTAAGCCTGCTAGGTTATCTGGAATTGTCATTACAGCTTCATGTAGGCTACCTGCTAAATCGAACTCCGCAGCTTCTTCATCTGAAGGCGTGGTGTACAAGCTGTTCAACGTACCCACTACCGCTTCTTTAGCGAAGATACCTGTAATGATACCTACTGTTGCTGGCCAGTTTTCTTCCTGAATACCGATTGGCGCAAACACAGGCGTAACCACTTGAGCTGCTTTCGACAATACCGAGTTTTCGCTGTCTTCGTTGCCGAATGAGCCATCAGTACCAAGTGAGTTAAGGAAGCTTAGTACTGCAACGACCACAACAATGGTTTTACCTGCACCAAGAACGAAACGCTTCAGTTTCTGCCATGTTTTTAGCATCACGTTTTGCATGGTTGGCAGCTCGTAATCTGGCATCTCCATGACGAGACTGTCGCTGCTACCCGGATAAAGAGTGTTCTTCAGGAATAAACCAGTAAAGATTGACGCTACGATACCCAGTAGGTAAAGAGCGAATACGATGTTTTGACCCGCACCCGGGAAAAACGCTGCTGCAAATAGAGCGTACACAGGTAGACGTGCGCCACATGACATAAACGGCGCCATAGCAGCGGCAAGTTTACGCTCGCGTTCTTGGTCAAGTGTACGTGTCGCCATAATAGACGGAACGTTACAACCGAAGCCTAACACTAGAGGTACGAAAGCTTTACCTGGCAGGCCAATTTTCTGCATCACTTTATCAAGAACAAACGCGGCGCGAGCCATGTAACCTGAGCTCTCTAGAACAGCAAGGAACAAGTACAAGCAAGCAATCACAGGAATGAAGGTTGCGACCGTTTGAATACCACCACCAATGCCATCAGCTAATATAGTCACTAGCCAAATCGGTAAATGATCATCCAATAAGTAGTGACCACCATCTACCAACAGTGCGCCAACGCCGATGTCAAAGAAGTCGATGAATGCGCTACCGATGTTAATGGAGAACATGAACATTAGGTACATCACAACGAAAAAGAACGGAATGCCTACCCACTTATTCAGAATCAGTTGGTCAGCTTTCTCTGTGAAGCTTCGGCTCAATTTACCTTCGCTACGACGCACACGCTTACAAAGCTCATGCAGCATTGTGTATTTTGCATCTGCTACTGCTAAGTCGATATCAAACTGAGCAGCAGCTCTCACTGCATCAATCTGTTGACGCTCATTCGGCGCTAGGCTATTCAAAACTAGGTAATCATTTTCAAGGGCGCGAATAGCAAGTGCACGATGCGATACGTCTGCATCATCAAATTTTGTTTCGACTTGTGGTAGTAGCGCTTCAAACGCTTCTTCATAATCAATCGCGATAGGCTCTAGGCTAACACCTTGAACCAATAGTTTATGAAGCTTCTCTTTAAAACGAACAACTTGCGATTTGTCGTTCGCTGATAAGCTTAAAACAGGACAGCCTAATGCTTTTTCTAGCGCCTTCTGATCAATCACCTGGCGCTCACGCTTAAGTACATCCATCTTGTTTAGTACAACAATCATTGGACGACCCATCTCACGTAGCTGAAGTGTCATGTACAAACTGCGCTCTAAGCTGCTCGCGTCCACAACATTGATGATCACATCTGCAGGATGAGTAAGCACCGCACGTGAAGCAATAGATTCATCGATACTGTTTGCATCATTACCGCTGTCTAGTGCGTAAATACCTGGAAGGTCTGTTAGCTTGAACTGATCTCCTGCATGACTGTATGTGCCCGTCTTCTTCTCGACGGTAACACCAGCCCAGTTACCCACATGCTGCTTAGCACCTGTTAAAGCATTAAACAGTGTCGTTTTACCACTGTTTGGATTACCTACAGTCAGTACTTGATAGTTCATAAACTCACCTCAATCTGCTCAGCAATGTTTTGACGAATAGCGATAGAGACACCTCGTACTTCCACTTGTAATGGATCTCCCATCGGTGCGCGACGAATAAGAGTGACTTGGGTTTTCGGTAGAACCCCCATTACCATGAGTTTTTTTCTAACTTCGGGAGATAACCCAGTAAGAGCGACTACGGTAGCCGCTTTGCCTTGCTCAAGCTGTGACAGGTTCATAAGCATCCAACAGAGATTGATAATGAGAAATATTGTTATTAAGAAGAATAATACACATATATAACCCTAATCTTACTGTGTGAAATCAAAGTTTCCGAAAATAGATACTCGTAAATTTCGTCAAAACACGCTACGTCAATTCCGTTATTTTCAACACTCAAAGAAAACTAGTCCGTGAGTACAAAATTCAGAAAACCCAACAAAACCAATAAAAATCAACAAGTTAAAATTATGTCGCATTTATTACATAACGATGTCGTTAATTTTATAAGGAAAATAAGTGCTACCCCGTATAGTTAATTCCAACGAAGAGAAACTCCTTCTCTTTAACTTTATTCCAGAGGTGATATGGCTTTCGCTGTATCACTCCGGCAGCAAGCGAAGGTGTCTTTGACACCCGTGGTATAGTCCCCCCGGCTATACCACGATATTTTTTTCTTATCTTCTCTGTCCCATCTTTCGTTAATCAATCGTCTATTCTTTCGTATCTCGTATCTCGTATCTCTGAAGCATAAAAAAGCCCCGAACAAGGTCGAGGCTCATTAGGGCGTGTTGATCTTTCGAGCTGGTTTTTGCAGCGAGTTGCTGGGTATTTATACAAGGCAGAGGCTTTGATGTGTAGCTAGCCTACATGAGAAGCCGATAACGCAGTAGAAATGACCAGCAAACGCTGCCCGAAGGGTTCGAGCTGGGCGCCCCCGCAAAAAGCGTTTTACTCTTTGTTACGGGAGATTTGCTTAGAATGACTAGGCTACTTCTCCCTCGCCGCGATTAAAACGCTTTTGACTAGGCGTCCCCATCTGAACAAAAATTCAACCACGAAAGGTCAGCACGCCCTAGAATTCCAATTTCTATTAGTCATCACTATTTTCAGCAAACTTCGAAGGTGACATACCAAAGTGGTGTTTGAATCTCTGACTAAAATACGACGGGTCATTGAATCCAGAATTGAATGCCACGTCAGATACCTTCTCGCCAGCCAATAGTCTTTCACAAGCATGCTCTAAACGTACTTGATTCAGGTACTCTTTAAACGTCTTATCAAAAGCAGATTTAAAACGACGCTGTAAGCTTCGCTCAGACATATATAACAAGCGTGCAACAGAAGCCGTACCAAACTCTGCATCCGAGTAATGCTCACTAACTAATAGCGCGACACGGTTCTTCCACTCTTGTTCAGCGCTCAGTTTCTGCTGCTCTTGCGTAAGCACAGGATGTTTAATTGTCTCTATCTGCTCCAAGGTGCTTTCGGTGATTTTCTGAGAGACTTGATATTCTATCTGCCATGACAGCTGCACAACGTTCTGAGAATCCGAAATAAACGTCTTCAGTTCACCCCCACTCTGGTGAATAAGAAGTGGTAGCTTCTCAATATTTAGGTCTGTTGACTGAGCTAATCCAGCATCGGGATCGGCTGCCGTCCACTTAGGGAAAGGCATCCCGAAATCACGTAGTGTTACCACAAGTTGCTGCTTAACCTCTTCAACCGAGACAAGCATTCGTTGTGACTTAAAGTTACGCTTAATCGCACTGGCCACCAAGCTATTAAAGACAATATCAAGATTAAAGTAGTTCAGCGTTATGTACCGATGCTTAGTATTTAAGTTGACCTCAAGCTCAATACCGGCCTTTGCAAGGTCGTCCTTCCATGCCGTTAACACCGACTCTAGGACTAATACCAAATCGTAATACGTTGTTTGACCATTCTCATGGCCTTGAGCGAGTTGCTCTAAACCTTGGCGAAGCTCTACGATAGGTGATGCCTCATCACTTTCTTGCCAATTAGGGATAAGTGCTGCAGCGCGATTTACCTCTTCAACCAGCCCACCAGCGGTATGGGTTACCAGAACATTTTTAACCGCCAACTGCTTTTTAAGTTGTTGGTTAGTCGCCAATAGAATTCGACTTTGATGACGTAACTGATCGGTCTTCAACGCCACTTGAGCCTTAAGCTTGCGGTTGGCAAAAGTGACAAAACGGGAACGCCAAAATACCAGTACCGTAACGAAACCTATCAATAAAACCATAAAGCTTGCGGCTGCCCAATTGCTCAAATACCAAGGCTCCAAAATAGTAAATGGCTGCTTAGTTGAAACGAAGCGATAGTGAGAGTCTTTAACAGGCTTCACTTCAAGCACATAATCTCCAGGAAGAATATGCTCCAAAGCCAACAAACCGCCTTCGAATTCAATCCAAGGTTCTCCCTCGTTCAATCGATACTCCATCGCTTGGACGAAACCAACCGGCAAAACTCCAAACTTAAAACTCAATGAGGAGCCATAGGGTACTTGTAGTGACTCTATATATTTCCCCCCCAGAGCAACTGTGTTTTGATCAACAGTGACTTTACTTACTAACGCGTGCCTTTGTGGTGTATCAGACACCAAAAGCTCATTGGACATCGCACCAACGAGGCCATACTTAGAGCCCATAACAAGCAAGCCCGATTGCAGTGGGTCAGCCACTGATAAGCTGCACGCTCCAGGCGCAAACTCATTGAGAATCAAGCCAAATGGTGAACCAATATGTTTGTTGAGAATGCCACTGAGTCCATAAAAGCTAACCCCCTTTGACGAACCCAACCAGATTCCGTGTTTATCACTGACCAAGCAAACCGGGCTGATGTTATCTTCTACCAACTCGACATCTTCAAGGTATTCACTTCCCTTGGCAATTCGATAAACGCCATAGCTTCCAGCAAACCAGTGTGAGCCATCATTCGAGTGAGCAATATCAACCACCTTACCAAATCTCAAACTGTCTCTTTTGAAGCTAATCCTGCCATCAACTAACGAATAGAAGCCATGGTCCGTGCCGATATAGACTTCGCCTTGTTTATCTACCGAGAGGTCAGTGATCTTTGCAGGTAAGTACTTACTGACTAGCCAATCCATGCCATACGATGTCGCTTTGTTAGTCGCAATATCGAGCGAATAAAGGTTTTGTTCGGACGTCAGCCATAGTAGCCCTTGTGTATTCAACGCCAGAGTATCGACTTGCCGTTGACGCAAGCTTCTAGGTAGATTTAATGAGGTGAGCTGACGACTATGTTGATCGACAGCAATTAAGCCTGTTGGAGTAGCAAGGTAAACCAAGCCTTGATGCGCAACGATATCGCTTACTGGCTCAGAATAAATGCGCTTGGGAAGCTCACCAGCATCCGTTCTTGCTACGTAGAGTCCTTCCGATGTTGCTACCCAAAACTCGGATTCACTTATAGACAGTATTTTATTGACGGAAAAGCGCACCGAATGCATACCTAATCCAGAAATCGAGGTTCTTTGAAAGGTACTGCTGTACAAAGAAAAGTAACGTATACCATTGTTGGTAGCTATCCACAGACCACCAGCGGAGTCGTTGACTAATGAGTATATCTTTTCACCAGGAAGCGAAAAATCTTGGTTATCAGACCCTTGAAAACGCGTTATCTTACCCGTGATAAAGTTGTAGCTCATCAAACCGTGTTCGGTTCCAATCCAGTATTGGTCAGAGGTTTCAGCGAGAGACAGTACGTGAGAGCCTGGGATTCGATTAACCACATCTGGCGATGATAAGTTAATGATCACTAACCCGTTGCGCGTCCCGACAAGTAGCTCACGTCGAGCATCAGAAAAGTAAACTGCTTCGATATAGAATTTACCGGAAGCGGTAATGTGTTCAAATTCTTTCTCTTCCGAGCGATACACCCCTGCCGACGTTGCGAGTACCCACTTCGAAAGTACCCGTTCAGCGTCATTGATTCGGATATCGCTACGCTTGTTGTGACGATAAAGCTTTAGTAACGAATACGTTTCGAATTCACTGGTGAGTGTATTGTAGGTATAGAAGTTATTTCTATCGGTAACCCAGATATAGTCACCTGATGCGCCGATATTACGAATTTCTGCTCCCGGGCTGAGACTAAATGCTAGAAAGCTCTCTATGCCTGGGACATGTCGATAGACCTCACTATCAAAGTAGGTCCAAAATTCATCGTTTAGAAAAGCCACTTCATCGGAAGAGAATTCAAGCAGACTACCTTTCCTGGGTAAGAGAGTCCCACCGTCATAAAACATGACTTTACCGTGTACATCGTGGATCCATAGACCGCCACCCTCACCTAAATAAAGGTTTTTAGCCGCAAGAAAGTTCCCTTGCCCTTGAACAGGTAAAGGATAGAACACAGATGACGCGGCACTCAGTGTAGAAACACCCAGCGAAATACTCATGAAGATGAGTAATCTGATGATCACTTGATACAAGGTTTTTCCCAAAAACAGCAAATACAGTGCGGCCCACGCGACTTTGAAAGTGCGATAACCGTTGACGAGTTATTTTGTGATTATAATTATCTCACTATTTTAGCGGAAATTACCTAGGTAAAAAGACGGTTTGTAAAATTGAAGAAGGATTTATCTTACAGATCACGAAAATGCCGCAAAAACGCGGCATTATTCATAAATGTCTGATTACTAAGTCCATAAGGACTTGAAGCTAACGTGGGTTATTGCGCTGATAAACAGTTTGAGTAGCTATCAGTCAACTGCTGTAAGAACTCAAAGTAACTGCCCTTACCCACCTCGATATTTGAACCGACCGGATCCAGTTGTCCTTTCTGAGTTGAGCTACCACGTACCACTGATTCAATAACCGCTGGTGTAAATTGAGGCTCAGAAAAAACACATTGAACATCTTGCTTGGCCAATGTCTTCTTAATCGAGATCAGTGTCTTAGCACCAGGCTTACGCTCAGGGCTTACCGTGAAGTGACCAAGCTTATTCAGACCAAACTCATCTTCATAGTAACTGTATGCATCATGGAATACGTAGTAACCCTTGTCTTTTACCGGTGCGAGTTGTGCTTCAATCGAGCTTTTTTTCTCAGCAAGCTGCTTCAAGAAGTTCTCAAGGTTTTTGTTGTAAGCATCCGCATTTTGAGGGTCAAGTTCTACAAGCTTGCCAGTGATATAAGAGGAAGCGACTTCCACTTGATCAATGCCTAACCAGAAGTGAGGGTCATGGCTACCGTGGTCGTGTCCGTCATGGTGGTGGTCATGTGAATCTTCACCAAACTCTTTTAAGTTGATGTTCGGAATTTCACTAATAGTCACCACGTTGTCATTTGACTTAACGACTTTAGTTAGAAAGGCTTCTAGGTCTGGACCGAACCAAATTACCATGTCAGCTTGTTGAACTTTCTTCACATCAGATGGTTTCAAAGCGTAGTCGTGAGGTGATGCATTACTGTTCATTACCGCATCTGGTTCACTGACACCTTGCGTTAATTCAGTAACAATCATTTGAATAGGTTTAAAACTTGTTAGAATAGTGCTCGCACCGGCAACGCTTGGGATTAATAACAAGCTTGCCAGTATAAAAGATGAACGTAACATATTACCTCGATAATAGAAAAGTAGCTTAGGCCTGCTGTAAATGTTACATTATAACATTAGCTAATTGCAAATGAGTTCTATTCATGGATAACTTAATCCAATTGGATTCCGTCAGTGTTGAGTTCGACGGTAGAAAAGTTTTAGACAACATCTCTCTAAATATAGAGCGTGGCCAAATCACAACTCTAATAGGCCCAAATGGTGCAGGTAAATCGACCCTAGTGAAAGTGCTACTTGGGCTTCAAAACCGATACTCTGGCACCATTACCAAAAACAAAAAACTAAAAATTGGCTATGTTCCTCAAAAACTAAAGCTTAACGACTCTCTGCCTTTAAATGTAGAGCGCTTCCTCAAGCTTACCGGAAAATTCAGCCAACAAGAGATTCTAGAGTCATTAAAGTTGGTTGGTGCAGAGCACCTTATTAAGAGCAATATGCACCAATTATCGGGTGGTGAGAACCAACGCGTGCTTATCGCTCGCTCTCTACTACGTCGCCCAGATTTACTGGTACTCGACGAGCCAGCACAAGGTGTTGATGTTCAAGGTCAAATTGATCTTTACGAACTTATTGACTCAATCCGCCACCGTTTTGGCTGTGCGGTATTCATGGTATCTCATGACTTACACCTTGTGATGGCGAAAACCGATGATGTCATCTGCTTGAATCACCACGTTTGCTGTTCTGGTGCACCGGCCGATATCAAGCACCACCCTTCGTATATCGCTTTGTTTGGTACAGCGGTACAAGAGAGCTTGGCTTTCTACCATCACCAGCATGATCATCACCATCACGACTTAGCAGGCCAACCTGTTTCAGGCGATGTTCACGACTGCAAAAATCATAATCACGGACATCACTAATGCTTGAGTTCCTTTTACCTTCTATTCTTGCTGGCCTTGGCATTGCGCTCATTGCTGGCCCACTCGGCTCTTTTGTTGTGTGGCGCAAAATGGCCTACTTTGGTGATACCTTAGCTCACGCGTCATTGATGGGGCTGGCACTTGGCTTCCTATTGGAGATAAACCTCTACTTAGCATTGTTAATCTGCTGTTTGATGCTCGCGGTACTGCTGGTTACCTTACAAAAACAAAAACTGGTTGCGACCGACACATTGCTGGGCATCCTCGCACACAGTGCTCTTTCACTTGGCTTAGTTGCCGTTAGCTTTCTCGATAACGTTCGCGTTGACCTAATGAGCTACCTATTTGGTGATCTGCTTGCTGTGTCACCAACCGACCTTGTGTTTATTTATGGTGGTGCAGCCGCTGTGGCACTAGTTCTAGCGATCTTCTGGCGTCCATTGCTATCTACAACGGTTAACGAAGATCTCGCCGCTGTAGACGGTATCAACATAGACCTGATGCGATTGGTATTGATGTTAATGGTCGGTATCGTTATTGCGGTAGGTATGAAGTTTGTTGGTGCTCTGATCATGACATCGCTACTGATTATCCCAGCCGCGACAGCACGTAAATTTGCTCAAACCCCTGAACAGATGGCCTTTATTGCCTCTGGTATTGGTTCTTTGGCCGTACTCGGCGGCCTTAGTCTCTCTTGGTTCTACGATACCCCAGCGGGCCCTTCTGTCGTCATCACAGCAACGGCAATGTTTATGCTGTCACAAATAGTGAAGAATCGAGCATAGCGTTACTTTTTCGTATCTCGTATCTCGTATCTCGTATCTTTGAGAACATACAAAAAAGGCTTGGTCATCGACCAAGCCTTTCTATTATCTATCACTGTAAAGCGCTGATTACCAACCAGTAATCTCGCGTAGACCTTTACCGATGTCAGCAAGAGACTTAACTGTCTTAACGCCTGCTGCTTCAAGTGCTGCGAATTTGTCTTCAGCAGTACCTTTACCGCCAGAGATGATTGCGCCAGCATGGCCCATACGCTTACCTGGAGGAGCAGTCACACCTGCGATGTAAGAAACAACTGGCTTAGTTACGTTCTCTTTGATGAACGCTGCTGCTTCTTCTTCCGCTGTACCACCGATTTCACCAATCATTACGATTGCTTCTGTTTCAGGATCTTCTTGGAACAGTTTTAGGATATCGATGAAGTTTGAACCTGGGATTGGGTCACCACCGATACCAACACATGTAGACTGACCGAAGCCTTCGTCTGTTGTTTGTTTAACTGCTTCGTAAGTAAGAGTACCTGAACGAGATACGATACCTACTTTACCTTTCTTGTGGATGTGACCAGGCATGATACCAATCTTACACTCGTCTGGAGTGATAAGACCTGGACAGTTAGGACCGATCATGCGAACGCCAGTTTCTTCTAGCTTCACTTTAACATCGATCATATCTGTCGTTGGAATACCTTCAGTGATCGTTACGATCAGTTCGATACCAGCGTCGATCGCTTCAAGGATTGCATCTTTACAGAAAGGTGCTGGTACGTAGATAACTGTTGCTGTCGCGCCAGTCACTTCTACTGCTTCACGTACAGTGTTGAATACTGGAAGACCAAGGTGAGTTTGACCACCTTTACCTGGAGACACACCACCAACCATTTGCGTACCGTATGCGATAGCTTGCTCTGAGTGGAATGTACCTTGACCGCCAGTGAAACCCTGACAGATTACTTTAGTGTCTTTGTTAATTAGTACAGACATTATTTCGCCTCCGCAGCAGCAACAACTTTCTGAGCAGCATCTGTTAGAGATTCAGCTGCAATGATATCAACATCAGAATTAGCAAGTACTTCACGACCTAGGTCTGCGTTTGTACCTTCTAGACGAACAACAACTGGTACTGTTACGCCTACTTCTTTAACCGCACCGATAATACCTTCAGCGATCATGTCACAACGAACGATACCACCGAAGATGTTTACTAGTACTGCGCTAACATTGTCATCAGAAAGGATGATCTTGAATGCTTCAGCTACACGCTCTTTTGTTGCGCCGCCGCCTACATCAAGGAAGTTTGCTGGTTTGCCACCATGTAGGTTAACGATATCCATCGTACCCATTGCTAGACCTGCACCGTTAACCATACAGCCAACGTTACCGTCTAGTGCTACGTAGTTCAGTTCCCACTGTGCTGCGTGTGCTTCGCGCTCATCTTCTTGAGATGGATCGTGCATTTCACGTAGTTTAGGCTGACGGTACATCGCGTTTGAGTCGATGTTAATCTTGCCGTCTAGACAAAGAAGGTTGCCTTCGCCAGTGATAACAAGTGGGTTGATCTCTAGTAGAGCTAGGTCGTACTGAGAGAACATTTGGCCAAGACCCATGAAGATCTTAACGAACTGTTTGATTTGGTCGCCAACTAGACCAAGTTTGAACGCAAGTTCACGGCCTTGGTAAGCTTGAGGACCTACTAGAGGATCAATCGCAGATTGGTGAATCAACTCAGGAGTCTCTTCAGCGATTTTCTCAATGTCCACACCGCCTTCAGTAGACGCCATGAATACAATTTTACGAGTTGCACGGTCTACAACTGCGCCTAGGTAAAGTTCGTTAGCGATGTTAGACGCTTCTTCAACTAGGATTTTAGTTACAGGCTGACCATTTGCATCTGTTTGGTAAGTCACTAGGTTTTTACCTAGCCACTTTTGAGCAAACTCTTTAACGCCTTCTTTTGTGTCATGTAGTTCTACACCGCCCGCTTTACCGCGACCGCCAGCGTGTACTTGACACTTAACAACTTTCTTTTCAGTAGAGATACGACCCGCAGCTTCGAAAGCTTCTTGAGCTGTATCACATGCGAAACCTTCTGGTACAGGCAAACCGAATTCTGCAAACAGCTGTTTGGCTTGGTATTCATGCAAATTCATTTTGATATTCCGTTTATTTTCCCTTAAGGGATTATTATTTCCATAACGACACAGTTATCTGTGTTACGTCTGTAGGGTCTTCTCAAATCAGCCAAGACTACTCATATAAACAGTTAATATTTAACAAGTAATCGTTGGCTCAAGTGAAGGCCAGACGTCGAGCTAGCCTAGCCTTTGAAACTATCAACGTCTAGCTGTTGAGCACAACTAGACGTTTTAGCGATATTAAACGTCTAATAGGAGACGTGCTGGATCTTCTAGTAGCTCTTTAATCGTTACTAGGAAGCCAACTGACTCACGGCCATCGATTAGACGGTGGTCGTAAGATAGCGCTAGGTACATCATCGGTAGGATTTCAACCTTACCGTCAACCGCCATTGGACGCTCTTGGATCTTATGCATACCCAGGATAGCCGCTTGTGGTGGGTTGATGATTGGCGTTGACATTAGTGAACCAAATACACCGCCGTTTGTAATAGTGAAGTTACCACCCATAAGCTCATCAACAGTTAGCTTGCCGTCACGGCCTTTGATCGCTAACTCTTTGATGCCTTTTTCGATATCAGCGAAACCTAGAGTGTCACAGTCTTTAAGTACTGGAGTTACTAGACCACGTGGCGTAGATACCGCCATGCTAATGTCGAAGTAGTTGTGGTAAACGATATCATCACCGTCGATAGACGCGTTTACTTCTGGGTAACGCTTCAATGCTTCAGTTACTGCTTTCACGTAGAAAGACATGAAACCTAGACGCGTGTCGTGGCGCTTCTCGAACTGGTCTTTGTACTGCTTACGAAGGTCCATGATTGGCTTCATGTTTACTTCGTTGAACGTCGTTAGCATTGCAGTGCTGTTCTTCGCTTCAAGCAGACGGTTAGCGACTGTTTTACGTAGACGAGTCATTGGTACACGCTTTTGGCTACGAGCTGCTGCTGGTGCTTCTACCGCTGCAGGAGCTTCTGCTTTAGGTGCAGATTTCGCTGCCGCTAGGTGCGCATCGATGTCTTCACGAGTGATACGACCGCCTACGCCAGTGCCTTTAACATCAGCTGGTTGTAGGTTGTGTTCAGCTAGAAGACGACGAACTGCTGGGCTTAGCGCGTCGTTGCTCTCTTCAGAAAGCGTCGCTTTGTGGCGCTTGTCTGGAGATGCTTCAGTATCTTCTGTTGTATCAGTCGTTGGTTCACCAGCAACCGCGCCAGGCTTAAGCTTAGCGATAAGTTGCTTAGAAAGTACTGTTGCACCTTCTTCTTCGATGATTGCCTCTAGAACACCTGCTTCTGGAGCTGGTACTTCTAGAACCACTTTGTCAGTTTCAATATCTACGATGACTTCATCGCGTTCAACCGCTTCACCCGGTTGTTTGTGCCAAGTTGCGACTGTTGCGTCAGCCACCGATTCAGGTAAATCTGGAACCAGAATTTCAATTGTCATATCTGTGTTTTCCTTTTACTTCTAGTTCGAAAGTAGGGTCAGAGCGTCTTCAATTAACGCTTTTTGTTGTTTCAAGTGTACTGACATGTAGCCAACCGCAGGTGATGCTGAAGCAGGACGGCCTGCATATTTAAGATCAGCACCCGCTGGAATCGCAGCACGGAAGTTGTGTTGGCTGCTGTACCAAGCACCTTGGTTTTGTGGCTCTTCTTGACACCAAACGTAATCTTCAACATTTGTGTACTGTGCAATCGCAGCTTGAACTTCCTCAAGAGGGAATGGGTATAGCTGCTCGATACGCACAATAGCAACATCGTCTTGTTCGTTCTTACGGCGCTGTTCTAGCAGGTCAAAGTAAACCTTACCTGAACAGAACACTACGCGTTTGACGTTCTCTGGCTTGATGTCATCAATCTCAGCAATTGCTGGCTGGAATGTACCCTCTGCAAGATCTTCAAGTGAAGACGTACACAGTGGGTGACGCAGCAATGACTTAGGAGACATAACAATCAGAGGACGACGCATTGGACGTACAACCTGACGACGAATCATGTGGTAAACCTGTGCTGGTGTTGATGGAACAACAACCTGCATGTTCTGTTCAGCACATAGCTGTAGGTAACGCTCTAGACGTGCAGAAGAGTGCTCTGGACCTTGACCTTCGTAACCGTGTGGAAGCAGCATTGTTAGACCACATAGACGTGCCCATTTTTGCTCACCAGACGAGATGAATTGATCGATAACTACTTGAGCGCCATTCGCAAAATCACCAAACTGTGCTTCCCAAAGGGTTAAGCCGCTTGGCTCTGCTGTTGCGTAGCCGTATTCAAACGCCAGAACTGCTTCTTCAGATAGTACTGAGTCAAATACTTGGAAAGGACCCTGCTTATCGTGAATGTTCGCTAGTGGAACATAAGTGCTCGCATCTGTTTGGTTGTGTAGAACAGAGTGACGGTGGAAGAAAGTACCACGGCCTGAATCTTGGCCAGAAATACGGATACGTTTACCATCATCAACCAGAGTCGCATACGCAAGCGTCTCCGCCATACCCCAATCAACTTGTTTCTCACCATTAATCATGGCAGTACGATCGTTGTACAGTTTGTTTACTCGGCTTTGTAGCTTATGACTATCTGGGTATTGGCACAGCTTAGTACCAAGCTCTTTTAGACGCTCGATATCAATTTTGCTGTTCCAATCGATGTTCCAATCGTGACCAATGTATGGGCTCCAGTCTACAGAGTGCAGTGCCATTGGGCGCCACTCTTTAACGACAACTTCACCATGGTCTAGAGCATCACGGTATTCGTTCACCAGCTGAGTTGCTGTGTCGATACCAAACTCACCGCGCTCCATTAGGATGTCAGCATATAGCTTACGTGGTGTTGGATGCTTCTTGATTTTTTGGTACATCAGCGGTTGAGTTGCATTCGGCTCATCGGCTTCGTTGTGACCGTGACGACGGTAGCAAACAAGGTCGATAACAACATCGCGCTTGAACGTATTACGGTAATCCAGTGCCAGACGCGCAACGAAAGCTACTGCTTCTGGGTCATCTGCATTAACGTGGAAAATCGGTGCCTGTACCATCTTAGCGATATCAGTACAGTACATAGTAGAACGCGTGTCACGTGGATTTGACGTTGTGAAGCCAACTTGGTTGTTAACAACGATACGAACAGTACCGCCAACACAGAAGCCACGTGCTTGAGACATGTTGAATGTCTCTTGAACTACACCTTGACCTGCAATTGCAGAGTCACCGTGAATAGTAATAGGTAGTACGCTGCTGCCATCTTTATCGTCTAGACGATCTTGACGAGCACGAACTGAACCAATAACTACTGGGTTTACAATCTCAAGGTGAGACGGGTTAAATGCCAACGCTAGGTGAACATCGCCACCTGGAGTTGCGAAGTCAGCAGAGAAACCTTGGTGATATTTCACATCACCTGTACCCCATGTTTCGTCGTGTTTGCCAGCAAACTCGTCGAATAGGTCTTGTGGCTTCTTACCAAGTACGTTCACCAGCATGTTCAAACGACCACGGTGAGCCATACCAATAACAACTTCACGCATACCTTGACCACCAGCATGACGAATGATCTCTTTCGTCATTGGAATCAAAGCATCACCACCTTCTAGAGAGAAACGTTTCGCGCCTGGGAATTTAGCACCAAGGTAGCGCTCAAGACCTTCAGCAGCAGTTAGCTCTTCAAGGAAAGCTTGCTTCTCTTCTTTATTGAATGATGGTTGACCAGAAACAGACTCTAGACGTTGTTGAATCCAACGTTTTTGTTCTGTGTTAGTCATGTGCATGTATTCTGCACCGATAGAACCACAA
Organism: Vibrio fortis; assembly: GCF_000695685.1. Lineage (GTDB taxonomy): Bacteria > Pseudomonadota > Gammaproteobacteria > Enterobacterales > Vibrionaceae > Vibrio > Vibrio fortis_A. The sequence goes on along the minus strand of NZ_JFFR01000025.1, from coordinate 53,413 downwards.
TACGTCTGCTTCAAAGATTTGTAGAGATCTTTAAGAACCATCGTCTCTTGGCCAATCGCGTAAGAGCCGACGTTAAACGTCTCGTTGAGGTCTTCTTCGGTGAGAGTGTGGAAGGAAGGATCCAGTTCAGCGACTGTATCTCTTTTCCATAAACCTAGTGGGTCTAGGTTTGCTGCTTGATGCCCACGGAATCGGTAAGCATTAATAAGTTGCAGAACCTTTACTTGTTTCGCATCGACATCTGGATCACTAACTTGGACACTGTAATGCTTTGTTTCTTGAGCGAGTCGTCGGAAGTATTCACGAACACGAGAGTGTGGTTGTTCCACCGCTTCTGAAGCTTGCACAGGCAACTCTTCAAAAACGCTTCTCCATTCGTCACTTACCAAGTCGGGGTCACTTAGATACAGTTCGTAGAGTTCCTCTACGTATGTTGCATTGGCGCCAGCCAAGTGTGAAGACTCGAGCCATGCCTTCATCACGCCGTTGTGCATATTTTCCCTTAACCAGTAGTTTTCACGTTTGCTGCGGTCTTATAGCCGAGCTATTAAAAGGCCGCCCAAAACAGCTAGGGCGGCAATTTTTTTATTTCTTAAACCGAGCGATTTACAAGCATGGTCTTGATGTGACCAATCGCTTTCGTCGGATTTAATCCCTTAGGACAAACACTTACACAATTCATGATGCCATGGCAACGAAAAACGCTAAATGCATCATCAAGATCAGACAAACGTTCATCTGTCGCTGTATCTCGGCTATCAATTAACCAACGGTAAGCAGCTAGTAGGCCTGCAGGACCGATGAACTTGTCTGGGTTCCACCAGAAAGAAGGACAAGACGTTGTACAACATGCACACATGATACATTCATACAACCCATCCAAATGCGCTCGTTCATCAGGGGTTTGTAGGTTTTCGCGTGACGGTGGCACATCGCCATCAGACACTAAGAATGGCTTCACTTTTTCGTAGTTGTTGTAGAACTGAGTCATGTCCACGATAAGGTCACGCACAACAGGTAGACCCGGTAGTGGGCGAATCACAATCTTGTCTTGGCCAGACAGCGCAGACAATGGAGTGATACATGCCAGTCCATTTTTACCATTCATGTTAAGACCGTCAGAACCACATACACCTTCACGGCATGAACGACGGAATGAAATTGTTGGATCTTGCTCTTTTAGTAGGATAAGAGCGTCCAAAAGCATCATGTCTGACCCTTCGTCTACTTCAAGGACGTAGTCCTTCATGTAAGGTTTTTGGTCAACATCTGGGTTGTAACGGTATAAAGAGAAATTCAGTTTCATGGTTAGATCTCCTTAGTACGTACGTGCTTTTGGTGGGAACGCTTCACGGTGGATAGGTTCCATGTTGACGTTACGCTTAGACATCTCTTCTGTATCTGGATTGTAAAGCGTGTGGCATAGCCATTGCTCATCATCACGATCAGGGAAGTCAAAACGCGCGTGTGCACCACGGCTCTCTGTACGGTAGTTAGCCGCTACAGCAGTCGCGTAAGCTGTTTCCATTAGGTTTTCAAGCTCTAGACACTCAATACGCTGAGTATTGAATTCTGTAGACTTGTCAGAAAGGTGTGCATTCTTCAGACGCTCACGAATCGCTTTAAGCTCTTCTAGGCCCTCAGCCATTGCTTTACCTTCACGGAATACAGAGAAGTTGTTCTGCATACATTGCTGTAGATCTTTACGGATCTGCGCTGGATCTTCACCGTCTGTGCTGTTTTCCCAACGGTTGTAGCGCTCTAGTGAACGTGCAATGTCTTCTTCAGTTGCTGGCTTCGCATCCGCTTGCTTCTTCAGTGTCTCACCTAGGTGTAGACCTGTCGCACGACCGAATACAACCAAGTCAAGTAGCGAGTTACCACCTAGACGGTTCGCACCGTGTACAGATACTGAAGCAATCTCACCACAAGCGAATAGACCTTGTACTTCAACATCGCTACCGTCTTCAGCTTGCTTGATCGCTTGACCAGAAACTTGCGTCGGAACACCACCCATCATGTAGTGACATGTTGGGATTACTGGAATTGGCTCTTTTACTGGGTCAACGTGTGCGAATGTACGAGACAGTTCACAAACGCCAGGTAGACGAGATTCAAGCGTCTCCTTACCTAGGTGATCCAGTTTCAGTTTGATGTGTGGACCCCAAGGACCGTCACAGCCACGACCTTCACGGATTTCAACCATCATTGAACGAGCAACAACGTCACGACCCGCTAAGTCTTTCGCGTTTGGCGCGTAACGTTCCATGAAGCGCTCGCCGTCTTTATTTAGAAGGTAACCACCCTCACCACGACAACCTTCCGTTACAAGAACACCTGCGCCAGCGATACCCGTTGGGTGGAACTGCCACATTTCGATATCTTGCATTGGAACGCCAGCACGGATCGCCATACCAACACCGTCACCAGTATTGATGTGCGCGTTTGTCGTTGAAGCGTAAATACGACCAGCACCACCAGTTGCTAGGATAGTTGCTTTCGCTTTGAAGTAGCATACTTCGCCAGTTTCCATGCAAAGTGCTGTTGTACCAAGGATGGCACCGTCTTCGTTCTTCACAAGATCAAGCGCATACCACTCAGAGAATACGGTTGTTTTATGCTTGATGTTTTGCTGGTACAGCGTGTGTAGCAGTGCGTGACCAGTACGGTCAGCTGCCGCAGCGGTACGAGCCGCTTGCTCACCACCAAAGTTTTTCGATTGGCCACCAAAAGGACGTTGGTAAATGGTGCCGTTATCAAAACGAGAGAATGGAAGACCCATCTTCTCTAGTTCGATAACTGATTCTGGGCCATTTTTACACATATATTCGATAGCGTCTTGGTCACCGATGTAATCAGAGCCTTTAACCGTATCGTACATGTGTTGTTCCCAGTGATCCTCATGCGCATTACCTAGCGCAACCGTGATACCGCCTTGAGCAGATACGGTGTGAGAACGAGTTGGAAATACTTTAGAAAGCAATGCACATGAAAGGCCTTGCTCAGAAATTTGTAGTGCGGCACGCATGCCTGCACCACCAGCGCCGATTACTACGGCATCAAACTCACGAACAGGAATAGTCACTTACGCACCCCACAAAACAAACAGACCAGAGAAGAAATATCCTAGAAGAACCGCAACTACACCTACTTGAAGACCAACACGCAGTTTCGCGCATTTGATGTAGTCGGTTAGCACTTGCCATAGACCGATCCAAGCGTGAACAAGAACCGAGGTAAGCGCTAACATGGTAAAGACTTTAGTGAAGGTTCCACCAAAGAACTGAGTCCATGATACGTAAGAAATATCGGTGAAGGCACAAAAGCTCACCAAATAAATTGTATAAAGCGTCATAATGATTGCAGTTGCACGAATCAGTAGAAAATCGTGAACGCCATTACGACCAAATGTAGAAACGTTGTTTACCATACTAAGATCCCCGCTAGTAGAGACAATACCGCTGTCGCTGCGAATGCAACCTTAGCGCTCTTAGCGCCAGATTCCAGCTCTTCAAAGTGACCTAGGTCCATAAGAAGGTGACGAATACCACCAGCAATGTGGTATGCCAAAGCGGTTAAAATGCCCCACAGAATAAACTTAACGAAAAAGCCATCGACGATGTCGCTTGCTTCCGCAAAGCCTACTGGGGAAGAGAGGGAAATGTTTAATAAATAAAGTAAAATTCCAATCGCAACAAAAGTAATCACCCCAGACACGCGGTGTAGGATGGAAGCTATTGCTGTGATAGGAAAGTGGATAGTCTGCAAATCTAAATTAACAGGTCTTGTCTTTCTTTCTTTCACGGGCTTGCTCACTCAGCTCCATTGAGCATTACGGTCATTAAATAACCTTTGATATTGTTATGGACAAAATTTGGTCGCAAACCTGCAAAATTTAACATTAACTTAACAAATAACCGAAGTTGAGCCTGAGTTAATTGTAAAATTTTTGTTAACAACAAGGTTAACGAAGACACCTCACATTTCTTCTTAGCCTTGCATTTATAAGGTTTTAACCAAACTTTTCAGCGCCACTATACGGACGGCAACATTCTAATACAATTGATGTAACAAATAATGCTACACAGCACAGATTTTTAACGAATTTAATGTAAAAAACACTAACAAGTGCACACAAAGCTGCAGAAAAATTGACTTTCCCACGTAAGACCAGTAAAAAAATGGCACATAAACATCCTGGACGGATTAAATAATAAACAAAGGAGATTGTTATGGCAGATAAGAAAGCTACCCTTCATATTGAAGGTCAAGCGCCAATCGAGCTGCCGATTACGGAAGGTGTACTTGGTACGCCAGTGATCGATGTTCGTACACTAGGTTCTAATGGTTTTTTCACTTTTGACCCTGGTTTTCTTGCCACTGCATCCTGTGAGTCTCAAATCACTTTTATTGACGGCGGCAAAGGTATCCTTTTGCACCGTGGTTACCCAATTGACCAACTAGCCAATAACGCTGATTACTTGGAAGTATGTTACATCCTTCTCTATGGTGAAGCCCCATCTCGCGACGAATACGAGAAATTCAAAACGACCGTTACTCGTCACACCATGGTTCATGAACAAATCGCAAGCTTCTTCCACGGCTTCCGTCGTGACGCACACCCAATGGCCGTTATGTGTGGCGTGGTTGGTGCTCTTGCTGCGTTTTATCATGACTCACTTGATATCAATAACGACACGCACCGTGAGATCGCGGCTTACCGCCTGATTTCGAAAATGCCAACGCTGGCGGCAATGTGTTACAAGTACTCGATCGGTCAACCGTTCATCTACCCTCGTAACGACCTAAGCTACGCAGAAAACTTCCTTCACATGATGTTCGCTAACCCATGTGAAGAGTACGAAGTAAACCCTATCGTTGCTCGCGCAATGGATAAGATCTTCACTCTGCACGCAGACCACGAGCAAAATGCTTCTACTTCAACAGTACGTCTATCTGGTTCTTCAGGTGCTAACCCGTTCGCATGTATCGCGGCAGGTATCGCATCTCTTTGGGGTCCAGCTCACGGCGGTGCAAACGAAGCATGTCTACGTATGCTTGAAGAGATCGGCAGCGTAGATAACATCGAAGAATATGTTGCAAAAGCGAAGGACAAAGATGACCCATTCCGTCTAATGGGCTTCGGTCACCGCGTTTACAAAAACTACGACCCACGTGCAACAGTAATGCGCGAAGCGTGTCACGAAGTACTGAAAGAGCTAAACATCAAAGATCCACTGCTAGACGTTGCAATGGAACTTGAGCGTATCGCACTTTCTGACGAGTACTTCGTATCTAAGAAACTGTACCCGAACGTAGATTTCTACTCAGGTATTATTCTGAAAGCTATCGGTATCCCTGTTTCAATGTTCACAGTAATCTTCGCGATGTCTCGTACTATCGGTTGGATTGCACACTGGAACGAGATGCACAGCGACCCAACGAACCGTATCGGTCGTCCACGTCAGCTGTACACTGGTCAAGAGCAGCGTGACTTTAAAGCACTTCACGAACGTGAATAATCGCTTTTAAAGTATGATTGTTAAAAAGGGTTGATGCGAAAGCATCAACCCTTTTCTTTTTATACGAGATACGAGATGTTTTGAATATCCGTAACGGCCTTTCAAAGAGGTTCTCTACTCCTTCCTTCGTCAGTCTAGGAAATGACAGATTCAGATATAACCCTTTAGCGTTCTGATTGGCGCATCATATCGGCGGATACAAATTGATAGTTGCTCGTCATCCCCAGGAGCGAGAGACGAGCGAGTTGGGGATCTCACGAAGCGTATAGAAAAACTTACGAAGTTCCTCAAAGGTTTAAGGGATAATCTCTACTCGTATCCCTCATCCCGTATCTGCTCTTATACCGGATTATCGATATCGACAAACTCTACATCCAAACCATGCTCTTTAGCTAGCCACTCACCTAGCGCTTTAATACCGTAGCGCTCTGTTGCATGGTGCCCTGCTGCGAAGTAATGAATGTCTTGCTCACGTGCTGAGTACGTTGTGCGTTCTGAGATCTCACCCGAAATAAATGCATCTAAGCCGTTCGATGCAGCAAGCTCAATGTAGTCTTGACCACCACCCGTACACCAACCGACTGTTTCAATCATTTTATCGGAGTTTTCCGGAGCAATATGCAATGGCTCACGATTCAAAACTTGCTTGATCTTCTCCGCAAATTCAGCACCTGTCATTGGTTTTCTCAGCTTACCAAACATAGCGACTGATTGTGGGTGCCCCTCTAACCCGCCCTCTACTTCGATCTCAAGCAATCGAGCCAGTTCTGCGTTGTTACCTAATTCCGGATGAATATCCAGAGGTAAGTGATAACCCATAAGGTTGATGTCATTCTTAATCAAAGTGCGAATGCGTTTACCCTTCATACCACGAATCGGCTCAGGCTCACCTTTCCAGAAGTAACCATGATGAACAAGCAGTGCATCTGCATTTAGCTCAACCGCCTTGTCAATTAAAGCTTGTGAGGCAGTAACACCTGTAACAATGCGGTTTACTTCAGGCGTACCTTCAACTTGCAGACCATTCGGGCTGTAATCTTTAATCTGTTGAGGTTGCAGCTTCTCATTAAGAATTTTTTCTAATTGTAGGTTATTCATTGCTTGTTCCAGCTTACATTTTTGATAACGTGGTTATATCAATTTACGGGTAGAATGTCGAAAGCATACTTGGGTCGGACGACCTTAGCCAATCAGTGAGGAATAGATGGCGTCATTACAACGATTTTTTCAATGGATCATGGATTCACCGCCACTATTAGAGTGCAAGCAACCCGTCAGTGATTTAACACAATTTGCATCGTCACAATCACTTCCAAATGACCACCAATATCAAGGCAATCCAAGACTAGGGTTTGTCTATCAGCACTTGTGTCAAACCCTTTTCGAAAACTCACCACATTACGTCATTGCTCATGATGAAATCCAAATCAATGTAGATGGTCGAACATTGGGCGCCATAGACTTTATTCTAGAAGATAAGCACAACGCTCAATTGGAACATTGGGAAGTGGCAATTAAGTTTTATCTGCTTCATGAAGATACTTGGTACGGCCCTAATGCGCATGACCAACTCGACAAGAAGTTTGATCGTATGCTTAGCCACCAGCTCAAGATGTCGAGTTCTGAAGCATTTCGCGCTCAATACCCAGACCTCGATATTCAATCGCACCATCTATTAATGCAAGGCCGCTTGTATACTAACCCGTTTCTTGAACAAAAAGTTCCAACTCATTGTTTAGGTTATGCCATCAACTCATCACAAGTGAATGGCTATTGGTGTTATCAAAGCCAAGCACACCTGATTGAAGAGGCTTTGTATCCATTGACCAAGAATCAATGGGCGGCAGGCACTGAGGATTTTGAGCAGTCACCCATTACAGAATTTGGCGATCGATTCGTACATGGCCAAACAAAGTCCGGTCAATTCTGGTTCGTGATGCCAGAACGTTGGCCACATGGATAAGGCTATTTTTAAAGCGGCACAAAAAAGGGTTGATGCTTTCACATCAACCCTTTTATTTATAGAGCTAAAATCGATCGTCGATTATAGACCTGCCGCAGCAAACACTTGGTTAACGATCTCTTGAGCTTCTGCTTCGATTTGCTTCAGGTGCTCTTCGCCTTTAAAGCTTTCGCAGTAGATCTTGTAAATATCTTCAGTGCCTGACGGACGCGCTGCAAACCAACCGTTTTCAGTTGTCACTTTAAGACCACCAATTGCAGCACCATTACCTGGAGCGTGCGTTAAACGAGCAGTGATTGCATCACCCGCCAATGTTTCCGCTGCAACCATCTCTGGTGATAGCTTTTTAAGCACGTCTTTTTGAGGACCGTTAGCAACTGCTTGAATACGGTTGTATTTAGATTCACCGTGTTTTGCTGCTAGCTCTTCGTAGTACTCTTGTGGGTTCTTACCCGTTACCGCGGTAATTTCAGCAGCAAGAAGACACAGAATGATGCCATCTTTATCTGTTGACCATGGTGTACTATCTTTGCGTAGGAATGATGCACCCGCAGACTCTTCACCACCAAAGCCGAACGTACCGTTGTATAGACCATCTACAAACCACTTAAAGCCTACTGGAACTTCACACAGTTCACGACCAAGATCTGCAACTACGCGGTCAATCAATGCACTTGATACCAGTGTCTTACCGACAGCGACATCTTTGCCCCAACCTTCACGATGACGGTATAGGTAATCGATACATACCGCCAAGAAGTGGTTCGGGTTCATTAGACCTTTTGGCGTTACGATACCGTGGCGGTCGTAATCAGGGTCATTACCAAATGCTAGGGCATACTCATCTTTAAGTGCTAGCAGACCTGCCATTGCGTAAGGAGAAGAACAGTCCATACGAACCACGCCATCTTTATCTAGAGACATAAACTGGAACGATGGGTCAATAGCTTCACTTACCAGTGTTAGGTCAAGGTTGTATACCTTACCGATTTGACGCCAGTAGTCGATGCCGCTACCACCAAGTGGATCAACACCAATTTTTAGGTTTGCTTTTTGGATTGCTTCCATATCGATCACATTAACTAGATCATCGATGTATGGCTTAACAAGATCCATCTCTACAAACAGCTCAGATGCTTTCGCTTCTACAAGAGACATGCGTTTCACACCTTGCAGGCCTTCTGCGATCAAAACGTTTGCACGATCTTCGATAGCTTGAGTCAGCTCAGCTTCGGCAGGGCCACCATGTACTGGGTTGTATTTAATGCCGCCATCTTGTGGTGGGTTGTGAGATGGCGTAATAACGATACCGTCAGCTTTATCTTCGTGCTTAAGGTTGTACGTTAGAATCGCGTGAGAAACACCCGGTGTTGGTGTGTAGCCATTATCTTGTTGAGTGATAACTTGAACGCCATTGGCAACCAATACTTCAACAACACTGGAGAATGCTGGTTCAGAAAGCGCGTGTGTATCTTTACCTACAAACAGAGGGCCTGTCGTGCCCTGCTCTGCACGCACTTCTGCTACTGCTTGAGCAATAGCAAGAATGTGGTTTTCATTAAATGTTGATTTGTCTGCTGTACCACGGTGGCCAGAAGTACCGAACTGTACTTTATGGTCTGGGTTAGAAGCATCCGGTTGCTGTAAAAAATAGTTCGCAACTAAAGCCGGGATATTATGAAGATCTTCCTGCTGAGCTTTCTGCCCGGCACGAGGGTGCATAGCCATTTTGACATCCTTATATACAAAATTAAAAAACAAAAAAACCTCATAATATCTTCTTTAGCATGGATATTATGAGGTTTAAATCAGATTTCCTTAGATTGAACCTGTTACTTTTTCTATTAGTTCAGCTTGGAAATTCATGCGACTCATCAACTGTTCAACCATCTGTCTTTTGCGACTGGTGTTGTTGTTGGTGATTACCCAAAACGGGCTCTGTGGAATCGCTTTTGGCTTAGTGGTATTACCGTTGGCCAATAGTGTCGCTTCATTGTCTGCGAAGTAAACACGTTTGCGACCTTTTACTTGAGTCGCTTCTGAAAAGCTCGCTGGGTCAATTTTATGCAGTGTTGATAGCACCAGCATGAAACGATCAATGGCTTTCTTTAAAGAGGCAAATTCATCTGAAATAAGCAGCGAGCGCATCTCTTTTACGCCATCCAGCTTCTCTGGAGTAAAGCCTACTTCCTTACTCACAACGATACCTTTCGGCTCCACGATCTCTTCAGCCGGAGCCAAGCCTTGGTTATCCACCTGCAATAAGCGGCGCAGAATATCTGAAGCACTTTCGCCGATACGTTCTGTCTGACCCGCGATATAACGGTATAGGTCCTCATCAACCTCAATTGTTTTCATTCGCTTTTCACAATCTCAATGTTTAAACTCTGGGGGATTATAGCGAGATCCGCGCGGATACTCTACGTCAAACCCACCATGAATAAGATAAAAATGTCAGTACAGCTCAACTATAAATTGGAAGGTGAGGGTCACACCATCGTTTTGATCCATGGATTGTTCGGCAATCTGGATAATTTAGGCCTACTTGCTCGCGATCTTAGAACCGACCATCAGGTACTAAGTATTGATCTACGTAACCATGGTGTATCCCCGCACAGCGACACCCACGATTACCGCTCAATGGCCGAGGATGTTGCGCAGCTTTTAGCGTCACTCAACATCTCTAACCCTATCGTTATTGGTCACTCAATGGGTGGCAAGGTTGCGATGGCACTGACTGAATTAACAGGTATTGATAAACTGGTTGTACTCGACATGGCACCGGTCGCTTATACGCAAAACCGCCATGACAATGTTCTTGCAGGTTTGAATGCTGTCATTGAAGAGCAACCAACGTCTCGTTCAGAAGCGCTAAAAGTATTAGCTCGTCATATTGAAATTGACGGCGTACGACAGTTTTTAACCAAGTCATTGTACAAAAACGAACATGGGGTAATGGTTTGGCGATTTAATGTTGCATCGCTAGAGGCCAACTACGCCAACATTATCGGTTGGGAACCTATTGAGAAAACCAGCGTCAAAACCCTACTTATTAAAGGTGGCGACTCTGACTACTTGATGCCCGAACATCAACCTATGGTTCAGCAGCAGTTTTCTAATATAAAAGCGCATGTTATTGCCAATACTGGCCACTGGCTGCATGCCGAGAAACCAAAAGAAGTCCTCAGAGCTATTCGTAAGTTTTTGAGCTAATAGTCTCGGCTTTTTGAAAGAACAATCTCTATATCAATAGATAAATGAGAAGTCAGCGATTTCTGCTGATTAACTTTATCCCACAACAGTGATATAGTGCGCCCAAGCAAAATTGGTATATAAGGTTCCCATGCTTTACGACTACATGAACATCATTGAATCTATTGGTTTAGATCTTCTATTTGCGTCGATTTTCTTTCTAATCGGTATGGCAATTAAAGACGTTCTGAAACAGGGTAATGTTCCGGCATTTGGTCGTCGCATCGTATGGTTAGTGTTGTTTCTTGGCTGCGCAGGTTTTATCGCCAAGGGAATTATTCAAGTGAGCTGGGAAGGTTCAGGAATCGGTTGATTCTCGTCCAAACTTTATTACACCGACAACAGACAAAATGAAAGGTAATGATTCTATGGCAAGTGTAGGTCTCTTCTTCGGTAGCGATACAGGTAACACTGAAGCTGTTGCAAAGATGATTCAAAAGCAATTGAGCAAGCAGCTCGTTCATGTTCAAGACATTGCAAAAAGCAGCAAAGAAGACATCGATAACTTCGACCTGCTTCTTCTAGGTATCCCAACTTGGTACTACGGTGAAGCACAATGTGATTGGGATGACTTTTTCCCAGAGCTAGAAGCTATCGACTTCTCAACTAAGCTAGTCGCTATCTTTGGTTGTGGTGACCAAGAAGATTACGCTGAGTACTTCTGTGATGCTATGGGTACTATCCGTGATATCGTTGAAGCGAAAGGCGGTACTATCCTAGGTTACACTTCAACTGAAGGTTACGAGTTCGAAGCATCTAAAGCACTTGTTGAAGGCGACGACAGCCAATTCGTTGGTCTATGTATTGACGAAGATCGTCAACCAGAGCTAACTGACGAGCGCGTTGCAAGCTGGGTTAAGCAAATCCACGAAGAGATGTGCCTAGCAGAGCTAGAAGACTAATCCGTCTTTAAGCTAACTGAAGATATTAAAAAACCTCCCACGCGGAGGTTTTTTGTTTCTATTTCTTACAAAGTACAAATAGTTAGGCCTCGACAGGCTCATCATCTTCCCTAAATTGTGGTTTCTTCCTTACATAGAGCGTGCGTTGGATTTCAGACACCACCTGCCCTTTTTTATCTTTTACGTAAATAATGAACTCTGGGAAACACTTTTCACCCAGTTGAGTCTGACGATAAATGTCATCCAACTGATTTTGAGTGATTTCAAACTCGGCATATAGGTCGGACTGACCAGGCTTGATAAAGTTAATGCTCGCTTCTTTGTCCCAAACATAATAACGCTCACCAAGAATTCCCATTAACATCAATGAGTAAACCGGATCAGTAAGAGAAAAGATACTCCCTCCATACTGGGTGCGATTGGCGTTTTTATTCCACCAGCGTAACTTCAATACCGTTTTTACAACTCGAAAATCAGGACTAATGTGAGCAATTTTGATTCCTGCGCCCCAAAACGGAGGCCAGATGTTGAGCGCAAATTTAACGATATTGGGTTTGTAGATTCTAGCGAGTTGCTTGTTCATTACGATCTTCCATGTTCTGTTTTTTATTCACCACCATGATAACTGGTCGTACCTCCAATATAAGAGAGATATTTGGATTTTACAAAACAGATTGTGATGTAAGTGAGTAACCCTTTGAAGTTCGTGGTTTATTGTTGTGGTCGAGTATCCTATAATAATGAGAATATTGAATTCTGTTAATTGCTGCAGATCATCAACAGGAAAGTATATGTCAGACAACAATCAAGCGCTAAAAGATGCTGGTCTTAAAGTGACCCTCCCAAGGCTCAAAATTCTAGAAGTATTACAACAGCCAGACTGCCAACACATTAGTGCTGAAGACTTGTATAAAAAGCTAATCGACCTCGGTGAAGAGATTGGCCTTGCGACCGTTTATCGAGTTCTTAACCAATTCGATGACGCTGGCATTGTAACTCGCCATCACTTCGAAGGCGGCAAGTCTGTATTCGAACTATCAACGCAGCATCACCACGATCACCTTGTATGTTTAGACTGTGGTGAAGTGATTGAATTCTCAGACGATATTATCGAAGAGAGACAAAAAGAGATCGCTAAGCGTTACAACGTTCAACTAACGAACCACAGTTTGTACCTCTACGGTAAGAGCATGACGGGTGATTGCAAAGGCAACCCAGACGCGCACAAACCGAAGAAATAGAAAAAACGCTGGCCTAGGTCAGCGTTTTTTATTTGGAGAGCTATGAAAAAGGATATTTCAAAAGCATCTTATAGAGGCTTCACCCTCATCGAAATGCTGGTAGCGGTCGTTATTATCGTTGTTTTATCGGTCATTGCCCTGCCTCGTTTTCTTAATATCCAAGATGATGGTCGAATCGCTTTGTTTGAAGGTGCTGAATCACAATTTCAAAGCGCAATCACCTTCGCACACAGCAAATGGCTAGTGAGTGGCGGCGGCAATGCCGAGATGAATGACATGCCCGGCTTTGGAGAAGACGAAGATGGCAACGCACAGCTGGATATAAACGATGTCGGTTATCCACTAGGGGTGATAAGGGCAATCCCATGGGTCAGCCCTACAATATTGGTCAAGGAGATCAGGGCTGCGTCTCAATTTGGGATGCCATTATGACAACGGATTTAACAGCTACCACAGATCCTAGCCAATCAAGTGACTTTGACTTTGTAACGCGTCGCCAAAATTTCTCATTTGTTGCAAAAGATGGCTCTCCTCAGACTAAGCTCGCGATATGCTATTACATCTACACGCGAGTCGATTTCGACAGCGATCCAAATAATGCAGGCTACGTGTTTTGGTACAACTCGCGTACTGGGGAAGTCACTCAACAAGATCCTAATCAATAAATTGATACTAAATCTACAGATACACAAAAGCCGGCAATTATGCCGGCTTTTAATGTGTCTAACAGAAGATGCAATTAAGCTTCTGTTTTACCCCAAGTATCACGTAGACCAACCGTACGGTTGAATACTAACGCGTCTGCTTTCGAGTCTTTTGAATCAACACAGAAGTAACCTGTACGCTCAAATTGGAAGCCCTGCTCTGGAGCTGCTTCTGCTAAGCTAGGTTCAACGAAGCCGTTCAGTTTAACTAGAGAGTCTGGGTTGATTGTTGCAGCGAAGTCATCCGCAGCCGCTGGGTTAGCTACTGTGAATAGACGATCGTACAGACGAATCTCTGCTGGTAGTGCTTTATCAGCAGATACCCAGTGGATAACACCTTTTACTTTACGGCCATCAGCTGGGTTTTTACCTAACGTTTCATCGTCGTAAGAACAGAAAATCGTTGTGATGTTACCTTCAGCATCTTTCTCGATACGTTCAGCTTTAATCACGTAAGCACCACGTAGGCGAACTTCTTTGCCTAGAACCAAACGCTTGTACTTCTTGTTTGCTTCTTCACGGAAGTCATCACGCTCAATCCAAACTTCACGAGTAAATGGTACTTCACGAGTGCCCATTTCAGATTTGTTCGGGTGGTTTGCGACCGTTAGTGTTTCCACTTTATCTGCATCGTAGTTTTCGATCACGATCTTAACTGGATCCAGTACAGCCATTGCACGTGGTGCGTTTTCGTTAAGGTCGTCACGGATACAAGATTCAAGCGAACCGAATTCAATCATGTTCTCTTGCTTCGTTACACCGATACGCTTACAGAACTCACGGATAGACGCTGGCGTGAAACCACGACGACGCAGACCAGAAATTGTTGGCATACGTGGGTCGTCCCAACCATTAACTAGGTTTTCAGTCACAAGTGTGTTCAGCTTACGCTTAGACATCACCGTGTACTCTAGGTTTAGACGGCTGAATTCATACTGACGTGGCTGACAATCAATCGTAATGTTATCTAGCACCCAATCGTATAGACGACGGTTGTCTTGGAATTCTAGAGTACAGATAGAGTGCGTAATGCCCTCTAGTGCATCAGAAATACAGTGCGTGAAATCGTACATTGGGTAAATGCACCACTTGTCACCAGTTTGGTGGTGGTGAGCAAAACGCACACGGTAAATAACTGGATCGCGCATTACCATGAACGACGAGCTCATGTCGATCTTAGCACGCAGACACGCTTTACCTTCTTCAAAGCCACCATCACGCATCTTTTCAAATAGCGCTAGGTTCTCTTCAGGGCTGCGATCGCGGTATGGGCTCGCTTTACCAGGCTCTTTTAACGTGCCACGGTATTCACGGATCTGCTCAGGACTTAGCTCGTCAACGTACGCTAAGCCTTTATTAATTAATTCGACAGCGTAAGCGTAAAGCGTATCGAAGTAGTTTGATGAGTAACAAATATCACCAGACCACTCGAAGCCCAACCAGCTTACATCATTCTTAATTGACTCAACGTATTCAACGTCTTCTTTTTCAGGGTTTGTATCATCGAAACGAAGATTACATTGTCCCTGGTAGTCCTGAGCAATACCAAAGTTCAAGCAGATAGATTTAGCGTGACCGATATGCAGGTAACCATTCGGCTCCGGCGGGAAACGAGTATGCACGCTAGTGTGTGTACCATCCGCTAAATCTTTATCAATAATTTGGCGAATGAAATTCGATGGACGAGCCTCAGCTTCACTCATCTATAGCACCTCTATGTATTTAGTATTGTCAGAGAAAAATTCTTCTTTCTGTTCTAGAAACAGCGCTTTTAACTCAAGCCTAGGATAGAAAGATCATTGTTGCTAATCATCCACAATTCTTAGGCTTTACACAATAAGAACCATCAGTTTATTGCGAATATTTCTGCTATTCGATGAAGAATAGAACGCTGAATGATTCAAGCGCCAAAGCCAGATACGAAAAAGCCTCCCATAAGGGAGGCTTCAATTTCGACTTACTTAGTTCTTTGGGCTGTTGCGTGAGTGATTTGCTCTACGCGAAAGCGACTAAGGAAGTTTAACGTCTGATAGGTCTTCACCTGCACCGATTGCTTTCATTTCGCCAGCAACGATTTCAGCTAGTGGGCCTAGGATAACCTGTAGGTTGTTTTCACCTAGTTTAACCACACCTTTAGCACCTAGTTTCTTAAGAACAGCTTCGTCAGCTACTGAGCGGTCTTTAAGAGTTAGACGTAGACGAGTGATACAAGCGTCGATTGAAGTTAGGTTCTCGTGACCACCTAGAGCTTTTAGGTATTGACGAGCTAGGTCACCTTTTGGCGCTTCACCGTCAGTTGCTGCAGCACCTTCTTCGTCATCTTCACGACCTGGCGACTTCAGGTTGAAAGCGCGGATTGCGAAGCTGAATGTGAAGAAGTATAGAGCACCGAAGCCTAGACCGATGAATAGTAGCGTCATTGGCTTAGTCGCTAGACCGAAGTTCAATACGAAGTCGATTAGACCAGCAGAGAAACCGAAGCCGTGAAGCGTACCGAACATGTTAGCGATTACTAGAGATAGACCAGTAAATACAGCGTGCATTGCGTATAGAGCAGGAGCTAGGAATACGAACATGAATTCTAGTGGCTCTGTGATACCTGTTAGGAATGAACAGAATGCTACTGAGAATAGTGCGCCACCAACTTGACCGCGTTTTTCAGCTGGAGCTGCTAGGTACATTGCTAGTGCTGCACCTGGTAGACCAAACATCATTACAGGGAAGAAGCCGTTCATGAATACGCCAGCGCCTTTGTCGCCGCCGAAGAAGCGGTGTAGGTCACCAGACTTAACTGTTTCAGTTACTTCTTTAACAACTGCAGTGATTTCTGGGTTTACAGAGTTCGCGAAGTTGAATGTGTACTCTTGACCAACAACTAGAGTTTTCGCTAGAGCTGGGTCAACACAAAGTTGTTTGAAGCTTTCGAAGCCAGCAGAACCAGCTACTACGATCTCTTGACAAGTACCCATACCGAACCAGAAGTAAGAGTTCAATACGTGGTGTAGACCTACAGGGATAAGTGCACGGTTAAGAGTACCGTATACGAACTGACCGATAGCGCCAGACGTTGATACTGCGTGAGCTAGTGCATCTAGACCAGATTGAACACCAGGCCATACCACACCAGAGATAGCACCAGCAACTAACGCAAATAGACCGGCCATGATAGGCACAAGACGTTTACCTGCGAAGAATGCTAGCCACTCAGGAAGGCGTGTTGCATGGAAAGCGTTGTATGAGTGACCTGCGATGATACCTGCGAAGATACCGCCGAAGAAAGACATGTTTACGTCAGCATTGATTGTTGTTGCTGTCGCTGTTAGTACGAAGTAAGCAACCGCACCAGCAAGACCTGCTGCACCGTTACCATCTTTAGAAAGACCAATTGCGATACCTAGACCAAATAGCAGCGGTAGGTTACCGAAGATAGCACCACCAGCTTGCGCCATGAATGGAATATCAAGTAGATCGCCTTGACCTAAACGTAGTAGAAGCGCCGCAATCGGAAGCGTTGCGATAGGAAGCATTAACGCTTTACCCAGCTTCTGTGCATATCCTAGAATATTCACCTGTTGTTTCCCCCTATAGGATTTTTAGAATTCGTTTGAGAAACTTATTTTAGTCGCTCAATTTAGTCCTAATCAGTGTATTCAATTAATTTTGCTCCGCAAATTAAAACCTTACCATTTGTGATCCTAATCACCAGTTTTTGCCAAATCCCAAGGTTTTTGCTAGCGAGATCATAAAACTTATTTTATCATTCAAAAAAATGAAGATTTACAGATAAAATTCGACACTAAACATTAGGCCAATGCATAGGTAGCACCCGCTTTCTTTGTCTCACTAATAATCAATAACCAGGCCGCCTAATGAAAGGCTACAACGTATTTGTTTACTGTATTTTCAATGGCTTAATTCGCACTTCACTTTGAAGTTTGCCGATTTAAAAAAGTTAAATCGTTACGTAAATGATGTTTGCAAACTAAGTCGACATTTAGGTAACGAACAAAATTTAAAGATCTCACGAAATAAGGATTAGCTGACTATGTACGCGCTAAGTAACTGTAAAATCTACACTGGTAGTGATGTTCTCACCGATCACGCAGTTGTTGTTGAAAACGGACTGATTGAGCAAGTCTGCCCTGTTGCTGAACTGCCAGACGGTATTGAGGTTCGTGACCTAGACGGTGCTAACCTAAGCCCGGGCTTTATTGACCTACAACTTAACGGTTGTGGTGGTGTGATGCTTAACGATGAAATCACTGCTGAGACTATGCAGATTATGCACCGAGCTAACCTTAAGTCTGGCTGTACTAGTTTCCTACCAACACTGATTACCTCTTCAGACGAAGATATGCGCGCAGTAATCACAGCGGCTCGTGAATACCACAACCAATACCAAAACCAATCCCTTGGTTTGCACCTAGAAGGTCCTTACCTTAACGTTGCGAAAAAAGGTATTCACAGCGTCGACCACATTCGCAAATCAGACAGCGAAATGATCGATCTAATCTGCGAAAACCGCGATCTCGTTGCTAAAGTTACTTTGGCCCCTGAATTAAACGACCCTGAGCATATTGAACGCCTACACAAAGCTGGCGTTGTCGTTTCTATCGGTCATACCAATGCGACTTACGCTGAAGCGCGTAAAGGCTTTGAATCTGGTATCACATTCGCAACACACCTATTCAACGCGATGACACCAATGGTTGGTCGTGAGCCAGGTGTTGTAGGCGCAATCTACGATACGCCTGAAGTTTACGCCGGCATTATCGCTGACGGCTTCCACGTTGATTACGCAAACATCCGTATTGCGCATAAAATTAAGGGAGAAAAGCTTGTATTAGTGACGGATGCCACAGCTCCTGCAGGTGCTGACATGGAATACTTTATTTTTGTCGGTAAGAAAGTATATTACCGAGATGGTAAGTGTGTTGATGAAAACGGCACACTGGGCGGCTCAGCTCTGACTATGATTGAAGCAGTACAGAACACAGTTGAGCACGCTGGAATCGCTTTAGACGAAGCTCTGCGCATGGCGACTCTGTATCCAGCAACAGCGATGGGTGTGGAAGATAAGCTAGGTCGAATCAAGAAAGGCATGGTTGCAAACCTGGCTGTATTCGATAGAGACTTCAATGTAAAAGCGACTGTTGTTAACGGACAATACGAGCACAATTAAGTATGAATGGCGGACAAATAGGTAACGTAGACTTAGTTAAACAACTAAACAGTGCGGCGGTATATAGACTAATAGACCAGCAAGGTCCTATCAGTCGTATACAAGTGGCTGACGTAAGCCAACTCGCACCAGCAAGTGTTACAAAAATTACCCGCCAATTATTAGAACGTGGCCTTATCAAAGAGGTCGCGCAGCAAGCGTCTACTGGCGGTAGACGCGCTATCTCCCTAACGACAGAGGTGGAACCTTTTCACTCCATCGCTGTTCGTTTGGGCCGAGATTATATCCAACTTAGCCTTCATGACCTTGGCGGTCGTGAACTGGCTTTTGTTCAAGAAGACCTAAATTACTCAGATCAGTCCGATTTGATGGAAGGCTTGTTGACGACCCTTAAGTCTTTTGTTGCTGAGCAGCAGTATCAAATCGACCAATTGATTGCGATCGGTATTACCCTACCTGGCCTTGTAAACCCGACAACGGGTGTGGTTGAGTACATGCCAAATACCGATATCGATAACCTAGCCCTCAGCGACATTATTCGCGACACATTCCACGTTGCTTGTTTCGTAGGCAACGACGTTCGTGGTATGGCATTAGCAGAACATTACTTTGGTGCAAGCCAAGACAGTCAAGACTCTATCCTAGTCAGTGTTCACCGTGGTACGGGTGCGGGCATCATAGTTAACGGCCAAGTGTTCTTAGGGCATAACCGTAACGTTGGTGAGATTGGTCATATTCAAATCGACCCACTGGGTGAGCAGTGTCAATGTGGCAACTTTGGTTGTTTAGAAACCGTTGCAGCAAACCCGGCTATCGTGGAGCGCGTTCAAAAGCTGATTAAGCAAGGTTACGAATCTTCTCTAACTGAGCTTGAACGCATCACAATTCAAGATGTTTGTGACCACGCGATGAATGGTGATGAACTGGCAAAACAGAGCTTGGTTCGCGTTGGTAACCAATTAGGTAAAGCGATTGCCATGACGATCAACTTGTTTAACCCACAAAAAGTGATCATTGCTGGTGATATTACTAAGGCTCAAGACATTGTTTTCCCCGCAATTAAGCGCAATGTAGAGAATCAATCGCTAACGACTTTCCATAGCGGCTTGCCTATTGTAGCATCTGAGATCGATAAACATCCGACAATGGGTGCTTTCGCGATGATCAAGCGTGCCATGCTCAACGGTGTGTTATTGCAGAAGTTACTCGAAGACTAAAGAAAAACAATATTGATTTTCCGCGGGCCGTGTTTGGATAAACACGGCCCGTTTTTATAAGCTAGGGAACAACAACTACAAGTTATGGAACTTATATTATTATCCGCTGCATTTATCGCAGGCTTTATCTCTTTAAAGTGTCAACTTCCCCCACTCGTTGGCTTTCTCATTGCTGGCTTTGCGCTTAACGCGTTTGGTTTTGAAAGTAATGACACCATCGTGACTCTTGCCGACCTCGGCGTAACCCTGTTGTTATTTACGATTGGCCTCAAGCTAGATATCAAAACCTTGCTATCCAAAGAGATCTGGGCCGGCGCAACAGTGCATAACCTGCTCTCTACCCTCTTTTTTGCACTGGCTCTGTTTGGCTTTAAACTACTTGGGATCTCTTCCCTTGCGGCAATGTCGAACGAACAGATCATCCTATTAGGTTTTGCCCTCTCCTTCTCTAGTACGGTTTTTGCAGTCAAAACTCTTCAAGAGAAAGGTGAAATGAATGCCACCTACGGTACCCTAGCGATCGGCATCTTGGTTATGCAAGATATATTCGCAGTGGTATTCCTAACGGCTTCTACCGGTAAGATCCCTGAATGGTATGCCATTGCCTTATTTGCTCTTCCTCTACTGCGCCCACTCTTCTACAAAGTACTCGATTGGGTTGGCCACGGCGAAATGTTGGTGTTATTTGGTATCTTCTTCGCACTGGTTGTTGGTGCTGGCCTGTTTGATTTTGTTGGTGTTAAACCCGATCTTGGTGCACTGATCTTGGGGATGTTGCTTGCGGGTCACGCTAAAGCATCGGAACTATCAAAGTCACTCTTCAACCTAAAAGAGCTGTTCCTGGTCTGCTTCTTCTTAAACATCGGCTTGTCTGAGCAACCGACTATTCAAGGCTTTATGCTGGCAATCTTGTTCTTACTGCTATTGCCAGTCAAAGGCTTCCTCTACTTCTGGGTACTCAACTTCTTCAAATTTCGCGTCCGCACCTCGCTACTTGCGTCGCTTTCTCTATTCAACTTCAGCGAATTCGGCCTGATCGTTGGTGGTCTTGCATTTAAGATGGGATGGATGTCTGGAGATATCTTGGTCGCAGTCGCAATTGCTGTATCTCTCTCTTTCTTGATTGCAGCGCCACTCAATCGAGCTGGACACAAACTATATCAACAGTCCGGTAAATGGCTAAAAGAGCACGCAGCAGAAAAGCTCAATCAGCGTGACAAGCGAATTGACCCAGGACATGCCCAAGTATTGATTCTTGGCATGGGTCGAATCGGTACCGGTGCTTATGACGAACTCCGCGCTCGTTACGGCAAAGTCAGCCTAGGAGTAGAAGTAAGAGAAGAAGCAGCACATAGCCATCGCAGCCATGGGCGTAACGTTATCTCTGGCGACGCAACCGACCCGGACTTCTGGGAACGCATTCTAGATACCGCTAATGTTAAGCTGGTTATTCTAGCTATGCCTCATCACCAAGGTAATCAGACGGCTCTTGAACAACTCAAAGCGCGTAACTTTAAAGGTCAAATTGCTGCTATCGCCGAATATTCAGATCAGTTAGAGACACTTAAAGAAAACGGTGTTGATGCTGCATTCAACATTTATAGCGAAGCGGGTAGCGGTTTTGCACGTCACGTATGCGAGCAACTCAACCCTAACATCATGAAAATGTAGTCTTTGACCCCAGCCACTCCCTCTTATTTTCGATCAAATATTGTCGATAATTTGAGAGGAGTGGCTAAAAACCACACCACATTTAAACTCCATCAATCAAAACCTCACTTTAATTAAATATTTTTTAATAGAACCCTCTTTATATGATTTTTTTCATCATACCCGGTTGCATTTTTTAACCAGAATGGCAAATTGAATGCAGTTGATTTGGAAATGATTTGAAAGGAAGTTCTATGTGTTCAGTATTTGGCATTCTTGATATTAAAAGTGATGCTGCAGCACTTCGCCCTGTTGCTCTAGAGATGTCTAAAAAACTCCGCCACCGTGGCCCAGACTGGTCTGGTATTTACGCAAGCGACAAAGCAATTCTTGCTCACGAGCGTCTAGCTATCGTCGGCCTAAATAGCGGTGCACAGCCTCTATACAGCCAAGACAAAAAACACATCTTGGCGGTAAACGGCGAGATTTATAACCACAAAGAACTTCGCGCTCGTTACCAAGATAAATACGAATTCCAAACGGATTCTGACTGTGAAGTTATCTTGGCACTATACCAAGAGTTAGGTGCAGACCTGCTTGAAGAGCTAAACGGTATTTTTGCATTCGTACTGTACGATGAAGAGAAAGACGAATACCTAGTTGGTCGCGACCACATCGGTATTATCCCTCTATACCAAGGTTACGATGAGCACGGTAACTACTACGTTGCCTCAGAAATGAAGGCGCTAGTGCCAGTATGTAAAACAGTGAGCGAATTCCCTCCTGGTTGTTCATACGGTTCAAAAGATGCTGAGCCTCAACGCTACTACGTTCGTGACTGGAACGAATACGCAGCGGTACAAGGTAACTCAACCAGCAAAGAAGAGCTGACAGAAGCGTTAGAAGCTGCGGTTAAACGCCAACTAATGACTGACGTTCCTTACGGTGTACTTCTATCCGGCGGTTTAGACTCATCTATCACATCTGCAGTAGCGAAACGCTTTGCGGCAATGCGTATTGAAGACGATGAGCAGTCTGAAGCTTGGTGGCCACAACTGCACTCTTTCGCTGTTGGTCTTGAAGGTGCACCTGACTTAGTCGCTGCTCGTGAAGTTGCTGACAAGATTGGTACGGTTCACCACGAAATGACCTACACAATCCAAGAAGGTTTAGATGCGATTCGCGATGTTATCTACCACATTGAGACTTACGATGTGACCACCATCCGTGCATCTACTCCAATGTACCTACTTGCTCGTAAGATCAAAGCGATGGGTATCAAGATGGTACTTTCTGGTGAGGGTGCGGATGAGATCTTCGGTGGCTACTTGTACTTCCACAAAGCACCGAACGCAAAAGAGTTCCATGAAGAGACAGTACGTAAGCTTCTCGCTCTGAACATGTTTGACTGTGCTCGTGCTAACAAATCTCTGGCAGCCTGGGGCGTTGAAGGTCGTGTACCTTTCTTAGACAAAGAGTTTATTGATGTAGCAATGCGTCTAAACCCAGAAGATAAGATGTGTGGTAACGGTAAGATGGAAAAACACATCCTACGTGAATGTTTTGAACACTACCTACCAGACTCTATCGCATGGCGTCAGAAAGAGCAGTTCTCAGATGGTGTAGGCTACGACTGGATCGATACTCTGAAAGCAACAGCAGAAGCGAAAGTAACCGACCAGCAAATGGAAACAGCGAAATTCCGTTTCCCATACAACACGCCAACAACCAAAGAAGGTTACGCTTACCGTGAGATCTTTGAAGAGTTGTTCCCGCTAGAGTCTGCAGCGGAGTGTGTACCAGGTGGTCCATCTGTCGCATGTTCATCTGCAAAAGCGATTGAATGGGATGAATCATTCAAGAACAACGCTGATCCTTCCGGTCGTGCTGTTAAAGCGGTTCACAACGACTCTTACTAGAAACCAACATTCTAGAAAACCAGAATCAAAAAAGGCGCTCATAGCGCCTTTTTTATTATCAAATGATTCGAAAGTCAGATTAGATACGCGCTGCTAGCGCTGCATTCTCAATGCTCACCGGAACCACTTGACTGATCATCTGTACCAGCATTATGGAGCGTGCTTCACCATCTTTTTCATGGTAAACCGCCTTGATACCTGCAAACTGACCACTGCAGATCTCAACCACATCACCTGCTTGATAGTCTGGACACAACTGCGGACAATCATCCACAGGGTAGCCCTGACACTCTCGTTCAATCTGCTTCAGTTCGTAAATCAGATCACCTTGGACCTCATGTGGCATCGCGCCAAATTTTATGAAATCTACCACACCTCGTGTTGAACGCAACGTAGTAAAGCTTGGGCCCTGTTCATAGTCAAATCGGACAAAAATGTAAGAAGGAAACAGCGGCTCTTTGACACGCTTCTTTTTTCCTCTAACAACTTTTTCGACTTCAAGTTGAGGATAGAAACACTCTACCCCCTGATTTTCCATATGCTGCTTCGCTCGGAGTTGCTCTCCTCGCTTACAGTAAAGTAGATACCAACGTTTCATTTTCCTAGCCATTTTGTATTTTTTTTACATCTTAACATAGCCAAATTCGGATTAACTCACGTTAATGACATGAATTGCCTATCGCTAACAAATATTGCGGAATAGACCAATTAATCAACAAAAATAACTTTATCGATAACCACAACCCGAATTATCCAGTAAGGCGCACCTAAAAATACAGAGCAAAATACATACGCTTACAAATCACAAATTGTTACTTACAAGCTAAAAAGCCATCAATAACACCTTGTTCAATAATGGAAAATTAGTTTGCAGCACATAAATACCGTCCAACATTTCCAATAAAAACAAACTAAATCATCTACTTAACAAATTTTAATTGTCATCACTATAAAAACACCCTATTGCAGCTTTTTATCCGGGTATGTATACATGAGTGGCTATAAAATCTTTTAATATCTAAAATTAGTAAAACTTATGCCAAACACACACAACATCTTCGGCCACCCAAGAGGGCTGTTTCTACTCTTTAGTACAGAACTGTGGGAGCGCTTCTCCTACTATGCAATGCGTGCCATCCTTGTTCTGTTTTTAACAGATACCACCATCAATGGCGGCCTAGGTTGGTCAACCAAAGATGCACTGGATCTTTACGGCATCTACACTGGTCTTGTTTACATTACCCCACTTATTGGTGGTTGGATTGCAGACAACTACCTAGGTCAACGTAAATCGATTCTCATTGGTGGCGTGTTGATGGCATTGGGTCAGTTCACTTTAGCACTACCTAACGGCTTTATGGGATTAGACCAGGTGAGCGCACTTTACCTTGGCTTGGCTCTGCTGATCAGCGGTAACGGCATGTTCAAGCCAAACATCTCAACTATGGTTGGCGACCTTTATCAAGAAGGCGACAACCGTCGTGACGGCGCATTTACTATTTTCTACATGGGCATCAACCTAGGAGCACTGCTTGGTGGTCTAATTTCTGGTGCTGCTGTGGATTCATATGGCTGGAAAGCTGGTTTCCTTGCTGCAGGTATCGGTATGGTCATCAGCCTTGTTATGCAAATGACAATGGCCCAGTCTTGGTTAGGTGATATCGGCTCCGTACCAGCGGCTGCTCGCGCAAAAGCGCTAAGCAAATCGAAAGAAAAAGCGCCACTAACCAAAGAAGAGTTCGATCGACTAAAAGTTATTTTGATCATGGGTCTGTTCGTGATTGTTTTCTGGGCTGGCTTTGAACAAGCGGGCGGTCTAATGAACATCTACACTCAGCAATACACTGACCGTATGATTGGCGATTTTGAGGTACCAGCTGCTTGGTTCCAATCTCTAAACCCATTCTTCATTATTACGCTGGCACCAATTATCGCTGCATTTTGGGTGAAACTAGGCAAGCGTGAACCAAACTCACCAGTCAAGTTTGCTATGGCGCTATTCTTCTTAGCTCTTGGCTTCGTTTGTATGATCGGTGCTGTTATGGAACAAGGTGGCGACCTAAGCGTTAAGACTTCAATGCTATGGTTAGTTGGCGCGTTCTTCTTCCATACTCTTGGCGAGTTGTGCCTATCGCCGATTGGGCTATCACTAGTAACGAAACTGGCTCCTCTTCGCCTCGCTTCTTTGATGATGGGTGCATGGTTCGGTTTCAATGCGATCGCAAACTATGTAGCTGGTCTAGTGGGTTCTCACGTCGGTGAGCTAGGTGCAATGGCTATCTTTAGTGGTATTGCTATCTCAGCAACGATTAGTGGTGTGATTCTACTTCTTTGTGCGAACAAGCTGGTTGCTTGGATGCATGGTGTCGAAGGCAACCCTGTGAATACCGAGTCAGAAGAGACTAATGCACAAACTTCGCTAGCTTAATACTCGACTCAACAAACAGTAGATAAATAAAAAGGAGTGGCTCTGTGAGTCACTCCTTTTCTGTTTTCAATAATGTCGTTTAACTATCGATGCATCTCGACGAGTTCTGCCATCATTTGGATATGTTCATCATTATCGTTAAGGCATTTAATGTAACTGAAGGCTTCGCCACCAGCTTCAATGAAGGTCTCTTTACATTGATCAGAGATTTCTTCCAATGTTTCCAAGCAATCTACAGAGAACGCCGGAGCCATGATGTCGAGCTTCTTAATGCCTTGCTTTGGCAACTCTTCTAACGTTTCGTCCGTATATGGCTTAAGCCATTCTTCACGACCAAAGCGTGACTGATACGTCATGGTAATCTTGTCTGCAGACAAACCAAGCTCTTGGGCTAACAACTCGGTCGTTTGCTCACAATGTTGAGGATAAATATCGCCTTGGTCAGCCAAACGCTTCGGAATACCGTGGAAAGAACAAACAAGATGGTCACCTTGCCCATTTTCACGCCAATGCTTTCTCACACTCTCAGCCAGAGCTTTAACGTAGCCTGGGTGACTGTAGTAATCACGGATAAAGCGGTAACCCGGTATCACTGGTAGTTGCTTGAACGCTTTGGTCAGTCCGTCAGATACTGCAGCCGTCGTTGTACCAGAATATTGAGGGTAAAGCGGCAGTACAATGACCTCTTCGACACCTTGCGCCATTAGGGCTTCAATACCTGATTTTAGACTTGGGTTGCCATAAGTCATACCAAGCGCGACTGGCATCTGCAATTTATCTTGTAGCTTAGCGACCTGACGTTGGGAGTAAACCAACAGAGGCGACCCTTGGTCCATCCACACAGATTGGTAGAGCTTTGCAACTTTAGGTGAGCGGATTGGTAAGATCACGCCATGAAGAATCGGGCACCAAAGCCAGCGAGTGAGGCTCACTACTCGCTTGTCATGCAGAAATTCGCTTAAAAAACGGCGCACAGCTGCAGGAGTTGCTGCATCAGGTGTCCCTAAGTTCACCAACAACACACCCTGCTTTTTTTTGTTTTCCATAGATACCTGAGACCATTAATGAAATTTGGAAAGCTTTATACTCAGCCAGTTACTCTTGGGATCACCTTGATATACCTATTCAGACTTTCGATTCATTTCATGTAATCTAACAACCACTTTAGCGATTACATACTCGAACCTGACTGAGCATCAATATAAAAAAAGCGACCTAACCGGTCGCTTCCAATATATCAAATTATAAAACTGGCTGTTAGCCAATTATGCTAGTGCTTTCTCAAGTTCTGCACTAACTTCAGCAACTTGCTTAGTACCGTCGAATTTAAGGTACTTAGTGTTACCCGCTTCAGCTTCTTTACCGTAGTAAGCGATAAGTGGTGCTGTTTGCTCATGGTAAACACCTAGACGAGCACGAACTGTTTCTTCTTTGTCGTCATCACGTACAACTAGCTCTTCACCAGTTACGTCATCTTTACCTTCTTCTTTAGGCGGGTTGTACACAACGTGGTATGTACGGCCAGAAGGAAGGTGAGCACGACGACCAGCCATACGCTCAACAATCACATCATCAGCTACGTCGAATTCAACAACGTAATCTACAGCGATACCCATCTCTTTTAGGCCATCAGCTTGTGGGATTGTGCGTGGGAAACCGTCAAGTAGGAAACCTTTTTCGCAGTCATCTTGAGCGATACGCTCTTTGATTAGACCAAGGATAATTTCATCAGAAACTAGCTGACCAGCGTCGATTACTGATTTAGCTTGCTTACCAAGCTCAGTACCCGCTTTGATAGCAGCACGTAGCATGTCACCAGTTGAAATTTGAGGGATACCAAATTTGTTCATGATGAAGTTTGCTTGAGTGCCTTTACCCGCGCCAGGAGCACCTAGAAGAATGATGCGCATGTTTAATCCTCTTATAAAATTATGATTTATACCGAAGCTCACTATTTGATTTCACAGTTGACGAATAGAGTTCGAAAACTGCAAAAATAAGCACAACGGTAAGTTTCGGTATAACGTTTAAAAATCATACAGGTAGAAACCAATTTAACGATTGCTACCCGATTAGGTCGAGCATTCTACCACATTAATATTCATTATGGCTGAATTTAAGACTAAAGAATGTAAGGTTGAAGATCGATGCCTCACTCCTTTCCATTTTTTAACCTAATGACGACCGTTCAACGACGTTCATTAAAAAAGCCCGCATTTGCGAGCTTTTTAATACAATTAGACTTTTAGCCCAAAGTCGAAAGCTTAGCGTTTCGACAACAGTTCATTGATTGCACCCAAGAACTGTGATGGATCTTCCATTGAACCCTTCTCTGCCAACATTGCTTGACCAAGTAGAAGCTCAACCCAGCGACCAAACGCTTGTTCGTCCGCTTCATCAGCCATTTGCTTAACAAGTGCATGTTCAGGGTTAATCTCAAAGATGTATTTCACTTCAGGTGCGGCCTGTCCAGCAGCTTCAAGAAGCTTCGCCATTTGCGTACCCATTTCGAAATCATCAGTAACAACAACTGCAGGTGTGTTTGCCAGCTTAAATGTTGTACGAACCTCTTTAACACGATCACCTAGGTAAGATTGAGTGCGCTCGATAACAGACTTGAACTCTTCTTCTGTCTCTTTCTGCTTCTCTTTCTCTTCTTCACCTTCGAACTTGCTTAGATCCAGGCCAGCCTTAGTGATAGATTGGAACTGCTTACCGTCGAACTCAGTTAGGTAGTTCATCAAGAATTCGTCGATACGATCAAACATCAGTACCACCTCAATCCCTTTCGCTTTAAATTGCTCTAGGTGAGGACTGTTCTTCGCTGCTGTGTAGCTGTCTGCCGTTAAGTAGTAGATCTTATCTTGACCTTCTTTCATACGCTCAACGTAAGACGCTAGGCTGATTGCCTGTTCAGAAGAGTCCACTTCCGTTGAAGCAAAGCGCAGTAGGCCGGCAATCTTCTCTTTGTTTGCCATGTCTTCTGCTGGGCCTTCTTTCATTACTAGGCCGAACTCTTTCCAGAACTCTAGGTACTTCTCGTTGTCATTTTTTGCCATGCGCTCAAGCATAGTAAGTACACGCTTAGTACATGCACCACGAAGAGACTGAGTTACCTTGTTATCTTGCAGGATTTCACGTGATACGTTCAGCGGTAGATCGTTTGAGTCAATCAGGCCGCGTACGAATCGCATGTAAGATGGCATAAATTGCTCTGCGTCATCCATGATGAACACACGTTGTACATAAAGCTTTAAGCCGCTCTTGTGGTCACGGTTCATCATATCCCAAGGTGCTTTAGATGGGATGTAAAGCAGGCTTGTGTAATCGTTTTTACCTTCAACTTTGTTGTGACTCCAAGTCAGAGCGTCAGCAAAGTCGTGAGAAACATGCTTGTAGAACTCTTGGTACTCTTCTTTAGTAATGTCTGACTTGTTGCGAGTCCAAAGAGCTTGAGCTTTGTTGATTTGCTCCCACTTCTTCTCTTCGGTGTCTTTACCTTCGTCATCTTTTACTGCAGTTAGAATCGAAACTGGGATACCGATATGGTCAGAGTATTTACTGATGACGTCGCGTAGACGCCACTCATTTAGGAACTCTTTACCTTCGTCACGCATATGAAGGATGATGTCAGTACCACGAGACTCTTTTGAGATGGTCTCAATTGTGTACTCACCTTCACCCGCAGAGTGCCATTGAACCGCTTCGTCGTTTGCTAGGCCAGCGGCGCGAGTACGAACAGTTACTGCGTCCGCAACGATAAATGCCGAGTAAAAGCCAACACCAAATTGACCAATCAATTGAGAGTCTTTGCTTTGGTCTTCAGAAAGCTTAGAGAAAAAGTCTGCCGTGCCTGATTTTGCAATCGTACCTAAATGCTCGATCACATCTTCGCGGCTCATACCAATACCATTATCAGATATGGTTAGGGTATTTGCGTCAGCATCGAAAGAAAGCTTCACGCCAAGGTCAGCATCACCTTGGTACAAATCACCGTTTGATAATGCTTGGAAACGCAGCTTGTCTGCAGCGTCAGATGCATTTGAGATCAGTTCACGAAGGAAGATCTCTTTGTTTGAATATAGTGAGTGAATCATCAAGTGAAGCAACTGCTTAACTTCTGATTGAAAGCCACGAGTCTCTTTATTTTGCGTTGCTGTTTCGCTCATTTTTACTCCAAAACATCTATACTTTAAACGTCAAAATCGGAAGGATGTTCTGTTTGTCCCCCCAGCATGTTCATTAACATGAGGATGACAATTGTAAATTCAAGGTCAAAAATCATAAAAACACTGTTTTTTTGATCTGTTTTTATTATGCTAAGGATCATAAATATAAAAGAACATAAAAGAATCATGATTTAGATGGAATTGAAGCTGAATTCCTTCGCAATTTGTCTATTTCGCATCCAAAAAACCACTCAAAAACATAGAAGAGTTCAATGAGCAATATCGGCACAAAGTTTATTCTCGCGCAGCGATTTGTATTTGACCCTAATAGTAATTCCCTCGTTGATCAGACCAACGAAGGCGAGATCGTTCGTTTAGGCAGCAATGAAAGCCGCATTCTCCTTATGCTTTCAGAAAGACCGAATGAAGTGATCACTCGAAACGAACTTCACGAATACGTATGGCGTGACCAAGGTTTTGAGGTTGACGACTCAAGCCTAACCCAAGCAATCTCTACGCTGCGTAAAATGCTCAAAGACTCGACCAAATCCCCAGAGTTTGTAAAGACTGTGCCAAAGCGTGGCTACCAGTTTATTGCTACGGTAGAACGTTCAGCGCCGTTTTCATCAAGCGATCAAACCGCTTCAATTGAAAAACAAGAAGTTGTAGCGGAAGCAGTGAGTTCAACACAAAATCCAGTTGAAGAAACCGCTGAAGCAGCACCTGTTGAGCCAATTGCATCTCCAACACCAGCCGCTAAGCCTGAAGTCCCTAGCCAAAGCGCTAGTGCTAATGCAGCTTCACCTGCTGAAAATAAATGGCTATATCGCGCACTGTGCTTCCTAGCGGTTCTACTGCCGATCTTAGTTGTTACGTTTACGAATCCTGCTGAGTCTGAGTTCCGAACGTTGACAGAAGTAGACGGTGTACAGATCCAATCACCAATTAATCACCCAGATTTATCGGGCTGGATTCCTGCGATTGAAAAATGTGTCACGCACTACAATGCAGAGCATGGTGGTCAGCTCAAACCGACACAGATCATTGCGACTGGCGGTCAAACCAATAACTTGGCTCTTAACTACATCCATGCGCAAGAGTACTCAAGTGAGAACATCACACTAAGACTTTACGCTAACCAAACTGACCTAAGTGAAATTTGTAAGGGTGACCAGTAATATGAAATTAAAAATCTCACTCGCGTTACTCGTAGCTTCTGCACTATTCAGCGGTTGGTTGTATTGGGGCAGCGATGCCAAGGTTGAGCGCCTTTTAACTGCACATGAATGGCAGTCAAAGATGGTGACTCTCATTACTGAAAACAAGCAAGAAGACACAATTGGTCCACTGCGTAAGGTAGAGCTATCTTCAAATGCTAAGTATCTACCAAACGGCACATATCTAAGAATGTCGATTGTTAGACTGTACGGTACAGAAACCGCACCAGCCAATGTCATCAACATTTCAGAGACTGGACAGTGGGACATCAACGACAACTACTTACTAGTATCACCAACTGAGTTTAAAGACGTAACTTCGGCGCAGCGCCAAGACTTCTCACAACAGCAGTTGGATTTGATCACTCAAGTCATCAAAATGGATGCAGAGCAAAGTAGAAGAATTGATATCGTAAATCCAAAGGCACTGTTATTAACTAGCTTGAACCACGGTTCTACAGTATTGTTTTCTAACTAAGTCACTCAATATTTAAGATAAAAAAGGGGCATGACGCCCCTTTTTGCTATCTATGACTATGTGTTTAGTAAAACGAACGAATCCATACCACCGATGAGAGAACACGACATGGAACAATCTACTCTTAATCAAGCTTCTGATAAGCCAACAGTCACTATCTATTACTGTCGCCAGTGTAATTGGATGTTGCGCGCTAGCTGGTTATCTCAAGAGCTTCTACACACCTTTAGTGAAGAGCTTGGCGCTGTCACGCTTTGTCCAGATACAGGTGGTCGATTCGAGATTTTTTGTAGCGGAGTACAAATTTGGGACAGAAAAGCCGAAGGTGGGTTCCCTGAAGCAAAAATACTCAAACAGAGAGTTCGTAATATTATTGCTCCAGAGCGAGATTTGGGCCACGTCGACTCGAAATAGCCGCAGACCCTATGTTTTCAGGGTAGGTTATTAAAGTAGATTGAAAGCGGATTCTGTTACAGAGTGCCGCTCTTCAGCACCTCACCATCGAAACTCACGACCGAAAACAATCCGTTCTCATAGAGACCATAACTGGCTGGGTGGCCATCACGAGGAAAGGTGACAGAGCTTGGATTAAAGATGAAAATTTCATCTTGGTACTCTGCAACAGGGATATGAGTATGGCCATGAGCAATAACGTCACCTGAATTCAATGGAGGACGCTTGTTGGTGTTATACAGATGACCATGGGTCAGAAAGATACGCTGTCCCGTAGGCAACAACACCCACGAGTAATCCATCATCATAGGAAACGAAAGCAGCATCTGATCCACTTCACTATCACAGTTACCTCGTACTGCAATAATCTGCGAAGCAAACTCATTTAATTTATCCGCAACAGCTGGAGGATTGTAACCTTCAGGGACAGGGTTTCTTGGCCCATGATTTAGTGTATCGCCCAATAGCACTAAGTATTGGGCACCGGATGCCTTGTATAGCTCTAGCACTTTTTCAGTCGCTGGTAGCGAACCATGTAAGTCTGAAGCAAAAAATAATTTCACGCGTACATCTCCATAAAAACTATGGGCCTATTGTACGGTTACACTTACTTCACGTCATCCTTCGCCATGCCATTTATCACGATATTATTGTAACTGACCATGCCGATAATTTTTCCCTCTTGAATCACTGGCGCTCGGCTCACACCGAAACGCTCAAACAATCGAGCGCAATACTTAACATTCATATCCGCTGATACACTCAACGCAGGCTTAGTCATGATTTCGTAGATATTAGTCCGTTGCGGCGCTCGATTCTTAGCCAAGACCTGTTTAGCAATATCATTCATCAACACAATACCGTACTCATCACCATCGTGACGTTTATCAACGATGAGCGCTTTGACCTGATGCTGCCTAGCTAACCTGATCGCTTCATCAACGGTGATCAATCCATCCACAATAATGTAGGTATTCGCCATCACGTCAGCGACGCACATTGTTTGTTGTTCGCTCATAGCTTGTCCTCAACAACCTTGGTTAATGTTTCAACTTGGTGGGCTACGCCGACGGCATCCTCAACGTCAATCTGTACCGCAATCCCCTGCCCCGATTCTTGGTCGAACTCACCCACCTCACTGATGGTTTCGAGAATATGGCGAGACAAGTGCTCCTCAACGACAAATAAAAGTACGTCTTTCTGAACCTCTAGCGTTAACCCAAAAAATGTTCGCTTTTGATTAAGCCCTTCTCCACGAGCATTGCTGATCACCGTTGCGCCTGTCGCCCCAGCACCGCGCGCCGCATCAAGAACGATGTCCGTCTTACTGTCTTCAACAAAGGCTAAAATGAGTTTGAAACGCATCTACTGCTCCTTATATTCTTGTGATTGAACTTCTTGTGGCTGAGCGTTCTTTGGTTCTGCCTGCTGTGATTTATTAAGCCATTGAGTGATTTGTGCGTAACACATGACAGAAATAATAGGGAAGAGGCTGGCAAAGGCGATCAAACCAAAGCCGTCGATTACTGGGTTTCGGCCGGGGACTGTCGACGCCAAGCCGAGCCCTAATGCGGTGACCAAAGGTACTGTAACCGTGGATGTCGTGACACCTCCTGAATCATACGCCAGGGGTACAATCAGCTTCGGTGCATAAAATGTCTGAATGACCACCACCACATAGCCACAGATAATGTAGTAATGAATAGGATCGCCCGCGACAATCCGATAGCTCCCTAAAGAGATACCAATGGCCACCCCTAACGCGACGGCAATACGTAACCCATTGACACTAATACTGCCACCAGAGACCTGATTCGCCTTAATAGCAACAGCGATAAGTGAAGGCTCAGCAATCGTGGTACTAAAGCCGATAAAGAAGGCGAAAAGATAGACCCAATAATAGTCGAACCAGCCAAGCTGCTGACCATCGCTGAATTTAAAGTTACTCAAAAAGTCTGGAGCCGTCAGCTGCATTGCCATCGTCTCTCCCAATGGGAACAAGGCAAGTTCTAGCCCCATTAAGAAAAGCGTTAAACCCAGTATGACGTAAAAAAAGCCAAGAATGACTCTCATCAGATTGGTAACCGGCTTGCGAAGAACGGCCAACTGAAAGCCGAAAATGATAGCGGCAATCGGGATCACATCTGTCACAGTGCCTAGGAATGTATCGAAAAATAGATTCAGACTCATCATGCGATCACCATCCCATATACCATCACAAACATCATTGGCAGTAGAGAGGCGAAGGCAATCAAACCAAACCCATCAATCATAGGGTTACGGCCTTTTATCGAAGAAGCCAAGCCAACCCCTAACGCTGTGACAAGAGGGACGGTAATGGTTGATGTGGTTACCCCACCTGAGTCATAGGCGATACCAATTATGTTCTCTGGAGCAAACGCAGTCAGAATGACGACGCCCACATAGCCGCCAATGATCATGAAGTGGATCGGCCAACCTTTAAGAATACGCAGCACGCCAAGCACGATCGCTAGTCCAACAGAGAGAGCTACTGTGACACGAAGGCCGTTGGCATACTCTTCCATCTCTTGGTTAGAATTAGGAATCACCCCACCCTCTGCCGCGACTTCTGCAGCCTCATCAGCGACCGCTGTCAATGCGGGTTCTGCGATAGTGGTGCCAAAACCCAAACAGAACGCAAAGATCAACAGCCACATGACGCTACCTTTGCGGGCAAACGCTTGTGCCATCGACTCACCAATAGGAAAGAGCCCCATCTCCAGTCCAAAGATAAAAAAGGTCAACCCCAGCACAACGAGCAACAGACCACTTAAGATTGAAAATAGATTTGGGAGTGGCTCTTGCAGCACCACCAGTTGAAAGAATGCAATAACAACGACAATGGGCAGCAAATCTCTTAGGCTACCGAGCATGGCTTTCATCAAAGCAAGTATCGCTGTCATCAAATCTCCTTGGCTATCGAGTTAGTGCGGGCAAATTAACCACACAGTGAGTGTCACTTCTCAAATAAGCATGACAAATTATCCCTCGTTGTTATGTGACTCGCATTAAGCACTCGGTAACATATTGAAACATTTTCGCTAAACTGTGAACACAACCACCCACTAAAGTTAACGCGTAATCTATTCCACTCTTTGCGCTATCACATGAATGAAACCTTATGATCGTTATATAGTTTTCTGCGTATTGGTTGGCAGACTAAAACAAGCCGGGTCTATAATTAATAAATTAAGAGGAGGTTGGTATGAAGATATTGTTGACGGGTGGCACTGGGTTTATTGGCTCAGAATTGATCAAAAGCTGGCAGACAGACGAAGTGACACTGCTCACTCGAGATCCGTCAAAAGCACAGAGCGCACTCAGCCACCTCAATCAAAATAATCTTCACTACATCACATCGTTGGATGAGCTTTCTGATCTCAATAACTATGACGCGGTAATAAATTTAGCTGGTGAACCCATTGCCGATAAACGCTGGAGCTCACAACAGAAAGAGCGTATCTGTCAAAGTCGCTGGCACATTACCGAGAAAATCGTTGAACTGATTCACGCAAGTACTAACCCACCGAGCGTGTTTATTAGTGGGTCCGCCGTCGGTTATTACGGCGATCAACAAGAACACCCTTTTGACGAGGCACTGCATGTTTCAGACGATAGCTTCCCGCATAAGGTGTGTGCGCACTGGGAAGAGATAGCCAGGCGTGCTCAATCAGACAACACCAGAGTCGTGCTACTCAGAACGGGGATTGTCTTGGGAGAACACGGTGGCGCACTAAAGAAAATGCTACTGCCGTATAAGCTTGGTTTGGGTGGGCCGTTAGGTTCAGGTAACCAATATATGCCCTGGATCCACCTTCTCGATATGATCCGAGCAATCAACCACTTGCTCAACACCCCCCACGCTCAAGGGGAATTCAATATGTGCGCCCCTCACCCTGCCACCAACAAACAGTTCAGTCGCACCCTAGCCAAGCAGCTTGGTCGACCACACATCTTATTCACGCCGAAGTGGGCTATGTCATTAATGATGGGCGAATCCTCATGCCTACTGTTTGACAGCATTCGCGCTAAACCAAAGAAACTCACTGAAATGGGCTTTATATTCAGTTACTCAAGAATTGAACCTGCATTGAAAAACTTGTTACAACATCAAGACTAATTCCTTTAACCTAGGGAAAGGTAACAGACCCTAGGAAAGGACCCCCCGTGACGAAATCAATATTGATTACTGGATGCTCAACCGGTATTGGCTACACCTGTGCTCACGCCCTCAAACAACGAGGCTTTCATGTGATTGCATCGTGCCGCAACGAGCAAGATGTCATAAAACTCCAGCAGGAAGGGTTAGATTGCATTCAACTCGATCTCAACAATGAACAGAGTATTGAGCGAGGTGTAGAACAAGCATTCGAGTTGGCCCCTAATGGCCTATATGCCGTATTTAATAATGGCGCTTATGGCCAACCGGGCGCGTTAGAAGATCTACCAACGCAAGGGTTACGCGACCAATTCCAAACCAATTTTTTTGGCTGGCATCATCTGATTCGCTTAGTGCTTCCTAGTATGCGTGAACGTGGTGAAGGACGAATCATTCAAAACAGCTCAGTACTTGGTTTCGCAGCGATGAAATATCGGGGTGCTTACAATGCTTCTAAGTTTGCGATTGAGGGATGGACAGATACCCTAAGGCTTGAGCTTCATGGTAGCGGTATCCACATTTCCCTGCTTCAACCAGGTCCGATTGAGACGGAGTTTCGACGCAACGCTCTGGTTGCATTCAATCGTTGGATTAATCCAACCAGTAGTGTTCACAGTCAGTACTATCAACAGCAACAACAGAGACTGGAAAACGAAACATCCGGCAACCGTTTCGTGCTTCCTCCTGAAAGCTGTGTTGAGCCTGTCTATCATGCGCTCACTGCCGACAAGCCAAAGCTACGTTATCGAGTCACGACGCCAACAAAGATCTTTGCGATCCTAAAACGCCTGCTACCCAACCGCTGGCTGGATCCGATTTTACGTAAAGCAGCCTAACAACAAATAATCGAATAAATCGCAAAAATAATGTAACGATGTAATTTGTTCGTAACAATAAGATGTCATGATTCACATCGTAGCATCAAGCGCCCCTGCTTGATGTATCCATTGAAGGTACATTCATGACTCTTAACACCTTAAACTGGGTTGGTGTGAGTGTTGCCATCACCCTATTTTTGCTGTTTTGAGTACTAACAGGGATCGCACCTCCAACCTGATTGGTAAATGACGCTATGCTTTCGCGCCCTAATAAACGGCGCCGAAAACGTAGCGTTTTTTATTATTAACCTCTGATTTCTCTTATCCTTTTCACCTTGAAATTACGATGATTGCCCCCATAGTGTTGTTAGCACTCAATTAAACTCAAGGAACGCCGATGCAATCGCCGCATATTGTTGAACTCAATGAACAGAACTTTCGTCAGGTATTAGAAGGTTCGATGCAGACACCTGTTCTGATCCATTTTTGGGCACCAATGAGCCAAGAGAGCGCTCAGATCATCCCTGACCTGCAAACGCTTACCCAGCAGTACAATGGTGCATTTACCTTGGCATTACTAAACTGCGAGCAAGAACAAGCGATTGCGAGCCAATTTGGCGTACAAGCACTGCCTACTATTGCTCTATTCGTTAATGGACAGCCAGTAGACGGCCTAGGTGGTCCTCAAACTTTAGAAGCAATTGTTGGTATGCTAAGCAAGCATCTTCCTAGCCAAGATGAGTTAGCGCTTCGTCAAGCTTTGGAGCAGATGCAAGCAGGAGAACACCTACAAGCTCTGACTGCAATGCAGCAGCTGCCAGAAGAGCTCACCAATAAAGGCGAAGTGAAACTAGCGATTGCCGAATGTCTTCTAGAAACGCAACAGTTTGAATTGGCGGAAGCACAACTCGCTGCTATCCCGCTAGAATACCAAGACAACTACTTCAAAGGCTTAGTGGCAAAACTCGAGCTGCATAAACAAGCTGCCGATAGTCCTGAGATTCAAGCATTAGAAGCGAACCTACAAGCTAACCCTAGCGATGCGAAAATCGCTGCGGAACTCGCACTACAATATCACCAAGTCAATCGAAGTGAAGAAGCGCTTGAGTTGCTGTGGTCATATCTAGTGAAAGACTTAAACGCACTAGACGGCGACATGAAGAAGAGCTTTATGGATATTCTAAGTGCACTTGGGCAAGGTAACGCCAGTGCGAGTAAGTACCGTAGACAGCTCTACTCGCTACTCTACTAGGCTCAATTACTGCGTAAACACTCAATAATTTAGAGAGTCACCCAAGCGATAAAAATTCAAAATGGGCCATAAAATCAAGGTTTTATGGCCCATTTCTCATTTATAAATTTGCTCAGAGTACAAAATTAAGCCACTATCTTTAAAAGTAAAATTGAAGACTCGTTTAAACAAGGATTTTGTATGGCTATTGATACTCTGATTACTATCGGCGGCTTCACCGTTGTTGCCCTTCTATTTATTTTCGCTGGTGTAAAAACCGTCCCTCAGGGGAACAACTGGACCGTTGAACGTTTCGGTCGTTATACCCACACCCTCAAACCTGGTTTGAATTTGATCATTCCATTCATTGATAGCATTGGTCAAAAGATCAACATGATGGAGCGTGTATTAGATATTCCAGCACAAGAAGTTATCTCTAAAGACAACGCGAACGTTGTTATCGATGCAGTCTGTTTCGTACAGGTGATCGATGCGGCAAGAGCCGCTTATGAGGTTAACGATCTTGAGCACGCAATTCGCAACCTAACGCTCACTAACATTCGTACCGTCCTTGGCTCAATGGAACTGGATGAAATGCTAAGCCAACGTGACATGATCAACAGCAAGCTATTAAACATCGTTGATGAGGCCACCAACCCTTGGGGCGTCAAAGTTACTCGTATCGAGATTAAAGATGTGCAACCACCAGCAGATCTGACTGCAGCAATGAACGCACAAATGAAAGCTGAGCGTAACAAACGTGCTGACATCCTAGAAGCGGAAGGTGTGCGACAAGCTGAGATCCTGAAAGCAGAGGGTCACAAACAATCAGAGATCTTAAAAGCAGAAGGTGAAAAGCAAGCGGCTATCCTTCAAGCAGAGGCGCGTGAGCGTGCTGCAGAAGCAGAAGCGAAAGCAACGGAAATGGTATCTACGGCGATAGCCCAAGGTGACATGCAAGCGGTAAACTACTTCATCGCTCAAGGTTATACCGATGCGCTTAAATCGATTGGCCAAGCAGAAAATGGTAAGATCATCATGCTGCCACTAGAAGCATCGGGGCTAATGGGCTCAGTTGCGGGTATTGCTGAAATGTTTTCTCACAAAGGAACAAATAACAAGGAGTAGCTGATGATTGAACTATTAGATCAGGTGAACCACTGGCACTGGCTTGCTTTTGGCTTACTGCTACTTGGATTAGAGCTATTGGGCACTGCAGGGTACTTTCTCTGGATTGGCATCTCAGCAATGATTGTCGGTGCGCTGCTTGGCGCTTTACCGCTGAGCTGGCAAATGCAATGGCTCTCTTTCGCCAGTTTCTCTCTAATCACTACCTGGTTATGGTGGCGCCGACAACTAAAAAGTGATCGTAAGTCAGATAAAGCTCGAGTTCTCAATCAACGCGATAAACAGTTGATAGGAAAGACGACTCGATTGGAAGATGATATTCAGAAAGGTAAATGTCGAATCCGACTTGGCGATACAACTTGGTCAGCTATTACTGCGACTGACATAACCGCAGGAACCGAAGTAGTGGTCACAGCGGTTGATGGTATCGTTCTCACTATCGCACCAGTCAACAAGTAACCACTAGGCCATTAGGATGTATGTGACACTACGTACTATACTAATGGCCTAATCTATTACTCATCGACCAGATCATTAATGATCGGGCAATGACTGTTAGTATCTCCAGGACACTTCTCAACCCACTCCTCTAATGTTGTCTTTATCGCCATCAAATCCGCAATTTTTCGATTCACTTCATCAAGCTTACTTTGAGCCTTAGCTTTGACATCGGCACTTTCTCGGCATGGATTGTCAGCTAAAGCGACCAATTCTTTACACTCTTCTAAAGAAAATCCGGCGCTTCTTGCCTTGGCAACCACGCTCAACTCTTTTAATTGCTTCTGAGTGTAGGTTCGATAGCCATTTTCTGAGCGCATCGGCTCTGAAATCACGCCTTTATCTTCGTAAAGACGAATCGACTTCGTGGATAGGCTAGTTAGCTTAGCAACTTCACTTATATTCATGATATTACTCAAATCATTAACAGAGTAAGGCCGTTTTCCTCACTCATAAATCATCATATTACGCTCAAATCATACACCCAAATACGCTTGAGGCGTAGTAAAGATAATAAGAGAAAATAAAGCTTGCGAATTATGGTCAGTTTCACGGAATTTTGAATTAAACGAGCAAATATCAAGAAATAGGTGCTACTTAGTTTCAATAAGTTACTGATTAAATTATTGAAATAATCCATTGTTATTTTTCATTTAAAATTTATATATTATTTTGATCTTTTATTGGCCATGTACATACTGTGATATTAAGCATGACGTTTGAATGCTATTTATTTCATTTTTGGTAAGTGAGAAAAGGATAACGATGATGAAAATTTTAACTCTAGCGTTAGCAACAATATTTATATTTTCGACACCACTCGCTTTGGCAAATCAAAATGCAGGTAAGGTCTTTGGAGCAGGAGTGCAATGTACATTTAGCGACGGTGTTGTTAAACACCTTCCTCGCGAATTGTGTAAAGCGCATGGTGGTACACATCAATAACAAAACAGGCAAGCAGGCTACTAAACCTCGCTTGCCTGCTTTTTGTATTATCTGAACCGATAGAAATCGGCGCCAATAAATGTATCCCAGCCTCGTTGCCATTCTGCTTTAAGCATATCTTCGTTTGGCAAACCTTCACATTGACCTGTATATCGAGTACCTCGTATGCCTTTTTCGAATGCTTTAAATGGGTCACAGTATTCCGCTTTTCCCTTTAAATACCCTTGTCTATATGCCGCTTCATCAAACGGGACATTCTCTTTAACGCTTTCAAGAGATTCATTTTCCATAGCATAACCATGTAGACCAAAGCGTTCTCCTTGCCCGTACCAAAATTCAGCAGCTGTTTTTGGTGTTTGGCTACAAGCGGATAAAGCTAAGGCAAATATTAGAGTAGGAATAATACGTTTCATCAATACCTCCTAAAAAGCAAAAAAGCTGGGCAAATGCCCAGCTTTATCTAATCAAACTTCTATTATTTAACGCCAAATGGAATTGTTAGCGCTAGTTTAAAGTCAGTCTCATCTTGGAATGCATTAGAGTAACCAGTCCAGTTTGGAGCATCTGAATCGTTGAAGAAGTTAGTGTAGTAGAAGCTAATGTTAGCATCTTTAAGCGCACCAGCTTGGATTGCGTAGTTAGCGAAGAAGCTGTACGCGTATTCAACTAGTTCATCATAACCATCAGCTTTAGCGCCTGCACCGTAAGCACCACTTACACCAGCACTGAACCCTTTACCACCAACATCTGAGAAATCACGAGTTGAAGATAGGAAGAAAGCGTACTCTCCATCGTGGTTAAAGTCAGAACGGTTGTTCCACCAGATTTCATAAGCACCGTTTGAACCACCGTATTGTTCTGTCAGGCGGTAAGACATGTTACCAACGTTACCACGTGTATCTTCTGAGTCAGCTACTGTATACGTAGCTTCTGCACGGAAGCTATACTGGCCAACAGATTTAGACGTTAGTAACGCAGCTTGGAATGCTGTGCTATCGAATTGGTTATCATCTTCAACTACGTAAAGTTGTGGAGACCAGTACAAACCACCATCAGTTGTACCTTTAACTTTTACGTGGAAGTTTTTACGGTCACCGTCTGTTAGAGCACCATAACCAGTATCGAAAGAAATACCGTTAGACAATGTGTAGCGAGCACCTACAGAGTATACATCACCAACGTCTTTACCTGGGCTTCCCCAGAAAGAGCCATCACGGAATTCGTAAGTCTCTTTAAACCAAGGTGCTTTATATTGATCCGCATAAACCAAACCAACGGACAAGTCACCAAAGTTACCACCTACTTCACCACCACGGTAAGTACCTGGAGCAAACGACCAGTTAACACCTAGCGTACTTGGTACACTTGGTTGGAAGTAACCAAGTTGTGCGTTTACATTTTCACCAAACTTGAATTTTAGAGCTGCTTTTGCGAAAGAAACACCGTTGTCAGTGTTGAAAGAATCACAACCAGTAGCTGCACCGTATGCTGAATCACAATCAAAGAAGTTCATTTCATGCTCGAAAGAACCACCCGTATCTTCACCAGCCCACATGTCGAATGTGCTATAAATAACCGCATCAAAACCAACTACATCAGCTACGTAACCAGAGTGGAAACCTAGATTAGCGAATATAGAACCGTGGTCTAAGTTAGTCTTTTTTGGGGTATCGTTACCGTTAG
Source organism: Vibrio fortis (assembly GCF_000695685.1). Taxonomy (GTDB): domain Bacteria; phylum Pseudomonadota; class Gammaproteobacteria; order Enterobacterales; family Vibrionaceae; genus Vibrio; species Vibrio fortis_A. The sequence goes on along the minus strand of NZ_JFFR01000025.1, from coordinate 10,633 downwards.
CATCAACATCACCACGATCACGAGCACGCATGAAGAAGTTCAGGTTACCGCTAATCGTCGATTCAGAGAAAAACTCAGATGCTTGGCTAGCATACTCAGGGCCGATAGGATCATTTGCCATTGCTGGAGCAGCTGATAGTGCACCTACCATAGCTGCAGTTAGCGCAGATACTTTGAAAAATTTGTCCATGGAATAAAACTCCTAAAAATGGATATAGCTGTTTGATTATTTCTCACCTAAAGTTGGCCGCCGTAGAGAGAAATACCTTTTCTTGTTTAGAACCTCTAACCGCCCGAGGTTCTTTTTCCTTACTGGGTATACACTGCGTGCATCCATGTCACTAAGACTAACTTTGCCCTTAAAAAGATCAATGAGAACTTAATTTTCATCTAAAAAAATATGAGTTGGTGCAAATTTATCTATGACTTAGTGATCCTGATCGACAAAATCCAAACCTTTTAAAAAATAAAAATTAAAACATTACAAAACAATCACTTAAAATAAAAATTACTTTATAAAAAGTGATATCACTCGCAAATAGATAAGCGACAGAACGGTATTTTATTATTATTGAGCAAGCTCACAGTCCCAAAATCTGACTTAATATAGCCACAAATTTTTCTTCAGATAAAAAGAGTGAAACTTAATGGCCACATACAAAAAAGGCACTCCACATTGGGAGTGCCTTTTAGCTTTTTTTAGAGCAATTTAATTAAGAAAGTAGGTCAATTAAGTCTTGCTCATTTCTTATTTCAACACCCAAATCTTGTGCCTTAGTGAGCTTAGAACCTGCCGCTTCACCAGCAAATAGGATGTCTGTTTTCTTAGAAACGCTGCCTGTTACTTTTGCACCCAGTCCTTGTAGGGCTGCTTTAGCTTCGCTACGTCCTAATTGAGAGAGGGAGCCCGTCAAAACTACCGTCTTACCTTCAAGTGGTAGTGACTGCCCTTCTACAGGCGCTTCTATTGCTGGCCAAGTGAGCCCTAGCTCTAGCAACTTATCAACCACTTCACGGTTCTTCTCTTGGGAGAAGAAGCTGGTAATGTGACTAGCAACAATATCACCGATATCTTGCACTTCTACGAGTTGTTCGTGAGTCGCAGTCTGAACCATATCAAGCGACTTAAAGTGCTGAGCAAGGTTCATTGCCGTTGCCTCACCAACCTCTCTAATACCCAGAGAGTACAAGAAACGAGCTAACGTCGTTTCTTTCGCTTTGGTCAATGCATTCACCACGTTTTGCGCTGATTTCGGCCCCATGCGGTCTAGCACAGTTAAGACACCAGCACTTAACTTAAAGAGATCAGCTGGGGTTTCAACCATTTCACGGTCAACCAACTGCTCAATCACTTTCTCACCCAAGCCGTCAACATCCAGTGCTTTACGCGAAACAAAGTGCTTGAGCGCTTCTTTACGTTGCGCCTGACACACTAGTCCGCCTGTACAACGAGCCACAGCTTCACCCTCAACACGTTCGACAGCAGAGCTACACACAGGGCAAGCTTCAGGGAAAACAATCTCTTTTGCAGTCTCAGGGCGACGCTCCGCCACTACAGCAACAATTTGAGGGATCACATCACCGGCACGGCGAATAATCACGCTGTCGCCAACCATAACGCCTAAACGTTCTATTTCATCTGCGTTATGCAGAGTTGCATTACTTACCGTTACACCGCCAACAAACACAGGCTTCAGTTTCGCTACTGGTGTAATTGCACCCGTTCGACCGACTTGGAACTCTACGTCGTTAAGTAACGTGATCTCTTCTTGTGCCGGGAATTTGTAAGCTATCGCCCAGCGCGGAGCTCGAGCAACAAAGCCTAAAACCTCTTGAGCCGCAATATTATCGACTTTGATCACTACGCCGTCGATCTCATAAGCTAACGCGTCGCGGCGAGCCATAATGTCTTGGTAGTATGCTTTCACGTCATTTAATGAGCTCAGTTGTTTTGTCTCTGGGCACATAGGTAGGCCCCAGCTCTTCAACTGAAGAAAACGTTGGTAGTGGCTACCTGAAAGCTCAGCACCTTCAACAACGCCAACGCTATAAGCATAAAACGCTAACGGACGCTTAGCCGTAATACGAGAGTCTAACTGACGTAGGCTGCCTGCCGCGGCGTTACGAGGGTTTACAAAAACCTTTTCGCCTTTCTTCAGTGCTTGTTCATTCAGTTTGTCGAATCCCGCTTTCGGCATAAAGACTTCGCCACGCACCTCAATACGTGTCGGCCACCCCTCACCTTGAAGCTTGAGCGGAATTGAGCTAATGGTACGAACGTTTTCAGTGATGTTCTCACCGGTTGTACCATCACCACGAGTGGCAGCTTGAACAAGCGTGCCATTTTCATAAAGAAGACTCACCGCTAATCCATCTAGCTTTGGCTCACAACAGAATGTTGTTAAGTCAGCCAGAGGAGCGCGATCAGACATACGCTTGTTAAATGCGTCTAAATCTTCATCAGAGAAAGCATTGTCTAAAGAGAGCATCGGAATTTCATGGGTCACTTGAGTAAAGCCATCCAACGGTGCTCCACCAACACGCTGACTTGGCGAGTCAACGGTGACCAGTTCTGGATTTTCTTGCTCAATCTTCAGCAGTTGCTGCATTAATCGATCATATTCTGCGTCTGGGATCTCTGGACTATCCTCAACGTAATAGCGAACGGCATGATAGTGCAGAGTCTCTTTTAACTGCTCTAAAGTACTTTGAATGGGTTCTTTCATATCATTCTCTGTCAGATTGAAATATCAAAAAGGGCCCCATCAGGAGCCCTTTCTATCATTATAGATTAACTGTAAGGCTTACATTGTCTACTAAGCGCTTTGATTAGCCATGAAGTCTCGAATTTGTTTACGGTATTCAGACAAGCGGTTTGGCGTCATCAGGTTTCTCGACTCATCCAATACGTTACCACCCAAATCGTCAGCGATTTGTTGTGCTGCACTCAACATAACGTTGAAGTTCTGATCAGCCTGACCGTAACAAGGCAGCGTCATAAAGAACGAAATGCCTTTGGTTGTGAAGTCTGCAGGGTTGTCGTGTTCTAACGTACCTGGCTGCATCATGTTCGCGACACTAAAGATCACTTTCGGAGTCTCTGCCGCTTCAGCGAAGCAGTGGTAAATAGACATCTCACCATAGGTTAGTCCATTGTTTTCCATACTGCGGAAAAGCTCAGTACCTACAAACGGCGTTTCACCGGCACAATGTACATTTAGTACAATCACTTCCAAGCCCAAGTCATCTTCTTGTGCTTCTTGAGGTGCAGCAGTTGCCGCTTCAACGGTTGGTGCTGTGTCTTCCTGTTGCAAATTCTGTTGAACAGGCTGAGTGTCAAACTCAGGCTCTTGCGACATAGCGCCGTAATGCTCTTTAAAGTCAGCGTGGCTCTCTTTTTGCTCTTCAGTTAACTCAAAGCTTGGGACAGCTGGCTCAGCGGGTGCCTCTGTTTGAAATTCTGGCTCTTCTTTAACAGGAGTCTCAACACTGAAAGATGGTAGATCGTTGAACTCAAGATCCTCTTGCTCACTTTTCGCCGATGGGCTTGAAGTCAGCGGATCTGAATCAATCAATGGGTCTGCATTTGTTGGTGATACAGCAAAGTCCGGTTCTTTACGCTCTTTACGAATGATCTCGAAGTCGTCTTCTGGCGCGAAAGAGCGCTCTGGCATGGCGCCCACGTCATCTAAGCTGTCGTTGTCGAGCTTGCCAAGTGGCTTATCACCAAATTTGGCTTTCCCTTCTTTTTTACTCGTCCACAATCCGTGGAACAATAATGCGGCGATCGCTAATGCGCCAACAATAATGAGTACAAATCGCAATTCCTGCATTTTTCGCTCTCAGCTTTCATAGTCACCCTGAATTTTCAGGTCGCTATATCAGTTAGGTTAATTTGACCAATCTCACTACTGTATCAAAAGTAGCTACTGTTTTAGAACAACTTAATACAATAAGTTCCTCAGTTGATGTGATTTTCACCACGCTTTTTTTCTTAATATCGGTCGAGTACACTATAGGTGTTTGCTATTTAACCAACTCCCCTTATGTGAGCTGATATTTCAATATGACTAATTTATCGATTCCTCGCTCTGGCTTCGGCTATTTCATTTTCGGCGCTAAAATCGCTCTTTCTCCAAGTATCCGTAAATTCGTACTGATGCCCTTATTAGCTAACGTATTGTTGGTTGGTGGCGCGTTGTTTTACATCTTTTCTAACCTCAATACTTGGATTGATGGCTGGTTAGAAGGCCTTCCTAGCTTTCTCACTTGGTTGACTTATGTTTTGTGGCCACTGCTGGCGCTGACCATTCTTGCCACCTTCTCATACTTCTTTAGTACCTTAGCGAATTTCATCGCCGCCCCATTTAACGGCTTACTATCAGAGAAAGTAGAAGAACTTTTAACGGGCAAAAAAGTGAATGACGATGGCTTAATGGACGTGGTTAAAGATACGCCGCGTATCCTGGCTCGTGAATGGCGCAAGCTGGTTTACACACTACCAAAAGCAATCGGGCTTTTCTTATTGCTGCTGATCCCAGCTCTTGGTCAAACTGTCGCGCCGTTTTTATGGTTCATTTTTACAGCTTGGATGCTGGCAATTCAATACGCAGATTACCCGTTTGATAACCACAAAATCAGCTTTGATGATATGAGAAGCTCATTGAAACAAAAGCAAGGTAAGAGCTATGGATTTGGAGCATTGGTTTCTATTTTCACAACCATTCCAATCCTTAATCTGATTGTTGTACCTGTAGCAGTATGTGGCGCGACTGCTATGTGGGTATCAGAACACAAAGGGCAATTTACTCACCTTCGCTAACCTCTTCTATTATTAGCAGAACTCTCGCTCATTTTGTTGAATCACTGATTTCTATCAAAATGGGCGTGCATTCTGCTACATATCTATATGATATAACTTTTTAATCCTTTTACCTTTTTTTCAACTTGTTTAATCTAAATTCAAGTTAAACAAACATTGAAATAAACGGGACGACTAAGTCATTGATATGCCGCGTTTAGTTCTGTCATCAAATGAAGGAATATTCCATGAGCAAGATTTACGAAGATAACTCCCTTACGATCGGTAACACACCACTGGTTCGTTTGAACAAAGTAAGTAAAGGTAATGTACTAGCGAAAGTGGAGGCTCGTAACCCAAGCTTCAGCGTTAAGTGTCGTATCGGCGCGAACATGATCTGGGAAGCAGAAAAAGCTGGCACTCTTAAGCCAGGCGTAGAGCTTGTAGAGCCAACAAGTGGTAACACTGGTGTGGCACTTGCTTTCGTTGCAGCAGCTCGTGGTTACAAACTAACGCTAACTATGCCTGAGTCGATGAGTCTAGAGCGTCGTAAGCTACTTAAAGCACTAGGTGCTAACCTTGAGCTAACAGAAGCGGCTAAAGGCATGAAAGGCGCGATCGCAAAAGCAGAAGAAATTGTTGCAAGCGATCCAGAGAAGTACCTACTTCTTCAACAATTCAACAACCCTGCAAACCCAGAAATTCACGAGAAGACTACTGGCCCTGAAATCTGGGAAGCGACTGACGGTGAGATCGATGTATTTGTAGCGGGTGTTGGTACTGGCGGTACGATTACTGGTACAAGCCGTTACATTAAAGGTGAGAAAGGCAAAGCAATTACTTCTGTAGCAGTTGAGCCAGCAGAGTCACCAGTGATTGCACAAGCGCTTGCAGGCGATGAAATTCAGCCAGCGCCACACAAAATCCAAGGTATCGGCGCAGGTTTCATCCCTGGTAACCTTGATTTAGAGCTTGTAGACCGTGTTGAGTCGGTGACTTCAGAAGAAGCAATTGAAATGGCACAACGCCTAATGGCTGAAGAAGGCATCCTAGCTGGTATCTCTTCTGGTGCAGCCGTTGTTGCTGCGAACCGACTAGCGGAACTACCTGAATTTGCTGGGAAAACAATTGTTACAGTTTTACCAAGCTCAGGTGAACGATACCTCAGCACAGCCCTGTTTGCCGGCATTTTTACCGACAAAGAGAACCAACAGTAATATGTGGTCAAATCAATATTTGGTCTAAAAAAGCCCCTAATTGGGGCTTTTTTGTTGATCCCTGCCTCACCTTTGGTAATATCACCCCTGTTTTATTTTTCGCTTCAAAATAAAAGAAGCAATAAACCAGATTCTGAAAGTCGTGAGTTCTCACAAAAGAGCACCATGGCTGGATAAAATTTTAACCAAACTGTTCAAACACGAACATGGCGTACTACACTCTGGCGCATGCATGTCAAAGAAGTTAAGCTAAACTTGGTTATAAACTTTACAAATAATAAATTAATTGGGGTATATAAAATGTACGAGAAGCAAGTAGAAATCACAGCAGAAAACGGTCTTCACACTCGTCCAGCTGCACAGTTCGTTAAAGAAGCAAAATCTTTCGACGCAGACATCACTGTGACTTCTAACGGTAAAAGCGCAAGCGCTAAGAGCCTATTCAAACTACAAACTCTAGGCCTAGTTAAAGGTACTGTAGTTTCTATTTCTGCTGAAGGCCCACAAGCTCAGCAAGCTGTAGACCACCTAGTTGCTCTAATGGACCAACTACACTAATTCGGTCTCCTTCTTTCAAAGCCATTTTGCCACTGCAAAGTGGCTTTGTTCGAAATAGAACAGAATAAGCTCGGCATAACGCCAAGCGGAAAAAGTCACACACTCTCCCGTTTACAGTTGACCAACTTAAGGTAAAGCTATGATTTCAGGTATCCTAGCATCTCCTGGTATTGCTATCGGTAAAGCACTACTACTTCAAGAAGATGAAATCGTTCTAAACACTAACACTATCACTGATGACCAAGTTGAAGCAGAAGTTCAGCGTTTCTTTGACGCACGTAACAAATCTGCAGCTCAACTAGAAGTTGTTAAGCAAAAAGCGCTTGAGACTTTCGGTGAAGAAAAAGAGGCGATCTTTGAAGGTCACATCATGCTTCTTGAAGATGAAGAGCTAGAGGAAGAAATCCTAGCACTCATCAAGAACGACAAGATGCACGCTGATAACGCAATTCACACGGTTATCGAAGAGCAAGCATCTGCGCTTGAGTCACTAGACGACGAATACCTAAAAGAACGTGCAACTGATATCCGTGATATCGGTACTCGTTTTGTTAAAAATGCACTAGGCATCAATATCGTTTCTCTAAGCGATATCAATGAAGAAGTTATCCTAGCAGCATACGACCTAACGCCATCTGAAACTGCACAAATCAACCTAGACTACGTACTAGGCTTCGCTTGTGACATCGGCGGTCGTACATCTCACACATCTATCATGGCGCGTTCACTAGAGCTTCCTGCTATCGTTGGTACTAACGATATCACTAAGAAAGTGAAGAACGGCGACATGCTTATTCTTGATGCGATGAATAACAAGATTGTTATCAACCCATCAGAAGCTGAACTTGAAGAAGCAAAAGCAGTTAAAGCTGCATTCCTAGCTGAAAAAGAAGAGCTAGCTAAACTTAAAGATCTACACGCAGAAACTCTAGACGGCCACCGTGTAGAAGTTTGCGGTAACATTGGTACTGTTAAAGACTGTGACGGCATCATCCGTAACGGTGGTGAAGGCGTTGGTCTGTACCGTACTGAGTTCCTATTCATGGACCGTGATGCACTTCCTACTGAAGAAGAGCAGTACCAAGCGTACAAAGAAGTTGCAGAAGCAATGAACGGTGAGTCAGTGATCATCCGTACTATGGATATCGGTGGCGACAAAGATCTACCATACATGGATCTTCCAGAAGAGATGAACCCGTTCCTAGGCTGGCGTGCAGTACGTATCAGCTTGGATCGTCGCGAAATCCTACGTGACCAACTACGCGGTATCCTTCGTGCATCTGCGCACGGTAAGCTTCGCATCATGTTCCCAATGATCATCTCTGTTGAAGAGATCCGTGAACTGAAGAAAGCTATCGAAGAGTACAAAGCTGAGCTTCGCGCTGAAGGCCTAGCATTCGATGAAGAGATTGAAATCGGTGTAATGGTTGAAACTCCAGCTGCGGCAGCTATCGCGCACCACCTAGCGAAGGAAGTTGCTTTCTTCTCTATCGGTACTAACGACCTAACTCAGTACACACTTGCTGTAGACCGTGGTAACGAGATGATTTCTCACCTTTACAACCCACTGTCTCCTGCTGTTCTTACAGTAATCAAGCAGGTTATCGATGCGTCTCACGCTGAAGGTAAGTGGACTGGTATGTGTGGTGAGCTTGCAGGTGATGAGCGTGCAACACTGCTTCTACTAGGTATGGGTCTAGATGAGTTCTCTATGAGCGGTATCTCTATCCCTAAAGTGAAGAAAGTTATCCGCAACTCTAACTTCGCAGAAGTTAAAGCAATGGCTGATGAAGCACTTTCTCTACCAACTGCTGAAGAAATCCAAGCAGTAGTAGAAAAGTTCATCGCTGAGAAAACTCAGTAATCACCAATGGCTTAATATGATTAGACGACTAAAAAAAGTCGTCTAATTTGCTAGATTGGTATAGTATATTCTACAGAATAAAACTAAACGTTAGGAGCATGACACAATGGGTCTGTTTGACAAACTTAAGAAGCTAGTATCTGATGACAGCGCTGACGCTGGTGCAATCGAAATCATCGCACCTCTATCTGGTGAAATCGTAAATATCGAAGACGTGCCAGATGTTGTTTTCGCTGAAAAAATCGTTGGTGACGGCATCGCGATCAAACCAGCTGGCGACAAAATGGTAGCTCCAGTTAACGGTACTATCGGTAAGATCTTCGAAACTAACCACGCATTCTCTATCGAGTCTGACGACGGTGTTGAGCTATTCGTTCACTTCGGTATCGATACTGTTGAACTTAAAGGCGAAGGCTTCACTCGCGTAGCAGAAGAAGGCCAAACTGTTAAAGCTGGTGACACTATCATCACTTTCGACCTAGCGCTTCTAGAAGAAAAAGCAAAATCAACTCTTACTCCAGTTGTTATCTCTAACATGGACGAAATCAAAGAGCTGAACAAACTTGCTGGTTCTGTAACTGTAGGTGAAACTCCAGTTCTGAAAGTGACTAAGTAATCTTTACTTAGCATTTCAAAAGTTCAAAAAGCGCAGCCTCACGGCTGCGTTTTTTGTTGTCTGGGAAAATTAGCCTAATAAAGAAAGAGCGGTACCCGTATCTTGATTCGCTTGTGCGAGCAGTGTTGATGTCGCACGTTCAAGCATCTGAGATTTAGTCAACTCTGTAGTGACCTTAGCGTAATCCGTATCTTTGATTTGCCCCTCTGAGTCAGCAATACGATGAAAGGTATTGTTGAGGCTGTTCATAGTGCGGCTGACTCCGTTCTGGAAACCACCGATTTCACTACGATGCCCGTCCACATAATTCAATGAGGCATCAATCACCGCAACACCAAGCTGCGCTCCACCGACTGTTGTCATGTCCACATCATCTAACGATATCGACTGAGTATCACCAAAATTAAAGGTATTCGCGGCACTACCCGAGACTTCAAAGCCTTGAGGAGAATTGGCATGAGCAGAGAACAGCTGAAGCTGATGCTCTTCATTTACCGACGCTCTAACCACATCCTGCTGCCCGTTAATATAGGTGGCTACCTGATAGATATCATCGCCCTCTTTAAGCTTAAAATCGAGCGCTTGTGACTCATCATTGCTATCTTGATAGCTGATACGTAAACCTTGATCATCAGAAGAGACTCGCCAATTCTCATCGACATCACTATTTGCTTCTGTAAACTGCCCTCCCATCTGTGGGATATTGGTGTACATGCTTTTAAGCGTGAGTGAGACCGCATTCGAATCAGGACCAAGATTGAAGTTACGCTTTCCAAAAGAGCCATCAAATAGCTCATCCCCTGCAAAGGTCGTTGCTGATGCAATACGATCAAGATCATTGATCAGCATCTCCGATTCGATCTGAATACTTTCGCGCTCATCCCGACTCAATGCACCATTCGATGCCTGTAATCCAAGATCACGGAGTTTTTGGAGCATATTAGTACTTTCGTGCAGCGCGCCTTCGGCAGTTTGTGCAATAGAATCAGCATTAGTCGCATTCGACAAGGCTGCATCAATCCCTCGAGTTTGGGCTTTGAGTCGATTGGCTATTTGAAGACCTGCGGCATCGTCGCTACCCGCGTTGATACGCGAGCCGGATTGCAGTTTTGATTGTGCATCAACAGCCTGACTTTGAGCTTCACCAAGATGTCGCTGAGCAATAGAGGAAGAGATATTGGTTTGTATCGATACCATTTAGTTGTATTCCATTTAGCTAGGTTTACCCCAACTCACCATTTGTGTCGCTCCTTCAACACCAATTGCATACATCTGAATGATACAACCTACACCATCAATACAATTAATCATTCGGTAAATTTTACTCATAAAAAGAAAGCTAGGTGTTTGACCACCTAGCTTTCAGTTTCAACTTTATTTCTAATTAGCCAAGTAGGCTAAGTGCTGAGTTCGGTGCTTGCTTAGCTTGAGCAAGAATCGAGCTAGACGCTTGAGATAGAATTTGCGACTTAGTCATTTGCGTCGTTTCTTTCGCAAAGTCTGTGTCTTTAATACGGCTCTTAGATGCATTCACGTTTTCGTTGATGTTATCTAAGTTGTTGATAGCGTGGTCGAAG
>NZ_JFFR01000024.1 GCF_000695685.1 Vibrio fortis | reverse complement strand
AGACATGGTGCCTCCGATGCATTTAAGTACCACATAAGTGTGGCAGATCCTCGGTAGGGGGAATCCATGTCATTCGTTATACCGCAATCAATCGTCTAACCTTTTCATGGCGTTACGGTAAACATCGCTACGTTCGCGTTTTCCAACTGCTAAGACGGTTACAATGATGACATCGTCTTCAACTTTGTAGACGAGACGGTAGCCCGATTGACGTAGCTTAATTTTATACATGTTGTCAGCTCCAGAAAGCTTTGAAGCCGGAACGTGTGGGTTATCTAAGCGCTCGATTAGTTTTTTCTTAAATTGTTGTCGTAGAGTAGAGCCAAGCTTTTTCCACTCTTTGAGTGCACTCTTTTTAAAGTCGAGTTTATAGGTCATCAATATTTACCGAAATGCTCTCTTCAGATTCACGCTCTTTAGCGATAGCTAGTAGTTCAAGATCTTCGAGTCTGTCCATCATCATTTCGTACGCTTCGGCAGGCACGCAATAAAATGCTGGTTCATTTCGGTTTAATACAGCAACAGGTTCGCCGTAAGCACTAGTTGCAACTTTCATAGGGTTAGCTTTCAACTCAGTAATGCTTGCAGCAACATCGGCTAAAATTCTAGTGGTCATATAATCGGTCTCTTAAGTGGTCTTTATTTTGGTCATTTTAGCCTCAAGCAAGTGGTATAACAAGTTGCTTAAGAGTGATTCGCAACGCTTGGCATTTTTACTATGCGCAGCGTTTAATGTTTAAGGTGGTAAGCGGAAGCTTCGGTATTACGTTGCTCATCCCTTGAAAGAACGTTATGCATCTCGAATTAAGCATTTCCACCATCTTTCCATACAGATCCCGATCGTTACTCCCTCGGTTATTGGGGCTACTTAGTTACGATTTGTTCTATCTATAATGAAATCGATGAGCAGTCGTACTTGTGATGGCAAATACTCTCGAGATGAGTAGTAGAGCCACACGGGGATTGGTTCTCCCCAGCACTCTTCAAGTAAGGGAGCTATTTTTCCTTGCTTGGTGGCTTCTTCAAACATCCAGTTCCCTAAACAAGCGATACCAGCACCCATAATCACGGCTTCTTTTGCGGCCGAAAAGTTGTTAACGACGAGATTACCCTGAGGCTCATGAAGCATGGCATGATCATCGAGCTTTAAGCGCCACTTGTGCATTTTTCCCGTCGTGATGGAACGAACCGGTATGCATTTATGATTCTTTAAATCGTCTAGAGAACGAGGGGCACCAAATTGTTGGATGTAGTTTTTGGAAGCATAGAGCCCAATTTCAGTTTGTAGAATGGGCCTTCCTATTAAGCGTGAGTCCTCGTTGATCGACACGCCGACGCCAAGGTCAAAACCTTCTTCAACTAAGCTTACGTTCTTATCATCAAAGCTTAAATCGCAAACCACATCTGGGTAAAGGTTCATAAAGTCTATGATTATAGGCAGGATGATGTCTTGACCGATCGAACTCGCAGGTAGGTTAACTTTGATCTTTCCTGATATGTGGGAAGGGTCATCGGTGAGTTGGCTGATGACATTTTGAATCGAACTTATAGAGGGAGACAGGCTGGCGTAAAGCTGCTCGCCCGCTGGGGTTAGGCTCAAAGAGTGAGAAGAACGCAGAAACAGTTTGGTTTGCGACTCTTGCTCTAACTTTCCAATGGCTTTACTCACTGCAGGTGCAGATATACCAAGCTCTCTCGCAGCCTTTGCAAAGCTTCCGAGCTTAGCGACTTGTATGAAGACTGGCAGCTGTGTAGGAATCGATTTCATTAACTTTTAGTTATTTATAAAGTAATTAATGTCAGGCCATAGGTTATGATAAAACTCGTCAATAATGGACTTAATCATGCAACAGAGTCCGTTTAACCTACCTTAAAGTGCGACTCTTTAATTCACCAGTTATTGATAGGGCACGTCATCACTATGTTAAAACAACTTACCACACTAATTTTTAGTTTCCTGATCGCAATATCAGCCGCTCACGCCAATAATGACCTCAACACACTCAGTCCAACTTACGATGCAAAAGCACGTTATGAGATGAGCAATAATGATGTTAAAAGTTTTGTTTATCAGTGGTTTGCTGCATTTGACCAACAGCGAGAGTCAGGTTACTTCGTCAATCGCATTGCACAACCAGTAAACATGCAATACCCGGGAACGCCTATTAATTCTGTAGAAGCATTCTTAGCTTGGTATCAAGGTGTGACAGATAACATCATTTGGAACAGCCACGACATCGCTAGTATGCATGTGCAAGGTGATCAGGCGTCTGGTTGGACGGTTTCTTATGACGTTCGTTGGCAAGCAACGTCAAAAACTAAAGAGAAGTTCGACATGATGGTTCACCAAGAGCTTGAAGTTATTCGTGTTGGCGACGCTTTAAAACTAGCTAAGTTAGAAGCGACAGTCGTCGAGTAAGGAGACTATTATGAAAAAGCTAGCGGTTCTTTTTTCTGTATTTGCCGTTGCAATGGGGGCGGCATTTCAGGTGTTCTGCGCTGACACGATTCATCTTGCTGCTTACCATGGTAATGAAGCTAAAGTGATTGAGCTGTTGAAAACCAATCCAGATCCCGATGCGCGAGATTCTTACGGCGGCACAGCGTTGCACGCAGCAATGTTCCAAGATAACACTCGAATCGTTGAGCTTCTCATAGACGCGGGATTTGATGTGAATGCGGTCGGTCCAAGAAACGGTTACACGCCTTTGCACGATGCGGTGTGGGGGAACAACCTGCCAGCATTGAAAATCTTGGTGGCGAATGGCGGTGATATTACGATTGAAGGTTTGGATGGCAATACGCCACTTGAGAAGGCCATCGACGAGAATAAATCCGATATCGTTGCTTACTTAAAGAGTATTGAGAAGTAGGTTGGTGATGACAATGGAATGTAAAACGTCAGAATATGACAGGCTCATCCAACATTTTAGTGAGCGCAAGTTTACCAAGAATGACATCAAGAGCTTTGTTCATCGTGTATTCTCTATGTATGAACGAGCAACAGTTGGTAAAGACCGCGTGCCCGCTGAAGCTTTTGCGCTACTCGTTGATGAGCATGTCCAGGTTGATTTTCCTGACTACAAAATCTGTTCTCGTCAGGAATTTTTAGAGTGGCACCGCTGGATTCATGAACGATTGCTGTCGGATGACCATGACATCAAAAGTATAGAGGTTTCTTACCTGGATAATGGTAAATACAAAGCTTGCTTCGACGTTCGTTGGAGAGGGGCCTTTAAAGATGGCTCTTTTACTGATGTTATTGTTGAGCAGCAATGGATCATGTACGAAACTGACGAATACACTCACCCGATCATCGAGCATTACACGGCAGTTGTTAAAGATTGATGATGCATTGCTCCACCAAGTTTAGTGAGTAAGTGGCTGGAAACCCCAATGCTTCTTTGCGTTCATAATAGAATCGTTAAACCCAAAGAAATGCATTAATGCGCTTAAACTCTTTTAAAGCTACGGCATCAGCCGCTATTTCAACGGCGGCTGATTCCAAAGCATGCCACTCAATACCTTCTGCTTCATAAGGTTTAATTTCACCATTCCAGCTAGTGACGATAAAATAGTGTATGAGCTGCAGTTCTTGTGTGGGGTGGTAGAGCGAGCATAAATATTGGTAGTTGGTCGGCGTGACATCAAGCTCCTCTTTCACTTCTCGCATCAAAGCTTGCACTTGGGTCTCACCATCTTCGATATGTCCTCCGGGAATAGTGATTAAGCCCGGATCGGTCTCTTTGTCCTTGCTTCGTTTCTCTAACAGTATTTTGTTCCCATCTAACATAATGAAAGAGATACATTCGTGGGTTTTCAAAGTCACAATTCCTTCTGGGTGCTAACGTAATTTTCGGTGCGGTTGCTAAGTTATGACGTGCTGTTCTTGATCACCTTCAAGCAACTCACGGATGACCTCATCTGGAGTGGCTACTCGAGTTAGTAAGTGGGTTATATCAGGGTCTTCAATAGCCTCTAACGCGCAAACGGATTTTCCAAGGCCTAGGGCATAGCCAATGTCCATAGCGACGCTCTTTCCTACGTAACCATCAAAGTTAAGGATGTAAGTAATGTCTGCCTCTCGAATACGCTGTAAACAACCGTCAATACCATTACTTTGGAGAGGGTTAGAGATGGTTGTTTTAATACCAGCATCAGCCAATATTTTATGGATAGCTTGCATCTTCTCTAGGTTTTTAAAGCTGCCAGCGATATAGATGGATTTGCTCATTTTATTTCTCTCACTCGGGAAACGCCTCTATCGGAGTAATAGCGTTTTGGTTTGTTTTATAGCAATTAAGCTCTATTTCTGCGCTTGGCTTCTTTTTGATATGAAGATTCGGAGTACAGCCAAATTCCCCAAACCGCAAAGAACATGCCGATCGTATAGAAGATGTAGTTAGGCGCATTCTCAGAGAGGAACTGGCTAAGACTGTGAGCGTCTGAAGATGGGTAAAACAGCGCCACATTCAAGGCGGAATATACGAAACCTGCTGTCAAAGTCGATTGTAACAACCACTTTAAGCATCCTTTCTCTCGCAACTTTCCCCAACTATCAAACTTTTTACTGTTCACTTTTTAGTTCCTTTGGTGATTTTTACTTCTAAAACGCAAAGCCATGCGAGTTAAAATGCCATGCGCACTGAATCTTTTGAATGAAGTTATTTATAGCTTAATCCAGCGCTGTCGTAAGCTCCGTTCATTGAGAGTATTGAAGTGTCGAAAAATAATCAGAGAACACTTGGAAATTTGTCACAAGGTATCCATCCCCGTTTGGAATTGTCGAGAGCTTGATTAACCCTTGGCCGTTCTCAAAAGTTGCTTGCACTTCATAATTAGAGAACTGATATTGCCCATCAGATGTTGATAGCGTTGACTTAGAAGATATCCACTTTGGGTCTTCAATTGCTTTTATTGGCCCTAATGTACTGATCAAATTGATAAATTTGTCACCCTCACTCGTCTCCAAATTCGCTACAATTTGAGGATGAAGAAACCCTTTGAACTCACTTAAATCGTTAGTATCAAAGCTAAGCACGACCTTCTTTATGTATGTCTGAGCAATGACATCTTGCTCTGCGGATTTGCCCATTCCGTAGAATGCCAAAATCCCCATACCAACTGCGCCAATCACTAAAGTGATGAACAATGCCGTTAGCGCTTTAGCTAAAATCTTTATCATGAACATTCCTTTTCATGTTGTTGTTTTATGTCT
Source organism: Vibrio fortis (assembly GCF_000695685.1). GTDB lineage: Bacteria > Pseudomonadota > Gammaproteobacteria > Enterobacterales > Vibrionaceae > Vibrio > Vibrio fortis_A. Next base: position 34,192 of record NZ_JFFR01000024.1, on the reverse strand, counting down.
GATTAAAGAGCGAGCAATACCAACTAAGGTAATGAAACGTTATTTAGCCCTGTTATGTCACTAACGCGCCCCACCTTGTAATTGGGATGCCAGAAGCAAAAGCACATGGATAAGAATAAAGAATCGTACGTCCTTTCTTTTTGCCAGTAGTTTCTTGTTGCCAAGGTTTTCACACTCTTTTCCAAAAATGACCGGAAAGTAGAAAATTACCATTCCCAAATAGAAAACTCCTGGATTAGGAGCTCCCCAACGTTCCCAGTGATGGAATTCGTCATCAACCCAAGTTTCATAGAATTGTCTCGTCGATGAAAGTAAGGGGAAGAAAGACAGCAAATATAGGCATAAAATGATAGTCGAAATCATGCAGTTCCTTTTTACATAACACTAGTTTGAGGTCTCAGTCCATTAGCTTATTACTTACATCTGTCATGGGTAATCTGAACGTTTGTTATTGGTTTAGTCCCATTAGCGGTAACGTCAATCGAAATCCACTTACCTTCTGCTAGCCAAGATCTTAATCCCACGCTACTACATATTTTTTTAGGTAACGATTTCTGAGAGTTTCGGGCCATCATAGCCTTGCTCTTATCATTTAGGTCTACGTTCGAAATATTAACCCGTAGAGCAATGATGTTGTCTTCGATTCTTAAGGACCTGACTCTTACTTTCTTATCCTCTTCAAACAAAAGTTCTTGGAATTGCGTCTTCAGTTCTTCTATCTGTTGCTTTTCTTTATAGCGTGGGTAGTACTCATTACCGACTATGATGACAGGTAATAAGAATAATAAAATCAATCTCAAATTACGCATTTATACCTCATGCTTGTACCGCCTAGTTGAGTAGCGGACGGTATTACTACTTAGCTAAACAATTGATAATGCCAAGCGCTGTGAATCTTGTTTAGGTCTCGTGATGTTAATGGTATTGAAGAGCTTTTCTTTTGAATATCTCTACTAATCCGGGCTCATGTATTTGTATACGTCAGGTATACCTAAGCAAATGACGCGTTGTTTGTCTGATTGCGAAAGTTCTTTATAAGTTAACTTTTATGGGATTGTTCCATAACAAATATAATATCGTCCCACTCAACACCGTCACATTCCAGAACTACTGATTTTACTCAAACAACTGTACAAATAGCGTTGAATCCCAAGCAGAAACAACGGGTGAGTCTGATACGACGGCCTTACTAAAACCGTATTTTTTACTCTGAGTAACGAAAGCAATTGGTTCACTTCTGTATAGTAAAGCGACCGAGTTACCATCAGTAGACCATAGGAAGCTAAAATCTTGCTCTGATGCTTTTTCAATAATGGCGATTTTAGAAACTTGCCCTTTATGTAATGTAGGTGGTTCACCAACCACTACTTTTTGTCTGCAAGCTTTCTGTGAAAGAGGTTCGTACTGTATGTATGCTACTGCGTCTCGTATCGGTTCTTGAGACTTTGGTTTCGTTAAGTAAAGGACTCCAGATAGGTTAAACTCATCGAGAACTGCATACCGCTCGGACACTTCATTGTATGAGTTTAAAAACAAACCTTCAGGCATAGCTGCTCCTGGAAATGAAGTCAAAATGAGAAAGATTATCTTATGTATGCGTTTGCGAAAACTCATAGGTTACTCTATGACACTGTTGTTATAATCGGACCATCGTTCAATAAATTGATTAAACTCACTAACAGAATATCCTCCCCACATGCTTTCTAAGCCACCAGTATCTTTTTTTCCTACAATTTCACGTTCTACGTTAATCATCACGAAAAACGGGTAACCCTGAGGTTCGGGAAGATAACTTAAAAACTCATCGTTGTAGTTTTCTTCACTGACATTGACTTTCATTGTTGTAAAAGTTTCATCCCAACGTTCTCGTACAGAGTCTTCCTTTTTCATAAAGGAACTTAATTTATGACACCATATGCACCAGTCACCGCCAAGAATCAAGAGTACAGTTGTATTGTTTTTTTGGGCATCTTTAACAGCCAACTCGAAATCAGAAAATGGATCTCTTTCAGGAGAATATCCTTGATTGTATGGCTGTTCACTAAATGAGAATGCGTTACAGCTAAAAACGGCAAGAAGAAGGCAAAATATTTTTTTATACGTTTTCATTATTATTCTAAATTATTCAACTCAATGTGTAGAAGGCTTATTGGCTCATTTCCATTTGGGATACATGAGCTATGAAAGCAACTTTGGGAATCTGCTTGATAGTTCTAGGAATCTTACTGATTTTTGTTTATAAAAAACAATAGATTATAGAAATAATTTGAAGCATGAATGAAAAGAGGTGGGATATTGCTCATTCCAATGGTTCAGTGAAGAAAGTCTTAACCCGAACGGTAAACGTTAGAATCAAGAGTTAGGAATCGTTGCTACACAATTGGATATCAGTTTTTGCCAAGCATAGTACGAAGGTCGGCTATCGTATGCTGACTGAACACCCTGATGCCATTATTCTCTAACAAAGTAGCGGTGACTCCTGAACCATCGATTTTGGTTCCGCTAAAGGTACCGTCGTAAATATTAGAGCTACCACAGGATGGACTGCCTTCTGCTAGCACCGCATACTTGATTTTCTGCTTTTGACATAGCTTCAAGGCATTCTCAGCACCAGCTACAAACTGAGCGGTAACATCAATGCCATCGTCGCCGATAACGCTCGCCAAACCATCTAGTACATCAATACCTTTCCCTGCAATGATTTCAGCTGGTGGTCTGGGTGTTGCGAGTCCCGCCGATACTTCTGGGCAAAAAATGATGAGCTCTAGGTTTGATATAAGCCATTCCAAATCTGCTGCATGTATGGACAAGCAACTTGCGTTGTATCGAACTTTGTTCCCCATTAAACATGAACTGACTAAAACTTTTTCCACCCAGAACTCCTCACTGACGTTACCGAAGGCTACTTGAGTCTCTTTAATCAACGAATGGAAACAACAACTCTTGTAGTTTTTTTATCCTTATTTGACGCAATCATACTAATATTTACTCAACATAAACAAATAGTTGTGCCTTGTTTATGATGGGAGGAATGAAAGGTTGTGAATCGCGAACCCAAGACGCGTGCGTTATCGGTTTATAAGCGACTCGAAACTGGGTTGCGTAGCTAGAGTTTCGAGATCAATAACATTGAGTACCCCAACGAAAGGTGAGAGCTGCATAAGCTCTGAAATGTTATTGTTCTCAACGGCGTTAAAGATGGCGCTATGACGGAACTGAACGTAATCCAATGCAACGTGAAGGTATAAGTTGGCAAGGTTGGGTTGCAGATAGGATTTGATGCCTTCGACACTTAGCTGCTGGTTTAACTTTTCCAAGGCCACTGCCATTCCTGTTTCGCCGCGTGTAATTAGCTCGTTCGACTCGTCGGTGTAGCGCTTTAATGCAGCGCTTCTAAACGCAATCTCCATCAGTGTTTTTGCAAAGCCTAACTGACTGACCTGATCAACGCTTTGATATTCGATAGATGTTAGATCTTCAGACTGGCTGACTTCGATTAGATGTTGGCAAATACATAGGCTCTCGGAAAGGGTGATACCTTCTGTGGTGACTAATGTTGGTATCAAACAAAACGGGTTTGCGTCTACTAGCTCTGCAGGGGATGCCCAAGGGTCGACCCATTCGAGGGATAAAGAAGAGCTTTTCGTGAGGAGAGCTGTCGCGACTACAGCACGCGAAAAGGGGGATGTGTCATTGAGATAGAGTTTCATCATTAGTCCTTTAATGGCGATTTTTGATTGGGGATGGTGACTCGACTTGAGCCCGTGTAGACGTGAGCGAAATACAAAGCGCAGCAATGATCAGTGCTAACGTAGACACTAAAAACAGCTGAGCGTAGGTTGCGCCTTGGCTTAATAGATAGGCCATCAAAAAGCCTCCAACACCTTGTGACAGTGCAAAAGAAAGTGTCATTAATCCCCAAGCTTTAGTGTGCAGCTCATAGCCAACACACTCCAATGTATAAGTCGAAACAAGCATCACAGTGACTGGCGTGAACATTCCGACCAAAATCGATGATATAAACAGAGCGCTAGGGTGGATGCTGATTAACGGAAGTCCAACGCCAATTGCCTTGCACAAAAAAGCGATACACAGGGTGAGTTTTATTCCTTGTTTGTCTGCGAACATGCCAATCAACATAGGGCCGACAGCGGCTCCCACCCCAAATGCAGCCCAGAAAAATCCTCCAGCACCAAAGGGCATACCTATATCTCTTACGATGTAGTCGACCCAAAACAAAGTATGGGGTAGGTAGCCAATGGCATCGAACGTGTAGGCGATAAAAACGAACAACACGCAATGGCGCTGAGAGGTGCTTAATTGATGGAAAGACGCTTTGATGTAGCTTGCGCTTGAGGAAGAGGGTGCTGTTTCCCAAGCATTCCAACTTAATAGTGTCGCTATGAGGGTAATGACCCCCATACCGAGCCAAGTCGACGTGACGTTGGCGCTAATTAGTATTGGAATCAAAGTGCCTGACAACATGGCGCCAATCCCCAGGCCAGAGAAGACCACGCTACTGGTTCGACTTTTGGTTTGTGGCGAGACTTTCCTTAGGATCATTGGTGGCGCGAGAATCATCAATAGCGCCCCCATTGTGCCAGCCAAGGTTCTCCATATGTAAAACCAAGTAATAGGGGCTTGTTCAAAAGCACAAGCGAAGTAGCTCAAAGTACTAATGACCATCGCTGTTCGCACAAGGTGACCTGAACTAAAAAATCGGAGTAGGTAGCTGGCTAACGGTGCACCTAGAAGGTAACCAATAAGAGTGGAAACGCCCAAGTAGGCCGCTTGATCTTGATTGAACCATCCATGCTGTATTAATGCGGGCATTAAAGCGATATACGCGAATCGACCGATACCGACGCCGACCAAAGTGGCCGCGAGCCCAGCTAGGCTATTACGATTTATGAAATGGGCATTGTCCGTCATTCTGGCTCGATACTTTGATGCATGGGGTTAGATTGTGACAGTAACCCTAACACAGTGCAGTTGGGCTTTAGTGGCAAAAACGTTATTGACAAGGTAGGAGCACATTTTGTTTTTATGCTGTGAACGTTTGATTTCAGCGTTGAGCTGATTACGGTGGCTAAGAAGGGCTATAACTCTATGTTTAAATTGATAATTTAATGCCAGATAATCCTATTAGACTAAAGTCTAACAATACGAGTTGAAAATGGAGGGTTGAAATAGAGTGTTGATCTGAGGCTAGAGCAGCTTATTTGCGAACTAAGGTTCCGTGATTAAGGTCTTGGTTGCACTGTGATACTATCGCCGCTCCTCCATTGATAGAGCTTTCACATGCTACTTAATCCTCTGCTAAAGCAACCACGCATCCACTGACGAATTCGTTATTAGAAATTTAGAGTTTTTAAATCAACATGAATTTAAGGTGAAATAATGGATAAGAAGCATTGGTCGAAAGTGCAGTATTTGCACGAGGTAAATACCAACCCCAACATAACCATCAAGGGTACGCACAGTTACTACAGCGATTGCTGGGATAACGGGTTTGAGTCATCGGTTGTGCGTTACTTGCATGGTGATGAAATTAGCCGTCAGTGGGAGCCTCGTTGGGAAATCGACAAGCTACACATCGGCGACTACGTCTGTATTGGTGCGGAAGTTGTTATCTTAATGGGTGGCAACCACACACATCGAGTTGACTGGTTCTGTCTGTACCCGTTTATGGATTACATTGAAGAGTCTTATGTAGGTAAAGGCGATACGCACATTGAAGATGGGGCATGGCTTGGTATGAGAGCGATGATCATGCCTGGTGTCACGATTGGCGAGGGCGCGGTGGTGGCTGCCAATAGTGTGGTAACTAAAGATATCGCGCCATACAGCATTGTTGCTGGCTCTCCAGCCAAGCACATCAAATATCGTTTTGAACCATCCATAGTCGAAGAGCTCGTGGCTTTGAATATTTACGATTGGCCCGAAGCCAAGTTCAATGCGTTAAAAAGGTATCTGTGTGCCGACGATATCCATCAACTAAAACAAGCAATTCAAGATTTCGATCAGAACCACTAACTTGACGAGCGGCACTCATGGTGAGTGCTGCTCTAAACGGTATATCGACGATAATTTCGTTATATAAATATCAAAGGTTGAGCTGTTCTTTGTTTAGAAAACCCCATTTGAGTTCGCGATATCTCCACCACTGATAAGCGAATATAGTCTCATCGAAAAATCCAGTGCTTGGATTGAATCCCAATGCTCTACAATTCTTCCATCTTCCAAGCGCCACTTATCAATAATGTTCATCCCTTTCTCGTCGTTCCCTCTGTCTTCTGCGTTTAATGTCGCGTGAGAGTGGAAAATAACGTAATCACCATCAACGTAGATGTGTTTTACGTCGTAGGTATAGTCTGGGTACTCCTCAACGAACTCTTGTAGAAAGGCAACTAGACCTGTGATTTTATCGGGTAGGTTTCGGTTGTGTTGGATGTATGAACTGTCATTGTAATGAGTTAGAACATAATCAAAGTCATGGTTATTCATCAGGTTCTGAACGAAGTCAGTAATGATCTTCGCATTGTTTAGCTCTTGCTCAGACCAGTTTGATTTTTGTAATGAAGGTAAGTCGATGATGATTTTATCTGAAGCCTGCGCGAAAGCGGTCGTGCTTGCCAGTAACAGGATAAATGAGGTCAGTGCTTTAAACATGGTTCACTCCGTTGTTTTTCTTGATTAGGTATACATTGATAACCATAGTAATTAATAGTAACCTACCGTACAAGAACGCACCGAAACATGCCCTAGGCACATTTTGGTAACCTATAGACAAGAGTTCACCTTCCTAAACTGGAGTAAATGATGGCGAAACCAAAGTCAGACAGACGTATTTTTCATAACAATGAAGATTGCCCAATTCGAAACGTGGTTGCACATATCGGTGATAAATGGTCGTTGCTGATCTTGTTTGCGCTGGTGGATGGGGAAGACCGATTTAACTCTCTGAAATCGAGAATTGAAGGCATCTCACAACGAATGCTGACGCAAACGCTGAGGGATCTCGAGCGCGATGGTTATGTGAATCGCACCGTCTATCCGGAAGTGCCAGTTAAGGTTGAATACTGCCTGACGGATATGGGTAAAGAGATCGTAAAACCTCTCTATCAACTGGTGGTATGGGCTGGAGATAACCAAGACAATATCAAGAAAGCGCGAGATCGCTACGATACAGAGAATGCATAGCAACGGTGACAAAGGCGAAATAGCTTTTCTATTGAAACCAATTTGATGTTGAAAGAATAAAGGCCACTGAATAGTGGCCTTTGATGTTTATACGCGAGACAAGTCGTAGCCTGCAGCGAGTAGTAGGCCTCGCTCATGTTTGATGAGTTGGGCTCTATCTTCGATAAGTTCATGCAGTGCTTGTTGCGGCTTAGATGCGATGGTCTTGAAGTCTTCGAATGAAAGAGCATCTTCGATAGCTTCAAACATTTTGCTAATCACATTTCGTGCTTCACACGGGTTTGATTCTGTTTTGAAGTATTCAACACCCTTAGCTGCTTCGCGCATCTCGACAAGCAGTTCTGTTGGGCTGGTTTCTTTCGCTACTGCTAGGTAATTATCCAGTACTCGCTTAGCGAAAAGGAGCTCTGTTAGTGGGATATCGCGACCGCTTTCGATCAATGCTTGGTCTAAAATTTGTGTTGAGCTCATCGTCTGTCCTTGTTTCATTTTTTACAACTTTTAAAGGCAGTCTAAAGTATCGTGACAACAAAATAAATAACGCTTTTCATATAATATTTATTCAAAGAATCACTTCGGAATAAATAGCTTAACCGCATCAACTGTTCGTGATTGAAATCCGGTTATGGAGCGTAAGAAGTGACCTGTGAATAGTCGACGATGTAGCCGATATCATCCAAAAGTGCGACAGATATGACCCCAAGGGTGAACCCATTGCTCATCACTTCTTGAGTCATCGGAGCGATGGTTTTGGCGTCACTGTTTTTTGAATCACCCAATACACGCTTTTTATCCCCTTGCCAGACATAATCATATAAATGACCACCATCATCACTAATCGGTAACGCCGTTAAAGCCATGTTGTACAGCTCATTGTATCTTTTCAGAGATTCGCTGTTATAGACACTGAATACATTGCCTTTTTGATTCTCATCGTAATGTGTGTAGTCATAGGAATAAGAGCCAACGCCGAAAACGTGACCCATTTCATGTACGATGTTTGCGTTAAACTCTTTTTGATCGAATCCGATCTGATAAGTGTGAGAGCCAATAATGATTTCGCCGGACAGCGGAAAGTAATATGGGCCTACTTTTTCATCCTCCTCTGGACCAGCCATACCATTGGCATTATCGAGAGGCTCAACATACACGTTGATATCAACATGGTGATGCTCTTTCCCTTCGATTCCTTTTAATACAGATAACCACTTGTTGGCTGCTGCTATGTAGGGCTCTTGTGAGGTTTCGTTCCATTCCAATTGGTCATTATCAGTATTTACCTTTCCTTTGAAATGCAAAGAAACCGATAAGCCATCGTTAGACACTGTCTTTGTCGCAACGGTTTCATTAGAGAGGTGTTGGGGTTCTGAATCTAGGCTGCATCCGTTTAACGCGATGCACAATAAACCTAGAAAAATGGTGTGGTTCATAACAAATTCCTATCTTGAATACTTGTTCCTTACTAGTTTTTACTTCCACCTCTCTTGCTTCAAGTATCAGTCTGTATGGTTATGTCATGTAGTGTCGTATGCGGCGCATACAAAGAAAAATACCCTGGCATTATGTTCAGGGTATTTTTTGGGGGTGTTGGTATTTCTGAATAACTATTTGGCCTTTGCGGCTTCAATCGCTTGCCCTAGCACTTCTCTAGAACCGATTTCATCACCGGCGTTAAGAGTCAGGGAGTAAATTTGCCAATCAGAATCCGTTTTCTTCATTTCAAAGGTGTACGACCCTGAAATCTGCCAAAAACCGTCTTTACCGATATAGTGACTTGCCACGATGTCCGCATTGACTTCGGCTTTGTTGCCAGTTTGCTCAATATTGATGTTCGTTAGATCGTGGTAAGTGACATCAAAGCCTGGCAGCAGTGCTTCCCAATTATTCATTAAGTCTTCACGCTTAACCATTGAAACCTCGCCTCCGAATGCAGAAGTGTAGTCAACGACAACCGTCGGCGTGAAGATTTGCTCTAGGGCATCGAATAGGTTTCGATCTGCGAGTGTTGCCATGCTCTTGGCAGTTTGCGCTATTTTCGCTTCATCGCGAGTCAACTCGCCAGCATGAGCGCTTAACGCTGCGACACTTAGTGCCAGTGTTAAAGTTTTACGTAGCATAACGACTCCTAAAGCTTGCGGTCAAAAAATTGAACAACAGCGTCTGTTGATGCTTGAACATCTTCTTCAACATCATAGAAGTCGAACTGAGATACGTTTTCTAACCATACGGCTTGAACGTTGTCGCCCGCTTTATCTAAATAACCGTGAGTACCCGCTGGGATAGCCATTGCTTCTGAAGCAACGAGCAGAACAGGCTTATCTTGTTGTGCCGCAGTTGCGTGAGCATCGTAGGTTAACCAACCAGCCCATGAGCCTAAGTTAAATGCGTTGTCCCATTCTGGGATGAGTCCGCGGTCTTTTTCAGTGTAGTAAGGCACGTTGTACATCAGTGCATTTGGGTTGGTTAGGCTCGCACCTTCGATGATTTGTGGCTCATCGCTAGTTAAAGCTGAAATACCTGTTTGGATTAGATTTGCTACAGAATCAGCACCGCCATAGATAGCATCTACAATTGTGCGATCGTGCAACCAAGGTGCGACGGCGGCAGCTGCGATTACATCCTCGTTACCCAACACGGCATCAAGCATGTACCCTGATGATGCACAGATACCCAAGCCGTATGCTTTTGATGCATCAATGCCTTTAACTTGGTCTAAAGATGCGAAAACGGCTTTGATGTCTGCAATTTTACGTTGCGGATCTTCCAGCTCTATCAGTTTATCTTTTGACTCACCCCATCCTCGGAAATCAAAAGTGATTGCGGCATAACCTTGCTCTGCTAGGTGTTCCGCGTAAGTCGCTGGCATTTGCTCTTTTACTGTTGTCCAGGCTCCGGTAACAACGACGACTGGTGGGTTCTCAACGTCATCAGGGAGATAGATGTTAGCGGCAAGGTTACCTACATCTGTTTTTAGCGTGGTGTGTTTTACGATAGTGTCTGCATAGGAGCTAGAAGCGAATACTGTACTTGCAATTGCTGTAACTAAAGCTTTTTTCATCATGATACGTCTCACTCTATTGTTTCGTGGTTCCATTTAAAACAGTGCTCTTTGCTGTAATAAGCACCTCTAAAATGTTTGATAATTTAGTCAAAAGGCGGCGAGAGATATTGAAGAAAATTGAGTTTTGTTTTGTAGAAAATTGCGCGATTGGTGGGATATTTGCGTGAGTTAAATACTAAATCAATGCTCGAATAAGACGGTTTTATTGTTCGCTTAATGACGGTGAATGCCATTCTTTATATTAATGAATTGATATAAATTTTGTGTTCATGTGAATGTATAGGTGACATTGCGGTAACAAAATGTTACAAAGCGTCCAAAATCCTTATAAATAATAAGTAGTTATTGAACGCTTGCGACTTTGAGACACAACATGACTATAAAAACAAAGCTGTTTGGCTTAACTGGCCTTTCTATTCTCGCATTGATTGCCATTGTTACCATTACCGAATTGGCTAACCTAAAACTTCTAAAATTAGAGAAGACTTTAATTGAAGTAAAAGAGATGGAAGTGTCTCTTTTACAAATGGATCGGATTCAACGAGATCTGTCTGATTCATTTGCGACCTCAAAATTAGATGTATTCAAAAGTGAGTATTCAGACTTTCAAATGCTGTCTGGATTACTGACGAACGACTTAGATGAGCTAGGTATCAACGTTTCGGAGCTCTCATTGTTGCGTCAAAAGATCACGCTTTATCGCAAAGACGTTGAGACTACGGTGGCCAATCGTGACACCGATTTAAGCGTTGATGCGGAAATGCACTCAGAGATGAAAACCTTAATTACCGAAATCTTCACGATCTTCCATGGTATCGAATCGACTCTAAATACCGAGTTAGCGCAAGAGCAGAAAAGCATTGAGCGCTTTATTATGTTATCTGTTCTGTTGGTTACAGGTATGCTCATCTTTGGTTCCTACATCTTGATTCAAAACATTCAGGGTAATATTCGCCAGCTAAGCCAAATGATGCTGACAATTGCGAATACTCACGATCTAACCATGAAAGCTAACACTGATCGTAATGATGAGATCTCAGAAATGGCGGGTCAGCTAAACATCCTTCTAGAGAGCGTCCAAGGACTTATCTCACGCGTTCAAGGAAGTGTGAGTGAACTTGGCGCTGCATCGACTCAACTGCAACAGAGCAGTGTTGATACAGAAAATGCATTGAATCGTCAGCAACTGGAAACCGATGGTGTTGCCGCTGCTGTCACTGAAATGGGTGAGTCAATTAAAGAGGTGGCGAACACTACGGAGAGTGCGGCTGATAACACTCAACGAAGCTATGACAATGCGCAATTGGGCTTTAATGAAATTGTTGAAACACGCGATACAATCACTGAACTATCTAGCGATTTATCGAGTGCGAGTGATGAAGTGAATCATCTGGTTGCGCTGTCAGACCAAATTAGTTCTGTATTGAATGTTATTGGCGAGATAGCCGAGCAAACGAACTTACTGGCGTTGAATGCTGCGATAGAAGCGGCGAGAGCTGGAGAGCAGGGGCGTGGTTTTGCGGTTGTTGCCGATGAAGTGAGAACACTGGCTGGCAAAACACAACGCTCGACGGCAGAGATTTCTGAGATCATCACCGCGGTACAACAACAAACCCAAACCGTGGTATCGACAATCCAGTCTTGTAGCCACAAAGGTGCTGACAGTGTTCACATGTCTGAGCAGGCACTGAGTCATATCAAAGCGATTATGGAAGAGATGAAACACATCTTGGATAGCAGTACACAGATCGCATTGGCTGTGGAACAACAGAGCAGTGTATCTGAAGAGATCGCGCGTAACGTGAATACGATTCGAGACTTAACGTGCGTGAACGTTGGGGCGGTTTCTGAAAATGCTCAATCTGCAACGGTAGTCGCGAGTCAAGCGACTGACCTAACGCTCGCTATTGATAAGTTTAAAGTGTAGAGCTACGTACCATTATGTACTGAGTGCTTGGCCTAAGTGAAAGGTACTCTAAGAGAGGATTGTTGTAGGAGAGAGACTGTTGTAAGAGATTGTATGGGAATGTCTTATAGCTATTGTCATCACTTATAGGCTCGGTCTTTTCTCGTACATTGATACCTCGTTGAGCGTAATGAGGTGTCGCATGAAAATTCTACCGTTAGCCGCCGTGACCACGGCGGTTTTACTTTCCGGCTGTAACAGTTCGAGTCAAAGTAAGTCAACATCCCAGCCAACTACTGGTATTGCATCCCAAGTTCACGGCATATCGATTGAGGCCGTTCCATCGCAATTCTCCGACTATTCTAAAGCGGGCTACAACCGATACGTTGCAGTGAAAGCCCCGAATGGTAAGTCGATTCATATCTTAATCATGGACCGACTGAGTGAGTATCAGATCGTCAAAGCAGTGAACGTATTGAATCATTATCTAACCCCAGTTGCAGGGACCAAATATGGCGATAAGGATTCTAAGCGTGATATTGCTAATGCTATGGCGAATAACGGGGCTATTTTGAAGTTGATGAACTATCACGATGAGCCCAGATATAATGATGATCTCGATGGACAGCCACTATTCGAAGAGGAAATTCAGGTCGAAGGCGGCGATTGGTATGTTCGACAAGATTATGAAGATCATCGAGATGCCTCCTATGAAGAGATTCTCCATCTCGTGCATGACTATGGTATTGGTGTACTCAATGCTCCTGAGGGAGGGGTAACAGCACTGCCTGAGTTCCAACGAGAATTTAATACCATTCAGAAGCAAGCGTTAAATCAATCTTACACGCCACCGGAAGATACGCTGAAAGAGTGGCAGCAAGAAGTCAGTGTGGACCAAGAGTACTTTGCTGCCATCATCGATAGCTACTATGGCCTTTGGGGGGCATACAGTGGAAAAGGCATGTGGGACCTGTACAATGTTAAGACTCGAAGTGATTTCTCCACAGAAGATCCCAACGCCCTCTACATAACCGAACAGATTTTCTCGCCAACATTAACCTATGACGCGTACATTGCTGATACCTTCACCGGTACTTTCAAAATGCGCTATGACGCTACTGTGCCATATACACATCACGCTCAATATCTCACCAAGCTGACTCTGACCGGAAGCAAGGATACAAATATAGAACTCAATGGTCATGACAATCGTTTGACGGGCAATACTGGAATCAATACGGTTATTGTTCACGGTGCACGAAGTGAGTACCACATCCACGATTTAGGAGAAGGAAAGATTCAATTGAATGACATGCTTACCGATCGTGACGGGATGAACGTATTAATTAACATCGAAAAAATTCAGTTTTCCGATGAGCTTTGGGAGTTATGACAATTGAACACTTGAGCTACAAAACTGTACACAATGATGCAGAGGAACTGCAGTATAAAAATAGTTCAAGTGGTAGCATAAGGCTAAACAAGTTACTCCCTTTAGTTGTGGTAAATTCTTTGGTTTCGGGAGTGATATAGGACTTACTATTGCAAAGGAATACCATGCTTATTCGAATAATAGCTTTATGCTTTACTCTCGTGCTTACATCATGCGCTTCTACCTCGCAACCGAGTAGTCGCACACAAGTTAAAGACTGGGTCGAAGAACATATCAAGCAGTATGATCCAGCGGCTCCTCTCGTTGTTGGCAGCGCTCAAGTTGATAGGGCTCTTACATTTTTTGACGAGCAAGGGATTGATTTAAAAAATGTTTCGAACAAAGGAATTGATATTGAGCTAACTCCCAAACGCACGGAAACACTAGGGGACGGAATCAACTCGCATGTGATAACTGCGAATTGCCCTCCAAGTTACGCTGTGTTGTCAGGGAATGTGTCTTTCTCTTGGCAAGGAAGTTTAGAACAGCTGAATAGGGCCAAAAGTAGTGGTAAATTGATGATAAAATCGCAACAAGCTGACGAGGTGAGTTGGCAACTTGTTGTAAGTAAGCCATCTGAGTCTGTGCTGTTCGTAACGCTTGAGGCGATCTGTCTGCAGATTTCTGAAGATTAACGTCTTCAATGAATAGATAAAGCGTAATGCTACTCAATAACTTAACTCACTAACATATCTAATATCTACGTTCCGGTGTTGTAAAAATCAGCACCGATCACAAACTGCGCGCCTATCGATAGTTACTCTTAAAAACAATACGTTAACTATCGAGTGTCCACCATGTTTACAAATCGTCTGTTTGTTTTAAGCCTAGCTTGTTTAAGTCTATCCTCAGGTGTTATTGCCGCTGATTATGGTCAGAGTATTCAAATCCCAATGAAGGATAAAGGCCTGCTATGGGACAGCGACATTGCTTTAGAAGCAACTCTTTATAAGCCGCAGGGCGAGGGTCCTTTTCCAGTGGTTATCTTTAACCACGGTTCGACAGGTGGCGACAAAGAATACGCGAAACAAACGGTCAATCCGTGGGGTTTTGGAAAATATCTAAATGATAAAAAAATCGCACTCGTGATACCGATGAGAAGAGGTCGAGGTGGTTCAGAGGGTAGCTATAAAGAGCAATACACGTGCGAGGGTAAAGGGATTCGTGAGGGCATAGAGTATGCGATTGAGTCTCTCGATGCATCGTATCAGTTCATCTTAAATCAACCGTGGGTCGATAAAGAAAAGGTTATGTTAGCGGGTAACTCGAGAGGCGGGGTTCTGTCGTTGAAGTATGCCTCAGAACATCCAGATGCCTTTACTGGGGTGATTAATTTTGCTGGTGGTTGGGTGGACGATTCTTGCATCAAACAAGGTGTGTCACCCAATGTAGCTATTTTCAAACGGGCGGCAAGCAAACTCGATACACCAACGCTGTTTATCTACGGGCACAATGACCCATTTTATTCGGATGAGTCCATCAAAACCTTAGCCGAGTCTTATGAGAGCGCTGGTGGCAATATCGATTTTAAGTTCTACCAACTCGGTAGTGGAGCATCGGGGCATGACATCTTCTACAAGTACTACTACCTATGGTCAGAAGTGGTGGACCAATACCTAGTTGAAGCAGATATGGTCGTGACGCGGTAACATGTTGTAGCTCTGACATGAAAGAACACTATGGAGTCGCAGCGTTTAGCTAAAAGTATTGATGTGCTCTCAGCGAATATCTAACCCCGCGTAATGACGGGGTTAGTTTTATTGAAAGGATTATTAAGCTAAAAAGTTGTTACTTCGTCGCTAGAAGTCGAAATCGACCTTCACGTAGTATGTGCGGCCCATTTCTGTCTCTTCATAGGCTTGTGTTGATTGGTCTAAACGTTCATCCGTCACGTTAGTTACACCAGCGCGGAACGTGAAGTTCTCGTTGAGCGCATATGCACCGCCTAATGATACAACCGTGTAGGCGTCGAGGTTATTGTCGCTACCATCTTTTTGCTTGCCGGTGTAGTTAAGGCCAGTAAAGAAGGATAAGTCGCGTGTTGCCAGCCAGTTCAGATTTGCGTTTGCTAACCACTCTGGAGTGTAGGCGATGTCTTCATCGTCGACTTTATTAACGGCATCGGTGTAGGTTGCATTGGCTGTAAGCGACCAGCTTGTTGAGAACTCATAGCTACCTTCCAGTTCAACACCTTTTGTTTCAACCTTATCGACGTTTTCGTATTGAATGATGGTGGATGTTCCATTGAAGAAAGGCGTTAAGTCACGGTCAATCAGGTTTTTAACATCATTGAAGAAACCTGTAGCTTGCACATAACCATCGACGCCAGAGTACATGGCAGATAACTCGTATGTTTTCGATGTTTGTGGCTTAAGATCTGGGTTACCAACAAGCGTACATCGGCCACCACAACTCACAAGAGAGAAGTCTTCCGACGATTGGAACAGTGTTGGTGACTTAAAGCCTTCACCGTAACCGCCTTTTAGGGTGACGTTATCAATACCGTTGTAGACAAAGTAGACTCGTGGGCTGAAGTCATTGCCAAATTGGTTGTTGTGCGTGAGACGGCCGCTTAATGTTGCTGCGAAATCATCCGTCACAAAATACTCATCTTGAAGATAGACGGCACTTTGTGTCACTGAGCGAGAGCTCGAATAGTCGCGTTGGTTCTCGACGCTGGTATAAGAGACTTGTGCACCAAGAGATAAAACCTGACTGTCAAAGTGGTCGACAACAAATCTTGAATCTACGGTGTGGTTGTCTTGGTTCAGTTCTGCTTCATCAACCAATGGGTGGAAGTTGTTTTCGTTCACCTGTGCTGTTTCATAGAAATAACTGGTGTCCGATTCACCCCAATCCCAACTGCGCACATGGCCTAAAGTACTGGTCAGTTTTTTTCCATCGTAATAGCTGGTTGCTAACATGTTCACGCTGCTGAAGTAGCTGTTCTCTACACGTTCATCTTTGGAGTACGACACATCAAGGTAGATGTCGTCTCTATCTGTGATAAACCAGTTCAAAGAGCCTCTGAACACGTTTCTTTTCTGTTCTGTCTGCGGAGAAAAGTTCTCGCCAGCATTATCTGGGAACCACGCTTCTTGATCACTGATGTCTACGGTTGCAGTGTAAGTCAGTATGTCAGGAATGATTGAGCCGCTAACAAATGTATTACCTGCCTTCAATTCACCGCCAGCATTAGGCAATAGCGCATTGGCGTCGTTGTCAGCGGGCATGCTGTAAGTCAGGCTGCCTGAAACATTGGTTTCTGTTGACGCTTGTTTAAGGATTACGTTAACCACGCCCCCAATTGCCTCACTACCGTAGAGCGAAGACATTGGCCCTCTCACGACTTCGATCTGTTCAATAGCGCTCATTGGGATACTGGATAGATCGAATGAAGCACCACGGATCACGGTTTCACTAGAGCTGATTCGACGTCCGTTGATTAAAAACAGAGTGTAGTTACCGTTAGACGAGTTTTGATTCTGTAGACCACGGATAATGATTCTTGGCTCTGCACCTGTTGTTTTGGCAACGTGTACACCAGCCACGCTCTCAAGCGCTGTCGAAATGTCGGTCGCAGGCAGCTTATCGATATCTTCACGTGTGATCACCGAGATTGATGCTGGCGCATTCTTTATCGATGTTTCATATTGGTTCGCCGTTACTACCATAGTTTCTGTGTGTTGTGTTGGTTCACTTGCCACTGAAGGTAACGAGACGAAGCCTGCTAAAGCGATAGCTACTGCTAATTGATGTTTCTTTGTTTTTATCTGTTCCATTTCTTGAGGGATCCTTGGTGCTTATTTACTAAATAGTGTGGTCAATCCATCTGCCAGCATCACGCGCCAGCTATAGTAGTCATGACCACTCGCGACGCTTTTAAACGTCACCGGATAGCCTTTCTGTTTTAAGGTGTCGAATAGGTTTCTATTGGTCTGATAGATACTTGCGTTCTTTGGCTCTGTCTCAAATACACCGGCATTGAGATAGAATTGGATGTCCATTTTGCTCTTGGTTGCGGCCAACTCGCTCATCCAACTCTGCTGGTTGGGCAATTGCTGTTTGGCGCCTCGTGGTTTCCACCAAAATGAGCCGGATTGACTGAGCACCTTGCCAAAACGTTCTGGGTGTTCCAAAGCAATATAAGTCGATGCTAAGCCACCAAAACTCGAGCCAGACAACACCGTGTTCTTTGCGGTAGGGCATATAGACTGTGTTTCACAAAGCCATGGCATCAGCTCATTAGCCAACATGTTGGCGAACGTTTCATTGGGTGTGAGTTCCTTCCCTCGCAAACTTGGCCTTGGTGGGTTAACAAACACGACCCTCATTGGTGGGATAGCTTTGTCGGCAATCAAGTTATCCATGACAATTGGTGTCGGTACTTTATTTAGGTAGGCATCGCCATCGAATAGAATCAGTAACGGTGAAGCCTTATCTAGCGGGTAAACCTTGTTCGGCTCATAGATACTGATTTTTCTTTCTTCATCACTCATCGAGTCACTGTAAGAAAAGTGGCTAACCAGCCCTTTAGGTTGTTCTTGCTCGGTTGCGACCTGATCGCTCGACGCGTAATTCAGCGTCAACGTAGATGCAGAACCAAAGAGACCGGTATCTGAGCCAAAAGTCGGCTGTAGGTTCAGTGGATCGGGTGCTGCGGTCGCCAATACCGCTTTTCTCTGCTCTCGATTCACGTCTTTTAATAACTGCGGCACATTGGGCGCAATTCGGTATGAGAGGCGTGTTGTATCTGGAACTTCAAATGAGTGAAACCAGATGTCACTACCTTCAATCTGGCTCATCTGAGCATGGCCGCCATAAGGAGCCCCTAACAGACGGACATTGTCGACATCACCCCTATATAAAAAGGTAACGATAGCTTTGTTGAGCGTTTGGTATTCAACCAGCGGCGCGCCCTGTGACTCAATGACTTGCCAAAACTTTTTTTCAGCATCTTTTACACCACCCTTGATGTCACTGGCGGTTTTAGACAGGGTCGGGCTAAGCATTGGCAGATCTGGCGACAAATATTGATCGCTTTTTAACGCCATCGGGTTGAGTTGCATCTCAACCTTTATTGGTTTGTTGCTGTCCGCTGTCACCTCTATTTGATAGGTGTCTGCTTCGTCGACGTACCAAAATATCTCGGTTTCACGAGAGTGGTCGTTAAGTAGTTTCTTGATTGGGTCGCCAGAAGAGTTAAACGCGATCACTTGGTCCATATACTCCTGGCTACGAATATAGCCACGGTAATACCTAGGTTTGTCGACCTTCAAAGATAGTTGTGTGTGGGTGTCGAACTTGATGTTTTGTGCTTTGCTTGCGTCAATGATCATTGCGTGAGCACTGGATAACTGAGTGACAAGAGCAAAAAAGAGAAAAATCCATTTCATGAAAAATCCCATTGGTGTTAATGATATTAATTATCATTTATGGTAATTTTCTTTTTCACTCTCTAACAGCAGTTTGAGTTATGCAAAGTAACTAGATTGTTATGAAAACTGGCAGGCACTTATGAATAGTCGAATATCTTCATCTTTTAGGAAAAGCGCCCTTGTGCGTTGGGTTGAGACTGAAGAGAAATACCAAATGGTGTCTGAACAGTTCACAGAGACAGATCCACTTCTGGAAGGGAATGTGGATACGTGCAAGGTTAAAGAAAGCTTCTCTCTGCATTGGGGAACGACAACAGAGCTAAAAGATCATCAAGTGATATCCACAGCGCGTAAGGCTCTGATTTTAATCATCCTAACGGACGGTAAGCTTGACTTCAGTTACGATGATTTGAACTTCAACATGGACTCTAAAAATGGCTACCAAGGCTTGGTCGTTAACTTGGCAAAACCTGCTACTTTTAGACGTACTGTTCAGAAAGGGAATAAGGTTGCTAAGTTAAAAGTACTGATTCCGCAGGATTGGATTGAGGAGCGAGTAGAGGCGGGCAGTCGAGTCGACGAATTTATCTCACAGCACTTAGCTAACTTTGATCTTTATTCCAACGAGAACTTACGTGAAATCATCGATAAGATTATTGAACTGCATAATGGAAACGAAACATTTAAGAAAATTAAGTTGGAGTCGCTAACTCAAAGCTTGGTTTTAGAAGTGTTTGAGCAGCTCACAAACAGTGACATGGCTGTAAAACCTGTTTTGCTAGAAGCGTCGACGATCACAACTGATAACACCAAGAGCTCCATTGATGGTCTTATCAACCATATTGAAGATAATCTCGATAGCGACCTTTCTGTTAAGGCGTTAGCGGAGTATGCACACACAAGCGAATCAAATCTTAGACGGAAGTTCAAAGAAGTGATTGGTTGTAGTCTTAAAAGTTATATACGCCGCCGACGCTTAGAGGTTGCTCGTAAGCACCTTGAACAAGGCTTAGCGTCGATAACCGAGGTAGCCTACTACGCCGGTTATCGCCACCCTTCGAATTTCACCAATGCCTACAAGAAAGCCTTCGGTTATCCGCCTGCTGAATCGGTGAATAGACGAGATTAGGTTGGAATCTCTATTGATGTAATGCTAATTAATGTTTGAAGCGAGTCAGTTTTTATGTCGAAGTTTTGTCTAATTTAATGCGAATGTCTTAGGTATGAAAAATTCTGGAACTTCCCCAAGTTAGAAGACTCTGAAAGGCACTTATTTATGTCCTGTACAACATCATGCTTTTTCGTTTTATCACTGAGTTCATTATCATTCTTTATGCTGTTGCTAGCTTCTCGTTCATACTTTGGTGTGCCTTTGGAAAGTAATGTTAGCAATGCGAGCAGGCTGGCACAGTAAGTCGATGCTGATGCCCTCGTTGATTGATACAAGTCTCCAGACAAAGAAAAAGGAAAGCAGTACGAAACATGCTTTCCTTTTTTATTTGGTTAGAAGTTAATCTTTACTTCAGAAGATCAACGATAGCTTTGCCTACGCCATGAGCGCTCGTCGGGTTTTGACCTGTGATGACGCGGTCATCGACGATGACAAGCTCTTGCCATGGCTGCACTTTCGAGTAACGCGCTGCGCCACGAGCCAAAGACTCTTCCAATAAGAATGGGATGTCGTTGATGGTGCCAAAATCAATCTCTTCTTCGCGAGTAAAACCAGTCACTGACTTAGATGCAAGCAGCTTCTCACCATTGCTTAGCGTGATTGGTAGTAGGGCGCCCGGACCATGACAAACTGCTGCGACAATACCACCATCTTCATAATGCTTAGCCGAGATCTTAGCGAAGTCTTCGTTGGTTGCTAGATCTGAAAGTAGACCAAAGCCACCTGGGTAGAAGATCGCATCGTAGCTATCTCCATTGATTTGCGATACAGGAATGGTGTTGTTCACGCGGTTTAGGAAATCATCATCCGCCAAGATTTTTGCGTTTACTGCATCGCCTTCGATGTCTGTTCCGTATAGAGGAGCCTGACCACCTTTGATAGAAGCAATGTCGTAATCAAAGCCAGCATCCAATAATTCGCTCAAGGCATGAGTCAGCTCTGGCGCGTAAGTTCCGTTGGCTTGGTCGGTTTCACCTAGCGTTGCATGGTTTGTAACAATAATCAGTACTTTCTTCATGATGATGTCCTTGTGAAATTGCGTGTATTTGTTGAACACCTTCATACTAATTGCTAATCAAATAAGTGATAATACGTTTAATTGGCAAAACATTATTGCTAAATAGCAAAGATAGTTATGGCACAGGTGATTATGGATAGTTTCGAAGGCATTAACGAGTTTGTTACGGTTGCGGAGAGCAAAGGGTTTTCTGCCGCGGCAAAACAATTAGGATGCAGCACCAGTCACGTGAGTCGTCAAGTCACGAGATTAGAAGAACGGTTGGGTGTCGCTTTGTTAGCACGTTCAACGAGAATGGTGAGTTTGACCGATGCAGGTCAGGCGTACTACCAACAGTGTAAGGAGCTAGTGATTGGGCTTCAGCAAGCGAATGAGACGTTAACGACGCAGCAGACTCAATTGAGTGGAGTACTAAGAGTCAGTGCTGCTGG
Organism: Vibrio fortis; assembly: GCF_000695685.1. Taxonomy (GTDB): domain Bacteria; phylum Pseudomonadota; class Gammaproteobacteria; order Enterobacterales; family Vibrionaceae; genus Vibrio; species Vibrio fortis_A. The sequence continues at coordinate 12,592 of NZ_JFFR01000024.1, read as the reverse complement.
CGCATTTTCTGAAAACCACGTCGCCCCCGCTTTGATGGAGTTCGCTAAACAACACCCAAATCTCACGGTAGACATTAACTTCAACACTAGCATGGTCAACTTTATTGAAGACGGCTTTGATTTTGCGATTCGTTATGGAAGGCTCAGTGATTCGGGTTTAATCGCAAGAAAGCTGGTGGACCGTCCAATGGCAGCGGCTGCAAGTCAGAGCTATATTGATGAACATGGCTTACCAACGTACCCGGAGCAGCTTAAACATCACAGTTGTATCATCGCAAACAAAGACGTTTGGCTGTTTGAGAAAGACGGACAACCGTTGGATGGAGTGAAGGTACAAGGCAGATGGAAAAGCAATAATGCCCACACGGTTCTGCAAGCCTGCACAGAAGGGTTGGGCGTTGCTTATTTGCCCAAAAGCAGCTTTAACGATGCAATTTCTTCTGGGCGTTTAGTACCTATACTTGAACCCTATTGGGGCAGTGGCAACAGTAGCTGGATTGTGTACCAAAACCGGAATTTCTTACCATTAAGAGCGAGGCTAGCTATCGATTTTTTACTTAAACACTTTGCTGGCTGGCAGGAGTAAATTGCACGCTTTTCGGCACTGGTAAGAATAGTTGTGCTGACACATATTGTATTAGTTTGCGTGGCTAGAGTTGTATATCGGTTCGGTTGTCAAATTTGAACCCGTAGCACGATTTATACTGGCGTAGATTGCTGGATATTATGTTCTCAGCTAGTGTTCGGTAAATGATATGTAGTGTATGTGTTTCTGGATTGTCTTATATGTTAAAGCGTTCTCAATTAAAACTGAGCGTCTGTTTTCTTAGTCTCTCAATGCTCTCAGCATGCGGTGGAGGAGATGGTGGTGGCAGTTCAGCTGCACCCAGCTCTCTAACACAAGAACAGCGTTACGACCTTCTGTATCGCTCGACATTTGGCCCAGAGCCAGGTTCCTATGAAGATTTAGCCAATCTAGGTTATACAGCTTGGTTAGATCAGCAGTTTTCTTTGTCACCAACTTTGCACTCAACTCGATTGCGACAGTACCAGTTGCCAGAGGGCGTAGACACTTACAACCAATCTGATCGTGTGGCGGTTTGGTGGGATGTTAGCCTGAATGCGCCCGACCAACTTCGCCAGCGTGTTGCCTTCGCGTTGAGTGAACTGTTCGTCATCTCACGGTATGGTGCGAGCCTAGGTGGCCGCGCCGTCGAGATGACCGATTACTACGATATGCTTATTACCCATGCGTTTGGCAACTATCGTGATCTTATAGAATCTGTGACGCTGCATGCTGCAATGGGTGATTACCTATCCATGATGGCAAACCAAAAAGCGGATCCAGACAATAACCGTTTTCCAGATGAGAACTATGCACGTGAAGTGATGCAGCTGTTTAGTATCGGTCTGTATGAGTTAAACCAAGATGGTACGGATAAGCTAGATAGCCAGGGGCAACTGATCCCAACTTACTCGCAGGATGATATTGAAAATCTTGCGCGAGCATTTACAGGCTGGCACATCGCCGAAAAAACCAAACCATGGTGGGGTTCGAAAGAGGGAAATTGGCTTATCCCAATGGTGGCTTATCCTGACTACCATGATGACGAACAGAAAGTTGTGATGGGCAATGTTTTTGCTCAAGGCCAGACGCCAGAGCAAGATATGGCGCAAGCGATGGACATGTTACTTAACCACCCCAATACAGCACCTTTGGTCAGTAAACATCTTATTCAAAGATTGGTCACGTCGAACCCTTCTCCTGCTTATGTCGCTCGAATTAGCGCATTGTTTGCAGATAATGGGTCAGGCGTGAGAGGCGATCTTAAAACCGTGATTCGCGGCATTTTAACTGATAGTGAAGCGCTCAGTGGTGGTGATCGAACGCCTGCCAAAATGAAAGAACCCTTGATCGCGATGACCAATTTTTTCCGCGCATTCGAGGCTAAATCGGCTGATCCCACCGGACGATTTCATAACTCTATTAACACGTTTGGTGCATACGGGCAGTCGCCATTAGGTTCGCCAAGTGTGTTCAATTTCTTCTCGCCAGATTACGCTCCAATCGGCGAGATAGCGGCGGCTAAAGACGTGGCGCCTGAGTTTGAAATACTGAGTTGGAATAACTTCATTCTGACTAACAATCAGCTTTGGACTGCAACCGGCAGAACGAATTACAACGGAGAAACCAACCCGACTCGTATCGTTATCAATACCGCGCCACTAGAAGCGATCGCCAATGATCATGAAGCTCTGATTGCCGAAATTGAGAGGCGTTTACTCTCTGAAAGAATGAGTGATGATCTTCGCGAGATAGTATTAGAAGCATTAGAAGAGCTTCGAGATACACAACAGAGTTTAAAGGTTCGTAACGCCATCTATATCGCAGTAACGAGCCAAGAGTTTCACATTGAGGAGCTAGCCCAATGATTTCACGTCGTCAATTATTAGCGGCTATGGCCTCAACACCTATTGTTTCAATGATGGGCACTAGCTCCGCTTATGCGTTGCCAAATAATGATTATAAGGCTCTGGTTTGTGTTTTTTTATTTGGTGGCAACGATGGTTTCAACATGTTGGTGCCTAACGATAACGCACACTACGATGAATACGCGAATGCTCGTCCAGACATTGCCATCCCACAAGCATCACTGCTTCCTTTATCATTAAACACTGGGTCAAGTTTATCGTTGAGTTTGCATCCTTCTATGGGTGAGGCTCAAAGTCTATTCGATAGCGGGAAAATGGTCGCTATTGCTAATAGCGGTGTACTCATTGAACCTGCGACTAAGGCTGGATTGAAGGATGGCACACATGCAATGCCACCTTTCCTGTTCTCTCACAATTCTCAACAAGCGGAATGGCAGCGTGGTTGGTCTGGTAGTAATACGACGCTAGGCTGGGCAGGGCGCTTAATGGATGTGTTGAGTAGTGACTCTGACGCCATTAGCCCAACTTTCAGCCTTAACGGCTATTCACAGCTATTGAATGGTAGCGACCATACTGCCAATCTGATCAATGCTTCTTCGCTACCAAGAGTAAATGGAATTAATAACGCTCAACGTCGAAAAAGTTTTGATCGGGTAATGCGCCTGTCGCCACACACAGCGTTTGGCCGAGAATTTGACCGCGTGAAAAACGATTCGGTTTCAATAAGAGATACGTTAGCAAACGCGATTGGTTCGATACCTGAAGAAGGGCACTTCCCCGATTTGTCATTGAGTAAACAGCTACATACGGTTGCTCGATTGATCAAGTCAAGTGATCAGCTGGGTCACCAAAGACAAGTGTACTTTGTCGGTTTTGGTGGCTTTGATACTCACGCAAATCAATTGAACGACCATGCGGAGCTGATGAGCGCTTTAAGCCAGTCGCTTTCTGCATTTAATCAATCCATGGAGGCGGCAGGTTTAGGTGACAAGGTGACTACCATGACTATGTCCGATTTTGGTCGCCGTCTGGCAAGTAATGGCACTGGTACCGATCACGGCTGGGCGAGTAATCACCTTGTGATGGGCGGCGCTCTCAACGGTGGGCAATTATACGGGCAATGGCCATCTCTGATCCTTGATGGAGAGAATGACTTCAACAAAGGGCGTATGATTCCAACGACATCCGTTGAGCAAATCGGTGCGACGGTTGCTAAGTGGATGGGAGTGAATACCGACAGCGCGATGGACTACATTTTTCCTAACCTGACGAACTTCTCAGTGAAAGATTTAGGCTTTTTGAAATAGGTAAACTCAAAATTTTCCTGATAGAGTAACGCCGAAATATTGAGAAGAGTAGTCACATGAGCGCAGAGCATTTTCAAGGTCAGTACGAGGTCGAATTAAAGTATCGTCTTGAGTCAAAGTCAGATTTCTTAGAGGAGTTGGGTAACATCCCTCATGAAATAATGCTGGAAGATAATCTAGAGTCGGATTGGTACTTTGATACGCCAGACAGGAGCCTGCAAGCACAGGATAAGAGTGTCTGTATTCGTTCGATGGAACCGTCGGGGATTAAACTCTGGATAGTCAAAGGCCCTGAAGCAGACCGTTGTGAAGCAACTAATATCACCGATGCAATCAATGCCAAAAGTATGCTTGAAACCATGGGTTATGAGGTTTCGTTGAAAGCATGTAAGACACGAAGCATCTATTTTGTAGGCAAATTCCACATCACTGTCGATTCTTTAGAAGGAATCGGTGATTTCGCAGAGTTCGCCATCATGACCGACGATGAATCCATGCTTGCGACCTACAAATCAGAACTTGAAGCCCTAGCCAGTCAATTTGGCCTAACGCAATCTTCACTTCAAACCAAATCTTACAAACAGATGTTTCTGGAGCGGGAAATTCAGTAACGACTTAGGTAAGAAGTGAATGCACTGTGTAGGCATCAATATGTTTCATCATTAGATGGCTCACATTGGCATCCTGTCCCTTCAATCATGTTATATCACCTAACAACTTGATATTGATATGAAATGAAGTCGCTTGTAAAAATACAACTTCGTGTTTTGACCAATTCGATTTAGAGAACGAAAGGAACCCCAATGCATTACGATGTATTCAATGGAGACGCAGACGGCATTATTGCGTTGCTACAACTGCGTCTGAGCGAACCAAAAGAGAGCGCGCTTATTACAGGTGTTAAGCGTGATATTAAGTTGCTCTCTCGAGTTGTGGCTCAACAGGATATTTCTTCTGTTACGGTACTTGATGTGTCGATGGAGAAAAATCATGATGCGTTACGTTCGCTGTTGGATGCAAAGGTCGACGTGTTCTATTGCGACCACCATCGTACGGGTGAAGTGCCTTCTTCTGCTCATCTTGAAACTTTAGTCGATACTGCACCTGAGTGTTGTACCAGTTTGTTGATTAACCAAAAGCTAAATGGTAAGCATGTCGCGTGGGCAGTTGCAGCAGCGTTTGGTGATAATTTAAAAACGGTTGCGACTAAGCTCGCGCTAGACAATGGTTTTAATGAATCACAAATCGCGTTTTTGGAAGAGTTGGGCACCTTAGTCAATTACAACGGCTATGGAGCGTCACTCAGTGATCTCCACTTCACGCCTGTTGAGCTATACCAAACGCTTTATCAATACCCAAATCCGTTTGATCTTTTGAATGATGAAGAGTCGGTGTTCTACCGTTTGCGTGCAGTCTACCAAAATGACTACCAACAAGTGTCTATTCTCGCTTCGGCTTATGAGAGCAATTCAGCGCGCGTCTTTGAATTACCGAGTGAAACTTGGGCAAGACGTATTAGCGGTGTATTTGGTAATGAGATCGTTAACCAAGATCCAAATCGTGCTCAGGCTGTGCTTACAAAAAACCAAGATGGCGAATCTTACACCGTGAGCTTGCGTGCACCCTTGTCGAATAGAACTGGCGCCGATGAGGTCTGTTCAAGTTTTGAAACGGGCGGTGGTCGTAAAGCGGCGGCGGGCATCAATGTGTTGCCAGAAGCAGACAAGCAACGTTTTTTTCAAATGTTAACGGATTACTATTCGAAGTAGGTTGTAATAGCGAGCTTACTGCTAATTTCGCTTCTCACAGCAGAGAATTACGGGGTGGTTGTCGTTCTCTTTTGACTTATTTTTACCGTCATTCCAGAACTTAGGCACGAGGTATCTGGAATCTCTATAACCAGCGAAAGCTTCTTCCTATATTTATACACTTCACAATATAGGGTGAAGAGAATTATAGATAGCTACTTTGCTCTGAATGGCTGATGGAGATAAGAATTGATCCCCTAAAGTGATATTTATTCTATAGTTTTCATATGACTTTGAATAATCACACGGAAGAAAATCAAGAATGGCTAAGCTCTCCTCGTTCAGCCCTAAGGTATTGTTGGTTCTATTCATATTGCTTACATCTGTGACGTACGGTGTTATATCACTTTACGTGCTGACAACTCATAGCCAATCTACCGTCAAACAGCTACAAAGTGGCAACAGTAGTTTCGAGCTTGAATCCGCAAAGATTTTTATGGAGAAGTATTTAGAAGTCGCGGAAGATCGCATTGTGTTAGCCTCTCAGTACCAAGGCGTTATTGATGCCGCATCAGAATCGAACATTGAGCGCCTCTCTTACCATCTAGAACGCTTCAAAGGGCAAAACCAATCTATGCAATTCGCGGTGCGGGATCGTACGGGGCAATTGTTGTTTGAAGATACATTTCGTCACCCAGCCTCTACACAAGAACAAGCCATCTTCAAAGCAATTGCAAATAAAGAAGTGAATGAACGCATATTGTATCTTTTGCATGATGATACTAACCATATTTGTATAAAGTTGTTCATGCCCTTATATCAGGCTGGGAGCTTTACTGGTGTGATATATGGAGAAACAGCCGTCGACTACGATGATTTCTTTGGTTCATTCGTTACCAATAGAGAACGTTGGTATGAGTTGAGCCAAACTGAGCCGCCAGTCGCCTCACTTAACAAAACGGATAACCAGATCGACAATGAACACCAACCTCATGACACAGAGAAAAATCAATACAGTGAAAAGGACTGGCTACTAACCCAAACGGCTTTAACTAGAGGCGACTTGGTGTTAACCCAAGGGATCAGTCGTTCGTTTCTTAATGAGCAGTTATCAACTCTTCAGAAAGAGCTATTGAATGGGCTTTTTATCATTTTAACTATTAGTTCTGTTTTGGTTGCCTTGATGGGACAGAGGTTGTTCGTTAACCCCCATAAAGAGCTCGACGGATCGAAGAAGTTGCTTGAAGAGTCAAACAAACTACTAGCAGAAAAAGAGCGTGATAGTCATCTACTGGCGACAGTTGTGAAAGCTGCTCGGGACGCCGTTATTATCACTGACAAAGAAGGGCGTATTGAGTGGGTAAATAGCGCTTTTGAGGCCATGACAGGTTACCGATTAGACTCAGTAAATGGCTTGAAACCCGGGGCATTTCTACAAGGTGAAAACACTTGTTCTGAAACGGTAAGTCGCATTGGATCTGCGCTCAAAAAGGGTAATCAAGTTAAAGCTGAAATATTGAACTATACGGTTGATAAGTCACCTTATTGGGTGGATATCGACATTGTGCCTTTGCGTAACGAAGAGGGTGACATCGAACACTTTATCGCGATCGAACGTGATGTTACCGATATCAAGAAGCTTGGGCTAGAACTAGAAGAACAGGCGAACAAAGCGCATCAAGCCAATGAAGCTAAATCATTGTTTTTGGCGACGATGAGCCATGAGATCAGAACCCCAATGAATGGCCTTTTAGGGATCTTACAGATGCTTGTGGACGACTTAGAAAAAGAAGAGCAAAGAGACGTCCTGAAATTGGCGCTAGGTTCTGGCGAGCATTTAATAGCAATTCTGAACGATATTCTAGACTTAGCGAAGATCGAAAACGATAGCCTTGAGATTGCCCCACATCCATTTAAGATGTCTGAAATTACCAATCCTGTATTGAACACTTACCAAACTCTGTGCTCTGAGAAAGGTATTGAGTTTAACCTTATCGATGATTGTGATCCTTCCCTCGCATACAATGGCGATTCTGTTCGTATTCGACAAGTGTTACTTAATCTAGTTGGAAACGCACTGAAGTTTACTGAAAGCGGTTCAATTAATGTAAGCGTTAAACGAATAGATCCAACAAAAATGGAGTTTGCCGTTGAAGATACGGGTATTGGGATCCCCAATGATAGATTGAGTTCAATCTTTAATGAGTTTGAGCAAGCGGATTTATCAACAACACGTAACTACGGTGGAACAGGGTTAGGGTTAGCGATTTGCCACAAACTTGTGACTTTGATGAATGGGCAACTCAATGTCGAAAGCGAGGTTTCAAAAGGAAGCCGATTCAGTTTTGTTATCAACCTTCCAGCGATAGTTCATAAAGACGAGAAGGGTGCGGAAACGCAGGCAGTAGACTTAACTTCGTTTAAGGTTTTGGTGACCGACGATAACAAAATGAATCGCATTATCGCCAAAGGCTTTTTGGACAAATTGAACGTTGAATGTGCTACTTGTGAGGATGGGTATGAAGCATTAGAGCAGCTGGAATCGGGCAGTTTCAACCTTGTGATAATTGATAACCACATGCCGAAAATGAACGGTGTTGAGACGGTTCAGAAAATACGAGAGGCTGGCCATAGCGACCTTGTTATCATCGGGTGGACTGCAGACATCATGCAAACATCGACTCAAGCTTTTTTAGAGGCTGGAGCAAACGAAGTCCTTACTAAGCCTTTGATAAAAAAAGATCTTATAGGGGCGCTTTCTCGTCATCTCGATCATATTAAAACGGTCGATAGGGCAAGTTAAATGCGGCTTGTTTTGGTGCTGGTATTACATCTATTGGTTCAGATATAGTTTGTCATTTTTTGTGTTTCCGTTTGCCTAGGCTCGCAAGGTTTTTCTAACTTGTTTTTGTCCAGAGGCTTCACTGACCTGAAGTTTTACTCGTGGCACTTTTCTCAAAAAATGCCAGCTAACTCAGATCTGCCCCAAAAAGAGTTAGTAAGAAATTTATTCAAACGTTGTCCACCAGTTTTTCTATCAATGAAGCTAATTGAATCCAGTTAGAATATTATACAGGTGCTTTCCATAATCCGAGCTTTGGAAATAGTAAACTTATCTCACTACCCTAAACTAACTTTAGTTTGATAATTCCTTGCTCAAGAATTCAAAGACATATTGTATCCTTCTATTTGTTCGAAGCTCTCGATGGGTAACAAGCCAAAGCTCCGTTGAAAAATAGCCAAGTTCTGGTAGCACTTTTTTTACATTATCTGTAAGTTGAACTAAGTGATCTTGAATAAACCCAACACCAACGCCTTGCTTTACTAATTCCCAATAAACGGTGTGATTGCTCGTTGTAATAGGAAAGTTTGCAGGTGTTAGCCTCAGCCCCCGCTGATTTAACATTGACATAATTTGCTGAAAATCTGACGGGCCAATAAAATCAGCTCTATTGAAGTCTGACAAAGTCTGAGGGTTTGCTATCGAACTAAGGTAGGAATGTGCGGCATAAAGATAGAAATGATCGTCTCTGATCTTCTTAGCAATTAGATCTAGCTGCTCAGGCCTGTAAGATCTAATAGCAATGTCGGCCTCTCTGCATTTCAAATCACTGCTCGCGTTAGATGCGACTAATTCAATCGTAATTTTGGGTTCAAGACGCCTCAACTTCGATATGATCGCAGGCAATTCGTAAGCTGCCATGCTCTCTGATGCACTTATACAAACCGAGCCCTCTAGTAATTCTGACTTCCCCGAAGCTGTGAGAGATAAATGGGCAGCAGCATTGCCCATGCTTTTGACACATTCAGCCAGCTCGACACCACTTGGGGTTAACTCTAGCCCCTTGCCTACACGTTCAAAGAGTGCAACTTTAAGCTGCTTCTCCAATGCATTGACTTGCCGACTCAACGTTGGTTGAGAGCTATTTAAAGCTTTAGCTGCAGCTGATAGAGAGCCCAACTCAGCCGTAACGAGGAAAGCTCTTGCATGATTCCAATCAAAATTTACTGTCTTCCAATCTATTCGCATATGAATACCATTTATGCATTTTCGTCTCTATCAATCCATAATAGCATCGATAGAATGTAGGTAATCTATGAAATTCAAATCATGGAGATTCAACTTAATTAGCTAGTGTATGGTTTTCACAATACTAAAAGGCGGTAGGTAATGAACAAGACCGAAAACTTCTGGGATAAGGCGTCGAAAGGCTATGACAAATCTGAGGCTCGTTTTGAATACATACATAACATGACCAGAGAAAATGCAAAAAAATACCTCGATATTAGTAACGTCGTATTAGATTATGGGTGTGGAACAGGTACAAAGTCATGCGAGTTGGCAAGCTATGTCAAGGAAATTCATGCCATTGATATATCGGCAGAAATGATTGAATCGGCAAGAAATAAAGCCGCCAGTCAGAATATCGAAAATGTTCACTTTTCCCAAGCTACTATCTTTGATAATGAATATGAAGATGAGTCGTTTGATGTGATCTTTGCTTTCAACATGTTACATACCGTTGAAAATCCTAGCCATGTCGTTCAGAGGATACACGAGCTATTAAAACCGGATGGGCTATTGATTTCGACCACGCCTTGTTTAGGTGGGAGAAAATCTCTGTTGGTTAGCATGCAGATTCATCTTGTTGGAATACTATCGAAGATCGGAGTAATCCCCATCAGTATAAGACAATACAGAAGTTCTGATTTGGATAGTTTATTGAAAAAAGAAGATTTTCAAATAGTTGTAGCTGAGGAGTTCTACATGGAAGCCACTAGTTATTTTGTTGTCTTAAGAAAAGCGTAGGTCTGTAACCTTTAGCCGAATATGCAATGAATATAGGCATATAATTACTTGTTTTGATTGTGGGGTTGTAATACGTATTGTTATCCAAATTACGAAACTTATCAAAGTTCCTAACGCACTTTTGCCCCATTCCTTGTTGGTAACAGCAAGGTACATCAGTCTCGTTCCGAGAGTTTTCGATAGTTCTTCTAATGCTAGAAGATACCACTGACTTAACAATCAAAGAGAGTGCCATCTCATTCAATGAGTTATCCAATTAGATAAGCTGTAGGAAAATCTGGTAGTTTTGACACATCGAGAGTAATGAACAGCAAAAATGAAACTCATCATCTTTACTTTCTTTTCTGTGTATCTATACAGTTTATTTGATTTTAATCTGGTTTGGGTATAGATAATGGCTTGTTTTGTTGAGTTCCTAGTCTCGTTTTGTCAATGGAATGTTTGATAATCTATTGTTTTTTAGGATGTTTGTGATAATCATGCCTTAGATAACAGGCACTGTTAAAAAGTGATAACACGCAGGCGCGTTTCTATATGATGACAGAATACATAGCTCGATGTATTTGCTTTAATTGTTAGTGGTTTATGATAAATTTTTTGATAAACAGGCAGACAGAAAAACGAGACTGCCTGTTATTAAGAATGTTATGTTTTTCACGAAAGTGGGATAAATTAGTGGATATTGAAATTCTATTTAAAGTAGTGACTCCGGTTATAGCAGTTTTTTCCTTGGTAATATCGATGATGAGTTTTCGAAATTCTAAAAGAAAAAATCAGCTAGATTTTCAGATACAAGAAGACAAAGAGCTTAGCGAGTATGCTATATCTTTGCTAGAAAGTGCTTATAAGGCACTTACAGACAATGGTGAAAATGTATCTCCTCCGAAAGCGAGTCGTCTCAATTGGTTGACTGCTGCTCGTTATATAATGCGGTTTTATGCCCTTCGCAAAAACTTAAAGACAGAAAGGTATAAGTTAATCTGTGATGAGAATGCTGAACAGTGGAGGCATGAATTTTATAAGTTGCTAAAAAGTAATGAGTTCAACAACCCTGGGTACTTTTCGGGGAAGTATATGCTTCACTCTTCTGAGAATATTGAACCAAACTCGGCTGTTGTAATTATTGAGTTTGCGCGTTGGTCTGAAACTTATGAAGACCCAATTGATTCCTATGATTATAAAGAAACCATAGCTACTTCCCCAAAAGTTCTTGATGGGCAAATCGGTCTTCAAGTGTACCTTTCTAACTTGGAAAGCGAGAGGGTAGTAAAGGCTGAACAACAAACATAACAAAGCATTTAAGAGTGATTCGCAACGCTTGGCAGTTTCGCTTCGCTCAAGTATAGCCAAGCGCCGCTCACATATATGGTCTCCCCCAGTTTTGCAAGCCAGTAATATGATCAAAAGCGCAGGTTAACTTCCATATATACGGCCTGTTGAACGGCTATTGCCTTGGCCAAGATGAGGAAGTCGAACACGAAGTCCTAATCACCTTATCGACTTTATAAGACAGTGTGAGCATAAGGTTTTCAACGTGTAGGATTTATCCTGTTATTCATCTTACTACGTACTTTGCAAAGGGTTGGTGATCATCATTAGCTTCGTGTTGGTTGATACTCTTCGTTTTTAGTTATAACGGCCCACGCTATGCGCATGAGTTTGTTTGCTAAAGCGACAGCGGCTCTGTTTGGTCCTCGTCGCTCTTGGAGTTCAAGCATCCACTTACTGAGATTATCGGATTTAAATTTGGCGCGCCTTAGCGCTGCTCTTGCTCCATGAACGAGTAGGGAGCGGATATACGTGTTGCCTCTTTTGGTTATCCCAAGAAGAATGACTTTATCACCGCTGGTATCTTGCTTCGGCACAAGGCCCATTGCGGCGGAGGCATCTCTACCGGTTTTGAACTGTTGTCCAGAGCCAAGCCATACTGCAACGGCTTGGCTAGTGAGTGGTCCAAAACCAGGGATAGACATGAGTCGTTTTGCGTTTTCGAACTGCTTGGCGGTTTGGTTAAGTTTATCGTCGAACCATTTTACTTGTTCGTCGATGTATAAATATCGTTCGTACTGATGGGATAGCAGCTCTCTTAATATACAAGACAGTTGGTTTTCATCGTTCTCGAGTATTTCGGGTATGGCCTTTCTGAAGGCAGCGGCTCCTTTGGGCATAATGATGCCGTATTCAGAGATAAGGCCACGCACTTGATTAACGATACGAGTTCTTTCAGTGACGAGCAGACGTCTCATTCGAATAAGAGATTGGATGTCTTGTTGCTCGACGGATTTATGAGGCAC
>NZ_JFFR01000023.1 GCF_000695685.1 Vibrio fortis | reverse complement strand
CTCAGTTTGGTAACTCTTACCACCCATTTGAGCGTTGTCTGAACGCATGTCTTTCAGCTCAAGCATTACAGCTTCACCGTTGTCTGCACCAATTTGGAAAGACTTAGTGCCGTGTGTGCCGTTCAGAAGCTTGTTACCACCAAAAGAAGTTGTTTCTGCGATACGGTTTAGTTCGTCGTTCAGTGCTGTTACTTCTTCTTGAATCGCTACACGCTCAGACTTAGAGTTTGAACCGTTTGCAGACTGTAGAGAAAGGTCACGCATACGTTGCAGGATGTTTGTTGTCTCGTTCATTGCACCTTCAGCAGTTTGTGCAATCGAGATACCGTCGTTCGCGTTACGTACTGCTACGTCTAGACCGCGGCTTTGTACATTCAAACGGTTAGAGATTTGCAGGCCCGCAGCGTCATCTTTTGCGCTGTTGATTTTAGAGCCAGAAGCTAGACGCTCCATAGAAGTCTGTTGAGCGCTGTTTGCATTGTTTAGGTAACGTTGCGCAGTCATCGCTGAAACGTTGGTATTTACATTCACTGCCATGGTGATTTCTCCAATTGATTTTCCGGTGTTGCGGTTTCCGACGTCTCGGAAAACCAAGTAGTTCTCTCAAAGTTACTTTTAATAACGGCGCTAAATCTGAAACCTTTAGAGAAAAAATGAGAAAATTCAGAAATAAATTCGGTTGAATGAAAAAACGTGATTGGTGGGGTAAATATAAGAAAAAAGGAGAAAAAAACACTAAAGTTGTCAGAAGTGTTGCCGAGAGACGTGGCAATTTACCCCAGCAGAGTTAACGCCAAATTTGGCGCCTGTTTGGCTTGAGCAAGAATAGTGGTGCTCACCTGCTGCAAGATTTGCTGCTTGAGCATCTGCGTGGTCTCTTTGGCGTAATCGGTATCTTTAATACGGCTGTTTGAGGTCGCCAAATTCTCATGCACGTTTTGCAGGTTATTAATCGCGTGATCAAATCGATTCTGCATCGCACCCAGCTCTGAGCGATGGCTATCTACGTACTTCATTGCTGTATCAAGAATAGATACCGCTCGTTGCGCTCCACCAGCACTGGTTACATCAATATCATTGACCGATTCATAGCGACCTGATGACATGGATAACTCATCCGCTAGAGAACCTGAAAAGGAGATTGTTCCTGACGTTTGCTCGCCCGCCATGTAGATTTGTAGCTGCCCATCTTCATTGACCGATGCAGATACTTGGTCTGTTTGGCCGTTGATATAGGTCGCAAGCTGCTCAATATCATCACCCGCCTTAGCATTGATCGAGATGGATTGAGATTGCCCAAAACGATCGGTAAACGACATATTGAACTCAGTATTACCTGAACTCACCGCCCAACTCTTATCAGCCATACCATTAGCAACATAGCTAAAGCCGCCCATGTCGATGCCATCTGTTCGCATACTTTTTAGGCCTACTTGTACTGCCTCACCAGAACTACCACCTATTTGGAAAGCGGTATTCCCAAAACTGCCATTCAATAGCTTCTTGCCACCAAATGAAGTCGTTTCGGCAATTCGGTTCAGCTCGTCATTAAGAGCAGTAATCTCTTCCTGGATAGCAATTCGCTCAGATTTACTGTTCGAACCATTCGCTGACTGCAAAGAAAGGTCACGCATGCGTTGCATGATATTGGTGGTCTCATTCATCGCACCCTCTGCGGTCTGCATAATAGAGATACCGTCGTTAGCGTTTCTAACCGCAACGTCAATACCGCTCATTTGCGCTTCAAGTCGATTTGAGATTTGTAGACCGGCGGCATCATCCTTAGCGCTGTTAATACGGTTACCTGAAGCCAGTCGCTCCAAAGATTGATTCAGCATGTTGCTGGCATTAGAGAGATTTCTCTGTGCCACCAGTGCTGAAACATTGGTATTTACCGTAATAGCCATAGATGTTCGCTTATCCGTTGGGAGGTAATAAAGTCAATCGTTGCTTCTATATCGACCAACTTTGCCAACTCTTTAATCAAAAAAAGAGGCATAACGCCCCTTTTTGTATTTATCTAATTGTCGCTACGGCTATCGCTACTTAATCGACAGTTCAGCCAACATCTGCTGTGACGGTGCGAAGTAGTAAGCGCCAGTCACTGCACGGGTAAAGCGCAGCAATTGGTCAGTCTTACCATCTGTTACGCCATACATGCTTTCAAGCATTGCATCAAAGTTATGGCGAACATTACAGTAAGCAATGAATAGCAAGCCGTGATCGCCTGTCGCGCTACCGTAAGGCAGGCTATGACGAACAATTTTCAGACCTTTGCCTTCTTCTTTGATATCAACACGGCCAACGTGCGATGCTGCAGGCACATCTTCTAGCTCAATAGAATCAGGCTTAGTACGGCCGACTACTTTCTCTTGAGCTTTAACATTTAATCGATTCCAAGCAGGTAGGTTATGGATAAAACGCTGAACCATAACGTAACTGCCACCCGCAAATTCACCTTCAGGGATAAGTGCCACTTCAGCACGCTGAGCATCTTTCGGGTTCTCGGTGCCATCGACAAAATCCGTCATATCACGGGAATCTAGATAGCGGTAGCCGTAAGTCTCATCAACGACTTCTACATCTTCAGACACTTGCTCTAGCAACTTACGAATCACATAGAAGTGCAAATCGTGGCGGTTAGAGTGGCAGTGAAGCAGCACATCAGAGTCTGTGCTTGGTGCCGTTACGTCACCATCGCCAAGTGCCGGGAACGCGATTAAGTCAGCCGGAGCCGCTTGTTCAAATTTGTCCCAGAATGTTCTAGAGAAAGCCAATGAAAGAGTCAGATTAGACTCTGGTTGTGTCTCGTTCAGTTCTTTAACTAAAGAAGGCAGCTGCTTTAGTTGTTCTAATACTTGTGGTGCATTGTTTACGACTTTTAGCTGCACATACAGAGCGAAAGGCCCAGCTTCAGGTAAAATAGCACCTTGCGCTTGAGGCTGCTCATTTGAAGAGTTAAGCATAGTTCGATCCTTTCATTTTTAGCTTCTAGTATAAATATGATTGTATTAATTATTTTTGATTATTGTCAGTCTTCAGCTTCAACGGCGATAAAACAATCTCGTACAGTATTGCTCTTAATGAGGTAGATTAAAAACCACAATAACAGCATCAGTGTTACGCCATGTAACCAATGAAACACACCGTGATCGAGATAGACAAGATAAACGGTATGCGCAAACTGACTTAAAACAGCGAAAAGGGTGACCCATCGTCCCCAAGAGACAATCGTATTAATGTACGGACGTTCCGGTGATCTCAGGCCAAACAGCCACATCAATAAAACGCTCGGCACACTGAGAGCAATTCCCACATAAAACATTTGATGATCGGGGTAAACTATCTCTAATATTTTAGCTCCTGACTCACGACTAGCACCAGCCACAACAAACACGACCAAGGCCTTGGCTAAAAACAACCAACCCAGCCACAGTAAAATCGGTGCTTTAAGAAAGCCGTGTTTATCATATTGTTCTAAAGAATACCGCACAGCTCTCACTTCAGCTTATAAGAAAACAGACACTTTAACGCAAATCATTCATACTTCTCTAGGTTTACGTTATCTTATCTACATATTGGTATTAACGATTATCTCAGCATGAAAAAGAAGACACAGACACCTTCTGTTGAATCTCAACAAGAAGCGTTCAAAATTGCCAAAGCAACTCAAAAGCCAGGGCAAACCAAAGAGCAGACTAAACTCATTGCTCAAGGCATCGAGAAAGGCATCGCGCAATACAAGAAACAGCAAAAAGAGCGAAACCGTCAGGCCGATAAGGCAAAGAAGAAGCAACAAAAAGAGAAGCAGCAAAACCTTGCTCAAGCCAAAGAAGTCGCCACTGAGCCCGCAGCAGAACCAGCACAAAAACAAAATATGCTGCCGTGGGTACTATTGATTGTGAGCTGGCTTGGCTTCGCTGCCTACGTTACTCAATCGTGAGATGATGAAATGAAACGACTAACATTGGGGTTATTGACTCTCGGCCTATTAGCAGGGTGCACAACCCCGACTAAAGTGCCGCATGAGAACGCTCACCTAGTAAAGATGGACTACCATGGCATTATTGACGTCAGTAGTTGCCAATACAAAGGGGAGGTAACCGGGAGCGAGGGGCATTGGTATAGCTATCTATTCTTCCCGAATGACACTTTGGTTCAAGGAGCGATGAACGAGCTTAAATCTAATGCTATCGCGCTAGATGCAGACACCGTCATTTTTACGCTACCGCAAGACTTCGCGACATCGGTGACCATGCTTGGCGCTGCTTATGACTGCCCATAGTGTTTTCACGCTTTCGATAACATTAGATTGAAAACGAGTTGATAGAAAAGAAAAAGCCAGCTTTCGCTGGCTTATGCACTAAATCCAAGACTGGACGCTATATCACTCTTACGTTCCAGAACCCATTGACTGTCGAATGGTCCCCAATCAGATAACTGATAGTAACCATCATTATGACGTCGCCCATCTTGAATAAACATGAGTTCGATACCGATCCCCGGTAACGCCTTGAGTACATCTTGAATAGTACGACGAGGCCAACCCGTTTTTTCGATGAGTTTAGGCACATTCGGCCTTTCAAGGCTTTCGACGAGTAACGCTAAATATAGCCGCCTTGCAAAAACAGGACTCAACTCCATTGACACCTCCTATATATGTGCCAGTTAATTATTTCTTTTTTCTCATCCGACATGTTGAGGTTGATCAATAAGTCTCCATTCGTGACATTTTCTTACTGTTTTTTTTCGTTCTTTGAAATATTCCTCACTCTGTTTTGTCTGAATTCCGAGTTCCTGATAGGATTCCACACATAACAATGAAAGAAGATCACCAAAAGGAAGAATAATGACTATCACAATGTTTGGTATCCCGAACTGCGACACAATCAAAAAAGCTAAGAAGTGGCTACAAGCTGAAGAGATCAGCTTCGAATTTCACGATTACCGCAAACAAGGTGTCGATGAAGCACTAGTCCGCGGCTTCTGTGAGGAGCTAGGTTGGGAACAAGTGCTTAACAAGCGTGGCACGACTTATCGCCAGCTCACTCAAGAACAAAAAGATGGTCTAAATGAAGAAAATGCCATCGCTCTTTTGGTTGAACAACCTGCAATGATTAAGCGACCAATTCTAAAAGTTGAAGATAAGCTGCATATTGGCTTCAAAGCTGATCAATATTCCGCTATTTTTGCTTAATCCCCATTTGCACTAGCACTGAACACAACTTTAGAAACGTGGTGACCAAACGCCACGTTTTTTAAAAAAACAAAAGACAAGTAGAACAAGGAACTCAAGGATGACAGACAGCCCAACTTTGGCTCTGGCAAAAGATCTCATTAGCCGTCAATCAGTAACACCAGAAGACGCTGGCTGCCAAGAAGTAATGATCAATCGCCTCAAAGCCCTCGGCTTTGAAATCGAGGTGATGGTATTCGAAGACACCACCAACTTTTGGGCTCGCCGTGGCACAGAAGCACCGCTGTTCGCTTTCGCAGGTCATACAGATGTCGTTCCTTCTGGTCCTGCAGAGCTTTGGGATACGCCACCATTCGAACCAACGATTGTTGATGGTTACCTTCACGGCCGTGGCGCAGCGGACATGAAAGGTTCACTGGCTTCGATGATTGTTGCCGTTGAACAGTTCATCGCAGAAAACCCTGATCACAAAGGTTCTATCGGCTTTTTGATCACTTCGGATGAAGAAGGACCATTCATTAACGGTACTGTACGCGTTGTTGAAACACTGATGGCTCGTGGCGAGAATATCGACATGTGTATCGTGGGTGAACCTTCAAGTACAGAATTCGTCGGTGATGTAGTGAAAAATGGCCGCCGTGGCTCAATCACAGGCGATCTTACAGTCAAAGGTACACAAGGCCATGTTGCCTACCCGCACCTAGCGAATAACCCTGTACACAGCTCTCTGCTTGCGATTCATGAGCTTGCAACAACCGAGTGGGATAAAGGTAATGATTACTTCCCACCAACTAGCTTCCAAATTCCAAACGTGAGTGCAGGCACAGGTGCATCAAACGTTATTCCTGGTGAATTCAATGTTCAGTTTAACCTTCGTTTTAGTACTGAACTGAGCAACGACATCATTGTAGAGCGCATCACGAGCACTCTAGACAAGTACGACTTTGAATACGACCTGAAGTGGACATTCAATGGCGACCCGTTCCTGACTGATACTGGTGCTCTTCTGGATGCCATCGTTGATGCCGTTGACCACGTAAACGATGTAAAACCAGCGCTGTTAACGACTGGTGGCACATCTGACGGCCGCTTCATTGCACGCATGGGTGGACAGGTTGTGGAACTAGGCCCGGTAAATGCAACTATTCACAAAGTGAACGAGTGTGTGAAAGTCGCTGATCTAGAGAAGCTGACTGACATGTACCAACGTACATTAGTGAACCTACTAGCAAACTCATAGTCTTTAAAAACCAAAAAGACAACAATAAAGTTGGGCAACCTCATGACACCTAAAGAGTTAACCGGACAAGTAGAGTCTCATTTAGCAGAGACATTAATTGGAAGTAAAACCTTTCTTGTACATCATGAGGTCGCCCAAGATCTTCGCCGCTTAGTTGCTGCCGCCGAGCAAGCAGGTTACAAAATGGAGATCGCCAGT
Source organism: Vibrio fortis (assembly GCF_000695685.1). Lineage (GTDB taxonomy): Bacteria > Pseudomonadota > Gammaproteobacteria > Enterobacterales > Vibrionaceae > Vibrio > Vibrio fortis_A. The sequence goes on along the minus strand of NZ_JFFR01000023.1, from coordinate 287,576 downwards.
GGTTTTCGAAGCTATCAGCGTCAGTCGTTGATCTGGAATCGAAAATACGCAGGAGAAACCGCTATTTTAGACGGCGAAAGTCAACCGTTAGACGCCGCTCAGTTAACGGATACTGAAAAACTGTGGGCTATCTTGCGCTGGTCTGCCCTACCCGGTGCCAGCCGTCACCACTGGGGGACTGATTTTGACGTCTTTGCTCGCAATTATCTTCCCGCTGACACCCAACTGCAGTTAGAGCCTTGGGAATACTTCGAAGGCCACCAACACAGCTTTTATCAATGGTTAAAGGCTAACGCTGATGAGTTTGGTTTTTTCTTCCCATATCGCAAGGACTTAGGAGGCGTGGCTGTTGAGCCGTGGCACATTAGTCATAAACGCACTGCGCAGCTTTGTCTATCACAGTTATCGTGTCCCCTACTTGGCAATCAACTTCAGTCTGAGCCAATATTAGGGTATGAGATCGTTATGGAGCACCTTGAATCCATCTATGATCGTTTCATAACGAATATCAGTAACTAGGAGCTTATATGCTTGAATGGCTAACCAACCCTTGGGTCATCATTTTTATCGTGGTTAGTGTTGTCGTCGGTAACATAGCAGCACTCAAGTACACGGCAAACATGAACGTCGGCAAGGCAGACAAACTAAAACAAGAGAGTGATCTCGACAAGCTCAATCGTTTAGACAAACTCAATAGAGAAAATCTCGACGACAAGTAACGAATAGACGATACCGAGCCGTCACTCTCAAGCTAACAGACACAAAAAAGAGGACATAGCGTCCTCTTTTTTAATTGATGTCATTGAGACAGTAACGTATCAGCTGAGTTACTTCTCTTTGGTATCTTTAGTTTGGTCTGCTACATGCGCCAAGATAGGAACCAGAGACTTCAATAGCTCTTCTTCCACTGGTTTGCCTGAAGCATCAGTCACGTTGATAGACGTACGGTTACCCAAGTCACCAAATAGGAAGGTGTATGTACCCGGGCTTAGATCGATCGGCTTAAGGCCAATCTCATCCCAAAATTCATCATCTGGAGACGCATATTTCGCTTTCACGGTACCTTGTGACTGGTTACGTTCCTCTAGCTCAAAGCCCATTTGAGGCAGAAGCTTAGGCAGACGCTGCCACAATACGTTATAAGGCGTACGCGCGATGATCACAGGGAATCCGCTACGGTCTGAGCCCATCGAAATCGGGATCTTCTTAACCAGCTCTTGCGCTTTCAATGCCGCTTCAGCACGCAAATTCTCGTCATACTTCGCCATCACCAAGTTGGTCATGAAGGCGTTATAACGTTCTTTATTGGTCGCTGAAACAGGCTTCTCTTCAGAACCCTCACGCCAATCAATCAAGTTAAGCTTAAAGCCGTGACGATTATTCGCCTCAAAGCGAGAGATAGTGTAACGACTGCCAATCTCAACTTCTTCGTCTTCAGAGACCCAAGTAACCCAATCAGTCTCAATCTCTTTATCAGACTGCTCACGAATACCAATGTTACGCTCTGTCAGCATGTCCACGGCGGTTTGCCACACACGATCAGCTTCTTCAGCACGCAGTAACCAAAGAGTGACTTCACCGTTTTGACGCTCAGCACGCGCACCTGGGATAAGTTCCAACACCTGTTGTGGTGGGCGAATGTCGACATCGCGACCAATACCACCAGCAAACTCTCCCTTAGGGATATCGTAGTTTGGGTAGAATTGAGGGGTAGCGTCTTCAGGCAGTTGCCATTGAGTCAACGCTGGGGTTTCTAAGTATTCGAAGTCATCCTTGGCTTGACGACGTTGAGTCGGGCTGCCAGAGCATGCTGTAAGAACGAAAACAGCCAGTGAGCCGATCACTAGCTGGTGAGAATACTTCATTTATACTCCTAAATGCCGAAGACAAGCTTCGGCACTGTTTCAAACATTTAGTAAATACACGCTTCTGTCATTGCTTGCGCAACGATAGGTTGAGCTGGCTCTGACAGTTCTGTCAGTGGAAGTCGAAGACTGCCCTCAGCGATCAAACCCATTTTATGAACCGCCCATTTTACTGGAATTGGATTAGATTCAATGAACAAATGTTTGTGAAGTGGCATTAAACGCTCGTTAATGGCCTCTGCCTCTTCAAATTTGCCCTCTTTCGCCAGCTTAAACATAGTAGCCATGTCAGCTGCTGCAACGTTATTCGTTACTGAGATAACACCATCACCGCCACGTTTTACGAATTCTAGGCCTGTGAGGTCGTCACCACTTAGTAAGATAAAATCTTCGCCACAAAGTTCACGATGAATTGCAATTCTGTCTAGATCACCCGTCGCATCTTTAAGTGCAACGATGTTTTCAATCTTTGAAAGACGAGCCACAGTCTCTGGCAATAGGTCTACTGCCGTACGGCCCGGTACGTTGTACAAGATTTGAGGAACGTCGCTCACTTCCGCGATCGCTTTGTAGTGCTGGTACAAACCTTCTTGTGTCGGTTTGTTGTAGTAAGGTGTCACACTTAGACAACCTGCAATACCAGAACCATTGAGCAGACGGCTGAACAGTACTGACTCATGAGTTGCATTTGCACCCGTACCTGCAATCACAGGAATACGGCCATCAGCAAACTCAACCATCTTAGTAACGACTTTGACATGCTCTTCGATAGTCAATGTAGAAGATTCACCCGTAGTGCCTACTGCTACTAGACCATCACTACCTGCTGCAATGTGGTGCTCGACCAGTTTTTTAAGGCTTTCGAAATCCACTTCACCGTCAGAATTAAATGGTGTAACCAGCGCAACGATACTTCCTGAAAACATGTCTATCTCCCTTAATTTGTTCTTTTTGCATGTTACTGTAAGCCGATTAATAAACACAAGCGATTAAAGTCGCTTCGCGGCCACAACTGTATGAAATATTGTCGTATGTTAGAGGTCAAACGACTTATAAGCAGGTTCAATGCTAGAAATGATTTGCTTACGCCCAATGTAACTGATTTAACACCTAACTTGTCAGCGCGCGGTTAGTGGTAAGCTTTTCTCAAGATGTTCTCAAACTGAAGTGTCATACTCAGCTCAAACTCCGCTCATTGAGTACCCACTTAAGTCTAAGTGACTCATAAAAACACCCCGACCTTCACTCATTAGTTCCTGTATCTGTGCTAACATGCTCTCATCAATGGAATATAAAGAGACGTGATTTTATGACTCAACATCTAGTAATCACTGCAGTGGGCACAGATCGCCCGGGTATTTGTAACCAAGTGGTTCAGTTAGTCACCCAATCAGGCTGTAATATTATCGACAGCCGCATCGCGATGTTTGGTGAAGAGTTTACTCTCATCATGCTGTTATCAGGCAAAGCCAACAATATTACGCGTGTGGAGACGACACTACCCTTGCTTGGTCAGGAGCATGACCTGATTACTATCATGAAGCGAACGTCCCCGCATGATCATATCGAGAACTCCTATACGCTCGAAGTGTTTATCGAGTCTGACGATAGACTTGGTCTTACCGAAAAGTTCACCCAGTTCTTCGCCGATAGAGAGATTGGTTTGGACTCGCTCAGCGCACAGACCATCAACAAGTCGAAGGTACAACTCGATAACGATCAATTCCATATTTCAATTACTGCTTCTGTTCAATCAGAATGTAACCTGATGCAGCTACAAGAAGAATTTAACGCGCTGTGTCAAAGCCTATCAGTCCAAGGCTCGCTCAACTTTATCAAAAACAGTCTTTAAAAAGGAAATGTCATGAATACGCTGACAGCTGGCACTCCAGCACCTGCATTCTCTCTTCCAGATCAAGATGGCAACATCGTTTCTCTTGGTGACTTCAAAGGCAAGAAAGTCCTTTTCTACTTCTACCCAAAAGCGATGACGCCGGGTTGTATTGTGCAAGCAGAAGGTCTGCGCGACATCAAGGCTGAGCTAGATGCACTAAACGTTGTGGTTCTTGGTGTAAGCATCGACCCAGTTAAACGTCTGCCGAACTTCATTACCAAGAAATCACTGAACTTCTCACTGCTTTCTGACGAAAACCACGCCGTAGCTGAACAGTTTGGTGTTTGGGGCGAGAAGAAATTCATGGGTAAGGTTTACGATGGCCTGCACCGCATCAGCTTCTTAATCAACGAAGAAGGTGTTATTGAACACGTATTCAACAAGTTCAAGACCAAAACGCACCATGAAGTGGTTTTAGATTACTTCAAGCAAGACTAAATCAGCTTCTGAAACTGTTTCAGTCCAATAAAATTGAAAGGCCGAATATCTTTAATATTCGGCCTTTCTTTTTGTTCGTATTTTGAACCAAGCAAGCTACGCTTGTTCTATCTCATCTTCTAAAGCATGGCTTGGCAGAGCGTTCCACACAGCCTTCACCAACGTTGCGAGAGGAATCGCGAAAAAGACACCCCAGAAGCCCCATAGACCACCAAACACTAATACCGCGACAATGATAGCCACTGGGTGCAAGTTTACTGCCTCTGAAAACAACACAGGAACTAAGACATTACCATCAAGCGCTTGGATGATGCCGTACGCCAATAGCAGCCAGTAGAACGGTGGCGCCAGTCCCCACTGGAACAAACCAACGATAGCAACCGGCACGGTTACCGCCGCTGCGCCGATGTATGGAATCAACACCGATAGACCAACCGCGACAGCCAACAGCGCTGAATAACGCAAGTCTAGGATAGCGAAGGTCACATAGCTCACACCGCCGACAATTAAGATCTCAAGTACCTTGCCGCGAATGTAGTTTGAGATTTGTTGATTCATCTCAACCCAGACCTTGGTTGCCAAACGACGGTTCTGAGGCAGTAGTCCGCTCGCCATTCTGATCATCTCTTCTTTGTCTTTCAGCAAGAAGAAAATAAGCAGTGGTACCAAGATTAGGTATACCGCAAGCGTTGCAATACTCACCAGTGATGCCAGAGAGCCTTTCACAACGCTCTCACCCATGCCTAACACTTTGTTTTTCGCGTTCGACATCACTGACTCTACGATTTGTAGGTTAGCCAGTTCTGGGTAACGTTCAGGGATCGTCGCGATGAACTTTTGCAGCCCGAGGTACATATTCGGGATATCGTTAAGCAGGTTGCCGACCTGATTCCAAATGGTTGGAACCAAACCAAATAGAGCTATCAGCATCACACTGAAGAACATCAAGATAACCAACATCACAGACGGCGTTCTTGGCAAACCGAGACGCTGTAGTTGTGTCACTGGCCACTCAAGTAAGTAGGCAAGCACTATCGCCACCAGCAGCGGTGCGATCAAATGACCGAAAAAATAGATGGTAATAAAACCAAATAAAATGATGGCCACCAAACTGACTGCATGTGGATCAGAAAAACGTCGTTTATACCAACGATTCATCATTTCAAGCATTTGATTGCAATTCCTTTTTTGTAACTTGGATTTGGTGATGACCAGAGCAAGCTTCAACTTCTACACTAAAGGCATGCTTGGATAAAAAGCTTACAATATCGGTCATTGAGCTCTGATCAGCAATATGTATCAACAAGGACTGACCATTTTCTAACTTAACACTGTGACGCTTGGCTAATAATAACGCCATTGGGCAGCGCTCTTGGCGTAAATCTAGAATATTAGGTTTCATTATCTAGCTCGATGCTTATTATAAGGGTCGTATTGTAATCTGTTTTTGAAAACGTGCCATCTTTCATTCCGCAACCTTTAGTTTAACGCACGTACTTAAACAAAGGTGAGAACAGATAAAGAACCATTTCGTGTTGTCCTTGTCTTACTGTCAGAAGAAACGGAGTATTACTGACTAATATGTTTAAACGCGCTCGCTCAATAGCTTGCTTATGCATCGCTACAACACTCGGCACCCCATTACTGGCTCAAGCAAATAGTTTGGACCTTCCCGATATCGGAACGGCGGCCGGCGGCACCCTGACCATAGACCAAGAGTTGATCTATGGTGATGCTTACATGCGCATCATTCGTAGCAGTCAGCCAGTGGTTAATGATCCCGTGCTTAATCAATACATTGATAGCCTGGGTCACCGACTCGTCGCCAATGCCAACGACGTAAAAACGCCGTTCAACTTTTTCATGATTCGCGACAGAAACATCAACGCATTCGCCTTCTTTGGTGGCTATGTTGCGTTGCACTCAGGTCTGTTCCTACACGCTCAATCTGAGAGTGAACTGGCTTCGGTACTGGCTCACGAGATCGCACACGTGACTCAGCGCCACTTAGCACGAAGTATGGAAGACCAAGCTCGTCGATCGCCGGCAACCATTGCTGCACTCGCAGCATCGGTGTTGTTGGCAATCGCTGCACCAGAAGCAGGTATCGCGGCTCTGACAGCCACAACAGCTGGAAACATGCAGAGCCAGATCAACTACACGCGTAGCAACGAGAAAGAAGCCGATCGCTTTGGTATCAGCACCATGGCTAAAGCTGGATTTGATGTGAATGCAATGCCCCGCTTCTTTGGTCGTCTTGCTGACGAGTACCGTTATGCAAGTACACCACCACCAATGTTGCTGACTCACCCATTACCAGAGGACCGTATTACTGACTCGCGCGCACGTGCTCGCAGTTACCCGCCTCTCAAACTCGCACCATCACTCGACTACCACTTAGCCAGAGCGCGCATTGTTGCTCGCTATGCAGGTATTGATGGCGATGCGGCATTAGATTGGTTTGAGCGCAAGTTGAAGAAAGCTCCGAAATCTATGGTCCCATCTCTAGAGTACGGACAGGCGCTAGTATACCTAGATACGAAGAAGCTTGATAAAGCCGAACCGATTCTAAACAAGCTGATCACCAATGACCCGACCAACCTTTTCTATCTCGATGCGATCTCGGATTTGCACATCGAACAGAAAAAGCCACAAAAGGCGATCAAAGAGCTGAAGGCGGCATTAGTACGTCAACCAAATAACTCAGTGCTGACAATCAATTACGCTAATGCGCTACTTGAGAACCAGGAGCAGCAAGAAGCGATCCGAGTGCTACAGCGTTATACTCACGACAACCCAAATGACACCAACGGTTGGCACCTATTGTCGAAGGCTAACATCGACTTAGGCAACAGTGATGAAGACCTAGCTGCACGAGCTGAGATTTTGGCTCTGCAAGCGAACTGGAATAAAGCAATCCAGTACTACACTCAAGCCAGTCAAATCGCCGAGCTAGGCAGCCTTAAACAAGCGCGTTACGACGCACGTATTGACCAATTAATGATTCAACGTGAACGCTTCTTGGCACTACAATAGTAATCACCTTAAGTAAGACTCAACCTGTGAGGGTGGCCAATGTGTCGCCCTCACAGAAATAAACTAAAAATAATATCGAGGAAGAACCATGTCTGTCGTAATTTATCATAACCCTCGCTGCTCAAAGAGCCGTCAAACTCTAGCGATTCTTGAAGAAAATGGTGTTCAACCAGAAATCATCAAATACCTAGAGACGCCTCTGTCTGTTGAGCAACTAAAGGTTCTGTTTTCCCAACTAGGTTTTGAAACCGTTCGCGAGATGATGAGAACAAAAGAAGCGGATTACAAAGAAGCAAACCTAGGCGATAGTTCTGTAACCGATGAGCAACTATTCGCGGCGATGGCGGATAACCCAAAACTATTTGAACGCCCTGTTGTTGTTGCCAATAACCGCGCAAAAATCGGTCGCCCACCAGAGCAAGTACTAGAGATCCTATAAGGCTTTATGAGCGTTTCAATACTGGTCTTATATTACAGTCGTCACGGCAACACACTCGCATTGGCTCGACAAATCGCGCGCGGCGTTGAATCAGTCTCTGGTTGTGAAGCCGTGTTACGAACAGTACAAGAGATCCACACCAGCGATGCTTCTCCACGTAATGATGTTACAACTGGTGACCCGTGCGCTAGCCTTGAAGACCTAAAAGGATGTGATGGCTTAGCGCTAGGCAGCCCTGTGTGGTTTGGTAATATGGCAGGGGCGATGAAGCACTTCTGGGATAGCACGACCCCGCTATGGGTTAACGGTGATCTCATCGATAAACCAGCCTGCGTCTTTACTTCCTCTTCCTCTTTGCATGGTGGTCAAGAGACCACTCTGCAAACGATGATGCTACCGTTACTGCATCATGGCATGCTTGTTATGGGAATTCCCTACTCTGAACCCGCTCTGCACACTACCCAAACGGGTGGTACACCTTACGGAGCAAGCAGCGCTGGTGAACACAGCACGTTGAGCAAAGAAGAGATTGAACTGGCGCAAAATCTTGGAAAGCGCTTAGCTAGAACCGCGATAAACCAGAAAGGAATATCTTGATTATGTATATGTCTGAAAAAGCGATGTCTCCCAAGACTAAGCTATTTCGTTACTTTGCTTTGGTGGGTAACTTATTGCTTCTGGGCTGGGTAGTTGCATGGCAGATGACCCTTTCCCCGCACCCTCATTTAGACAATGTCGCACTTGCAATTGTATGGGCGGTACCACTGCTTTTGCCGCTACCGGGTATTTTAGCGGCTAAGCCTTACACCCATGCGTGGGCTAACTTCATCTTGATGCTCTATTTTCTACATGCATTAACGATTTTGTATGTCGATGGTGGTGAGCGCATGCTCGCGGCAGTTGAGCTTCTGCTCACGACCTTAGGTTTCGCTGGCAACATTCTGTTTGCTCGTTTCCGAGCGAGAGAGCTGGGCATTAAGCTTAAACGCCTATCTGAAGTCGAAAAGAAAGAGAAAGCCAAGTTTGAACAGTAATTAGTAGATGGTCTCATTGTTAGCACCGCTATCGATTACAACACCTAACAGCTATAAAAAAGCCCTGCATCGCAGGGCTTTCTTCATTGTTAAGCTCGATTATCGAATCCACTCATAAACCAGGCTTGGCTTTAGCGGTTTTGGAGCGCTGGTAGTCTCAACAACTTCACTGCCTGCGACTTCTACGGCTGCTTCGTCTTCGTCAGTGGCATTCGTCTCTGACTCTGCGTCCGACGCTTTGACTTCCGCAGATAAGTTACTTGGAGTGACCACTTGTGGCGCATCCTCAGCTTCCGGTTGTGGTTCAACGCCACCCACCGACAAAGTATTGTCTTGTACTTCAAATTCAGGCGTCTGCTCTGGCTCTATATAAGATGCTTCAACTTTCGCCACAGAACGTAGGCGCTCCACTTCTGTCTCAAACTCATCTTGAGTCGATAACAGGTGAATTCTAAACGTCACTTCATGATTCTGAATCTTCAGGATATCTAAGCTTGCTACTGAATTAAGTGCTTTTAACGCGTTCTCTAGCTGGAAGAAGTCTTGTGCATTATTCAAGCTAATGAATTGCGCAAGAATTGACTCCGAAGACTCACTCGCGACTGTAACCGCACTTTTCTCAGCGTAGTAGTTACTGATTTCATTAACCAATGACTGAGACGCAGAAGCACCACTACCTGAAACAGACCCCGTTACCGGTGATTTTGGTGAACTGGTTATCTGATTAGGCTGTTGATCGTAAAGTGTCCAACGTAGACCTGACGGCTGAGCACGCACAACCAGCACCGCATCCACGGGATAACGTTGACTTGCTTGACTGATAGGTGAAACAAAGCCACCCCACAGATCAGACGTTGCAATACCTGTGATGTCGTCGAAGTCACCTACAGGCAGCGTAATTGGTAGGCCACGCAGTTTCGCACTTTGTTGAATGCCTGCCGCTAGCTCAGAATTCGAGTGTTCCCAAACGATATTCTTGTCGTAGTTTTGTTCTTCAACTAGCCACACTAATACGTTGGAGCGAGTTTCAGGCCAGTATGGTAATTGCGCTTGAGTCAATAGGTTGCGAATCTGAGCGCCATTAAAGCGCATACGCAGCGTAGTTTGCTCGCTTGTTTCGCCAAAACTCATTTGTGACAGGTATTGAGCGCTTTGACGCATCGCCTTTTTTACCGTCTCATTAGCAGCAACGTCTGTTTGGCCAGTTGCACGGACCAGCACCTGTTGCATACCTTCATTTCTAGCCGCTCTCTCTGGCTCTTTCTGTTCTGAATTGATAGCCACTTCGGCACTGAAAATATCCACCTGAGTCAGTGCATAACTCGGCGCAGCCAAAAGTCCCATCAACAATGCTAAATAACGCATATCGATCCTAGTCTTAAAATCTTGTGCCCTGATGATAAGCAACTATGGGTAACTGGGCAAGGACGATGGCAGATACTCGATTGAATAACCGAGAATTATCGGGGTGATATATAGCAATTAAGGAAAATTAGTGAAGACTTAAGTGATAATGCACATATTTTCGGCAAATGAGCGATAAATTTGACATAACCTATATAGCAATCGATTGCGAGGTGATAAAATCCCGCGAATTTTATTTTTTACTTCACGATTAGCTCAAGGACCTATCATGAAAAATGCTTTGCAAGGTGCGCAAATGCTCTTTGTCGCCTTTGGTGCACTGGTATTAGTCCCCCTACTTACCGGTTTAGATCCCAATGTTGCACTGTTCGGTGCTGGTATTGGTACTCTCCTCTTCCAAGTCATCACTCGCCGTTCGGTTCCAATTTTCTTAGCCTCTTCTTTCGCGTTTATCGCACCGATCATGTTTGGCGTACAAACTTGGGGCATAGGTGCCACAATGGGTGGCCTAATGGCAGCAGGTGTGGTCTATGTGCTGATGGGTGGCCTAATTAAAGTTCGCGGCGTTGGTTTTATCCATAAGCTATTACCACCAGTGGTAGTTGGTCCGGTTATCATGGTTATTGGTCTTGGTTTAGCACCAGTGGCAGTTAACATGGCACTGGGTAAAACTGGAGACGGCGCAGTACAGCTGGTGGATGCCGATGCGGCTCTTTGGATCTCAGCGATTTCACTGATTGTTACCATCATTATTAGCGTATTCGCCAAAGGCTTCTTAAAGCTGCTGCCAATATTTGGTGGTATCGTAGCGGGTTACGTCACAAGCCTAGTCTACGGCGCGGTCGACTTTACTCCGGTAGCTCAAGCCTCTTGGTTAGCTATGCCTAACTTTGTGGCGCCAGAGTTCAACATCAATGCAATCTTCTTCATGGTGTTCGTTGCTATCGCACCTGCCGTTGAACACGTTGGCGACATGCTGGCCATTTCGAACGTAACGGGTAAAGACTACCTTAAAAAACCGGGGCTACACCGCACCATTACCGGTGACGGCGTGGCAACGATTGCTGCTTCTATGCTGGGCGCGCCACCAAACACAACTTACAGTGAAGTAACGGGTGCAGTGATGCTAACGAAAGCCTTCAACCCAGTAATCATGACTTGGGCTGCGGTCACCGCTATCGTGCTTGCATTGGTTGGTAAGCTAGGTGCCTTGCTGCAAACTATCCCGGTTCCAGTTATGGGCGGTATTATGATTCTACTGTTTGGTTCTATTGCAACAGTTGGCCTAAATACGCTTATCAAAAACCAAGTAGACCTGCACAAATCACGCAACCTAGTGATCGTCGGTGTGACACTGGTATTTGGTATCGGCGGCATGGCTTTTGGTATCGGCGATTTCAGCCTTCAGGGCGTGAGTTTGTGTGGTATCGTAGCAATCCTACTAAACCTTGTATTGCCAGAAGAGCTAGGTGAGAACCACTCTGTAGACACTGCGCAAATCAAGTAATCGAGAACAAACAAAAAGGGAGCGTATCGGATGATACGCTCCCTTTTTTCATTGTTGGTCATAGCAAATATCGCTACAACCAACCGAATTACTTAGTACCGAAGATCTTATCGCCAGCATCACCTAGACCAGGAACAATGTAGCCCTTGTCATTTAGCTTCTTATCGATTGCCGCAGTGTAAAGCTCTACATCTGGGTGTGCTTTCTCAAGTGCTGCAATACCTTCTGGCGCAGCTACAAGAACAAGAATCTTAAAGTGCTTACAACCTTTCTCTTTCATAAGATCGATAGTTGCGATCATTGAGCCACCCGTTGCTAGCATTGGGTCAACAACAAGAGCAATACGCTCATCGATGTTAGACGCTAGCTTGTTGAAGTATGGCACAGGCTCAAGTGTTTCTTCATCACGGTAGATACCAACTACACTGATACGTGCACTTGGAATATGCTCTAGTACACCGTCCATCATGCCAAGACCAGCACGTAGGATTGGCACAACTGTTACTTTCTTACCTTTAATTTGGTCAACTTCTACTGGACCATTCCAGCCGTTGATCTCTACACGCTCAGTTTCGAAATCTGCTGTCGCTTCATATGTTAGAAGGCTACCCACCTCTGTTGCTAGTTCACGAAAACGCTTCGTGCTGATTTCGCCTTCACGCATCAGGCCAATCTTGTGCTTAACTAGCGGGTGTTTTACTTCAACAACTTTCATTTCCAACTCCGGCAATATTTAAATAAACCCACAGATTATACATCGTTTTTATCACATTTTCAGTATGTTTATTTGGCAAAAAAATCACGCAAACGTTTGCTCTTATTTAGCAAGCCCTGTTAGAATAGCGCCGTTTTCACATCCAACTTAAGACCGAGGACTATCCCGTGAGCGGTAATAATTCTTCTCTAAGCTACAAAGACGCTGGTGTTGATATCGATGCAGGTAACGCACTAGTAGATCGTATTAAAGGTGCTGTAAAACGCACTCGTCGCCCAGAAGTAATGGGTGGCATTGGTGGCTTTGGCGCCCTATGTGAACTACCAACTAAATACAAAGAGCCTGTACTGGTTTCAGGTACAGATGGTGTAGGTACTAAGCTTCGCCTTGCTTTGGATATGAAAAAACACGACACCATAGGTATCGACCTAGTGGCAATGTGTGTGAACGACCTTATCGTTCAAGGTGCAGAACCTCTATTCTTCCTAGACTACTACGCAACAGGCAAACTAGACGTTGATACCGCAGCAGACGTAGTTTCTGGTATCGCTGAAGGTTGTGTGCAATCAGGCTGTGCGCTTATCGGTGGTGAAACTGCTGAAATGCCTGGCATGTACGAAGGCGAAGACTACGACGTAGCTGGTTTCTGTGTTGGTGTTGTTGAAAAAGCAGACATCATCGACGGCACTAAAGTTGCGGCGGGTGATGCGCTTATCGCTGTAGGCTCAAGCGGCCCACATTCAAATGGTTACTCTTTGATTCGTAAAGTACTAGAAGTATCTGGTGCAGATAAGAACGAAGAGCTAGAAGGTCGCACCATTGGTGAACACCTACTAGAACCAACTAAGATTTACATCAAGTCAGCACTTAAGATGATTGCAGAGCATGATATTCATGCTATCTCGCACATCACAGGTGGTGGTTTCTGGGAAAACATCCCACGCGTACTTCCAGAAGGAACAAAGGCAGTCATCGACGGCAACAGCTGGGAATGGCCAGCTATCTTCAACTGGCTACAAGAGAAAGGTAACGTGGAGACATTTGAAATGTACCGCACTTTCAACTGTGGTGTTGGCCTAGTCGTTGCTCTTCCAAAAGAGCAAGCTGAAGCGGCTGTTGAGCTGCTAAAAGCTGAAGGCGAGAACGCTTGGGTGATTGGTGAAATCGCACAAGCCGCTGAAGGTGAAGAGCAAGTTGAAATCAACTAAGCTTGATTGCTAACTCGCACGATTAAGAATGAGGACTTTAGGTCCTCATTCTGCTATTTACGCCCCAGAAAACCTTAAAATATGTAGGTAAATTGTTATTTACTCTCACTCATCGCGTTTGATACCTCTATGAAAAATAATGCCCCTCAGAAAAACATCGTCGTTTTGATCTCCGGAAGCGGAAGCAACCTCCAAGCAATCCTTGATGCTTGTCAGAACCAGCACATTAATGCTTCTATCAAAGCTGTTTTCTCAAATAAAGCAGAGGCATATGGCTTAGAGCGTGCACGTACTTCAGAAGTCCCAGCACACTCTCTTGATCCAAAATCATTCGAATCAAGAGAAGCGTTCGATCGCGAGCTAATGCAACAGATCGATGCCTATCAACCTGACTTAATTGTTCTCGCTGGCTATATGCGTATTCTGAGTGCTGATTTTGTTCGTCATTACTTAGGAAAAATGATCAACATTCACCCTTCACTACTGCCGAAGTATCCAGGGCTGCACACACACCAAAGAGCCATTGATGCCAAAGACAAAGAGCACGGAACCAGTGTTCACTTTGTCACGGAAGAGCTAGACGGTGGACCAGTGATCTTACAAGCTAAGGTGCCTGTTTTTGCAGAAGACGATGCTGACGAATTGGCAAGCCGAGTACTGACACAAGAGCACCAAATCTACCCATTGGTGTGTCAGTGGTTCTGTGATGATAGATTAGTGATGAAAGAGGGTTGTGCTGAGCTCGATGGAAACACGCTTGGCAAACATGGCTACGCACAAGACTAGAAACGTGTTTATAGCCAATAAACAATACTAAAAAGGCCGCATTGCGGCCTTTATTGTTTTGAGCTTAGTATAACGCTTACTCTAAGGGTTCGGTTGGAGCTTGGCTCGCCACCTTTTTAGGAGCGTAAGCCACATCAGCTAAAGCTTGATGGTTAGACTCAATCAACTCACCGAAATGGAACAGTGCAAACTCGCCTGGTTTCATTCGCGCCCACTCTTCGTTGTCCGTTAATGGCTGTGTTGCTACCACACTCACAACATCATTCGGCGTGGTCTCTTCCTGAAAATTGATCTCTACATCTTCATCAATCAGGCTCGCTTTACCAAACGGAGCGCGTCGTGTGATCCAGTAAAGGTGATTGGTACAGTACGTCATCACATACTCGCCATCACTCAGCAGCATATTGAATACGCCCTTTTCACGCAGCTTGTCACAGCACTCAGCAACAAAGCGGAACATCCCCATCATATCTTGAGGAGGCTCAGGAAAACGGTCTTCTAACTGCTTAAGTAGCCAGCAAAACGATAGCTCACTGTCTGTCTGACCAACCGGGCGAAAACGGCCGCTTTCAAGGTCATCATAGTCGGTTAACTGACCATTGTGAGCAAAGGTCCAGTACTTACCCCATAACTCGCGAGTAAAAGGATGAGTATTTTCTAGGTTAACACCACCACGATTTGCTTGACGGATATGACTGACAACAGCACAGCTTTTAATTGGATAGTTTTGAACCAGCTCTGCGATCTTTGACTCGCAGCTTGGATTCGGATCCTTAAAAGTACGAAAGCCTTTTCCTTCATAGAAGGTAATGCCCCAACCATCTCGGTGTGGGCCAGTTTTACCGCCACGTTGCATCAAGCCAGTAAAACTAAAACAAATATCCGTTGGCACATTAGCGCTCATGCCGAGCAATTCACACATGGTTAAACCTACTCCCTCTTCAACCAAACATGGAGCTCAACTTAAAGAGCTCCAATCTATTGTTACTTTTTATTCCATCTCTTTTTCAACAAGTTGAATGATGATGTGAATAATCTTGATATGAATTTCCTGGATACGGTCAGCGTAGCCAAAGTGCGGAACTCGGATTTCAATATCCGCGCAGCCTGCCATTTTACCGCCATCTTTACCCGTTAAAGCAATTGTCTTCATGCCTTTCGCTTGCGCTGCTTCAATTGCTTTCAGGATGTTTCCTGAGTTACCAGATGTTGATAGACCGAATAACACGTCCCCCTTACGGCCAACCGCTTCAACGTAGCGAGAGAAAACGAAATCGTAACCAAAGTCGTTGCTTACGCAAGAAAGGTGGCTTGGGTCAGAAATAGCGATGCCTGCATAACCTGGACGGTTTTCACGGTAGCGACCTGTTAGCTCTTCCGCAAAGTGCATAGCGTCACAGTGTGAACCACCGTTACCACAAGAAAGTACTTTACCCTCTTGTTTGAAAGAATCAGCAATCATCTTAGCGGCTGCTTCAATTTGCGCGATGTTGTGATCATCACTTAAAAACTTGTTCAGAACCTCAGCAGCTTCGTTTAATTCACTTTTGATTAGGTCTTGGTACATAAGGCTTATCTCTTATATGTATGTGCGTCACTTAAGCATACGCGAAATGAGAATGGAGGTTGTTTCCCCCTTTTACTTGAGTTTACCCACAAACATTTAAGAGTGTCGACAGTTAAGCCTAAAGATTGCCACCTTTATTGTTGTTCTGGTTTCAATTCGCACATTTATTCACCACACACCTCTCACAATTAGAACTTTAACTCTACAGAGATCACTTTTTGCTCAAATTAGAGTTTTACAAATATTTAATACTTTGTTTACACTTAACTGGTTAGACCTCTTACCTAAATCAAAACTATAAGTGATCTCTGAAAAGGAAATCGATCATGAACATACTGCTCTCTCTACTGTGCATGACCATCGTACTAAGTGTCTGCCTGTACCATCGAGTCACCATCACTCGTGCACTCGTGGCATTAACTGCCACTATGTTTGCTCTGACCTTCGCCGCGGATGTCGGCATGACGGGTTGGCTGAGCTACCTACTTGCTGTCGCTATTTTTGCTATTCCAGCAATTAGACAAACACTCATTAGCCAAAAAGCACTGACCGTCTTTAAGAAAGTGCTACCAGCGATGTCTCAAACAGAAAAAGAGGCACTGGAAGCGGGTACAGTTTGGTGGGAAGCAGAGCTGTTTAAAGGCAAACCAGATTGGAAGAAGCTGCAGAATATCGCAGACCCTAAACTATCCGCAGAAGAACAAGCTTTCTTAGACGGCCCAGTAAATACTGTGTGTGAGATGGTGAGTGATTACCAAGTCACGCATGAGCTTGCAGATCTGCCACCGGAAGTTTGGCAATATCTGAAAGATGAAAAATTCTTCGCGATGATCATCAAGAAGAAATACGGTGGCTTAGAGTTCTCAGCTTACGCACAATCACTGGTACTACAAAAGCTGACTGGTGTTTCTAGCGTTCTATCATCAACCGTAGGCGTACCTAACTCTTTAGGTCCGGGTGAATTGCTACAGCACTATGGTACTGAAGAGCAAAAGAATCACTACTTACCTCGCCTAGCGGAAGGTAAAGAGATCCCTTGTTTCGCCCTGACTAGCCCAGAGGCAGGTTCAGACGCTGGCTCAATTCCTGATTACGGCATCGTATGCAAAGGGGAATGGCAAGGTGAAGAAGTACTGGGTATGCGCCTAACATGGAACAAGCGCTACATCACTCTAGCACCTGTGGCAACAGTTCTTGGCTTAGCATTCAAACTGCGCGACCCTGACGGCTTGCTCGGTGACACACAAGACCTTGGCATTACCTGTGCACTTATCCCAACCGACCTTCCAGGTGTTGAGATTGGTAATCGTCACTTCCCATTGAACGTTCCATTCCAGAATGGACCAACTCAAGCTCAAGACCTGTTCGTTCCAATGGATTTCATCATTGGTGGACAGAAAATGGCAGGCCAAGGCTGGCGTATGCTGGTTGAGTGTCTTTCGGTGGGACGTGGCATCACACTACCGTCAAACTCAACAGGTGGCCTGAAAACGGCAGCTCTAGCAACCGGTGCTTATGCACGTATCCGTCGCCAATTCAAACAACCTATAGGTCGTATGGAAGGTGTCGAAGAGCCGTTGGCACGCTTGGCGGGTAACGCCTACGTCATGGATGCAGCAAGCAACCTAACCGTTGCAGGTATCGACCTAGGTGAAAAGCCTTCGGTTATCTCAGCTATCGTTAAGTACCACTGTACTCACCGTGGCCAACGCAGCATCATTGATGCAATGGACATCGTAGGCGGTAAAGGCATCTGCTTAGGCCCATCGAACTTCTTAGCTCGTGGTTACCAAGGTTCGCCAATTGCGATCACCGTAGAAGGTGCCAACATCCTAACTCGCTCTATGATCATCTATGGTCAAGGTGCTATCCGTTGTCATCCTTATGTACTGGAAGAGATGAATGCCGCCTACTCTGAAAGCAGTGATGCACTCGATAAGTTCGATAGCGCACTGGCAGGGCATGTTAGCTTCACTATGAGTAACCTAGTACGCAGCCTATGGTTTGGTTTGACTGATGGTCGCGGTTCAAGCACACCATTAGATAAAGATACTAAGCGTTACTACCAGCAACTGAATCGCTACAGTGCCAACTTAGCACTTCTGTCTGATATCTCGATGGCGGTACTGGGTGGTTCACTGAAACGTAGAGAGCGTTTATCTGCTCGTCTAGGTGACATTTTGAGTCAGCTATACCTTGGCTCAGCGACTCTAAAACGCTTTGAAAGTGAAGGAAGCAATAAAGAAGATCTGGCTTTGGTTCACTGGGGTATGCAAGACAGCCTTCGTCAAACAGAAGTTGCTATTGATGAGTTCCTAGCGAACTTCCCTAACCCAGTTGTCGGTCGTCTACTGCGTGTTATCTTGTTGCCATTTGGCCGTATTCGCCGTGCTCCAAGTGACAAGCTAGATAGCCAAGTGGCTCAAATCATCCAAACTCCAAGCGCAACTCGCTCTCGCCTTGGTCGCGGACAATTCCTTGCACCAACTGAACACAACGCGGTCGGTAAGATTGAGCGTGCACTAGAAGTGATTCTAGAGGCTGAACCGTTGTTTGATAAAGTGTGTAAAGAAACGAGTCAGCGACGTCCATTCCTACGCTTAGACCTAGTGGCTGAGATTGGTTTAGACAAAGGTATCTTAACTAACGAAGAGGCGGCTCTACTGAAGAGTGCTGAAGAACATCGTCTGTACACTATCAACGTTGATGACTTCGCTCCTGAGGAGCTAGCAGCAAAGCCTCAGTACCCAGAGACATCGATTGATAACGTTGCATAGGGTTAATGTTGCTTAGTTAGCACAGTTGATATTAGAAGCGAAACGGGACTCATTGAGTCCCGTTTTTTTATACTTAATTTTGGCACATTGAAGAGCTATCAGAGGAGGTATTAATCAGCTTGGAATTCCCCACCAGCTCAACTGGTTTGAGCGCTAACAAACAGAAGCCACCCAATAGCTGCAATCATCACCACGCCATCTTGTTGCAGCAATAACACCACAAAGCGGTTTTAGGCTTATACAAACTAAGACTTAGGTACAGATAACTGCATCTCAGGTTGCGCTTGCTTCTTGGCTCTAATTTTACGAACGACAAACCAGATCAGAAGGCCAAGTAGAATAGCCACAACATTACCAACACCGATAATAATCATGCTGCGTTGCCGCTCTTCTTCGCGCTGCTTCAACAACAACTGCTCAGCAGCAATACGTTTTTGCTCAGCTAAAGCCTCTTCCTGTAGGCGACGAGACTCCGCTAAATCGATATCTTCAACAACACTGTAAGTTTGTTGTTTGATTGGGAACATCAGCGCACGTTGGCTTGAAGCGTCTGTTGCAAATACACGTCCAGACCAAGAGTAAATTCCCAGTTCACCAACGTAAGGAACCTCCATCGAAACCTTCATACCGTCAGTCGCGGCTTGTCCTTGCTGATAAGAGACATACTCGTCTGGCGCAGTGTGCTCGACATGAGTGGCCAACGAGCTTGGTGCAATCATGCCCTGTTCGCCGGATACAATAATCGTGTGAGGCGATCCCTCTTTGCGAGACTGAATAAATGTGGTTGAGATTGGTGACGGATAAACAAGGACTTGCTGCTCCTGAGCTCGAAGGAATACCCCGTTTCCAGATGTGATTCGAGCGCGATACTTACCCGGTTCAATATCAATCGGTAATGCAACAGTGAACACGCCATCACCTGCTTTCTCATCAAGGTCTTCACCGTTATCGGCAAATTCACCCATGATGACTGGCACAGGGCGAGCTTCTCGAACCAAGGCATCTTCGTTTTCAATGTATTTGGTAAATGTCACCTTGAGGTTAACCCTATCCAGAAAATCACGAAGCACTAGAGGTTTGCCATCGGAAGTCAGACGAGCCGTGAATTTCAGAACCTCGGTTTGATAGAGTTTGTCTGGGAACTGCTTTGCATCAAGCACCAGGTGAGACAGCAACTTAATGTTGTTCTTCGGGGAGACTTTCCCTACTGCCTGCCAAGGCCCCGGCATAGGGTGATCAATAGAAACAATGTCCATCGATGACTCTTGGTACCAACGAACATTGTCTGCGTTGCGCCACGAATAGTATTTTTTACCATCCGGACGCACCAATACTACAGGTTGAGAATTGTCGGCTCGATAGATAACAAATGTAATCTGTTC
Organism: Vibrio fortis; assembly: GCF_000695685.1. Classification (GTDB taxonomy): domain Bacteria; phylum Pseudomonadota; class Gammaproteobacteria; order Enterobacterales; family Vibrionaceae; genus Vibrio; species Vibrio fortis_A. The sequence goes on along the minus strand of NZ_JFFR01000023.1, from coordinate 267,563 downwards.
AATACTTGGATCTACTCTAAAGCGGTTATCCAAGAGTCGAATTGAGGACTCTGTTGCCGCCTGTACTCCGATACTAATAAGTAACAAGCAACTCCAAGCCAATGCCTTAAACATACTCTCTCCCTACTGACGCCAGAGGCAGCTTCCACTCTCCTCGACGAGATCTAAACGATTTTTATGCGCTTCTAATTCATCGGCCGTTGCACGCAAAACCTTTAGCGATTTTCGTCCACTTTCGACACGACGGATCCCTTCAGCTGCACCTTCTTGCTGACCCGCATTGAATTGCAGTGAGGTTTGTCCACCTGTCATTAATAAGTAAACGTCGGCTAGGATCTCCGCATCGAGCAAAGCCCCGTGGAGCGTTCGGTGAGAGTTATCAATACCGTATCGTTCACAGAGAATATCGAGGTTATTACGCTTACCTGGGAAGATCTTCTTCGCCATGGCAAGGGTATCGGTGACCTTACAGTAATCGTCGGTCTTGCCTATACTTGGGTCGAGTTTCTCAAACTCGTAGTCCATAAAGCCGGTATCGAAGGGCGCATTGTGCGCGACCAGTTCTGCGTCTTTAATGAACTCTAGAAACTCTTTGTGAACATCTTGGTATTCAGGTTTATCAACCAAGAACTCATCGGTAATACCGTGAACGCCAATTGCCTCTTCTTGAATCGCACGATCGGGCTTGATGTAGACGTGGAAATGACGTCCAGTCAGTTTGCGATTAATGATCTCTACCGCACCGATCTCGACAATGCGGTGCCCTAGGTAATGCGGTCCACCCTCGGTGTTCATACCCGTGGTTTCGGTATCGAGTACAACGATACGCTTATTTTCAGCGTTTGAGTGGTGTTCAGAATTGTTACTGGTATTCATAAGGATAACTGTGTCAGACTATGCCGATAATGTGCTTGAGGTAATAGTATCAAATCATGACGAAACAAGTTGAAATTTTCACTGATGGTTCGTGTCTCGGAAATCCGGGCCCTGGTGGCTATGGGATTGTACTCCGTTATAAGCAGACTGAAAAAACTCTCGCAAAGGGCTATTCGTTAACGACGAATAACCGAATGGAGATGATGGCTGCAGTTGTCGCTCTGCAAACCTTGAAAGAGCCTTGTGCTGTTATCCTGACTACCGACAGCCAATACGTTCGCCAAGGCATCACCCAATGGATTCATAACTGGAAAAAACGCGGCTGGAAAACGGCTGATAAAAAGCCGGTAAAAAATGCCGACCTTTGGCAACTCCTCGATAAAGAGACGGCACGTCATCAAGTAGACTGGCGCTGGGTTAAAGGCCATGCCGGTCATCGCGAGAATGAGATGTGTGATGAGCTAGCGCGCACCGCTGCAGAAAACCCGACTGAAGAAGATACGGGGTACCAAGCGAGCTAAGCTTCTTGAACAAGCTCGTTAACTCGATTAGTCGTTCATTCTGAGACATTATCTGACTGCACTAAGAGCCAACAAAACGTAAACGTGACAAAGCCGACCATCAGTCGGCTTTTTTATTACAGTTGGATAATGAAGACGATTCAAGAGAAGTACTGCGAACTCCAGCTCTGAAGCTTGCACTGACCGGAGAAAAACGTCGTTTAAGGTGCCAGTGAGGTTTAATCGGCTTAATTGGGTATGTGCGTTTGCGCGCCACAATAAAGTACTGGCTACCCGCTACCGAAGCCCAGCTGCCGAGGCTGTTTTCGAGCCATGTCCAAAACGCACGATAGCGGCTCATTGGGAATAACGCATAGGTATCGCAATGAATGACTTGATAATTAAGGACACCCAACCAATCTTTAACTCGGTTTGGCGTGTACATTCTGCCGCTCCAAGGTAGACTGTTCTTGCGCCAAGGCAATAAGCTTGCGAGCCCTGTAAAGCTGAATGGATTGAACCCAGTGACAATCAGATAACCATCATCCATCATCACTCTATCGACTTCCCGCAACATGCGGTGAGGGTCGTTGCTATAATCTAACTGATGACTGAGGACGACAACATCAAAACTCTTCTCTAAGAAGGGCAAATTATAGTCATCTGCAATCACATTGTGTAAAGGGTTCTGGATATCTAGATTTACTTGATGTTGAATATTGCATGTGCAGCTGGATATCTCGCAACTGAGACCGCCGAGCTTGAGCATATGATAGCCAAACAGCTTAGGGCACCATTCATCCAGACGAGTTTGAATAGACTCGCGGAGCCAAGGGCCATTGTGTAATTGTTCCCAAGTATAAGGTCGCTCAAATTTCTTACGGCTGCGTGCTGGCTTCATCAATAATCTGTCTCACTTATTCTGTCGCACTAAAAGTGACTGGAGAACCAATAATGTTACATATCAAAAGCATACCTGCATTCAATGACAATTACATCTGGCTGATTGAAAATAGCGATCGTCGTTGTGCTGTTGTCGATCCTGGTGATGCGGCTCCAGTGCTTGAATACTTAGAGCGCCATGAGCTAACTTTAGATGCAATCTTAATTACGCACCACCACAACGATCACATCGGTGGCGTTCCAGAGTTAGTAAGACAATTCCCAACCATTGATGTTGTTGGCCCTAAAAACGAGCCTATCCCAACCTTAACTCATCCAGTCGACGATGGTGACCAGTTAGAACTGTTCGGCGAAGTGTTCTTAGTAATTGGCTTAAGTGGCCATACTGCAGGCCACATCGGTTATGTGGGCGACGGTAAGTTATTCTGTGGTGATGTACTCTTCTCTGCTGGTTGTGGTCGTATCATGGAAGGCACGCCAAAGCAGATGTTTGACGCCTTAAATAAGATTACTGCACTGCCTCAAGAGACTGAGGTCTACTGCGCCCATGAGTACACAGCAGCTAATATCGCGTTTGCCCTTGCGGTTGAACCTGACAATATGCAACTTCAGCAGTACCGCGACGACGTGAACCGTTTACGCGCACAAAATAAGTCGACCATTCCGACAAATTTACGTTTAGAGAAGTGGATCAACCCATTCCTTCGCTACAGCGAACCAAGTGTAATTAAATCAGTGTCTAATCGAACTGAACAAACGGATGCACTTTCAGTATTTACAGCGCTACGTGCGTGGAAGAACGAATTTTAACAATTAGAGACTTGTCACTCATAGGGAGTGACAAGTATTATCAGCAGCCGTTTAAAAAAAAGGCTGTAACATGCGAGTTAAGTACAGCTGGGCTTTGGTATTACTACTTTCTGGTTGCCAATTAACTCAGCCAGATAATCAAGACCAAGCTTCCGAGCAAACCAACACCTCTCCTGCGAAAGAGATTTCTCAATCAGAAGTTTCCGTATCCAAAGCAGAAAAAGAACAACCGAAAGTTGAAGCACCTGTCGTTACTCCACAAACACAACAAGATGTTTGGAAACGCATTGCGATGCAACTTGAAATGGATGTACCTAACCACAAAAAAGTCGACTACTACCGCACTTGGTATCTGAAGCATCCTAACCATCTAAAAACCGTATCGAAACGAGCTGAACCTTTCCTCTACTTGATCACTGAGAAGATTGAAAAGAAAGGTCTACCGCTTGAGCTCGCTCTACTCCCGGTCGTAGAGAGCTCATTTGACGCGTTTGCCTACTCTCATGGTAGTGCTGCAGGTTTGTGGCAATTCATCCCAGGTACCGGAAAATACTATGGTCTGGAGCAAAACTTCTGGTACGACGGCCGCCGTGATGTTGCAGCGTCAACTGATGCAGCTCTTGAGTACTTAGAATCACTAAATAAGCGCTTTGATGGTGATTGGAGCCACGCTATTGCTGCTTATAATAGCGGTGGTGGTCGCGTAAATAGCGCGATCCGTAAGAACAAAAAGTTGGGTAAGCCGACAGATTTTTTCTCTCTCGACCTTCCGAAAGAGACCAGCGGCTATGTGCCAAAACTGCTGGCTCTAGCAGATGTGATTGCCAACCAAGAAAAGTACGGCATCGACATTCCACCTATTGCCAACAAACCCGTTCTTAAGCTAGTGAACCCTCAAGAGCAGCTTGATCTAGCGATTGCGGCCAACTACGCGGGCATCCCTGTAAAAGAGCTACAAAGCTACAACCCTGCTTACAACCAATGGGCAACTGCGCCGGAGAAACATCAACAACTCCTTCTTCCAATCAATTCGGTTGAACAGTTCAACAAAGAAGTGGCTGCGAACAAGGGTAAAGGCATGAAGCTTGTGCGCTATAAGGTGAAGTCAGGCGATAGCATCAGCGTACTTGCTCAGCGTTACAACACCACCAGCAAAGTCATTCGCAGTGCCAATGGGATGTCCAACAACAACATCCGCGTCGGTCAGCACCTAATGATCCCATCATCAACCAAAGATGACAAAGTCTATGCCCTAAGCGCCTCTAACCGCTTGGCCAATACACAATCGAAAAGCCGTGGACAATACAAACTGACCCACACTGTAAAAAGTGGCGATAGCCTATGGACGATTGCACGTGCCAATAAAGTCTCTCATCAGTCTCTTGCTAAATGGAATGGCATGGGGCCACGAGACACACTGCGCATTGGTCAAAATCTAGTCATTTGGAAGAACAGTTCTGATGGCGCAATCATCCGAACTGTCTACTACAGCGTAAAATCTGGTGACACAGTCAGCGGTATTGCATCAAAGTTCAAAGTAAAAACTTCGGATGTTGTAAAATGGAACACTTTGCAAAACAAGAAGTACTTGCAGCCAGGCCAAAAGCTCAAGCTGTATGTTGATGTAACTAAGGTAAGTGTATGAACCCGTCAAGTAACCCACTCGTAATGCTGTTGGATATTTTCCGTTCTCCAACCGCGTGTTTCCTAGCGCTGTATCAGCGAGGAGCCTGGGGGTGGCAACCCTACGTTGTCTTAATGCTCAGCCCATTTCTATTTTGGGGTGCCTATTTTTCTAACGTAGATTTCACCTGGTTAAGTGCAGAGTTGACTCGCCAACTTGCACAAACTAACCCGGATCAATTGGAGTTACTTGATAGCAATACACTGCTTGCCAGTGAAATCATCAGTGATGTCTTTGGTCGTACGCTGACTATTGCAATGTTAGCTTTCTGGTTCAACCTAGCAACCAAACCAAGCCAGCATCAACACGGCTACTGGAAATGGTTTGCTGCCTCTGCAGTGATCACCTTCCCAGCCGTGATCGGCGATATTGCTAGCTACGCAAGCCTGCTGCTTAAGCATGGTCAGGTAATGAACTACGCTGCTGACCTGAACAGCATTAATGGTCTGATTAAGCTGCCACTAACCAATGATTGGTCACAGTTTGCAAGCTCATTCCCACTGTTGCTGCCTTGGTACATCGTACTAGGTTACGCAGCGGTACTCACTTGGACTGAGTTTGAACGTGGTCAAGCACTGGTAATCTCGGCACTGCCTTGGGTCGGCTACTACCTGATCTGGGCGCTGTATATTCTAGTGTCTTAATTCAGTCTGATTACTGAACATCAAACGTAACCTGCATAGGGTTATGATCAGAAGCGTCCGATTCGGGCGCTTTTGCGTTTCTTACGGTCAGTCCGCGATAGAAGATATGGTCCAGCACTAACCCAGTCACGAACTGAGTTCGATGATCTGGTGTAAACGCAACTTCAGCTAAACCAACCTCACTCAAAGCTTTCTGTAAAGCCTCAAAGCGGGCTTCACTCCAACTGTTAAAGTCTCCAGCAAAGATAATTGGACCACGATACTCTCGCAATATTGATGTCAGTGCCGATAGCTGTTGTACATAGTCTTCGGTGCCCAGAGTAAAGTTGACCGCGTGAATGTTCACTACCGCAAGCTGCTCCCCATTACTCAATTGATAACGCGACCATAGTGCCGATTTCGGTAACTGTAACCAAGGCTCTTCATGAGTGTAAGCGCAAGCCTCAATAGGAAGATGCGAGGCAAGATTTAGCACCCCAGCGCTTTTATTAAACGCCTCAAATGCGTTGACGCGATTGCTACCCCATAAGCCACTTGTTATCCAAGATTGCATCTCTTCGCTCATGCTAGCCTCTTGAAGCAGTACCAACTGGCTCTCATTGGTCAATGCGTTAAGGGCCGTGCGCCAGTTATCACGATTCTGTTTGTAGATATTCCATACCGTCACATTCAACCCATTGGTGACATCTAGCGCTTGTGGTGCTGAGTTTTGATAGCAGCTATAAACGTCATTGCTGATGGTGGGAGAATCAGTGACAAGATTGGGTTGAGTCGGAATCTTGAAAATCAGTTTAAAGCTCGCAAAAACAAGCGCGGAGCCAACAACAAAACCAAGCAATATTTTCTTCAACATACACCACGCCCTAAAAAATGAAAAAGGAGCGATAATCGCTCCTTTTAGGGTAAATGTTTTTTTAAACGGCGTCTTCGTCTTCTTCACCAGTGCGGATACGAACCACACGCTCAACGTCGGTAATGAATATTTTACCATCGCCGATTTTACCGGTCTGTGCTGTCTCGATGATGGTATCAACACATTGATCCGCCACTTCATCAGTCACTACGATTTCTAGTTTTACTTTTGGAAGAAAATCAACCATGTACTCTGCACCACGGTAAAGCTCAGTGTGGCCTTTTTGACGTCCAAAACCTTTTACTTCAGATACCGTCATGCCCGTAATACCCACTTCAGCCAGTGCTTCACGTACATCATCAAGTTTGAATGGCTTGATAATGGCTTCAATCTTTTTCATGTTCATCCCTTAAACTCTACGAATAGCCCATTATCGAATAGCTATCATAAACATTCAATGAAAAAAGCCAGCGCTAACAAGCACTGGCTTAGAAATCACATTCACATGTAAAACTATTTTAGGCTTGCATAGTAAGCCGCAAGGTTCGCGATATCTGCATCGCTTAACATTGCAGCCTGAGCCTGCATCACAGCAGCAAGGCCGCCATTTCGTTGCTTGTTTTTGTAAGCATTAATTGATGTAACAAGGTACTGCTCGTTTTGACCTTTCAGGTTTGGGTAACCTGGGATCACCGCAATACCGTCAGCACCGTGACAAGCTGCACACACTGCTGCTTTTGCCTGACCTGCTGCAACATCACCTGCTAGAGCATTGCCACTTAATAGTCCCAGTCCAAGGACAAATCCTACTGCTATCTTCTTCATTGCTTATTCCATTGATTATTATTGATATAAGTGCCTTTAAATTGTGCCACAAAGTTCTATTACTTGCTCCAGACAGCTTCACAATCTTGGCCTTGGTAGCGCCTATCAACAAAAAGTCCCATCACCGCCACCACATGCTCCCCATCCATGAGTATTGGTGTTCTTCTGCGCAGCCAACTCGGTACCTTATATTCTTGGAACAGCTTTTTCATTTTTCGGCTATGCCCTCGCTCCACAGGATGAGCCACTAAACCTTCAGGATTAAATATCACTTTTATTGGGCCTGAAGCATTGGACAATGAGAAATTGAGCGCTCCTTTTGTCTCTTTCGAGTACTCGTTGCCGATGATGCTTAATGATAGGGAGCCTAGACTATCGGGTAATTTCAGAGACTGCCCCACTTGTAATTCAGCTTGCCAAGATTCTAATGAAGATCGAGATTCGATAATAAACAGCTTGTTGTCAAAGCGTCGCACTTCGGCATGACCTAACACCAAAACTGGATTTGCATCTTGCTGTGCACAAGCGACCTCACTCCACAACAGTTCTAATTGCTTCTGACTTGGCATAACTAGACCATTGTCAGCTAGCCACATTCTTATTAGCCGTGCGCGCATCAAGCTTGAACACTCTGACAAGCTTTCAATTTTCAAACTATGATAATGGCCAAGTGCTTGGTTCAATTTGGGAACCAGCAATTCATCGAGCAGTAATTCTTGCTCAGCACATAATTGCGCACTGCGAGTAACCGAGTCAGGGAAAGAAGGCCAGCGCGCCACCAGCTTAGGCGTCACCTCGTGACGAATGAAGTTTCGGTCGAAGCGCTGATCTTGATTACTTTCATCTTCGACCCATTCAAGCCCACTTTGACTGGCAAACGCTTCTATCTCTTGACGAGAAACACCAAGCAAGGGGCGAACCAAAAATGCTTCACCCATCGGCATCACTTTTGCCATTGAAGACAGACCTTTAGGTCCACTGCCTCGCTTTAACGCAAGCAAAAACGTCTCTAGCTGATCATCTTGATGCTGCCCGGTCAGCAAAATGTCGCCCTTACTCAAGTGTGCTTTTAGCACCCCATAACGAGCATCTCGAGCAAGCTTTTCTAGGCTTTCACTGCTTGAAGTATCTAGAGAGACTCGCTCGGCATAAAACTTAACAGCTGACTCCAAACACCATTGTTGGCATTGATCTACCCAAACATCGGCGTTGGTACTCAGGCCATGATGAACATGAACGGCAATACACTCAATGCCTTGCTCTTTACCATAACGAGCAGCCAACTCTAACAACACTCGTGAATCAACACCGCCACTGAATGCGATAACAATTCGATTGATAGAAGATGAATGAATTTCGAGTGCAGATGAGAACGCTTGATATAGCTGGGACATGGGAATATGGCAGTTAAGAGTAATGTAATAATAATAAAAAAGGGTTGGCACTGAGTCCAACCCTTTCATTGTCGCTTATCCAATCTAAAAGACTGTGATAATCAAACTGTAGTCATTAACAGTAACCGTAGCTCATTAGGCGCTGGTAACGACGCTCAAGTAGCGTATCGTTATCAAATTGCTCTAACTCTTCTAGTTGTTTAACTAGTGTCGCTTTCATGTTCTCAGCCATTTGGATTGGATCACGGTGAGCACCACCTAGTGGCTCAGGAATGATCTCATCAATCAGCTCAAGCTCTTTTAGACGAGGTGCAATTAGGCCCATCGCTTCTGCAGCTTGTGGTGCTTTGTCTGAATCGCGCCATAGGATTGATGCACAACCCTCTGGAGAGATAACTGAGTACGTTGAGTACTGAAGCATGTTCACGTAGTCGCCAACACCGATAGCTAGAGCACCGCCTGAACCACCTTCACCAACAACGTTACAGATAACAGGGACCGTTAGACCTGCCATTACTTTTAGGTTCTTCGCGATTGCTTCAGATTGACCACGCTCTTCTGCACCAACACCTGGGTATGCACCTGCAGTATCGATGAAAGTAATGATTGGCATGTTGAAACGTTCAGCCGTTTCCATTAGGCGAAGCGCCTTACGGTAACCTTCTGGCTTTGGCATACCAAAGTTACGGATTACTTTCTCTTTAGTCTCACGACCTTTTTGGTGACCAATAACCATAACTGGACGACCGTTTAGACGAGCCATGCCACCAACGATCGCTTTGTCGTCAGCGTAAGCACGGTCACCTGCTAGCTCTTCAAATTCAGTGAATACGTTCTCTAGGTAATCTAGCGTGTAAGGACGCTGTGGGTGACGAGCAAGTTGAGCCACTTGCCATGCACCTAAGTCACTAAAGATTTTCTGTTTAAGCTCTAAGCTTTTTTTCTCTAGTTGTTCAATTTCTTTGTCTAGATCTACCGCAGCATCACCACCGTGACGAGAAACGTCACGTAGCGCTTCAATTTTTGCTTCAAGTTCAGCGATAGGCTTTTCAAATTCTAGAAAGTTCAGGCTCATCTATGAATCCTTGTTGACTCAGCTCCCATTAGCAAGAGCTGAATTTTAGTTAAATTCGAGTTCTACTTGGCTATTTCCAAGTAGCTGTTTTAATTCATCTATCAATGTATCACTTGGCGTTACGCGCCATTCTGTGCCCAATGTTAACCGCGCTCTAGCGTCGGCACGCTGGTAGTATACATTGACTGGGACCGTTCCGGCTCTATATGGTTCTAAGATTTGGCTAAAACGCTCAAAAAATTGACCATTAATTTGTGATTGATCGATAGAAATCGATAATCCGCGAGCATATTTTTCTCGGGCGCTTCCTAAGTCCATGACCTCGCGCGCGGACATTTTAAGCCCACCATTGAAGTCATCAAAGCTGACCTGTCCGGAAACGACCACAATTTTGTCTTTTTCGAGCAATTCTGCGTAGCGTTCGAGCGCATCTGAGAACAACATCACTTCCATTCGACCAGATCGATCGTCGATCGTCATCAAACCGATTCGTGTACCTCGTTTAGTGGTCATCACTCGAGCTGCAATCACTAAGCCTGCAATCGTCAATGACTGATCACGACGAGTCGGTGTCGCATCTTTTAAACGGCAGCTAGTGTATTTCGCAAGCTCTTTAATATACGCATTAACCGGGTGACCTGTTAGGTATAGGCCTAGAGTTTCTCTTTCCCCTTCTAGCCATACCTTCTCTGGCCATTTAGGTACCTGAGTATATTTCTGTTCGACCTCTTCTGGCGCATCAGTCAACACACCAAACATATCCGATTGACCGAACGATTCAGCGTGGTGATGTTGGCTCGCCGCTTTCACCGCATCGTTAAGAGAAGCCATCATTGCCGCTCGGTGTGGACCTAAGCGGTCAAGTGCACCCGACATGATGAGTTTTTCAATAACACGCTTATTGACTTTCTTGAGGTCGATACGAGCACAGAAATCAAACAGGTCTTTAAAATACCCGCCCTTGTTTCTGGCTTCGATGATCGCTTCAATCGGGCCTTCGCCTACCCCTTTAATCGCGCCAATGCCGTAAACAATCGCCCCGTCTTCATCTACATTGAAGCGGTATAAGCCGGAGTTGATATCTGGCGGCAGCAGCTTCAACTTCATACGGAAACACTCATCCACAAGGCCGATGACCTTCTCAGTGTTATCCATATCCGCTGTCATTACCGCAGCCATAAATTCAGCAGGATAGTGCGTTTTCAGCCATAGAGTTTGGTAAGAAACCAGAGCATAGGCGGCAGAGTGAGATTTGTTAAAACCGTAGCCTGCAAACTTCTCTACCAAGTCGAAGATTTTCATGGCCAATTCGCCATCTACTCCGTTGGCTTCTGCACCCTCTTTAAAGGTACCACGCTGCTTCGCCATCTCTTCTGGCTTTTTCTTACCCATCGCACGACGCAACATATCTGCGCCACCTAGCGTATAACCCGCTAGGATTTGGGCAATCTGCATTACCTGCTCTTGGTACAAAATAATGCCGTAGGTTGGCTCAAGCGTCTCTTTTAACGATTCGTGTTGCCATGTTTCATCTGGGTATGAAATAGCTTCTCGGCCGTGCTTACGGTCGATAAAGTTATCTACCATGCCCGATTGCAGTGGACCCGGACGGAACAGGGCTACCAATGCGATAATATCTTCGAAACAGTCAGGTTGAAGACGTTTGATTAGATCTTTCATACCACGAGACTCCAGCTGGAATACCGCAGTAGTTTCTGAATTTTGTAACAGGTTGAACGACGCTTGGTCATCTAACGGAATCGATTCGATACGAACTGGATCTTTGCCTTCGCGCTCAAGTCTTGGGTTTACTAACCCTAACGCCCAGTCAATGATCGTCAGAGTACGCAGGCCCAAGAAGTCAAACTTAACCAGACCTGCCGTTTCTACGTCGTTCTTATCAAACTGAGTTACCGGGAAGTTACCCTCGGCATCAGCATAGATAGGTGCAAAGTCCGTGATGGTGGTTGGTGAGATTACAACACCACCTGCGTGCTTACCGGCGTTACGAGTACAGCCTTCGAGGATACGACATTTGTCGATCAGCTCACGAACCTCTTCATCACCATCATACAACTCTGGTAATGCAGGCTCAGCTTTAAAGGCTTTTTCGAGAGTCATCCCTGGATCAGGTGGGACGAGCTTTGAGATTCGGTCAACAAAACCAAATGGGTGACCAAGTACACGCCCCACGTCGCGAATTACCGCTTTTGCCGCCATGGTACCGAACGTGATGATCTGAGATACCGCATCACGACCATACATTTCTGCCACGTGGTCAATAACTTGGTCACGCTTATCCATACAGAAGTCGATATCGAAATCGGGCATTGAGACACGTTCTGGGTTCAAGAAACGTTCGAAGAGTAGATCGTATTCAAGTGGATCAAGATCAGTGATATCCAACGCGTAGGCCACCAGTGAGCCCGCACCCGAACCACGACCAGGGCCTACTGGTACATCATTATCTTTAGACCACTGGATGAACTCCATTACGATCAAGAAGTAACCCGGGAAACCCATGTTATTAATTACTTCAAGTTCGATTTTCAAACGATCGTCATACTCTGGTCTGCGCTCGGCACGTACTTGTTCATCAGGGAAAAGAAACGCAAGACGGCGCTCTAAGCCCTCTTCAGACTTCTTAATCAAGAAGTCTTCAATTGCCAGACCTTCTGTTGGGAAGTTTGGTAGGAAGTACTCACCTAGACGAACCGTAACGTTACAACGCTTGGCGATTTCAACACTGTTTTCTAGTGCTTCTGGAATGTCTGCAAAGAGCTCGCACATTTCTTCTTCACTACGAAGGTATTGCTGCTCACTGTAGTTTTTAGGTCGTCGAGGGTCTTCTAAAGTGTAACCATCATGAATCGCGACTCGAATCTCGTGCGCTTCGAACAAGTCTTCTGAGATGAAGACTACTTCGTTGGTCGCAACCACCGGGAGCTCTGCTCGTTCTGCAAGATCCAGAGCGAAATGTAAGTAAGACTCTTCATCAGGACGACCAGTACGAATCAATTCAAGATAAAAGCGATCGGAAAAATATTCTTTGTAGAAAGCAACACAGCTATCGACAAGAGCTTGATTGCCCTTCAATAGTGCTTTACCAATCTCGCCGTCTTTCGCACCAGATAGAATGATCAAGCCTTCCGCATTCTCAATCAGCCACTCTTTATCAATAACAGGGTGGTGTTGAACATGCCCACGAAGATAGGCCTTCGATATCAACAGAGTTAGGTTGTTATAACCCTTGTTGTCCGTCGCTAGCACGGTTAAACGCGTAAGCTCCTCACCAAATTCTGGAGACTGCATCAGGAAGTCTGCACCAATGATAGGCTTTACACCACAGCCATGAGCTGTGCCATAAAACTTCACCAGACCACATAAGTTGGTAAAGTCGGTGAGCGCCATCGCAGGCATGCCCATCTCAGCAACTTTTTTCACCAACGGCGGTACTTTGGAGAGTCCATCGACCATTGAAAAGTCACTATGAACACGAAGGTGGACGAATTTAGGATCTGACATTCTTCTTCCTGATTTCTAGGCTAAGCCTAGGGGGTAACAACGTTTTGTTAATTCTATGAGTTTCTGTTGGCCAACGCGACTGCTAATCAAGCCCTAAAATGCGTTTTACAGGCTTAAAGCTCTTACGATAATGCTCAGTCACACCATGTTTTTCAATAGCTTCAAAGTGTGCTTTGGTTGGATAACCTTTATGTTTCGCAAAACCAAATTCAGGATGCAGCTTGTCCAACTCTTCCATCTCTTGGTCTCTCACCACCTTGGCAATGATCGAAGCTGCACTGATTTCTGCAACTCGAAGATCGCCTTTGACAACGGCTTGACCTGCCATTGGTAAATCAGGCACTCGGTTACCATCAATCAATGCCATATCGGGCTGTACGCTTAAACCAGCGATTGCGCGCTGCATCGCAACCATGGTCGCTTGAAGGATATTTAACTCATCGATTTCTTGAGGAGAGCAGCGTCCTACAGACCAGGCTAGCGCTTTATCTTTGATCTCAGGCAATAGGGCCAGGCGTTTCTTTTCTGATAGCTTCTTCGAGTCGTTAAGCCCTTCAATTGGGTTATTTGGGTCAAGAATTACCGCTGCGGTTACCACATCACCGACCAAAGGTCCGCGACCAACTTCATCAACGCCTGCAAACAACTGGTAGCCTGCAGGATACTCGAAAGGAGGAAGTTCTTTTTTATCTTTTACTGCCATAGTGTTCTCTTGGGCATTTAGTAATCTGTTATTTGTCCTGCGTTGGCCAGCCAATCAGCTTCAACACTTGGCTCGCAGCTTGTTTATCAGCATCTTTACGAATCCAGTGGTGCATCTCGGTAAAGCGCTCGATTAAAGCAGAGTTATCACGAGAAAGCATGGCGTCTACCGACGGGAATAAGAAGTCAGGGTGGCACTCTTCAAGGATGTGCTCCTTAACGATCTCTTCGCCCGCAAGAATGTTAGGCAAAGAAACAAACTCGGTAATCGCTAGCTTCTTAACAATGTAGCCAGTCAGTTTATTTACCTTGTAACCAACCACCATAGGGCGTTTCAGTAGCATACATTCCAGCGCAACCGTACCAGAAGCGAGTAGTACTGAGTCGGCAGCGGTAATTACATTGCGCGCAGTATCTTGCACAATAACAAAATCCAGCTCTGGTGCCGTTGCCTTCCAGATCTCGGTAAACTGCTGTTTGCGAGTCTCATTCACGGCTGCGACAACAAAGCCGATCTCCGGGTACTTTTCGTGAACGCGTTGGCAAGTTTCGATAAATGGTTGAGCAATCAGCTTCATTTCACCGCCACGGCTACCAGGAAGTACGGCTAACCATTTCTTGTCTTGCTCTAAACCGAGCAATTCACGCGCTTCTGCCTGATTTGGTTCTAGTGGAATCGCATCAGCTAACGTATGCCCAACGAACTCACAAGCAACGTTATATTTGTCGTAAAACGCCTTTTCGAATGGAAGGAATGCCAATACTAAGTCGGTCGCTTTATCGATTTTGAAGATACGTTTAGGACGCCATGCCCACACTGATGGACTCACATAGTGAACCGTTTTAATGCCTGCATTTTTTAGGTCTAACTCAAGGCGTAAATTGAAATCTGGCGCATCAATGCCAATAAAAACGTCTGGTGGGTTACTTGTGAAATACTTCACCAACTCCGCCTTAACTTTCAGCAATCGTGGCAGTCTTCCAAGCACTTCCACCAAACCCATTACAGCAAGCTCTTCCATTTCGAACAGAGACTCGCAGCCCAAGGCTTTCATTTTTGGACCACCAATACCAACAAACTCCGCATTAGGATACTGCTCTTGAATCGCTTTCATGAAGCCTTCACCTAGGGTATCACCAGAGAGTTCACCAACAACAATACCCACTCTTAATGGGCGTTCAGAAGGCGCTTGATTATGGTTTGATTGCATCGTTTCTACTGACATAAACCTTTCCTGATTCCTTACGGCTTAAAACAAAAAAGATCGCTTATGTGAGAGCGATCTTTTTGTTAATGGGTAAATGAAACTGTGAATACACACATAAACGCCATTTACCCTGTCATTTTACTATCGGATAATTCCGCGCTCTGAGCTTTCAAGCATCTCAAGCATTGGGTTGATCGATGGGAATTCATTCGCCATCTCTACCAATGTCTCTTTTGCTTCGTCTAGCGTTTTACCTGAACGATAGATTTCTTTATACGCTTTTTGTAGTGCACGAATCTCAGGCTTCTCGAAACCATTACGCTTTAGACCAACAAGGTTCAAGCCAAATGGCGCCGCATGGTTACCTTGAGCCAGAACATATGGAAGTACATCTTGTACAACTGCAGAACAGCCGCCAATGTAAGCATAAGCACCGATAGAGCAGAATGGGTGGATAGCAGATAGCGCCATAACACCGGCGTAATCACCAACCGTTACGTGACCACCCAAGATAGCATTGTTGCCAATGTGGGTGTGATTACCAACAATAACGTCATGCGCTACGTGAGCGTTAACACAAAGCAGGTTGTCATCACCAATCACTGTGGTCGCTTTATCTTGAACCGTACCGCGGTGAATTTGAACCGCTTCACGAATCACATTGCGATCACCGATAACTACAGTCGTATCTTCACCACCGTACTTTTTATCTTGGTTCTCTTCACCAATCACAGCATGCGGGAAGATTCGGTTATCTTTACCGATTGTCGTGTGACCTTTAATCACAACATGCGACATAACTTCAGTGCCTTCACCAATAGTTACGTTGCCAGAAATGTAAGTGAATGGCCCCACAGATACGTTTGCACCAATGGTCACCTCACCTTCTATTACCGCTGCTGGGTGAATGTTTGCTGTTTCATGGATCATATTAAAACTCTCTACGAGCACATTTTAGTTCAGCTGAACATACTACTTCACCGTCTACTTTTGCTACACCATTGAATGATGCGATGCCACGGCGTTCTTTAAGGAATTCCACTTCAATAACAAGCTGGTCACCAGGGACTACTGGCTTGCGGAACTTAGCTTTATCAACACTCGCAAAGTAGTACAACTCATTCTCTGATGGTGCACCAAAAGATTTAAATGCAAGCAGACCTGTTGCTTGAGCCATAGCTTCAAGAATCAACACACCTGGGAATACAGGAAGTTGTGGGAAGTGGCCAGTAAACTGAGGCTCGTTCACAGAGACATTCTTAATCGCTGTCAGTGTCTTCTCTTCTTCAAAGTGAGTAACACGGTCGATCATTAGGAATGGGTAGCGATGAGGTAGTAGTTCCTGAATTTCAGTAATGTTCATCGTTTTCTGTTCAGTAGTCAAAGTCGTATTCCTATTTGTATTCTTTAGTCAATTAAAGGGATTATAAACGAAAAAGACCCGCATGACGCGAGCCTTTTAATTAGAAATGCTGGAATTATGATTCCGAGCCCTTCTCGATAAGTTTTTCAACAGTTTTCAGACGCTTGTTCATCTCATCAATACGGTGAACGCGCGTTGCCGTTTTACGCCACTCTTTATTTGGCTGTAAAGGAATACCTGAAGAGTACATGCCTTTCTCAGTGATGCTACGCATAACCATACCCATACCGGTAATCGTTACGCCATCAGCGATCTCAATATGGCCATTGATAACGCTACCACCACCAATGATACAGTACTTACCTATCGTTGTGCTGCCAGCAATGATAGTACCACCCGCCAACGCTGAACCATATCCGATGTGAACGTTATGAGCAATTTGCATCTGGTTATCAATGATTACATTATCTTCAATAACAGTATCATCCAGCGCACCGCGGTCAATCGTCGTACATGCACCGATCTCAACACGATTACCAATGCGAACAGTGCCGACTTGAGGAATCTTAATCCACTCGCCTTTCTCATTCGCATAACCAAAGCCATCAGAACCAATCACTGTACTTGATTGAACCAAACATGCTTCACCTAACACCACTTCATGGTAGATGCTCACATTAGCCCACAGCTTAGTGCCTGAGCCAATTTTCGCATTTTTGCCGATGAAACAGCCGGCACCAATGACTACGTTATCACCCAGCTCAACACCAGATTCAATCACCGCATTCGCACCGATAGATACGTTGGCACCTAAAACCGCTGACTCAGCAATCACTGCAGAATCTGCGATAGCCGAAGCCGGTTCAGGAGTAGTATCAAGAGCTTGTGCCACTTTCGCAAACGCAACATATGGGTCATCAACCACAATTACGTGAGTTGTGCACAGTTCGCGTTCACTCTCTTTTACCATCACAGCAGACGCTTTACATTCAGCTAAGTGTTTGCTGTACTTTGCATTTGAAAGGAATGTCACATCCCCTTCTTGTGCCTTATCCATTGGAGCTACTGCAGAGACAACTACGCTGCCTTCGCCATGTAGCTCACCTCCGGTAATTTCTGCCAGTTCGGCTAAAGTCAGATTCTTCATAGAGCTTATTTCAGTGATTTGATTACTTTCTCAGAGATATTGTATTCAGGTTTCGCGTATTGAAGTGTAGAGATGTCTACGATCATGTCGTAGCCCTCTTTCTCAGCTACTTTTTCTACTGCTTCTTGAATCACTTTAAATAGCTTCTGCTTCTCTTGAGCTTCACGACGTTGGCTCGCCTTCTCAAGCGCTTGTGCTTTAATCTTGTATTTGCTGTCTAGTTGACCAACTTCAATACGTAGCTTTTCAACTTCCTCTGGACCAAGCAGCTCGCCATCACGCTTTAGCTTTTCAATCTTGGTTTGAGCTTCTGCTTGAATGCTTTGCAGTTCAGCCGCTTTGTCTTTGAACTCTTCCTGCATTTTTTGAAGAACAACTTCACGCTGAGGTAGAGCTTGGAATACTTGTGCAGTGTTCACGTAGCCAATTTTCTGTGCCGCTTCTGCAGCTGTTGCAAAGAAAGAAGAGCTAAGAACGATTAGGCCTAGACCTGCTGCTTTCATCATATTTTTCAAAATATTGTCCTTTAAGTATTAGAAAGTTCTACCAATGGTGAATGTGAAGAACTCTTCATCATCACCTTCGTAAATTTTAATTGGTTTAGCTAGAGAGAAAACCAGTGGCCCCATTGGCGACATCCACTGTAGGGCTGCACCGTATGAAGAACGATAATGTGTTGGGTCAGAGTAATCGTAATAGTACTGAGAGCCGTTACTTGGTGCTTCACGGTCAACAAACTCTGTATCCCATACACTTGCCATATCAAAGAACACACTGGTTCGGATCTGGCTGCGAGCCTCATCTGAAGCGAATGGCGTTGGTACAATTAACTCTAAGCTTGCAAGTGCGATTGCGTTACCACCAATTGAGTCATCAGTTGCTGTATCGTAAGTCGGGTTGTTACCCGTGCTGTTTGAATAAACAGCCTTTGGACCAGCTGAGTTAGAGCCGAAGCCACGCAACGTTGTGAAACCACCAGCGTAGTAGTTCTCATAGAATGGGAACAGGTTATCATTACCATCCGTCTGACCATAACCATTACCATAGCCTAAACGACCACGCATCAGTAGCGTAAACTCATGCTTTTTAGTCAGCGGGATGTAATGTTTTACATCGTACTGCATCTTGAAGTACTTAACATCAGAGCCTGGTACTGTCATTTTAGCGAAAGCACGTTGGTGGTTACCCGCCGTTGGGAAGAAACCACGGTTCAGGTTGTTACGCGTCCAAGAGATGTTGATATCGAAATCATCGGTAAGGATGTTTTCATCACCGTATTGATTGATACTTCGAGCAAACTGTTCAACTTGAATATAGGTAGGAACATTACCGATCTTGTTGTGGGTGTAACCGACACCAAACTCAAGACGGTTCAGTTCATCCATAGGGAAACCCCAAGTCAGACTGGTACCATAACTTTGGTTGGTATAGTCAACAATACCCGCTTCCGATGCTTCAAACTCGTTGTAGAAGATCTTACCACCCAAACTCACACCATCAAGGTTCCAGTATGGGTCGCGATAGTCCAAGCTCACATTCTTTTGGTAATCGTTCATCATGGCACTAACACCAACACGGTTACCAGAGCCCGCAAAGTTATCTTGCTGAAGACCAACTTGGAAACTGATGCCTGATTCAGTACCGTAGCCGACACCAAAGTTGATGCTACCCGAGTTGGCTTCTTTCACGTTGTAAACCAAATCAACTTGGTCTTCGGTACCCGGAACACGTACCGTCTGAACATCAACGGTTTCGAAGAAGCCCAAACGATTCAAGCGGCTTTTACCCGTATCAATAGACTTCGAGTTAAGCCAGCTGCCTTCCATTTGACGCATTTCACGACGTAGTACTTCATCTTTAGTTGAGTTGTTACCCGTGAAACGGATATCACGCACGTAGATACGGCTACCCGCTTCTACGTTAATAACCAAAGAAACCTCTTGAGTCTCATCGTCGAATTCAGGAATAGTACGTACTTGTGGGTAGGCATAACCTGACTCACCTAGAATACGCTTAACGTTCTCTTCTAGAGAGGTCACTGCAGAGCCGTTGTAGGTATCACCTTCTTCAAACGGTACCAACGCTTCGAAGTCCGCTTCTCGACCAATAAGCTCACCACGGAACTTAACGTCTTTCACCTTATAAGGCTTACCTTCATCTAAGCCTAGCGTAATGTACACGCCCTTCTTGTCAGGTGAAATAGAGACTTGCGTAGAATCAACTTGGAATTTTAAGTAACCACGATCAAGGTAGTATGATTTCAAAGCTTCTATGTCACCGGCAAGCACTTGCTTCTGATACTTTTCGTCAGCTAAGAAGTTCCACCAAGCAACATCCACATTTAGGTTGAAGCGACTCAGCAACTCTTCATCACTGTATACTTCATTACCGATAAAGTTGATCTGTTGGATCTTCGCAGATACACCTTCAGTGAACACAAACTTAAGGTCTGAACGGTTGCGAGGAAGAGGTGTTACCACCGCTTTTACAGTCGCGTTGTATTTACCCACGCTGTAGTAAAAATCTTCTAACCCTTTTTCAATGTTGCTCAGTGTCGTACGATCTAGCGCTTCACCTTCACGCACACCTGATGCGTCTAGGTTCTGCTGAAGCTGCTCTTCCTTAATCGCTTTGTTGCCAGAAAAAGAGATACTAGCGATTGTTGGACGCTCTTTAACTTGAACAATCAACACCCCTTCATCACGCAATACTTTTACGTTTTCAAAGTTGCCTGATGCGTAAAGCGCACGAATGATCTCAGATACATCGCTTTCGTCTACTTGGTCGCCAATACGTACTGGCATTTTCAAGAGAGCAGCACCTAATGCTACGCGTTGTAGGCCTTCAATCTTAATATCTTGAACTACGAAGTTTTCTGCTCCATTCGCAGCCACGCTCGTGGCCAATAGACTTGCGAACAGAATTTGCTTAATCGCCATACTTATTCTAATTATTCCTTGCTACTACCAAAGCCTGTGAGGAACCATTCACAGACGAGTAAAGTCGTTAAATATTGCTAGAGCCATCAGTGAGAAGATAATCGCACTGCCCACTCGGTATCCCATCTCTTGTACCTTTTCTGGTACAGGTTTACGAGTAATTGCCTCAATAGCGAAAAAGAGCAAATGACCGCCATCTAACATAGGCAGCGGTACTAAATTAATAATGCCTAAGTTCACACTAATCAGAGCTAAGAAACCTAAGAAATAGACCAAGCCATAATCTGCTGTGGTGCCCGCACCTTTAGCAATCGAGATTGGCCCACTTAGGTTATTTAGTCCTACATCACCCACGATAAGCTTCTTAAGCATCGTCAGTGTTAGGTCAATGATTTGACCCGTTTTATCAATCGCCTTTCCTACTGCTTCAAATACACCAAATTGCAGCTCAAAGCGATAGTCTTCCGGCCATTCTGCGACTTCTGGAGCAATACCAGCATAACCAATTGAACTACCATCAGACAGTTCACGAGATTTCGGTGTTAACGTCAGCTCCGTTTGATAGCCATTGCGGTCGACAGCGAAATTCAATGCTTGTTCAGGGTTAGAGCGAATGGCTTCGACCACCATCGGCCAATCATTAACCTCTACGCCATCAATACTGACAATCTGGTCACCTACTTCAAAGCCTGCTGCATACGCCGCGCCATCTTCCATTACCTGAGCAAGCGTTGTTGAGATTTCAGGAGAAAATGGCTTGAAGCCTAAGGTAGACATTGCCGATTCTGTTTCAGGGTCAAAAGACCACTCTGTCAGATCGAGAGTCAACTTCTGCTCTAGACCAATGTTGTCTTGAGAAGCTACAGTCACCGTCATGCTGTCATCACCAATATGTGAGATCAGACCAATGTTCACAGATTCCCAATCAGCGGTTTTGATTCCTGAAATAGATTTAAGTTCCATCCCAGATTCAATTCCTGCTTGAGCAGCGATAGATTGCGGAGCTACCTCACCAATTACGGGCTTAACTGCAGGTACACCGATTAAAAAGACTAACCAATACGCAAAGATAGCGAACAAGAAGTTAAATGCTGGGCCAGCACCCACAATCGCCGTTCGTTTCCACAAAGGTTTCTTGTCAAAAGCATATTGTTGCTGCTCTTCGGTGACGTCATCGACTCGACCGTCGAGCATTTTAACGTAGCCACCAAGAGGAATAATCGACAGGCTGTACTCGGTACCATCTTTGCCGACTTTGCTCCAGATGGATTTACCAAAACCAATCGAAAACTTTTCAACTTTTACGCCGCAACGACGAGCGACCCAAAAGTGGCCAAACTCATGAACTGCGACCAGTATCCCTAACGCAACGATGAAGGATACGAAGTTCCATAAAATTCCACTCATAACAACTGCTCTTCAATAAACTGAACGGCAAGGTTTCGTGACATAGTATCTAGCTCTAACAAGCTTTCCAAGCTATCTAGACTTTCAGACGTATGTTGTTCACAGACTTTGCTCATAACGTATTCGTTAATCACAGCAATGTCGGTAAATTTCACTTTTTCATTTAAGAATGCGTCTACCGCTACTTCATTAGCAGCATTAACTGCCGTTGTAGCATGTTGTCCAAGGTAACAAGCTTCGATAGCCAGTTTTAAACAAGGGTAGCGTGCGAAATCTGGTTCTAAGAAAGTCAGCTCACCCACTTTGGTAAAGTCGAGAGGCTTTACACCAGCATCGATACGTTCTGGGTAAGACATCGTCAGTGCAATTGGTGTGGCCATGTCAGGCTCACCCATTTGTGCCAATACGGAACCATCTTTGTATTGCACCATAGAATGAATGACTGACTGCGGATGAATAATCACTTTCAGCTGCTCTTTAGATGCATTAAAAAGCCATTTCGCTTCAATGTACTCAAGGCCTTTATTCATCATAGTCGCAGAATCAACTGAGATCTTAGGTCCCATAGACCAGTTAGGATGCGCTATCGCTTTTTGCGGAGTCACCGACTCCAATTCAGATACTTCTGTGTAGCGGAATGGACCGCCAGACCCCGTTAAAAGGATATGGTTGATGCCGTTTTCGGCAAGGTCGCAACGCCCAAGTTGCGTTTGAACTCGCTCAGGCAAGCATTGGAAAATCGCATTATGTTCACTGTCGACAGGGAGCAATTCAGCACCGTACTTTTCAACGGCATCGATAAACAACTGACCCGACATAACCAAAGCTTCTTTGTTTGCAAGCAAAATACGCTTACCAGCCTTTACCGCAGACATCGTCGGCAACAAGCCAGCGGCACCAACGATAGCTGCCATCACTGTATCGACATGCTCTAAAGCCGCAACCTGACACATGCCATCATTGCCACTTAACACTACTGTTGAAACAGCGTCTTGTTGCAGTTGACGCTCTAGTTCTTCAGCCGCTTGAGGACACGCCATAGCAACGTATTCCGGCTGCCACTTAGCCACTAGCGCCCGCATTTTTTCTACATTAGAACCCGCAGCTAGTGCCACAATATTGTATTGAGTAGGATTCTGTTCAACGACTCTTAGGGTGCTCGCACCAATTGAGCCTGTTGCGCCAAGGATAGTTAGATTTCGCATCTCAGTAAGACCGTAGGAATAAAACAAAGGGCAGATTGCTCTGCCCTTAAAATTTAGAATGCTAAGTAAAGCAGAGCAAAGACTGGGAAGGCAGCGGTTAAGCTGTCAATTCGGTCCAGTATTCCACCGTGACCAGGAATTAAATTGCTGCTGTCTTTAATACCAGAAACTCGCTTGAACATACTTTCAACGAGGTCACCCAATACAGAGATCACTACGGTAATTAAAGTGATCGCAATCATTTGGATCGGGCTAGTAAATTGAATATCAAATAGACCCGCGAAAATCCATGCAACAATCAACGCAGTAATGATACCGCCAATCAAACCTTCAATGGTTTTATTTGGACTCACTGCTGGCGCCATTTTTCGTTTACCAAAGCTCTTTCCAGCAAAGTAAGCACCGCTATCCGCTGCCCATACAAGCAAGCAAACAAACATAACCAGCTTAGCACCATGGTATGGATCTTGATCGATACCATTTGCTCTTAGAATCACTACGCTCCAAAAGAACGGGAGTAGTGTCAAAATACCGAAACAATGTCTCAGTAAACTAGAACCCTGCCACGCTGACGTAGACTTAGGATAGGTAACGGCCAAACCACTTGCGATAACCCACCATACTGAACCGATCGCTAACACCGCAAAGTGCGCGCTTGAGAGGTGGTTTAAGCTAAACGCATCAAATGGAATTAATGCGAAGCTTGCAACACTGATCGCCACCGTTGGCACAAGAGCCAAGTAACGTGACTTGCTCTCTACGAACTGAGTCCATTCCCAGTAACCTAAAAGGGTAATCACAAATAGTGATAAAATGAAGGTTGCCAGTGATAACTCGAAAATGCCAAGAATAACCAGAGGAGCTAAAATCAGCGCAGTTATAATTCGTTGTTTCAAACTAAAAAATCCTTATTAGCTGTCCATCATTGCTTTGATTTGCTCACCAGTACAACCAAATCGACGCTCTCGATTTACAAACCATGTTACCGCTTCAACCAAGCTATCTTCGTTAAAGTCAGGCCAGTACTGTTCTGTGAAATACATTTCTGCATAAGCAAGTTGCCACAGCATGAAGTTGCTGATTCGACATTCACCGCTAGTGCGAATAAGCAGATCGACTTCAGGGATATCAGACATAGTAAGGTGCGAAGTGATCAGTGGCTCATCGATCTCATCAATGTTGAGTTCGCCCTCTTTCACTTGAGTTGCAATTGACTTAACTGCCTGTTGAATATCCCATTTACCGCCATAGTTGGCAGCAATGTTAACAACCATACCTGTGTTATTACTGGTTAAAGCTTCCGCTTCTTCGATTTTCTTTTGTAGTCGCTCATTGAAACGACTTTTGTCACCAATAACACGCAACTGTAGATTGTTCTTATGCAGCTTTTTAACCTCGCTAGCGAGAACGGTAATAAAAAGCTCCATAAGGACACCCACTTCCTCCTCTGGACGACGCCAGTTTTCACTGCTGAACGCAAACAAGGTTACGGCTTTAATGCCGAGTCTTGCAGAAGATGAGATGGTTTTACGAACCGCTTGAACGCCATTTTTATGGCCAAATACGCGAGGTTTACCCTGAGCCTTAGCCCAGCGGCCATTACCATCCATGATGATAGCAATGTGCTTTGGGAGAGAGTCTGTGAACGCTTGAGAATTATGCATAAAAGAGTGAATCAAATTCTAATAGTCGGACAGAGTAGCATAAAAAAACGCTGAACGGTGAGAACAGCGTTTTTCCAACAGAGAAGAATGTGGAAAATTAAACTTCCATCAACTCTTTTTCTTTAGTTGCTAGTACTTCATCTACGTTCTTAACCGCAGCGTCAGTTAGCTTTTGAATTTCGTCTTGTGCTTTGCGATCTTCGTCTTCAGAGATTTCTTTATCTTTAAGAAGTGCTTTTAGGTCGCTGTTTGCGTCACGACGGATGTTACGGATAGCAACACGGCCACCTTCAGCTTCGCCACGAACGATTTTAACTAGGTCTTTACGACGCTCTTCCGTTAGCGGTGGAAGTGGAACACGGATAACCGTACCCGCAGACATAGGGTTTAGACCTAGGTCAGAAGTCATGATCGCTTTTTCAACTAGCGGCGTTAGTGTTTTA
Source organism: Vibrio fortis (assembly GCF_000695685.1). GTDB lineage: Bacteria > Pseudomonadota > Gammaproteobacteria > Enterobacterales > Vibrionaceae > Vibrio > Vibrio fortis_A. Next base: position 242,396 of record NZ_JFFR01000023.1, on the reverse strand, counting down.
TCAAACACTGTGATTGCTAGAGTACGAGCATCTTCAGCGATAACGTTAGCAACTTGAGTCAGAGGTGTTGGTGCACCGTAGTACTCTACAGAAATACCAGATAGTAGGCTTGGGTGCGCACGACCTGTACGGATTTTTTGAAGGCTATTTCTTAGTGCTTCAACACTTTTTTCCATGCGCTCTTGAGCGTCTTTTTTGATTTCGTTAATCACAATTTCACCTTGATTATGTTCTTTCTTCAAGAAAGCTTTTAGGAGTGATGAAAATAAACTCGCCAAGGCAATACCTTGGCGAGAGGGTCATTATTCAGTTTCGCTGATTAATGTACCTTCAGTCTCACCCATAACCACGCGACGTAGTGCGCCTGGCTTGTTCATGTTAAATACGCGGATTGGCATCTTGTGATCACGTGCTAGCGTAAATGCAGCCAAGTCCATTACTTTTAGTTCTTTCTCAAGAACTGTGTTGTAAGACAAAGTATCATACAGCTCTGCGTCTGGGTTTGCTACTGGGTCAGCCGTAAATACACCATCTACTTTAGTTGCTTTTAGCACAACATCCGCTTCAATCTCGATACCACGTAGACATGCAGCAGAATCTGTAGTGAAGAATGGGTTACCTGTACCCGCAGAGAAGATCACAACACGACCCTGACGAAGTTGAGAAATCGCATCAGCCCAGTTGTAGTCGTCACACACACCTTTAAGAGGAATTGCAGACATTACACGTGCGTTTACGTAAGCACGGTGTAGAGCGTCACGCATAGCAAGGCCGTTCATTACTGTTGCTAGCATACCCATGTGGTCACCCACAACGCGGTTCATACCTGCTTCAGCAAGACCTGCGCCACGGAAAAGGTTACCGCCACCAATTACAACACCTACTTGAACACCTAGTTCAACCAATTCTTTTACTTCTTGAGCCATACGATCAAGGATCGTTGGGTCAATACCAAAACCTTCTTCGCCTTGTAGCGCTTCACCGCTAAGTTTTAACAGAATACGTTGATACGCTGGTTTAGGGTTCGTAGTCATGGAGTTTACCTTCCAAAGAGTTGATGATTAACAGTCATGAATAGACAAAAATGCGTCGAGATTCTTATCCATTCATCACGGCTAATTTTCCATGCGCTATTCATAAAAAGACCGTAGCATGGGCCACGGTCTTTTTTCGAACAATACGCTAAGGATTAACCTTTTTGTACCGCTGCAACTTCGTCAGCGAAGCTCATTTCAGCAGCTTTCTCGATACCTTCACCAACTTCTAGACGTACGAAGTTAGATACTGCAGCGCCTTTCTCTTTAAGGATTTCGCCAACAGTTTTCTTAGGTTCCATGATGAAAGCTTGACCTGTTAGAGAGATTTCGCCCGTGAATTTCTTCATACGGCCGATAACCATTTTCTCAGCGATCTCTTGAGGCTTGCCTTCGTTCATAGCGATTTCAACTTGAACAGCTTTCTCTTTAGCTACTACGTCTGCAGGTACGTCTTCTGGGTTAACGAACTCAGGACGAGATGCAGCAACGTGCATTGCAACGTGCTTAAGAGTTTCAGCTTCGCCTTCACCAGCTACAACAACACCGATTTTCTCACCGTGACGGTAAGAAGCTAGTGCAGCACCTTGTACGTATGCTACGCGACGGATGTTGATGTTTTCGCCGATTTTTGCAACTAGAGCAACGCGAGTTTCTTCGAACTTAGCTTGTAGCTCTTCTACAGAAGCTTGAGTAGCTACTGCGTCAGCTGCTACTTCTTCTGCGAATGCAGTGAAGCTAGCATCTTTTGCTACGAAGTCAGTTTGACAGTTAACTTCAAGAAGAGCAGCTACGCCGTTCTCTTCTTTGATGATGATTGCGCCTTCAGCAGCAACGTTACCAGCTTTCTTAGCTGCTTTCGCTGCGCCAGATTTACGCATGTTTTCAATTGCTAGTTCGATGTCAGCGTTTGCTTCTACAAGCGCTTTCTTACATTCCATCATGCCAGCGCCAGTGCGCTCGCGAAGTTCTTTAACTAGAGCAGCAGTTACAGTTGCCATTCTCTATTCCTCGGTTGATTCGAAAATAAGGTAAAAATCAGGGGCCAAAATGAGGCCCCCGATCTAACTATAACTTAGCTTACATTTAATAAAGATTTCAAAATCTAGATTAGTAAGCCAAGCGTGATTCAGAGCCGCTATTATTCAGCTTCTACAAAACCATCTTTTTCAGCAGCTACAGCAGCAACGTCTTTGTTACGACCTTCTTTAACCGCGTCTGCAGCAGCGTTTAGGTAAAGCTGTACTGCACGGATTGCATCGTCGTTACCTGGGATAACGAAGTCAACGCCGTCTGGGTTAGAGTTAGTATCAACTACAGCGTAAACTGGGATACCTAGGTTGTTTGCTTCTTTAACTGCGATGTGTTCGTGATCAGCATCGATTACGAATAGAGCGTCTGGTAGGCCGCCCATGTTCTTGATACCACCAAGAGACTTCTCTAGCTTCTCCATTTCACGAGTGCGCATTAGAGCTTCTTTCTTAGTTAGCTTGTCGAAAGTACCGTCTTGAGCTTGAGCTTCTAGGTCTTTTAGACGCTTGATAGACTGACGAACAGTTTTGTAGTTCGTTAGCATACCGCCTAACCAGCGGTTGTTAACGTAGAACTGGTTGCTGTTTACAGCAGCTTCTTTAACAGCTTCAGATGCAGCGCGCTTAGTACCAACAAAAAGAACTTTACCTTTCTTCTCGCCAACTTTAGCTAGTTCAGCTAGAGCGTCGTTGAACATTGGTACAGTTTTTTCTAGGTTGATGATATGAACCTTGTTACGAGCACCAAAGATGAATGGCTTCATTTTTGGGTTCCAGTAACGAGTTTGGTGACCGAAGTGAACACCAGCTTTTAGCATATCGCGCATTGATACAGTTGCCATTTTAAAATCCTCTATGGGGTTAGGCCTCCACATCCCCCATGAATCCGACCCCTAACAACTAACGGCTTAAAGCAGCGGTTATTTATGTTGTTGAAGCACCCCGGAACATGTGTCGGAATGTGTGTGATTTAAAGATATAGTAAGTGAACACAAAGGCTGTTTCGCCAAGAGGGAGAAAACAGTCCTGATGTCCGGCGCGCTTTATACCATATTTTGTCTATCTTTGGCTAGAAAAAATTCTGTTTTAGGGCTCAACAACAGCTACTGATAAAGTGCATTTTTACGTCGCTGTGATGGAATCATTTGTCGTCTTTCCACCAGCACTAAGAGTAACCACCCCTTTAGTATGGATATGGCAGTGTTGCGCTAAACTGCTGCACTGCTAGAATAGCCCCATACGCACACTTAGGTGCGACCTAATTAAGAGATATGCAATGGCTGTAAAAATTAAAACTGCTGAAGAAATCGAAAAAATGCGCGTCGCCGGTAAACTGGCTGCAGAAATCCTAGAGATGATCGAACCTCACATTCAAGTGGGTACGACAACGGAAGAGCTGAACAAGCTTTGCCACGAGTACGCTCTAGAGAAAGGCGCATATTCAGCTCCCCTTGATTACCATGGTTTCCCTAAGTCGATTTGTACTTCTATCAACCACATCGTTTGTCACGGTATCCCAGCAGAGCAAGACGAAGTGGGCAGCACTGGTCAGCACAAGCCAGCTGTACTTAAAGATGGTGACATCCTAAACGTAGACATCACGGTTATCATCCCTGATGACAAAGACGCAGACTTAAGCGTACGTCCTCAAGGTTACCACGGTGACACTTCTAAAATGTTCCTAGTTGGTGACGTATCGCCAGCAAACAAGCGTCTATGTATGGTTGCACAAGAAGCTCTATACGAAGGTATGCGCCAAGTGAAGCCAGGTGTTCAACTGGGTCAAATCGGTACTGCGATTGAGAAGTACATCAAGACCAACAATAAGAACAACCCTCGTTCTAAGTTCTCTATCGTGAAAGATTACTGTGGTCACGGCATCGGTTCTGAATTCCACGAAGACCCACAAGTCGTACACTACAAAAACAATGACCGCACAGTACTGAAAGCGGGTATGTGTTTCACTATCGAGCCAATGATCAACGCAGGTAAATTTGGCTGCCGCCTTGATGACGAAGACAGCTGGACAGTGTACACCGCAGATAGCAAGAACTCTGCACAGTGGGAGCACACGCTTGTTGTGACAGACACTGGCTGTGAAGTTCTAACGCTACGTAGCGATGATACTATTCCTCGTATCATGAAGAACGCTTAATTCATCGAATTAAACAGCTCATACAAATGAAAATATCCTCACTTTGTCGAGGATATTTTTTTATCTGCAGATCTTCTCACCTCTCTTCGATAAACCGTTTGCACAACCATTTCGGTTTCCGCGCAACCTCTGGTAAATTGTCTGTTATTCCTATTTTTGCTTGCACGGATAGCAAACTATGCCATACCAATGCCCTCTTACGTTCAAAGAAGAACAGATAGAAATCAGTGAACTCAAACAAAAACTCGAACAGTTCACCGAGCATCAAAAAAATGAGTTTCTCAATCATCATCCCGTTACCGACCTAGTCCTCTCACGCTCCGAATATATGGACCGTATTTTGAGTCGACTGTGGCAGCACTTTGGATTTAGTGAATTACCCCACATCAGCCTAGTTGCCGTGGGCGGCTATGGCCGCGGCGAACTTCACCCGCTTTCCGACATTGATATTCTTGTCGTCTCCCAGAAAACACTACCCAAAGCGTTAGGCGATAAGGTCAGCGAGTTCATCACGCTCCTATGGGATCTGAGATTAGAAGTTGGTCATGCCGTTAGAACCGTCGCCGAATGTTTGGACATCGGCAGTGCCGATCTTACAGTAGCAACGAACCTACAAGAATCTCGTTTGTTATGTGGCAGTGAAGACACCTTCCAGCAGCTTAAAATGAAAATCCACTCTGACTCATTTTGGCCAAGCGAGACCTTCTACAAAGCCAAGATTCAAGAGCAGAAAGAGCGTCATGCGCGCTATCACGACACAACCTACAACTTAGAACCAGACATCAAGTCGACTCCGGGCGGCCTTCGCGACATTCATACGCTAAGTTGGGTTGCTCGGCGTCACTTTGGCGCGACGTCTCTACTTGAGATGAGCAAATATGGCTTCCTTACCGACGCCGAGTACCGCGAATTAGTCGAATGTCAGGATTTCTTATGGCGCGTACGTTTTGCGCTACATATTGAACTGCGCCGCTACGACAACCGCCTCACCTTTGCCCACCAAGCTCAGGTTGCCGAACATCTTGGCTACTCTGGTGAAGGTAATCGCGGCGTAGAGATGATGATGAAGGAGTTCTATCGAACCCTGCGTCGAGTCGCTGAGCTCAATAAAATGCTGCTTAAACTATTTGATCAGGCGATCATTAATGGCGGAGAAACCCAAGACGCTCAAATTCTCGATGAAGACTTTCAAAGACGCGGTTCCCTGATTGAGGCTCGTAAGCCAGCACTATTTCAAGCGCGTCCAGAAACCATTCTCGATATGTTTATCCATATCGCTAATGACTCCTCTATCGAAGGCGTGAGTCCTCCAACGTTAAGACAGCTACGTACAGCACGTCGCAGGCTTAACCGCTTTCTGCATACGATCCCTGAAGCGCGTGAAAAGTTCATGGCCTTGGTACGCCACCCTAACGCACTGCATAAAGCCTTTAGCCTGATGCACAAACTTGGGGTACTTTCTGCTTACCTACCACAGTGGAGTCAGATTGTCGGTCAGATGCAATTCGACCTTTTCCACGTTTACACCGTGGATGAGCACAGCATTCGACTGCTAAAACACATCAACCGCTTCAGTTATGCTGCCAACCACGACAAACACCCAATCTGTTGTGAAGTTTACCCACGTATCCAGAAAAAAGAGCTGTTGATTCTGGCTGCCATTTTCCATGATATCGGAAAAGGGCGCGGTGGTGATCACTCTGAGATTGGTGCAGTAGAAGCTTACTCTTTCTGTATCGAACACGGTCTATCTAAACCCGAAGCTAAGCTTGTCTCTTGGCTGGTTCAAAACCACCTACTGATGTCAGTGACCGCCCAGCGTCGTGACATTTACGACCCGGACGTGATCACAGAGTTCGCCAAAAAAGTACGCGATGAAGAGTCACTGGAGTATCTGGTCTGTCTAACTGTCGCAGATATCTGTGCAACCAACCCTGAGCTCTGGAACAGCTGGAAGCGAACCCTGTTAGCTGAACTCTTCCACTCTACTCAGCGAGCTTTGCGCCGTGGCTTAGAGAACCCTGTCGATGTACGTGACCGTATTCGCCACAACCAACAGATGGCATCAGCTTTATTGCGTAAAGAGGGCTTTACTGCGCGCGAAATAGAGGTACTGTGGCAACGCTTTAAGGCTGATTACTTCCTGCGCCATAGCCATAAGCAGATCGCTTGGCACTGTGAGAACCTGCTACGCCTTGAAGACTCGAGCCAGCCACTGGTATTGATCAGTAAAAAGCCAACACGTGGCGGCACAGAAGTATTTGTGTATTCAAAAGACCAACCTGCGTTGTTTGCAACCGTGGTCGCAGAGCTAGATAGACGCAACTTCAACGTCCATGATGCTCAAGTAATGGTAAGTAAAGATGGTCATGTTCTCGATACCTTTATGGTACTCGATCAGCATGGCGAAGCCATCGACGAGGCGAGACATAAAGCGGTCATCAAACACCTAACCCATGTATTGGAAGATGGTCGACCAACCAAGATCAGAACTCGTCGCACACCACGTAATTTGCAGCACTTTAAGGTGAAAACTTCCGTAGAGTTTTTACCAACCAAGAGTAAGAAGCGTACCTTGATGGAGCTGAGAGCACTCGACACGCCAGGATTATTGGCACAAGTTGGTGCAACCTTTGCCGAACTCAACATCAACTTACATGCGGCAAAAATTACTACCATAGGTGAACGTGCCGAGGACTTGTTTATCTTGACCAGTGATATTGGAGGGCGTTTAACCGAAGAGCAACAGCAAGCCCTACGTGAACGTCTTACTGAGCACGTATCCGAGCTCGCGCCATAGTTAGACCACCTCTAGCAGGTAGTTGAATATTCTGCTTTTAGTGTGGGCAAGGTCGAGAGAGCGATCTTGCCCACAACTTAGTATCAATTCATTCACCAGCGCTATCTAGCTCATGATTAGGCTGCTACATTAACCTATGTAATCCGTCTTCCATTCAGATACTAGAGGTCGCTTATGTATCCAAACCTCACTGGTTTAGGCATCCATGAACCTAAACAGATTGAACGTTACTCACTTCGTCAAGAAGCTCACAAAGACATCCTAAAGATCTACTTCCGCAAGCAAAAAGGCGAGCTGTTCGCTAAAAGCGTTAAATTCAAATACCCACGCCAAGTTAAAAGCGTGTTGGTCAGCGGCGGCAACAACCAATATAAAGAAGTTACTGAGATCAACCGCAATCTAACGCTAGTGATTGATGAGCTGAATAAGATCACCAAACCATCTCCAAGCAGTGACGTCGATGTGAAACAGAAGATACTGACCGACTTACGTCACCTAGAAAAAGTGGTTTCAAGCAAGATCGCAGAGATCGAAGCGGATCTAGAAAAACTAAAGTGATCCCTTTCTTAAGTTAATAAAAAGGGCTGATAGTCTTCTACTATCAGCCCTTTACTTTATTTTGTAGTCAGCGATTTACTTCTGCGCAACTAACGCAGTATCCCACTCAAACTGTCTAAACAGGTCTAGCCAAGTCTCGTCTAAACTCGCTCTCATCACTACCTCTTGTTGAGTAAACGGATGAATGAAGCGCAATTCTGAAGCGTGTAGCAGCAGACGGTGCGAATCGAGATTCTCTCTAAATAGTCGATTGTGCTTACCATCACCATGCGAGGTATCACCAACAATTGGATGTCTTAAGTGGGCCATATGGCGACGCAGTTGATGCTTTCGACCTGTCTTTGGCAACATTTCAACTAAACAGTAACGACTGGTTGAAAAGCGCCCTGTCGAATACGGCACTTCTACTTTGGCGAGAGGCTCATAGACAGTGATCGCTTCCTGCGCCTCTTTATCTTCTTTTGCGAACTTGTCAGCGATCTTATCCAGTTCAACCTTAAGCGCGTAATCTAGGGTATCACCCTCTTCTATCCACCCACGTACAATCGCATGATAGGTTTTCTGCATCTCATGGTTCGCAAACATCGGCATCACCTCAGAGGCGACTTCGCTCGACAGAGCAAAGACGAGCACACCCGATGTCGGCCTATCTAAACGGTGCAGAGGAAACACGTGTTGACCAATTTGATCACGCAGCGTCTGCATAACAAATTGTGTTTCATGTTTATCAAGCCACGAGCGGTGAACCAACATACCTGCAGGCTTATTGACCGCGACAAAGTACTCGTCTTGATAGATGATCTCTAACATTATGCGCACACCTCATCAATCTGCTTTATGAGCATCAATAGCTCACTCTTGGACGCATCATTTTTCCACACTTCAACAAAGTAAGGAGCCATTGAAAACCCTTTGGGCAGTGCAGCACCTGATGCGATCATCGCCTTGATTCGAGCGATGAATATCCATTGGAGCCACTGTTCTGGCTCCAATGTATCAATAGCAAAAGGCTGCGTGCTCGCCAGTGCTTCATCGCTAGGCGGCACCTCACTCCATAGCTGTGCGTGTTGTAATTGCAGCTCCAACTGCTGAAGCAAAGAGAATAACTGTGTGGTTGCCGTCATTTTTCACCAAGTAATTTATCGCATGACCTTGAAATTGGGCCATAGAGTACCATCTATTGGGGAAAGAAAGTTAGGAGCTTATTACTGATGGAAACAATTCACACGCTCACCCAGCTGTTGAAAAATAGCGGCTGCCAATATGAAATCTATGATCTTGGCCGTCGAATTCAAAAAGTCGACAACGATCTATTTGCCGATGTTGAACAAGGCATGCAGCCCTACCCGTTCCCATTACAAAAACAGGCACACCTAGCAATCAGCTACTGGAACGAGCAGAAACAGCCTTGGATCTGGTTCTTGAAGTTTAAACTCGATGAGCGTGGTCTACTGAGCCAGGCAGATATCGGAAACTTCCTAAAGTTCGTCTTAGAGGCAATGGGTACACGTTTGAGCGGTGATATGAGTGAAGAGCAGCAGCAGAAGCTCTCTAACAACCCATACACCTTTAAGCCATCAGAAGACAAAATGGCGGTATTCCATAGCCAAGTTCGCGCTGAGCTATCACTGCCAACGAGCCAGTACTATGAGCATGCACAGCACTACTTTACGGGCGATCTTGGTTGGGAGAACTGGCAGACCGTTGGCTTGCAAGGTATCACAGATATGTGTGCTCGCTTAGGCGACAAGCAAAACGGCGTTGCCATTCGCAAAGCCCTTCGTAAACTGCCTTCTGAACCACTTTATGCCACCCTAGGTGCACTTGAACACGCCACTCTTAGCGATAAGCTTGCAGAGCGTATTCAAGAGATGGCTGACGACCAGATCAACAGCCAAAATCCAGACCTATTCTTGTTGTCTGCATTAGTTCGTGCGCTATCAGGCGCTGACTCTTCAATCGCAAAACAAGTCGTCAATAGCGTACTGGCTAGCCCAAGACTGAGTCACCAAGAGGTATTGATTGGTCTTGCAGGACGAGGCTGGCATACATTACAAGACGCTACAATCGCAGAGCAGTTCTTGCTTCGCCTTGCCCAAACGGGCAACCAGAACCTATTCAATCAGCTGTTTGCTGACCTTGTGATGATTCCAAGCTTACGAATGGTATTCTTACCACTCTTAAACTCGAACCCATCACCAGAACTGGCTAACGCTTTGATTAAGTTACAACAAGCTGCAAAAGCCTAATCAATGCAAGCTTTGTGAAGATTGAATACAAGCGTTAAAACCGGATTGATACAAAAGGACGTGTCGAAGAATGATAGATAATTTATTGGGGATTCTGTTTCTTTGTCTCTTTTGCTTTCTGTTTTGGCAGCAACGCCGACAGTCAGAGCTTGCTAAGGCGGCGATTGCGAGAAAATGCAAAGAACTCGATCTTCAGTTGCTAAGCGTGGCATTCAGTGGTCACAAATTAAAAATGCGTCACGAGTTAACCACAATTTGGCGCTGGCACACCGTATATCAGTTCGAATTCTCTGCTCTAGGTGATGACTGCTACAAAGGCAGTCTTACCATGGTTGGCTTTCGCGCGATGCGTTTTGAGCTACAGCCTCATAGAATGTGATTTTCTTTTCGCTAAGCTCCGAGTAACGATATTCGTGGTAGGGACCAAATTCATCTTGCTTGGTTCCTGCAAATTCAAAGCCTAGCTTGTCTAGCAATTTAATGGAGGGGTTGTGAGTGACATTCACTGTTGCCACAACCTCATTCAGATCCGCTTCAAATCTCGCCATATTGAAAAAGGGTTTCGCCACTTCGCTGGCAATACCTTGATTCCAAAAGCGCTTGTCTAGAATAAATCCCAGCTCATAACGACCTTCGCTGTGAGAGATAAAGATATGTCCCATATATTCGCGAGTCTGGTTATTAAGAATGGCGCGGGCAAAGCCTTCTTGATCAGATAAAATGTGCTGAAACAGACGCTTTGCTGATGAGATGGTATGAGGTCCATTCATTTCTGCTCGATTTACCGGACAACAGTTGAGCTTGATAAAATCAAGTTCTAGCTGCTCGGTATACGGCACGATTAAAGTTCTTGCAGTCGCAATCGTCATATCACACTCCTTGTGTGGACAATATTGAATTTGAATAGATAAAGAAAAGCCCCGACACCGAAGTGTCAGGGCTAGGGTCTTACTCGCAGCAGTCCGGCTACTAATTAATGCTCCATGCATCATCCATAATAGTGGCTGTAATCCTTCAGCTCTTTCCTTTACTTCGCCGTCCTAGCGGTGTCCTATCGTCCTGAAAGCTAACAATCCTCGTTAGCACACATCACTTGTTCCGTGAGCGGTGTCCTTTACATCATCCTGATGTTGTTCCTAACCTTTATCCTAAAGGTGTCCATTGCCAATCCGTTGCAGTTAATGTCCTATCAACTGTCGTATCCCTACAATGTCCTTACGCTCCATGCTTGATCACTCATCCTAAGTAACCAAATCTTCATCCTGAAGATAACCAAATCCTTGGTGCTTTCCTGTTCCGTGTCAGACTCCTTCCGACAAGGTTTAATTTACGCGATTTAGGATTTCGGACAATAGATTTGCATCACACTTTGAGTTCAACCAAGTTGTTAATAAGATAAAACAATTAATATTCAACATCTTAGTAATATGCATATCAATTTCTCTAGAGAAGCATTCGCGTTATCTCACAACGTTTGTAAGAGATCTCTCACAAGCGAATGTCGCTTTTAGGATTCGCTATCCACAGCTTGAGCGAGTAACATACAGAGAGATGACGTTATGGAGGTTAATATGCTAACGAAAGATGTCTCAGACGAGCTAAAAAGTGTTCTGGAAGGACTGCAAGCTCAAGGAAAAGAACCGACGGTTGCACTGGTCAAGGCACGTATGAGTACACCGGTGCCAATGCCGGCACTGATAACGACGATTAAAAGCTGGAAGAGTGCCAACCGAGTTCCAAAAGTCGAAGTCGCAGCTCCACAAGACAATGCCACCGACAAACTTGCACAACTCGAACAACAGGTGATCGCCCTTACTGAGCGTGTAACTCAACTTGAAGCAAAACTAGCAGAGAAAGAATAGATGATGAAGATTTGGGTTGATGCCGACGCCTGTCCTAAGGTAATTCGAGAAACCATCGTACGTGCCGCAGAGCGTACAGGCGTTGAGTGTACCTTTATTGCCAACCACGTAGTGCCTGTTCCAAAGCGCAATAACATTCACTCGATCCAGGTACCCAGTGGTTTCGACATTGCAGACAACGAGATCGTCAAACGTACCGAAGCGGGTGATCTAGTGATCACATCAGATATTCCACTCGCCGATGAAGTCATAACCAAAGGGGCATTAGCACTCAGTTCTCGTGGTGAGCTATATACTAAGGAGACCATCAAAGCACGTCTCAATATTCGTGACTTTATGGAAACCATGCGTTCTAGTGGTGTACAAACGGGTGGCCCAGCATCACTGTCACAGACAGATCGACGAGAGTTTGCCAACCATCTCGACCGCATTCTTGCTAAACGCTAGGCCACTCACAATTCACCTCTGAAATAAAATTCGCACTGCTCCGTTCTTCTCTATTACGACAATAACGGAGTATTGCTTATGATGTCTCGCATCGCCCTTCCACTTGCCCTGGCTATCACTGCCAGTTACCCCACTTTTGCCAGTGAAGAATATGGTATTGTGGGTGGTAGCCTCACTCACTGTAGGTGAAAGCGTCTTTTCAACCAAGGACTCAACTCAAGTCGGTGCTACACCCAACCTTTTCTATTCAGGCCCTATTGGATTTGTTGACGGCAGCTTAGCCAATTGGCAGGTCTTACCTTATGTTGGTCTTTCTGGTCAGTGGCGCTTCGCCGAAGTGTCCGATACCTTTACCGACTTACCTAATGGTATTGAAGACAGAGACGGAAGTGGTGAACTCGGCCTAACACTCGGCACTGTTGGCGCGCGTGTGACTTTTCTGCATGATGTAACCTCAGAGCATGAAGGCTATGAAATTCAGCTGCACCTAGGACGCACACTTGATACTTGGGACTCTGCATTTACCCTTACCCCCTACTTTGAAGTCGACTATCGCGACGAAAAACTCTCAAATCATCTTTATGGGATAAGCGCAGCAGAATCGACCGCATCTGGCTTAGCCGCCTTTGATGCAGACGGGACGTTTGTTTATGAGGCTGGTGTGATAGGACTCTATGATTTTACCCCTCACTGGATTGGTATCAGTAAGGCTGAGTTTATTCACCATGATACAGATAGCCCGCTTATCCAAAGAGACATAGGTTGGTCATTAGAGGTAGGTTTAACCTATCGTTTTGCAGGCCTGTAGTCTTTTAATACTCGCTATTAGCTCTTCTATGAGTTGTTTATAACTAACTACGACATGAACAAAAAACCTGCACACTGTGCAGGCTTTTACATTCATCATGAACTCACGATTCAGTACTAAGGCGTGTAGTAAGTTGCAGCGCCAGGACCTACAGGTAGACCGAATACGAATACCCATACGTAGAACATTAAGCTCCAACCAACGATGAATACAATCGAGTATGGAAGCATAGTTGCGATGAGTGTACCAATACCTAGGTTCTTCATGTAACGCGTTGCTACTGCAAGGATAAGACCGAAGTAGCTCATCATTGGAGTAATGATGTTCGTTGTTGAATCGCCGATACGGTAAGCTGCTTGAATCGTTTCTGGTGCGTAACCAACAAGCATTAGCATTGGAACAAAGATAGGTGCTGTTACTGCCCACTGAGCAGAAGCTGAACCGATCATCAGGTTAATGAAGCCACACATTAGGATGAATGCGAAGAACAACATTGGACCTGTTAGGCCGATGTCTTGTAGGAAGCTTGCACCCGCTACTGCGAATACTTGACCGAAGTTAGTCCACTTGAAGAAAGCAACAAACTGAGCTGCGAAAAATACAAGTACGATGTACATGCCCATAGAAGACATAGACTTAGACATTGCATCGATAACGTCGCGGTCAGTTTTCATTGTGCCGGTAACTTTACCGTAAACGAAACCAGGAACTGCGAAGAATACGAAGATGAACGCTACGATACTCTTAAGGAACGGAGAACCTGCTACCGTGCCCGCTGCAGAGCGTAGAACACCGTCTTCAGGAACAATCGTCCAAGCAAGAAGAGCTGAAACAGCTAGTACTGCGATACCAGCTAGCTTAAGGCCTTTCTTCTCAACGTCTGTCAGCTTGCCCATTGAATCGTTTGATAAATCTTCAGACGCTTCTTCGTCATTGTATTTACCCAGTTTTGGTTCAACAATCTTCTCAGTTACGAATGCACCCGTAATTGCGATGAAGAAAGTAGAAACAAACATGAAGTACCAGTTTGACTCAGGACCAACTGTGTAAGTCGGGTCGATCATTTGTGCTGCTGTTTCTGTAATACCAGAAAGCAGTGGATCAACCGTACCGATTAGAAGGTTTGCAGAGTAACCACCAGATACACCAGCGAATGCTGCCGCTAGACCAGCAAGAGGGTGACGGCCTAAAGAGTGGAAAAGCATTGCTGCAAGTGGGATAAGTACCACGTAACCAAGCTCAGAAGCCGTGTTAGAAATGATACCTGCGAATACCACAGTTACAGTAACCATACGCTTAGATGCGCCCATTACCATGCCACGCATCGCAGCAGATAGTAGACCTGAGTGCTCAGCAATCGCTACACCTAGCATTGCAACAAGCACAGTACCTAATGGCGCAAAGCCAACAAAGTTTTTAACGAGATTCGTTACGATAAGTTGTAAGCCTTCAGCATTAAGTAAGCTTACAACGTGGATCATGCCGTCTGCAGCACGACCAGGTGCACCTTCTGGACGAGGGTCCATAACAGACACTTCAAAGTAACCTGCGATACCTGAAGTAACTAAGATTGCGACACAGAAGATTGCGAAAAGAGTGATCGGGTGGGGTAATAGATTCCCCAAATACTCAACACCATCGAGAAAACGGGTAAAAATAGGTTTCTTTGGTGAGTTGTTTTTTATCGAAGCTGATGAACTCATCAGTTCCCTCCTTGTAGTGATTCCTATGCAAATGTGACAAAAATGTTCAAATTGCAGGCGCAGAGTACTCGACAAAACAGTCAATTAGAAATGCAAAATGTTACAAAGTGTGTAACAAATCATATAAATTAACGCCATTCGAACAAAAAATTAGCAAATAACACCAATTTAAACACAAATAACAGATTAATAATTCATATAAATACATTCATTCTGTTTATACGTCGTACCCTAACTACTTGATTCAACTGCGACTAAAATTACTCCGTACGATAAAAAACCTTCTAAAATCGTTAAAATGCTCGTTAGAGAAAGAGATCACTGCCTAATAATGAAAAATGTGACCTCATCTCCGATTTTTACATGCTTTTCACATGCCATTGACGCCTACTTTTGCACCGCTTTGAATCTTGGATTGGTTTTGCAGATTACATAAAGGCGCCCTCTTCGCTTCACGATTTGGCAGTCAGGGTGACGACTTTTAGCGCTTTTTAGGGATTTAACGACTTTCATTTACTTCTCTCCTTTACTGAATTGACCAAAGCGGCGTGTAAAGTTCGCCACGCGACCTTCTTTATGGATCACGCGCTGCTTTCCGGTATAGAAAGGATGTGATTTCGACGACACTTCAATCGTGAAGTACGGGTAGGTGTTACCATCTTCCCATTCGATAGTACGATCAGTTTTTAGGGTCGAACCTATTAGAAAATACTCATCAACACTCGTATCGTGAAAAACAACAGTACGGTACTCTGGGTGAATATTCGGCTTCATTTCTTTACTCCATCATTTAATTGTTATGATATAACATTGCAAATGATAATTATTATCAAAAGAAACACAAGCGGTTTTATGATATTTTTGCCACAAATCGTAAGTTGAGACGCCCAAAACATGTACACAATTGAGCCTATTGGTTTTATAGAATCGCCATATAAAGAGAAGTTTGCCGTACCTAGACAACCAAGGTTAGTGCCTTCAGCACGTGCTCGCATCAAACTATCAGGAGCCGCGAACTGCTTAGAGTCAGTGCGAGACATAGAGCAATTCAGCCATGTTTGGTTGCTGTTTCTATTCGACCAAAACTTACAAGCAGGCTGGAAGCCTACGGTTCGCCCACCACGCTTGGGTGGCAACGATAGAGTTGGCGTGTTTGCTTCTAGAGCCACTTTTAGACCAAACGGTATTGGCATGTCAGCAATAGAGCTAAAGGGCGTCACGCAAGAGAAAGGCCAAACTTACCTAGAATTGGGCAGTGTTGATTTGGTTGATGGCACACCAATTATCGACATCAAACCCTACATCCCCTACTCAGATTCCATTCCAGATGCACAAGGGGGTTTTGCGACCGAAGAGCCGATGACATTAGAAGTTAATTTCTCTCAACAAGCGCAGCATAAACTCAGTCAACACCCAAATGGCCGTCATATGATCGCCGTGATCAAAGAGGTGCTTGCCCAAGATCCTCGTCCTGCTTATAGGAAAGGCAAGCCAGATTCCAAGGAATATGCAGTAAATTTGTTCGATCTGAACGTGAAATTCACTGTTGAGGCACTTTTCATCAATGTTACTGACATTGAACGCTTTTGAGATCCTAAATAGGCTGATATTATATGCGGCTAAATCGGATTTATTGTGGCAAAAGCTGCAGTGAATTTTCTTTAATTTATGATGAAACGGATACCATAGAATGCGTACCAGTAACTATCTTCTTTCTACTCTGAAAGAGACTCCAAACGACGCAGAAGTTATCAGCCACCAGCTGATGCTACGTGCAGGTATGATCCGTAAGCTAGCTTCAGGTTTATACACTTGGCTACCTACCGGTCTGCGTGTACTGCGTAAAGTCGAAAACATCGTTCGCCAAGAGATCGATAATGCAGGTGCAGTTGAGACTTTAATGCCCGTAGTGCAGCCGTTTGAACTATGGGAAGAGACTGGTCGCAGCGAAAAAATGGGCCCAGAACTGCTGCGCTTTACTGACCGTCACTCTCGTCCGTTTGTTCTTAGCCCAACAGCTGAAGAAGTGATCACTAGCCTAGTTCGTAACGAAGTAAACTCGTACAAACAGCTACCACTGAACTTGTACCAGATTCAAACTAAGTTCCGCGATGAGCGTCGTCCACGTTTCGGCGTAATGCGTGCACGTGAATTCAGCATGATGGATGCGTACAGCTTCGATATCGACAAAGCAGGTCTAGAAAAGTCTTACCAAGCGATGCACGATGCTTACTGTAAAGCATTCGACCGCATGGGTCTTGAGTACCGTCCAGTACTAGCAGACTCAGGTGCTATCGGTGGTAGTGGCTCTCAAGAGTTCCACGTACTAGCTGAAAGCGGTGAAGACCTAATCGCATTCTCAACAGAATCTGATTACGCAGCAAACATCGAGAAAGCTGAAGCACTTGCTCCAACTGAAGAAGCTGCGGCTCCAACTCAAGAGATGGAACTGGTTGACACTCCAAACGCGAAAACTATCGCTGAGTTGGTAGAGCAACACGGTCTAGCAATCGAGAAAACAGTTAAGACTCTATTCGTTAAAGCTTCTGATGAAGTAGATGCAGACATCATTGCTCTAATCATCCGTGGCGACCACGAACTGAACGAAGTGAAAGCGGAAAACCTTCCACAAGTTGCTTCTCCACTAGAGATGGCTTCTGAAGAAGAAATCCGTGCACTAGTTGGCGCTGGTCCAGGTTCACTTGGTCCTGTAGGCCTAGAGCTACCATTCATCGTTGACCGCTCTGTTGCTGTAATGAGCGACTTTGGCGCTGGTGCAAACGTAGACGGTAAGCACTACTTCGGTATCAACTGGGGTCGTGACGTTGAGCTTGCTCAAGTAGAAGATCTACGTAACGTAATCGAAGGCGACCTAAGCCCATGTGGTAAAGGTACACTTCAGCTTAAACGTGGTATCGAAGTGGGTCATATCTTCCAACTAGGTAACGTTTACTCACAAGCGATGAACTGTGGCGTGCTTGGTCCTGACGGTAAGAACGTTATCCTTGAGATGGGTTGTTACGGTATCGGTGTATCACGTGTTGTTGCTTCTGCAATCGAGCAGAACCATGATAAATACGGTATCATTTGGCCAGACGCACTAGCACCTTTCCAAGTTGCTATCGTTCCTATGAACATGCACAAGTCTGATGAAGTTAAAGAAGCAGCTGAGAAGCTATACGCTGAACTAACCGCTATGGGTATTGAAGTACTATTCGATGACCGTAAAGAGCGTCCAGGCGTAATGTTCTCTGACATCGAGCTAATTGGTATCCCACACACTATCGTGATCGGCGACCGCTCAATGAAAGAAGGCAACTTCGAATACAAGAACCGTCGCGAAGGCACTAAAGAAGCAATCGCAATGGACTCAATCGTTGAGCACGTAACTGCTCAGTTTGCTAAGTAAGCAGACCGTCATCGATTGAAGCAACACTCGATTGAACCTATGTTCGATTAAAACTCTAAAAGGCTGCCACATGGCGGCCTTTTTTGTACCCCTCGTCTTCTCCCTTTCTCCTAGGCTGAATGTAAATCATTGTAAGTTAATCCTCTGTTCATCTTCGGGAACGTATAGTGAATCTAAAGACAATTCCAATGTGTTTATTTCTGGAGGTTCCATGGATATTAAAAGTTTACTTAACCAAGCATTGCAATCGGATCTGGTAAAACAAGGCAGCCAAAAGCTGTCTCAAGGCTCCTCCAGCTTAAGCGGGCTGACTCAAGACAAAGGTAAACTCGGTGCGCTCGGTGCAGGAGCCATTGGTGGTGGTCTACTAGGCGCGTTAATGGGGTCTAAGAAAACCAAGAAAATCGGCAAAAAGGCGGTTGGTATTGGAGGCGCTGCAGCACTCGGCGCTTTAGCTTATAAAGTCTATAACGATTACCAAGCCAAACAAGGCACACCGGACTCATCTCCACAAGCCACCTTTGATGAACAAGATTCTAATCATAACCTGCTGATCCTGCGATCAATGATTGCCGCCTCAAAAGCGGATGGCCACGTTGATGAAGAAGAGATGGCGAAGATAGAACAAGCGGTTGAAAATATGGGCGCAGACTATCAACTGACCAAGCTGGTCTCTGAAGAACTGCATAAACCTTTAGACCCAAGTGACATTGCACAGCTCGCCACCAGCCCACAACAGGCTAGTGAAATCTATCTCGCTTCGTTGATTGTGGTGGATGAGCAGAACTTCATGGAGAAAGCGTACCTCAAAGAGCTCGCTCGCCAGTTAAACCTAGCCGATGAAGTGAAACTACAGCTAGAACAACAGGTCACCATTTAACCTCGTAAAATGAGATCTTGAGCAAGAACAAACTAAACTGAATATTCGTTGAATGCGCTTTGTTTTTGCTTTTCTCTGTGTGTATATTGAGAGAAGTTATCATTTAGTTAGGTATAGAAATGAAAGTATACGATTGTTGTGATTTAGTTCGTGAGCTTTATTCTCAAATCGGTAGTGGCGATCAAGGCTACATCCCTCAAGCTATTACATGTGCAGTGAAAACACTCAACGATTTAGCCGCAGACGAGTCTTTGCCACGCGAAGCGCGCGAACGTGCCGCTTTTGCTGCAGCAAACTTGCTAATCTCTGATTTCGAGGACTAGGCATGAACTTAGCGAATTTTGAAACCATGGATCCTGTGATGCTAATGAGCATAGTAAACATGAAGCTACGTGACGACTTCTCTGGCGACCTCGATAAACTCGCTAACTTCTTCGATATTGATAAAGCTGCACTCGAAGCAAAGCTCGCGACCGCAGGCTTTGAATTCCTACCAGAAGCGAAACAATTTCGATAAATCCTCGTATCGTCTAGATTGATAAAGGCCAACCTCGTGTTGGTCTTTTTTATTGACGCGAGTTAAAAGCAAAAAACTTATTATAAATTATCGATTTGTACCTATACTTTTATATCTTTACATCTACTTACGCTCCTTGAGTCGAAGCCTGTCGTTGTAAAAGCTACCCGAAGCAGGAAGCAAAAATCGTCGCTAAAAAGAATAAAGGTGAAGGATTAACAATGAAAAAACTCGGACTTTTTACTGTGTTCGCAGCAACGCTCATCACTGCAGGCTGCGCTTCCAATACTCAACAAGACAACTTTCGTGAAGCCTCTTTTGAACTCTGCAATACAGAAGTCGATCTCTATTCAGTGAGTCATGACGAAAGAGTTCGTATTGTCTGCTCAGATGGCTCCAAATTCGCCCTAAGCAATGAAGATACTCTAGAAATCATGCGCGATATCAACATCGACTACTGTGATGGCGAAGGCCTAGGTCAATTCAGTGAGAGCCGCCATTATTACTCATTCAAATGTAAATCAGGCACCCTACTCAGCATCAAAAAGTAGAACGAGCACACCGAACTACCCTCAAATACAAAAAAAGGCTCCTATAGAAGGAGCCTCTAATATCATCGTTTTTCAAAGTAGTTGTTTGAAATTCTAGGAGAGCACGCGAAGCTTACGAATGTAAGTGAGCATGCTCGACAACGCAGTACCTCAAAAACTAAAAAGGCCCCTATAAAGGAGCCTTCAAAATCATCATTTTTTCAAAGTAGATGAGCGAAGTTCAAGGAGCTCACACGGAGTTTGCGCTAGCAAATGAGTATGTGCGACACAGAAATTCGTTCACTCTACGAAGAAAAATTAAGCGTAAACCGGTAGACGCTTACAGATATTTAGTACTTTTGCTTTTGTTGCTTCGATAACAGACTCATCACCCATGTTATCTAGGATGTCACAGATCCAACCTGCTAGCTCTTTCGCGTCTGCTTCTGTGAAACCGCGACGAGTGATAGAAGGAGAACCGATACGGATACCTGACGTTACAAACGGGCTACGTGGATCGTTTGGTACTGAGTTCTTGTTTACTGTGATGTTTGCTGCACCTAGTGCTGCATCTGCTTCTTTGCCTGTGATGTCTTTGTCGATTAGGTCAACTAGGAACAGGTGGTTCTCTGTAGAACCTGAAACGATGTTGTAACCGCGAGCGATAAACTCTGCAACCATTGCTTTTGCGTTAGCAACTACGCGTGCTTGGTACTCTTTGAACTCTGGCTCTAGAGCTTCTTTGAACGCTACTGCTTTACCAGCGATAACGTGCATTAGAGGACCACCTTGGCCGCCAGGGAATACTGCTGAGTTCAGCTTCTTGTAAAGATCTTCGCCTTCGTTAGAAAGGATTAGACCGCCACGTGGGCCTGCTAGCGTTTTGTGCGTTGTTGTTGTAACAACGTGTGCGTGTGGTACTGGGTTCGGGTAAACACCTGCCGCGATTAGGCCAGCTACGTGAGCCATATCTACGAATAGGTAAGCACCTACTTTGTCCGCGATTTCACGCATGCGTTTCCAGTCACAGATTTGAGAGTAAGCAGAGAAACCACCGATGATCATCTTAGGCTTGTTCTCGATAGCTAGCTTTTCCATCTCTTCGTAATCGATTTGACCGGCTTCGTCGATGCCGTAAGGGATGATGTTGTAAAGCTTACCAGAGAAGTTTACTGGAGAACCGTGAGTTAGGTGACCACCGTGCGCTAGGCTCATACCTAGAACTGTATCGCCTGCGTTCAGTAGCGCCATGTATACAGCGTTGTTCGCTTGAGAACCTGAGTGAGGCTGTACGTTCGCGTACTCAGCACCGAAAAGCTCACATGCGCGTTCGATTGCTAGAGTTTCAACTTTATCTACGTACTCACAACCACCGTAGTAACGCTTGCCTGGGTAGCCTTCAGCGTATTTGTTTGTTAGCTGAGAACCTTGAGCTTCCATTACACGTGGGCTTGTGTAGTTTTCTGAAGCGATTAGTTCGATGTGTTCTTCCTGGCGAAGAGTTTCTTCTTGGATAGCTGCGAATAGATCCGCATCGTAATCAGCGATGTTCATGTCACGCTTAAGCATCTGTATCTCCTGACTCAGATTGTACTGAAAGTTTCAAAAAAACCACATAACGACCGAAAGCAAACGTTTTCGTCACCGTTCTAATGGGACGCATCATACATAATTTGATCTAGGTCATAAAGAGCTAATTGCAATTTTATCATGCAGTTTTTTCATAATGACATATAAGCTTCATCATACTTATGCGACACATCGCATCAGCACGCGACTTACTGTCAAGTTTTCGCTTTACACCCTGTAAAACGAATATTACATAGGTTTACCTTAATTTTGTGTCTCAAGCTACCGAAAATGCATGTTTTTCTCTACTATGCTCGCCTTTATTGGCTAGGTAATTATTAAAACGATGGAAAAACACTCACGTAAAGAAGATTGGGTTGCCATTCTTACAGGCACTTTCTTAGTTGCACAAGGCGTCTTCTTTTTACAGTCTGCTCAACTGCTTACTGGCGGTACCACAGGCTTGGCTCTTCTATTGAGTCAATTTCTACCTGTCACCTTCGGTGCGCTTTACTTTATCGCAAACTGTCCATTCTATATATTGGCGTGGAAACGTTTTGGACGTAATTTTGCCATTAGTAGTGCTTTTTCCGGTGCTTTAGTGTCTGTTTTTGCGGATCATCTGTACTTAGTCATCTCTCTTGATGCCCACAATGAAATTTACTGTGCGATTGCTGGCGGCCTGCTAATGGGGCTCGGTATGCTGATTCTATTCCGCCATCGCTCAAGCTTGGGTGGCTTCAATGTACTGTGCCTATACATCCAAGACCGTTATGGCATCTCAGTAGGTAAGACTCAAATGGCTATTGATGCTTGTATCCTATTTGCGTCGTTTTTCTTTGTATCACCTTGGATCATCGCTGTGTCGGTACTTGGCACTGCGGTACTGAACGTCGTGCTCGCGATGAACCACAAACCTACACGATACTCGGTTAGTTACAGCTCATAAGCTTGTTGGTTAGCGCTCACTTTCTCGATTTTGAGCCAGAATAAAGTTAGTGCTTTTATCCGGGATACTTAGCTGCTTTTTATAAACAAAGCAGCTAAAATCGTCTGCTTTTATGAAACACGGTTTCCTATGCAAGACTTCCTCGCTGCTGCTCAGGCTAACAATACCTCTATCGCCATTGCCGATCTGGTGTACAACCCTAGTACCCGTGAGTTAAGCACACCTCAAGAAGTCATCAACCTAGAGCCACGCTCAGTTGAGCTACTGGAGCTGCTGTTACGTCATGTTGGAGAGCCACTCTCAGCAGAACTGATCATCCAAGAGATTTGGCAAAGCAGCTTTATCTCTAAAAACGTTCTGACTAATCGAATCAGCACACTGCGTTCAATACTGCAGAAGCACCTCCCAGACAGCGACGCTACTAAAATATTAGTGACCTACCCGCGCAAGGGCTACTTTCTCAATCCTAGCTCTGTACGCCTAGATAACGCTGAAATCGAAAACAATGTGGAACCAAAGCCAGAGCATAACGAAACGGCTTCAAAGCCACCTTGGTTATGGTTGGTGACGCTCGTGTTACTCGCAAGCACCATCACGCTTGGCTATCTGTTGTGGCAATCCCCAAACCAGAGCTCTGAGCTTACCCGACAGCAACGTCTAATTCCTAAAGTCGAACTATTGCTTAGCCGCATCGATGCCGTCGGTGATAACGCTAGGCAATATCGAGCGTCTATTAAAGCCCTATTGTTACAACAGCAGATCGAATACTCCTACACAGATCTCGCAAATCAAGATGCACCAAGTTACTTCGTCGATCCAATAGACAATTCCCCGTTCTTCCCGGGCGCAAAAAACATGCGTACCAGCGATTACCTGTTGAACATCCAATTAAAAGATCAAGATGTCGACTCTCGCCTTGGCGCTCAGGTCAGCCTAATCTACCCAAGTTCGGGCAAACTGGCCTTTCGTGGCGTCTATACCCTCGATGTTGATAGCCTTAGTGACAGCCTGATGGAGATAAATCGAGATCTCGCAGACTACTTCGCGTTACCTCAGCCAGAAATGCCACATTGGTCTATCGATAACAGTCAGCTTAGTGCGTTACTGACTAAGCAGTTTATTGATTTAGAATCAATTGAGCTTAACTGCATGAATTCAACCTTGATGGCTCGCCACCTCGCGCTGTTCGAAACTGACCATCAGCGTTTAATCCGTTTTACCAACCGAGTGCAAACCCACTTTAAGTTACTTCCAGATGAGCTCAAACTGTGGCTTGGCGTCATCCATTTTAAGCTGCGCGATCTACCAACCGCCAAAGAGCTACTCACCAATCCATCTGGTCACTCGAGCATTGAGAATGCACTTATCTATATGATGATCTCTCACATCAGTTTTCAACAAGGCAACCTCGATAACTTTCGTTTGAACTACATGGAGTCTTTAGTCGCTCTGTTGCGAGTTATCCCTTCCGAAGAACTGTTTTCTAGACTCTCTCAACCGGAGTCAAAAGAGACCTGCCTGCAACCTTGGAGCAGCCTCAAGCTGAGCATCAAGGAGCCTTTGATCATTAGACAGTGGGAAAACCTAATGATTAACTACTGCGCCTCAGTAGGTGAAGAGTTCGCCAATTAAAAAATATAAAAACTTTAAAATCATAATCTTAAATATAAATTAAGATCTCATGTGACTTCGTTTTTTGCCCTCTAAACAACCAAAAACCTAGTATTCCGAGCAGTTTCGGCAAGCCTTGCCAGTTCACTTTAGGAATACACAACATGAATAAAACTCTGACTCTACTTACCGCTTCATTGGTTGCTCTGTACGGCTGTGGCGGCGGTGGTTCTTCTTCAGGTTCATCAACCGGAAACCAAAAAGGTCCAGACAACCAAACTGACTTTCCAATCAAGAATGCGCAGTTCGCGCCAAAGCAAAGTACAACTTTCAACTATGAGTTTGAGGTTGATGGTCAACCAGAAGGCAACATGTCGATGCTCTACGCTCCACTAAGTGCAGACGAACTCATCGAACACTTACAAGAGACCCCAGATAGCGAAGCATTACTGAAAGTTGTTCACGACCTTCGTAACTATGGCGTTAATCAATTCTATATGTCAGAAACTATCGCCAATGAAGATATAATGACAGCGGACTATACGTTCTACTTTGCAGGCACCGACAGCGCCCTTCATGAAATCACTGATACCTACTTTATCGATAGCCAGTACATCACAACCATTATGCGCAGCAGTCCTCTGTTCCGACTTACTGGTGCAGATGTAAAAGAGAGCAACCCGATCATCGATATCAGTGAAGAGACGGTATCCATCCAAGCAACTCTAGACGGTGAGGCTGTGATTAATATGCTCACTGACTTTGACGATCACCAATGGGTAAAGAACCTGCCTGCTAATGATTCTTGCAGTGTGGTGTGGCAACAACAAATCAATGAAACGGGTGTAAGAAAGAGCTTCACCGTTTCTGGAAAATCCATTGAAGCCGCCAACCTTACCGAAACCAACGAATACTACCTAAATTGCAACAGCGTGGATGACTCAATGCACTTTTCTAGCACAACTGAGCGTTGGTTTAACCCAAGCATTGGCCTTCTAACGCAAATCGAACTTCTCAACGCAGAAGGTACTGTGATTACTGAAGAGAAAGCGACCTTGACGGAAATTAACCAAGCCTCATAAACAAACGGTTAAACATATAAAAAAGAAAGGCTTTGAGGAGCACCGCAAAGCCTTTCTTGGACATCGAGCCCCTACCCTATCTAGGTGGGGGCCTATTTAGGGCAAGCCTATGGCTCAATATTACGCTTCGTTATCGATCAACAGAATGCGAGTCTCATAGGGACGCAGTACTTGGTGATGAGATGCCGCTGAGTTTTGAGTATCCGTATAGTTAGACAGTAGAGTCTTAGCGCGATTCATCGCAAAGCGCTCAGGAAGCACACACTCCGTCTCTTCACCGTAATAGTTGTTGATACATAACAGAGTTTGGGTTTCAGTCTGGCGAGCATACGCAAAAATGCTTGAGTGCTCTGGCAGCAAGTCTTGATAATCACCATCGGTGATCACTGACACTTCTTTGCGTAACTCAATCAATTTTTTGTAGAAATAGAACACTGAGTCGGAATCTTCAACTGCCTGTTTGGCATTCACTTCACGGTAATTGCTTGCGACTTCAAGCCAAGGCAGAGCCTTTGAGAAACCAGCATAATCCGAAGTATCCCACTGCATTGGGGTACGAGAGTTATCACGAGATTTCTGCGCCAGAATTGCCATCATATCTTGGTGTGAAACGCCTTGCTCGTTCACCATCAGCTGGTAGATATTGGTGCTTTCGACATCACGGTACTGAGCAATATCCTGGTAGCCAGGGTTAGTCATGCCAATCTCTTCACCTTGATAGATGTATGGCGTACCTTGCATCATATGTACTGACGCCGCCAACATCTTCGCAGATTCAACGCGGTAATTTTGATCGTCACCCAAACGGCTTACCACACGAGGTTGGTCGTGGTTACACCAGAAAAGCGCGCCCCAACCTTTGCCGTTGAGTCCACTCTGCCAATGGTTAAAGATCGACTTCAGCTGTAAGAAATCAAACGGCGCTTTAGTCCACTTTTCACCATTCGGATAATCCACCTTCAAGTGGTGGAAATTGAACACCATTGATAACTCTTTGTTATCTAGGCTTGAGTATTGCTGACAGTGTTCAAGGGTTGTCGATGACATCTCACCAACCGTTACGCTGCCGTACTTTTGGAACACTGCATCACTGATCTCTTGCAAGTATTCGTGAACTCGTGGGCCATCCGTGTAGAAACGGCGACCGTCACCAATATCATCGTTAGGGAAATCTTGCTGCTTAGAAATCAGGTTGATGACATCTAAACGGAAACCATCCACACCTTTTTCCGCCCAGTAACTGATGATCTCTTTGACTTCACCACGAACCTTAGGGTTTTCCCAGTTTAGGTCGGCTTGCTCTTTCGCAAATAGGTGCAAGTAGTATTGACCCGTAGCTTCAT
Organism: Vibrio fortis; assembly: GCF_000695685.1. Classification (GTDB taxonomy): domain Bacteria; phylum Pseudomonadota; class Gammaproteobacteria; order Enterobacterales; family Vibrionaceae; genus Vibrio; species Vibrio fortis_A. The sequence continues at coordinate 215,859 of NZ_JFFR01000023.1, read as the reverse complement.
CTAGCTCCCAAGCATTACCACCAAACTTCGACTGCCAGTTAGTTGGTGCCTTGCCATCAACCGGATCTTTCCAAATGTAGTAATCACGATATGGGCTCTCTTTATCACCCAAAGCCGATTGGAACCAAGCATGGTGAGTGGACGTGTGGTTAACAACAATATCCATGATAATGCGAATACCGCGTTGGTGAGCCTCTGCCAACAATTGGTCAAAGTCCGCCATAGTGCCGAACTCTGGGTTTATCGCGTAGTAATCAGAAATATCGTAACCATTATCGACCATCGGTGATTGGTATACTGGCGTTAACCAAATGGCGTCTACACCCAGCGTTTTTAGGTAATCTAACTTTGATATCACCCCTTGAATGTCGCCAGTTCCTTTGGCGCCGCTATCGCAAAAACTCTTCGGATAAATTTGATAGATGGTTGCGGTCTTCCACCACATCGCATCACTATTCTGATTGGTCATCTCTACTCACTTACAAAAAGAAAAATGGAGCAACAGTGACTCAAACAACTGTTGCTCCCAATAAAATTAAGCACTTACTGCTGTTAACTCACCCTTAGCCTGCGCTCGCTTGTAGAAAAACAGTGTCAGGATGATTGGTACTGCAATCGCAACTGCCAGTGCCAACAGATAAACCGTCCAGTATTGAGGCTGAATCGAAAGGATGCCCGGCAAGCCGCCTACACCGATACCATTCGCCATCACTCCAGCGCCACCACAAATTGCAGCCGCTGCAGCACTACCTAGCATTGCACTCAGCATTGGGAACTTGTATTTCAAGTTGATGCCGTACATCGCAGGCTCTGTAACACCCAAGTAAGCTGAGATTGCTGCTGGGACTGAAATGTCACGCTCGCCTTCGCGCTTGCTCAAAATAATGATGCCGACAACTGCAGATGCTTGAGCCACATTTGAAAGAGCAATCAATGGCCAGATTGGTGTACCGCCAAGCTCTTGCATCAGTTGTAGATCTACTGCGTTGGTTGTGTGGTGAATACCCGTAATAACAAGTGGTGCGTATAGGAAACCGAAGATTGTTGAACCTAGAATCGCAAAGTCACCCGTCATGGCTGCTTTCGCAGCAAAAGCAACGCCGTCACCTAGTACACGACCAAATGGGCCGATGAACGCGTGAGCCAGAATTACAGAAAGAATGATAGATACGAATGGCACAACCACTAGGTACAGGTAAGCCGGAACAATGCGTTTGAGGTTAGTCTCAATGAAGGCCAACGCCACACCTGCTAGCATGGCAGGAATCACTTGCGCTTGATAACCAACTTTTTCAATGACAAACAGGCCGAAGTCCCATACCTCAGGCGCGGCTTTACCTATCATGTAGGCATTCATTAACTGTGGCGAAACCAAGGTGACACCAAGCGTGATACCTAAGATCGGTGTACCGCCAAGTTTCTTCACTGTCGACCAACACACACCGACAGGCAGGAAGAAGAAGATCGCTTCACCAATCAGCCATAGGAAGGAGTGAACCGTAGCCCAAAACTGGCTAAGCTCAACCAGAGTCTTACCATCGAACATACGAATGTCGCCGATGACATTACGAAAGCCAAGGATAAGACCACCAGTGATAATGGCAGGTAGCAGCGGTACAAAGATTTCGGCAAGGTGTGAAATACCGCGCTCTAGCACATTCATGTTTTGACGAGCTGCCAACTTCGCCTCATCTTTCGACGATTCTTGTTTGCCGGTCTGCTCAATCAGTAGCTTGTAGACCTCATCGACCTCAGTACCAACCACAACTTGGAATTGACCTGCGTTGGTAAAACACCCTTTTACTAAGCTCAGTTTTTCCAACTCAACCTTGTCTGCTTTGTCTGTGTCGTTCAACACAAAACGTAAGCGAGTTAAACAGTGGCTAACGCTTGCGATATTGTCACTACCACCCACTAACTCAATAAGACGCGTAATGTCTTGCTTCGCTATCTTACTCATACTACCCCACCCTGGTTCTCTTCGTTCTACACTCAAATTCAGATGAATTTGTTATTCATGGGAACATTCCCATGGATTGGTAAGTATAATGCCTGCATGATTATAAAATTAAAATGGGAACAGTCCCATTAATTGAATAAGATCACACTCTTCAGTTTAGTAAATAGACCTAGTTCACCCCAGAAATAAGGGGCTAAACGATGGGTTTTTGGGTGTGATGAGAGATAGGTGTTTGGCCAAGTAATTGAGATATCAATAATTTAGCAGCTAAAGTACCCGCCGATTGATAACCCGGATCAATACTAAATACACGTGGGAATAAAAATGAAAGCAGATCGTTGCCACCGACCCCTGTGACCACCACATCTTCACGTTGCAACTCTTGCAGACGCTTGATCACGCCAAGAGCCAATGTATCACTGGCACAAGCGATCGCTTGAGTCGTAGAGGTAAGCACTTGATCAACCAGTTGGTAAGCACTCTCATGGTGTAGAGCGCCAGTCTGGTAATTCGGCTCAATGTTGTTTTCACCACACCAGTTTAGGTAAGCATTCAGACGCAGTTCACCGGTCGATTTATCACTAGGGTCAACACCGATAAAGCCAATGTCTGATAAACCCTGCTCTTTCAAGTGCGCGAGAGCAGTGCCAATCACCTGCTGGTTATCGTAGTTAATCGAGGTGACATTCTCGGTATCTAATGCAATAACAACCGCGCGATGTTCCCACGATTCGATGGCCTCGATGTCACAATCGGTAAAGCCAAACACAATAATGCCATCGACGTTACGCTGCTTAAGAACCTGAAGATGCTCATTGGCTTTCTCGCGATCGAACAGACTCTCCATGATCACCACATCATAGCCAGCACGATACAGTTCTTCGAGCATAGTACTCACGGCTTTGTTCTCTGAAGGGGAATCTAGACGAGAGATGATCACACCAACCACTTTCTGGCTGCCGCCTCGCATTGATTGTGCAGATTTAGAGGGAGTATAGCCCGACTCCTGAATCACTCTCTCTACTCTTTCACGCGTTTCTGGCTTTACTTTGGGATCATTAGTGAGAACACGAGAAACCGTTGATTTGCCAACACCTGAAAGCTTTGCGATATCGAGTATAGTGAGTTTTTTTTGCATGGAGTCTTACATAGTTGTTTAGATAAAAAACGACAAGTGACTGCTTTTAAAGCCGCTTGTCGTCATGGAGTAGTAAATTATTGAATACGGCAGTTACGGTAAATAACTCGCCCTAGTTCAAGTCTGGCGTGCTCGCCTTTGGTAAACAGGGTAATACCATTCATAAGCTCTGCTGTACCGTCATCAAGAATGTATTTAGTACCGGAAGCCGAAACCACTTGTTTAAGTCGATACTGATTATCAGGGAGACGCAATAACGCTTTCTGATCACCATACGCGATATCAAAAGTCCGCTCAGATTCACATTGATAAGTGATGTATTCACCGCTGGAGAGATCTTGCTCAACCACCGCTGACTGAGAACACCCCACAAGCGTTGCCAATACCATAGCACCAACTGTAAATTGTCTCTTCATAAACACCCCTTTCGATTACAACAACCCAATTACTGTTGTTGAATTAACGCTTCAAGTAAGCTGGCACATCTGCAATGCTATCTAGGACCACGCTTGCTAAGGCTTCACCTTTTTCAGTTACTGGTTTACCTGTTCTAACAAGCACTTTAGTGCCAACGCCCGCAGCTTCTGCTGCCATCATATCTTCCGCTTTGTCGCCAATCATCACTGACTTCGCCATGTCGATCTTCAAGAAATCGCGCGCAGAAATGAACATTCCAGGCTTTGGCTTACGACAATCGCAGTCTTGCTTATATTCGCCAATACCGTGCTCTGCATGATGTGGACAGTAGTAAATGCCATCCAGCTCTACGCCGTTATCTACGAAGTTCCAGTCCATCCATTGAGTTAACGATAGAAAGCGGTCTTCGCTAAACATACCGCGAGCAATACCTGATTGGTTTGTCACCAATACTAAAAGATATCCCATGTCCTTGAAGGCTTTTGCCGCTTCAAAGACGCCGTCGATATACTCGAAATCATGCTCATCATGCACGTAACCGTGGTCTACGTTAATTACGCCATCACGATCTAAAAATACAGCCGGTTTTGACAAAATTTGGTTCTCAATCAACTCTCTATTAATCACTAATTATTGCACGCTTTAGTAGCTTCATCACCTGCTAATTACAGAGCTCGATATAGATATTTTTACGTTTAGACGTCTAGACGTAAAAATATCTATTGACTTAGATCATGTTACGCCATAGCATCGTCTGTAAATCGAACGAACTATCAACATATTATTCTGTTCACCGTTACAGGTTTATTTATGATTAAAGTGAATCAAGTCAACAAGGTTTTCTATCAAGGCACTAAAGAAATCAATGCCTTAATAGACATTAACCTTCACATTCCTCAAGGTCAGATCTTTGGCGTTATCGGCTCATCAGGTGCAGGTAAAAGTACACTGATCCGCTGCGTAAACATGCTAGAAGCACCAACCTCAGGTGAAGTGATTGTTGATGGCGTAGACCTCACAAAGCTAAGCAAATCAGAGCTAAGTGAAGCACGACGCAATATCGGTATGATTTTCCAACACTTTAACCTGCTTTCTTCTCGTACCGTGTTCAATAATGTTGCACTACCACTAGAACTTGCTGGTACAGACAAGGCAATCATCGAAGAGAAAGTAAGCCAACTGCTTGAACTGGTTGGCCTTGCAGACAAGCGCGACAGCTACCCATCAAACCTAAGTGGTGGTCAAAAGCAGCGTGTTGCTATTGCTCGTGCATTGGCGTCTGACCCTAAAGTGCTACTGTGTGATGAAGCGACAAGCGCACTCGACCCGGCAACGACTCAATCTATCCTTGAGCTACTTAAAGAGATCAACCGCAAGCTAAACATCACAATGCTATTGATTACGCACGAGATGGACGTAGTAAAGAGCATCTGTCATGAAGTCGCAATCATCGGCGGTGGTGAATTGGTAGAAAAAGGCACCGTTGGCGACATCTTTGCGCACCCTAAAACAGAGTTGGCGCATCAATTTATTCGCTCAACACTCGATCTTTCTATTCCAGAAGATTACGAGGCGAGACTGCAAAAAACACGCGTTGAAGGTAGCTACCCTCTGGTTCGTCTTGAGTTTACTGGTGCAACCGTTGATGCACCGCTGATGACTCAAATCGCTCGTAAGTTCAACATCGACGTTAGTATCTTAAGCTCTGACCTCGATTACGCCGGTGGCGTGAAGTTCGGCATGATGGTCGCAGAGCTTTTCGGCACAGAAGCAGACGACAACGCAGCAATCGAATTCCTACGTGAACACAATGTAAAAGTAGAGGTACTTGGCTATGTCCTTTAATGAGATCACAGATTGGTTAAGCCTAAACGGAAACCTACTACTTGGCGCAACTTGGGAAACGCTATACATGGTAGCCGTTGCTGGCATCGTGGGCTTTGCTGTGGGTATTCCACTTGGCGTTATTCTGCACACCACTAAAAAAGGTGGCTTGCTAGAAAACACCAAGCTAAACAAAATTCTTGGCGCGATAGTGAACGTGGGCCGTTCTGTCCCTTTCCTAGTATTGATGGTCGCTATCATCCCATTAACTAAGCTACTGATCGGTACCTTTATCGGTACAACAGCAGCGATTGTTCCTCTAACTATTGGCGCAATCCCGTTTGTGGCTCGTCTTATTGAAGGTGCGCTACTGGAAGTCCCAACTGGGCTTGTTGAAGCAGCACAATCTATGGGCGCAACGCCAACGCAGATCATCACAAAAGTTCTGCTACCAGAGGCGTTACCCACTATTATCAATTCAGTAACCATCACACTAGTGACCCTAGTAAGCTACTCTGCAATGGCAGGTACCGTGGGCGGTGGTGGTCTCGGTGACGTAGCGATTCGCTATGGTTTCCACCGCTATGATGTAACGATTATGGCTGTCACGGTTGTGATGCTGATTGTTCTAGTTCAAATCATTCAATCCATTGGTGACTCGATTGTTCGCCGTGTTGATCACAGATAAAAAGATGTATTAAAAGGAGATTATTATGAAATTCAGCCTAAAAAGTTTACTTGCTATCGCAGCAGCGGCATCAGCACTAGTACTAACTGGTTGTGGCGAGAAAGAGATCGACACATCAAAAGTTAAAGTCGGCGTTATGGCAGGTGCAGAAGCTCAAGTAGCAGAAGTAGCAGCTAAAGTTGCAAAAGAGAAATTTGGTCTAGACGTTGAGCTAGTAACGTTCACAGACTACGTAACACCAAACGCAGCACTGGATGATGGTTCAATCGACATCAACGCTTTCCAGCACAAGCCATACCTAGATCAGCAAGTTGCTGACCGTGGCTACAAGCTAACTATTGCGGGCAACACATTTGTTTACCCAATCGCGGGTTACTCTAAGCAAGTAACTTCTGTTGACCAAATTGAAGACGGTGCACGTATCGCAGTACCAAACGATCCAACAAACCTAGGTCGCTCTCTACTGCTTCTTGAGCAACAAGGTCTACTAGAACTACGTGATGGTGTTGGCCTTCTAGCAACTGTTCGTGACATCGTAGGTAACCCAAAGAACCTAACTATCGTTGAACTAGACGCAGCACAACTTCCACGTTCACTGGATGACGTAGCGCTATCTATCATCAACACAACTTACGCAAGCTCTATCAACCTAACTCCACAAAAAGATGGCGTTTTCGTTGAAGACAAAGAATCTCCATACGTAAACCTAATCGTTTCACGTGAAGAGAACCTAAACGCAGAAAACGTACAAAACTTCGTGAAAGCTTACCAAACTGAAGAAGTGTACAACGCAGCGTCTGACATCTTCCAAGGTGGCGTAGTAAAAGGCTGGTAATCCACGCTTTTCACTAACTTCAATAATGAAGGGCTGACATCATGTCAGCCCTTTTCTTTGCCCGATATTTTACGAGTAGCTATATGGTGTGAATTACCACCAAGCTTCTACCTGCATACCAAGACTCACTTCACTGTTCTCGCCAGTACCGAATGCATCGTCATTCTCTGCATCATGGATGTAGGTTGCGAAGATACGGAACTCAGGACGCGCCCAGAAACCCGTTTTAGGAACCCAAGCCTGTGCCACTGTAAATTTACCGCCGGCACCATCTTGGTTATTAATTTTCTCAACGAAGCCACCCAGCTCTAGCACAGTACGCATTTTCTCATCCCACTTATATAGTGGTCGAATAACGGCACTGAACGACTCATCTTTGGTGTTATTCGCACCTACATCCGTCGCATACGCATAGCGAACCGTGTGACCAAATTCGATGTTATCGCCAATTGAAACTACGCCCCAGTTGATCAAGCGGAAGCCTTCAGCGTTGTTGTTGTTTTCATCACGCACCAAGTTACTGCCTGTACCGAAGGTCGTCATCTGCTCAGCATAACCAGAGTTTGCAACTTGCAAGATGGTTTTGTTAAATCCAGTCGGTAAGTTCTGGTTTAGGCTTGCTGTCAGCATCACGCTATCATCAGCATCAAGCGATTGGTCTTTCTTCTCTTTGCCAAAGTTAAAGTCAGCACCTAGCTCTAAGTCTGCATTTTTCCATAGTGGGATACCCGCGTAGCGAACATCGGCAATCATTGCTGTCGTCTCTTTCCCATCATCAACGTCGCCCGTCACTGTGTCTTGAATGAGAGCCAGAGAGAGTTTACCTGGGCCTAAGTTAATGTGCTCAACACCACCACCAATACCGCTCACATCCCAGTAATAGTTATCGATGATGTGCACGTCATGACGTTGGTAGTAACGCTCACCAGCCCACATAGTAATGTCTTTGTCGTCGAACAGACCCGTCGCTTGGATATTCAGCTGTACCACTTCCACATTGCGATCTTTCGCGTTCTCATCTTGGCCTTCCCAGTAAGCCAACATCGAATCAATTAGGAAAGTCGACTCTTCATCATTGAACAGCTCTTTCTTAAAACCAAACTCGCCATATAGGTCATTTTCGTTGCCTAAACGACCTACTTTATTCACTTCCCATTTGCTATTTGAGCCGCCGTTGTCACTCATTCCGACACCGCCACGCATGTAGCCATTAAATTCCAATGGTGCCGTCTCAGCCAGTAAAGTGGGAGTAACTAAAACAGAAGTAAGGGCAGCGGCAATTGGTAACAGTTTCATAATCCATTCCTTTCGTATCAATGATTGAACTTATCATCTTATAAATGGGAACATTCCCATGGGATCGATCCCATTTATATTGGCAAGATTATAAAAAGGAAGTTATTAGATAGATTATTGTGATCCAGATAACTATTGATGAAGGCTAAAGTTGATACAGATTGGATTATTGGAATGAATATTTTTTGTCGATTTAAGAAACGAAGGGACGGGAAATAAAAACAGAGATATGCAACTAAGATATTAATATGAAAAGAGAAAACAGGGCAAAGAAAAAGCCCTCACACCATAGTGAAAGGGCTTTTAAAATAAAGACCAAGTTGATAGTGACTACTTACATACACATCAACTTAAAGAGCTATTTGATATGATCCCATGACATATTGGAAACGATACGACAGTCATCACATTTAAAATGGAATATATCGTGAAGCGGTTCATCCAACAGCCACTCACCACCACACTTCGGGCACTTTCTAGCTTGCTCATCCGCAAGACTCTTACCGCCGACTCTGTACTGATAGTAATATGTCGGCACTTTTGACAAGTACTCTAAACGACCTCGCAGATCCCAACCACGCTTGAACAGCACACTGTCAGCATCGCAAATTTCATGCAGCGCCGCGTGCTCAGCACGACAGCCACCAGCCATCTGAATTTCGTCACACGCCTGCCACTCAGTTTGCCACTTCACTACCGCTTTATGGTCACCGTTGGAGGTCGGCGGATTGCGATAAAGTGGGATTGGCAACAAGGTTTCACCGCTACGCAGCGGCGAGCAAGTATGAACATAAGTGGTGTAAAGCACTTGCCAACTTGGCTGTTCATCTTCGGCTGCTTCTTCGGAGTTTAGGTCGCGGCCGAGCATGCGCATTTTCGGCGCTAGCAAGCTCGCTTCGGATAAACGGTTAAAGCAAACCTTTACAAAATCTGAGTGGTTTCTTGGGTGTAGACTATCTTGTTCCGGGCAAACAACACGGACAAAGAACTCACCCTCGCCCATCACAATCGGGAACTCACGGCCTAATACCTGCCCGTTATAACGCAGCGCATCCATCAGACCATTGATTGCCTTATCGACCGCGCTAATAGTGGTGTTATCAAAACACTCGAATTGAAGTTCTACAACGTACATCTTAAACAGCCGGTTCCAATTTCTCTAAAAATTCAGCCAGCGTCTCTGTCAGTACATCACGGTTGCTGGTACCTAGGCGCTCAAGAATGACATTACCTGTCAGGTTACAGATAGAGATCACGTCCATATCGGCATCTGTAGCGGCAATAAATACCGTCGGCTTAAGCTTTAAACGGCGCTGAGTCACTAGGTGCCCAAGAATGTTTTCTTGAAGGCGAACAAAATCTTCATCGCTCCAAACTTGTAGTAATGTCAAAGGGTTGCCATCAAAGGTCGCATCCATATCTGCACTGTACTGCGCGCCGTAGAATGTCTTAATATCTTCATGCAGTGACAATTCAATACCATTTTCAACGTTGGTAAAATCTGCATGTTGCTCGCGAGGATAGTTTTTCCATAACACAGCACCCGACAACTTTTCTTCAACGCATGGAGAAACCAGATCTGCTAGCTCTTCACTACGAGGTAAAGATTGATGTTGCTGCTGCCAAGCATCGACATACTGCTGACTGAATGAAAGTAGTGCGTCTTGGGCACGTTGAGTCATGAAAATCTCCTAAAGCGAAAATAATAATTAGAATCGGGCACCTTTCCACGTCGATTAAGCGATGACCTAATGACACAGTAATGGGGATTCAGTAAAATCGCCCCCATTCTAATCGAATTTGAAACGAAAGTATGAGCAAATATTCTGACGCTAAAGAGCTAGCGGGTTTAACCCTAGGTCAAAAAACTGAGTACGCTAACCAATATGATGTCAGCCTACTGCAGCCTGTTCCACGTAGCTTGAACCGTGATGACCTCGCTTTAGGCGACGAACTGCCATTCATTGGTCACGATATCTGGACTATGTATGAACTGTCATGGCTGAATGACAAAGGTCTACCTCAGGTGGCTGTGGGTGAAGTTTTCATTCCAGCAACAAGTCCGAATCTCATTGAATCAAAATCTTTCAAGCTTTACCTAAACAGCTACAACCAGACACGTTTCTCTGATTGGGAAGCGGTAACTGAGCGCTTGACTCAAGACTTGTCAGCATGTGCAGGTGAAACTGTACTGGTTAACGTAAACAAAGTGACTGATTACACCAATCAACCGATTGTTACTATGCAAGGCGATTGCATTGATGAGCAGGATATTGAGATCACCAGTTACGACTTCGAGGCATCAATCTTAGAAGGTGCCGCTGAGCAAGAGCACGTTGAAGAGACTCTTCATAGCCACCTTTTAAAGTCTAACTGCCTGATCACCAATCAGCCAGACTGGGGTAGCGTGGAAATTGCCTACACAGGTTCGAAAATCAACCGCGAAGCACTGCTACGTTATCTTGTCTCTTTCCGCGAACACAACGAGTTCCACGAGCAGTGTGTGGAGCGCATCTTCACAGACATCATGAAGTACTGCGCACCAACAAAACTGACGGTGTTTGCTCGTTATACTCGTCGCGGCGGCTTAGACATCAACCCATACCGCTCAACAGAACAGGATAAGCCTGCTCACAACATGCGTATGGCTCGTCAGTAAATCATTGGAAGATTTCGCCTCTAACTCTGTATTTCATCTCTATATCTACAGTTCGACTTAAAGGAAAATAAAATGCGTTGGTTAACTTTTATTGGCCTGCTGCTTGTTAGCTTAAGTGCTTCTGTTAGCGCCTCGGTATACTCATCGGCTCTACTTAACGAAGCCAATAACTTGGTTGAGATAGAACCAAGCCGAGCCAAACAGATGGCCAACAGTTATCTAACGCTTCGTGTCCTGTCCGATCAAAGCGAAAAAAGCCCATCCGCCATTTCTCGCGAAGAGACGGACTCTTCCATTCGTACCCCGAATAGCAGTATTGATGCCTATAAGATCCTTGCTAAGGCAGAGTTCAACTTAGGGCATACTCGCATTGCAATTCAGCATATCGAAACCGCAAGCGAGCTAGCAAAAACCTACAAACTTCAGTACTTAGAGCTTGACCTTGAGATCTTAAAGACGCGCTTGTTGTGGCTTAATAACCGTAAATCAGCACAAGCCAAAGAAGTACTGACTAGCATTGAAGCAAGTCTCCAATCGATCAGCCAAACCCTGCGTTTGACCGAAGGCATTACCTACCGCTTAATTATGCTTAAGGCTGAAATCGCTTCATACGAGAACCAAATTGATGAAGCTGAAAGCCTATATCAACGAGCTAAAGCCTTCCTAGATCAGCGTTACTCCGAGAAAGTCACCATCGACTACCACATTGCAGTGGGTGAGTTTTATCTGACGCACAAAGAGTACAACCACGCGCTGTCTGAGTTACTTTACGGTTATTGGAAATCGGTTGAAGGAAACCTGAGTGCACGTTTAGCAAAGGTGAACCGCTTATTAGCACAGCTCTTTTTTGAAAGACAGGTTTTGGATAAGGCGGTTGAGCACCTTTCACAAGCAGCCGACTTTTATGACAACTTCGAAAACTCACCTATTCTGGCTCAAGTACTGAAAAAGATGGGTGATGTGTACTACTTCCAAGGTAAGTACAACCTTGCTCTAGTCCACTTCTTCAACGTTTTGGATCATGAGAGTACCGACCGCGATATTAACCAAGTCATTGATATCCGTCTGAGTCTATCAGCGACCTACCTGCGCCTTTATAACTACCCATTAGCAGAGCAATACCTATCGCGAGCACTGGAACTGCTGGAGTACACTGACAACCTTCAGCTAGAAGGGCGAGCGGCTTTGCTTTCAGCAGGACTTGCTTACCACCTTCAAGACAGCGACCAAGTGATCAAATACGCTCAGCGTGCACTGGATATCTCACGACAAGTTGAGAATATGCGTCTGTCACAGCGCTCGTACCACCTACTTTCATTGGGTTATGAGCAGGCACAACAGCCTCAAAAGGCGCTAGAGAACCTCAAACAATACACCTCTCTGATCTCACTTGAGCAACAGAACCTCAACCGAATCAGTGAGGATGCCTTCCGCCAGCAAAAAGAGTTTGCGGAGCGTACCCTGCACTATGCCGGACAAGCGGAAGAGCTAGAGCTGTACAAAGAGGAGCACCGCAAGTTCCAGAAGATCTCTTTTGCGCTATTCCTGTTCAGCATCATCTTGTTTTTCTTTGTGCTACGCCGTGGCTACATCATTCAGAGCCAAGTCAGAGAAAATGATCGCCTGAGTACCGACCTCTTTACTCACTCACGCTCTAAACTGCCAAACCTAAGAATGCTCAACGCTAAGCTGTCTAATTCGCTTGAACAGACCAGCCAGACTTTCGAGCAGTGGCAGCTTGGTGAACTGATTCATGAGCCGCTAAATGACCGCCTGCGCTTTGTGATGATTGACCTGCCATTCCTGCGCAACATGTATACACAAAATGGTTATAAAGCAGGTCTTGAGCTCGAAGATGCGTTTGGCGAATATCTGAAAACCAAGCTTGATGGACCGTCACGTATCTATCACTTCTCTGATGCGAATTTGTTATACATCGAGCCAAATTCAGACCGAGATGCATCTCCAGAGGCGATGTTCCGCAAGATTCAATCTTGGATCTCTGACTTTGAACCAGAGCGAAATATGAATCGTACCATTCGCGTTGGTATTGCTGACTACCCATTCTTGCCGCGCGCCTATACCGCAATCAATGACCAAGAGCTACTCGACGTGCTGCTGATGTCGACCAACATTGCGCGTGAAGTGAGCCTCAAAGAGCGCAGCAGCCAATGGGTCTATTTGAAGGCTATCGACAATGCGCCAGCAGCGAGCCTTGCAACTGGTAACATAAGAGAAGCGTGTAAAATCGCTATTAATCAAGGGTTAATAAAAATACAATCCTCTTATCAGAATGAGGACAATATCAAAAAAATGCTAAAAGATGAGTGATTTGCGAGCGGTTAATCGTTCGAAACAGTGACCTTATTTTTAGTTTTGTTATTATCGATAGATTGGCATTTCATCAAAGCGATCGTAATCGATCTACGTGGCACTAATTTATTGACCTATGGGCATTCTCGAACAAGACATACAGGCTCAGCTGCATCAACTGAAAACTCAGTTAGATCAGGCGCGTCTGAATCAGAGAGACACCTCGTTCAAGTTCATACGTGAACAAAAGGTCCTTAAACGTATTGTCACATCTTTAAGCGATGCTTGTGTCGGCACCAATGACCACCTTGATGAAAATTTAATCGCCCTTAGGGAAGCGCTGCAAAAACAGAAAGATGTCAGCTCAATGATTCCGAAGTTGGCTGTTTTGGAGCGCATGCTAAAACAAAAAACGGTGGCTATGGAAAAACAGAACGGATATTTAGACCAAAGCATCAAGCACAGTGGTGAAACTCTGCAGCGCGTGACGGGCCTACCGGCTCAGATTAAACGCGACCTGCGTAATCTACTGAGTTTTTCTGAAGGCAATGGCAGTCAGAAAATCGACCATGCAATGAAACTGCTCAGCATCTACGAACGCGCAGTGAAAATCATGGCGACTAATTCCCGTTCTCATTTTTCTGACACCGATAACTCCCCAGAACAAGCTGTACTCTCCGATCTTTCAACGGAACTGCAACACCTGATCACTGAACTCGATTTTGAGGGTGAATCTGGTGACTTGTTAATTGATATTCGTGCCAAGCTGCTCCTAGGTGTTACGACTGAAAACCTGTTTGAACTGACACTACAAGTGTTAAAGTTGGTGATAGAAGGGACTAATCTAGAGCGTAAAAAGTCAGAGCAGTTCATTGAACAACTGAATGCTTCTCTCTCAGCAAGCATTAAAACAGCCGACCAAAACAGTGACCAAAGCCAAACCTACTTTGAACACCGTCAAAGCCTTAACAACGAGCTCGGCAATCTAGTAGGCAAGAGCCAGCAATCTGTCGAACAAGCTACAGATATTCAAGTGCTTAAACAGTCTATCACCCCACTGTTGAATGAGATCGCATCGCTCTCTGAAAGGCTTAGCCACGCCGAGCAAAAAGAGCAGGCTCTGATCGATCGTATGAGTTATGGCAAGACCCAACTTGACTCCCTATACGAAGTGACTCAAGACTACCGTCGTCGCCTTGAAGATCAGGCGCAACGTATGTTGCTTGACCCACTGACTAAGGTCTACAACCGCACCGCGTTTACCGACCGTCTCGAGTTAGAGTATCGTCGTTGGATTCGTGCTCAGCACTCGCTGCGTGTGGTTCTGCTTGATATCGATAACTTTAAAGCCATCAACGATAGCTTCGGTTACACCGCGGGTGATAAAGCTCTGAAGATCATCGCTCGCACCATGACCAAAGAGCTGTCTAAGACTGACACTGTGGCGCGTTTCTCAGGTGAAGAGTTTATTCTCCTGCTACCAGAGCAGAACGATGAATACTGCCATCAAGTGATTCAGAGCATTCAGACACAAGTGAGCCGACTGCCGTTTAAGTTCCGTGATCAGCAGATTACCATCACTCTATGTGCGGCAAGTACTCAATTCAGCCAATCAGATACGCCTGAAGAGGTGCTTGAGCGCCTAAATCGCATCCTAACTAAGGCAAAACAGCGCGGTACTAACCAGCTCGTTTGGCAATAACTGCCTCTCTCTGAGAAATTATTTCTCTTTTTCAAATACTTATCACATACCAAATAGGAAAATGTTTGCTAAGCTAATGGTTAACATTTGCTTAACAAGCCTTTCTGGCGATCAAGCCTGTGCCAAGACCATTTAGCAAGGCATAGAATAACGTGATTATCATCAAACGCCCTCTGGCTTTGTATACCTTGCTTCACTACTCCCGAGTTTGAGGGTGACGTCGCATCTTGTCTCCCCAACTCTTATTCAACAAGGAGGCACTATGATCACTCATATCAGTCCTGCCGGTAGCATGGATTTACTCTCTCAACTTGAAGTTGAGCGCCTTAAGAAAACCGCATCCAGTGATCTATACCAACTGTATCGTAACTGTACCCTAGCGGTACTTAACTCTGGCAGCCACACCGACAACTCAAAAGAGCTGCTGGATAAATACCTCTCTTTCGATGTTGAGGTGGTAAGGCGTGAGCGCGGCATTAAGCTCGAACTGCACAATCCGCCTGAGCACGCCTTTGTTGATGGTGAGATCATCAAGGGTATTCAAGAACATCTATTCTCAGTGTTGCGTGACATTGTGTACGTCAACATGCACCTTGCCGATAACCAAAGGCTCAACCTGACCAATGCCACCCATATCACCAACTTGGTATTTGGTATCTTAAGAAACGCAGGCGCATTAACGCCGGGCATTGAACCCAACTTGGTTGTTTGCTGGGGCGGTCACTCCATCAATGCCAGCGAGTATCAGTACACTCGCGAAGTGGGCAACGAGCTTGGCCTGCGTGAACTCAATATCTGTACTGGTTGTGGTCCCGGTGCGATGGAAGGCCCAATGAAAGGTGCGGCCATTGGTCATGCTAAGCAGCGTTACACTGAGCACCGTTACCTTGGCTTAACCGAGCCGTCGATCATTGCTGCTGAGCCGCCAAACCCAATTGTAAATGAGTTAGTGATCATGCCGGACATCGAGAAGCGTCTCGAAGCCTTTGTTCGTATGGCACATGGCATCATCATCTTCCCTGGTGGTCCGGGTACAGCAGAAGAGCTGCTCTATATCCTAGGTATCATGATGCACCCTAACAATGCCGATCAGCCAATGCCGATTGTACTAACGGGTTCGAAAGAGAGTGAAGAGTATTTCCGCTCAATCGATCGCTTTATCGGTGAGACACTGGGTGAAGAAGCTCAGAAACACTATGAGATCGTGATTGATGATCCTGCTAAAGCGGCGAAAATCATGAAGCAAGCGATGCCAGCAGTGCGTTCACACCGTAAAGAGACCGGAGATGCGTACAGCTATAACTGGTCACTGCATATTGAGCCTGAGTTCCAACTGCCATTTGACCCAACTCATGAGTCTATGGCGGCACTCGATCTGCACATGGATCAGAAGGCAGAAAACTTAGCGGCAAATCTACGTAAAGCCTTCTCAGGCATTGTGGCGGGTAACGTCAAAGCAGAAGGCATTCTAGAGATTGAAAAACACGGCCCATTCATCATTGATGGCGATAAAGCGCTAATGGCGAAAATGGATAGACTGCTCAACGACTTTGTAGAGCAGCATCGTATGAAGTTGCCGGGCGGCACCGATTACGTACCGTGTTATAAGATTGCACAAAACAACGACTGACCATTCTGCACAGAGCATTTCAACTGCTTAAGCGATACGTTACTATAAGGGGCGAGTTCATCCGCCCCTTTATTTATTGCTTAGTTATTGGAAACTTATGTCTATCCATCTTGTTATTATCGATGCCCTTAACCTCATCCGTCGCGTTCACTCTGCACAGCCGGATCCAAGCGATATAACAAGAACTATCACCACGACTACGCGAACGCTAAATAACATCATCAAAGAGTCGAAACCAAGTCATATCATTGCGGTGTTTGATCACCACCTACAAGATCGTGGCTGGCGCGCAGAGATTCTACCGAGCTACAAAGAGAACCGTAAACCAATGCCTGAGCCATTAATGGCAGGATTAGATGCCATTCAACAAGCTTGGTGGGATCTAGGTATCGACTCTCTGTTATCCGATGGGGACGAAGCGGATGATTTGGTCGCAACGCTTGCCAAGAAAGTAGCAGACCGCGGTCAAACAGTAACCATTATCTCAACCGATAAAGGCTACTGTCAGCTGCTCTCTCCCACTCTACAAATTCGCGATTATTTCCAACACCGTTGGTTAGACACTCCCTTTATCGAGGCTGAGTTCGGGGTTAAACCGAGCCAGCTTGCAGATTACTGGGGCTTAACCGGCGTGAGCTCTAGTCAAGTACCGGGAATTCCTGGTGTTGGGCCTAAGGCAGCCAAAGAGATCTTAACCAGCTACCCAGATATTGAAGCAGCCTACCTAGCTGAAGACCTGCCGAAAAAATATCGCAAGAAGTTCGATGAACACATTAAGTCTGCACGTGTATGTAAGCAGGTTTCCGCGTTGAAAACCGACATCGAATTAGGGTTCAACCTTCAAGATATCCGCTTCAATAACAGCGCTGATTAACCTCATTGCATGTTAATCAATCCTGTTGTGTTCTCCTTTACATTCACAAGCTTTTAATAAAGTTAATCAATACCTTACCAAGTGCTGATTAACTTTTAACCGCCATCACAGTCTTGTTGATATAAGTATTTATTTTCATTGCTCCAATAAGGAGAAACACAATGAAAAAAATACTACTAATTTCACTCACTACCCTCTTGCTGCATGTCGCCCCTTTTAGTTCCGCATCGGAAACATGTGGAGAACACCTTGTTAAAGGCATGCCCTCTAACAACAGCGATCAAGTGCTGTGCCGGACAGGATATGCAGTCGGCTACAACTATCAAACCAAGAATGCTGATTGGGTGGCGTATCATGTCACCAAAGAAAGCGTGAATGCGCAATTCAAGCGCAGTAATAACTTCAAGGCTGATGCTGAGCTACCCGAGTATGCACAATCCATATTAAGTGACTATTCCAAATCAGGGTACGATCGTGGACATCTTGCGCCGTCCGCAGCGATGGATTTCAGCCAACAATCAATGCAAGAGAGCTTCTTGTTAAGCAACATGTCTCCACAACTTCCTGGCTTTAACCGTGTCGGTTGGCGATTATTAGAGGAGCATGTAAGAGATCTCGCGAACGAGTACCAAGAATTGTATGTCGTGACGGGTCCTATATACGAAGGCAATGAAGCCTCTATTGGAGATGGTGTTGTCATCCCAAGTGCATTTTACAAAGTTATCTTGGACCCATATTACAACGATGCCATCGCATTTATCGTGCCTCACCGAGATGTATCCGGTAGTGAACTTGTCAACTTTGTCACGACCATTGATGACGTAGAGGAGCGCACCAACTTAGACTTCTTTGCCAATACCAGTGACGACGTTGAAAACTCAATGGAGGCAATGCTATGGGAGATGTGGCCAACACCAGAGTAGGCACAAATTATCGTCATCCGTAACTAATTCGATTGTCCTAAGTGATGGTCGATAAACAAAAAACGCTCCTAAATAGGAGCGTTTAACGTCATCGTTTCGCTTAGTGCGGAGAGATGTTTGAAAGCGACTGAATGTGTACCGTAATCTCTTCACGGTCATGGTACAAGTGCTTCGCCTGCATCTTAAACTTCACTTTATTTTCGATTAGGAACTGCTTCAGATTCTCGATATCTTGTAGAACCTCATCATAGCGACCTTTCATCGGCAGCTTGAGGTTGAACAGTGCTTCTTTCGCCCAACCTTTGATGATCCACTCACCCATGAGGTGTGCAACACGAGCAGGCTTCTCAACCATGTCACAGATGATCCAAGTAACGTTCTTACGGTCTGGTTCGAATTTAAAGCCATCTACCATGTGGTGTTTGATTTGACCTGTTTCCATCAGGCTATCAGCCATCATGCCGTTATCAACACAGTGAACGAACATAGAGCGCTTCACCAGTTGGTAAGTCCAACCGCCCGGACAAGCACCTAAGTCTACACCCCACATACCCGGAGCAAGGCGCTCATCCCACTCATCACGTGGAATGAATACGTGGAATGCTTCTTCAAGTTTTAGCGTTGAACGGCTTGGCGCGTCTGCAGGGAACTTAAGACGTGGGATACCCATGAAGAACTGAGAGTTGTTGCTCGGGTAAGAGTAACCAACAAAGCAGTGACCCGGAGCAATGAAACACAGATGAAGTACTGGCTTCTTCGGATTATCTTTCGCGGTCATCAAGCCTTTGCCACGCATCGCTTGACGCATCGGCACGGTAAACTTACGACAGAACTTCAGTAGTTCTTTCGCTTCGTTTGTGTCCGGCGTTTCGATGCGAATGTCGCCACAGCGTGGGAAACCTTCTTTGTCTGCCAGCTCATCAAGGATTGGAGAGATGCGATCACCTTTTGGCAGTTCTTTGATTTCAACGGCTACTGCTAGCATTTGACGAGCAAAGATCAGCGATTGGAAATCAATTTCTTTGATCAAACGATCCGCTTCGCCATCTTGATAACACTCAAACAATACAAAGCCAGTATTGTTTTTTAAGCGAGGAAAACCAAACACTTCCAGCTGTGTTGCTTTGTCTTGAATTTCGCCAGCACATTCTTTTTCAAAACCAGAGCGACAATAAAGTAGTACGTGTTTCACTGAGTTACCTCTTTTATATTCAAAGCAGCGAAGGAGAAGACTCCCCAACCAATGATAAATAGTAGTCCACCTAACGGCGTTATTGGACCAAACCATTTAATTCCTGTCAGCGCCAGCGCATAGAGGCTGCCACTAAAACAAAGGATGCCGATGATAAAGCAAATTGCCGCAATGAAAAAATATTTTTGTGATTTAGCACCAAGTTTCAATCGCAGCAAGATAGCACACGCCACAATCGCAAAGGTATGGATGAACTGATACAAGACACCGGTTTCGAACACACCCAATAGATAAGGGGCTAGCTGAGATTTAAGCCCGTGTGCTGCAAATGCCCCAAGCATCACCGCAGTCGCACCCGATGCGCCTGCAAAGGTAAGCAGTCCCTTACTTTTCATCGATGGCTCCTTTAATGAACTTAGCCAGTTTCTCGACCGCTAGTGCAATGTTTTGCTGTTCAGTATGCCCTGAGCTCTTACGTGGCTTGAAGCTATGGTCACCATCCGGAATAAACTCAACAGACACCGAGTCAGAGAGATTAAACGCAGGAAACTCTTCACGCTTACCAAAGGTATCGCGTTCCCCCTGTAGGATAAGGCACGCTTTACTCAGCTCAGCTAGGTGCTCACCTTTATACTTATCCGGTTTACCCGGCGGATGGAAAGGAAATCCCAAGCAAGCGACACCAGACACTTTCTCATGCTCAGACAAGTGACTGGCCATACGCCCACCCATCGATTTACCGCCGATAACCAGTGTCTGGGCATCGACTTGCTCAATCACCTCTTGGTAAGCCTCTAATAGCTTAGGCGCGCGATCTGGCGGTCGACGTTTACCATCTTCAGCACGTTTGATCATGTAAGGGAAATTGAATCGAATCACGCGAATGCCTTTAAACGCCAGTCCCTTAGCGACTGACTGCATGAATTCATGATCCATACCTGCGCCTGCACCGTGAGCAAACACAAAGGTGTACTGGCTATGCTCTTCACCATCGATAAGCCAATTATTCATCGAGCAGTTCCTCTTGTTCACTTTGTGCTTTTGCCAACATCCAATCACGGAACGTCGCAATACGTCCCATGTCTGCCTGTTTGTCATGACACACGACATAGAAAGCGTTTTTACTAATTAACACTTCATCAAACGGGGCGATGAGACGCCCAGCTTCAATTTCAGGCTGCGCTAATACGTTGTTGCCTAATGCGATACCTTGGCCGTGAGCGGCGGCTTGCAACACCATGGTTGAGTGACTAAAGATAGGACCGTGATTAACGTTAACCCCATCAATGCCATTTTGTTTTGCAAACTGTTTCCAATCTTTACGAGAGGTATCATGCAATAGCGTATGACATGCCAAATCACTTAGTGATTCTAATGGTTTATTGCCCAATAGAATTGAAGGTGCACACAGTGGGATCAGATATTCTTGATAAAGTTTATCGGCTCGAAGGCCCGGCCAATTACCTCGCCCATAGTAAATCGCAACGTCAACATCGTCTGTCAGCGACCCCTCATCCATATCTACCGCTTTGATACGAACGTCAATATCAGGCTCTTGTTGATTAAAGTCCGCCAGACGAGGTACCAACCATTGAATCGCAAAGCTTGGTGGCAAGCTGATGGTCAATGCACCTTTCTCACTGCGCTCAAGCACCTTATCGGTCGCCTCAGCAAGCGATGTGAAGATGTCTTTAATGTCTAAGAAATAG
The DNA here is from genome assembly GCF_000695685.1 of Vibrio fortis. GTDB lineage: Bacteria > Pseudomonadota > Gammaproteobacteria > Enterobacterales > Vibrionaceae > Vibrio > Vibrio fortis_A. The sequence goes on along the minus strand of NZ_JFFR01000023.1, from coordinate 194,699 downwards.
CTCTGCCCCTCTTCGGTAAGCAGTAAAGAGCGATTCCTGCGGCGAAAGAGCTTCAAAGAGAGAAACTCTTCCAATGATTTTATCTGGTGACTCACCGCAGCCTGAGTAACAAACAACTCTTCTGCAGCACGCGTAAAACTCAAGTGTCTAGCCGCAGCTTCAAACACTCGTAAGGAGTTTAATGGGGGTAATCGACGAGACATAGTTACTCTCTAAAATGACATTAGTTTTTTTTATCTGAAACATTATAATTTGTCCATTGCTTAGCGGCTAGAGAAATTCTATATTTCCTCCCGCAGTCACTAGCCTGAACGGCTTGATTCTCTCTGAATCAATTGGCTTAGTCACTGCGATGTTGTGTTTGCAAACTCGTACTTTTCGAGTTGGGTAGAGTTCTACCAAATGTTTTGTTTTAGTTATCCCCTAAAACGAGGCATCTACTTCCTGTATTTATTTTGACCTGTCTGTCAAATTTCTTTACACCGCCTTTATGGCGGTGTTTTTTTATCTACCGTTTAATAACAATAAGTTTATCAATAGCTCACCTTATTGAAACACTCTTAATCAGACTGGCTTCTTGTTAATCTTACAAATTAAATTTGAACGAACGTTCAGGTTGAATTATAGTCAATGCACAAGCACGGATGTGCCGCAGACAAATAACGAACTAGGAGTTCACTGATGATTAAGTTCTACTTCCACCGTACCCCAAACCCAATGAAAGTTGCGCTCTATCTTGCAGAGACAGGTCTAGCCTACGAGCTTGTCCCAGTCGATACGCTCAAAGGTGAGCAACACACTCCGGAATTTCGCCTAGTTAACCCAAATGGAAAAACCCCGGCGATTGAGGATGACGGCACACGCATTTTCGATTCCAATGCAATCCTGCTTTATCTATCAGAGAAAACCGGTCTGTTTGCAGGTCAGCCACAAACGCGCGGTGAGTTGCTCTCTTGGTTGATGTTTATCGCATCAGGACTAGGGCCTTTCTCAGGTCAATCGGTTCATTTTCATAAAGCGGCGCCAGAAGATCTTCCTTACGCAAAGAATCGCTACCGCCGTGAAGCACAGCGACACTATGAAGTGCTAGACAATCATCTGGCCGATAAGACGTACATGGTGGGTGACGAGTACACTATCGTCGATATGGCGGCATGGGGCTGGATAGACAAAGCGCCATTTGTACTCGGAGAGGATGCACTCAATGATTATCCAAACCTAAAGCGCTGGTTTGAACAGATCAATGCGCGCCCAGCCGTTGCCAAAGCACGCGAGCTCGAGAGTGGGATCGACTTTAAATCAACGGTCGATGAAGAAGCAGCAAGAGCCCTGTTCCCGCAGAACTTTCCTAAAGCCTAGAGCTCAGTTACTTGGAAAATTCGGTTTCCAACGACCAATAAAAAAGCCGCTGTTATAGCGGCTTTTTAGATGACTTATGGAGAGTGACCTAAGGACGGTACACTTTCACGTTAGAGAAGCCTTGCTCTTGCAAGTAAAGCGCTTGCAAACGGCTCATAACACCACGGTCACAGTACAGTAGGTACTCTTTGCTCTGGTCAAGGTCACCGAACTGCGTTGCGAGCTTATAGAAAGGCAGGTGCTTCACATCAACGCCATCGATCTCTAATGGGTTTTCGTCTTCCTCATCAGGGCTACGAATATCCAGTACGATTGCGTGCTCAGCAACAGCTTGAACTTGCTCAACTTCAGGCGCTTGCTCTTGGCTCTCTTTCTCGATGTCACGAATGTCCATCACGCGAGCGTTCTCGATCACTTGCTCAAGCACTTCAAAGTTAAACTTCGCTTCTTCCGCTTCTAGCTTACCTTTCTTCGCTTTTACTGTTGGCTTCTTAGAGATAACACCACAGTATTCAGGCATTACTTTTGCGAAATCTTCAGTACCAATGTTACGAGCAAGGTCGATGATGTCTTCTTTGTCCCAGTTGATCAGAGGACGAAGGATCAAAGTGTCTGTTACGTTATCGATGTGACGTAGGTTAGTCAGCGTTTGGCTTGATACCTGACCTAGTGCTTCACCTGTAACCAGAGCTTCGATCTTGAACTTCTCTGCAACCATACCACCAGCACGCATGAACATACGCTTAAGTACAACGCCCATTTGGCCGTCTTCAACGTTCTCAAGAATTTCAGCGACTACTGGTTCGAAGTCGATAGAGATAAATTTCACTTTTGCAGAAGAACCGAACTTGTTCCACAGGTAGTGAGCCACTTGCTTAACACCGATTTCGTGTGCAGGACCGCCTAGGTTGAAGAAGCAGTAATGTACTTTAGAACCACGTTTTATGTGCAGGTAGCTTGAAACGCCAGAGTCAAAACCACCAGAAATCAGGCTCAACACGTCTTCTTGAGTACCTAGAGGGAAACCACCTAGGCCCTTGTGACGAGCGATGATCTGGTTAAGTTTGTCGTTTGCGATCTCTACTTTGACCGTCACTTCTGGATCTTTCAGCTTAACGCTTGCCGATTCTACCGCTTGGTTTAGGCCACCACCAACGTAACGCTCTAGTTCGATAGACGTGAACTCGTGCTTACCACGACGCTTGGCACGAACAGAGAAAGTCTTACCTTCAATGTCGCCACGGCTGCGCTCCAGTACCTGCTCGAAAATATCGTGTAGATCTTTGAATTCAGACTGTTGAACTTCAAGAGAGTGGTGGATACCTGGAGTTTGAGTCAAGATCTCAAGCACTTCTGGGTAGTACTTATCGCTCTCGGATGTGACTTCGATGTGGTCACGACGGTTGAATACCGCAACGCTTTCACAGCGACGCTGGATAACGTTACGAATGTTGCACTCTAGAATCCTTGTGAAGCGCTTACGCACCGATTCACTTTTTACAAAAATTTCCGGATGGGGCTTAACAATAAATTTCATAGTACTTTCACAACATTAAACAAGTTTAAGGGGCTCGGCGCTAAGCAAAAAACTGAGATTTCACCGAGCACTTGAAGCAAGAATAGATCATATCTAAATCTAAGGGCGCGAATTATACATGAGAAAGTCATACAAGGAAAAGAATGCTTGCCCTAACCCTATCATCAACTGGGAATAAGCACTCAACCTGTAGAGTTTGTACTGCTAAACACAGTGAAAGGTTTAGTTTTCCCACAAAAAAGCCCGAGTCTCGATAACTCGGGCTTTCGATTTAAGCTTTATTATTGAAGTGATTCTATTCAGTCACGACCGGAACTTCATCACTGTAGAGCGGTTCACCCTGCATGATACTTATCTCAACTCGGCGGTTAAGACTTCTTTGCCAGTCAGTATCATTCGGCTCCAGTGGTTCAGTATCTGCCATGCCGCGAACACGTAGCCTCTGGTGAGAGAAGCCTCTAACCTTCTCCATCTCTTGGGCAACCGATACTGCTCGCTGAGATGAGAGATCCCAGTTTGAACGGTACAGCTCTGAATCTAGGCGTTGGTTGTCAGTATGCCCTGATATACGAACAATACCTGGTACGTCTTTCACCAACTCAGCCACCTGTCTTACCAAAGGACGGAACTTAGGTTGCAAGAACGCCGAACCTTCAGGGAACGCACCTTTCTCACGAATTCGAATTACAATCTGTTGACCTAGGTTCTCAACCTCGATTGCACCTTGGTCAATCTCGCGTTCCAAGGCTTTCTTGATGCTCTCCATCAAGGTTTCCATCTCTTGAGATTGCGCTTCAGACTGCTGCTGTTGTTCCTTCTCTGACTCAGAGTTTTGATTGTCGTGAGTCGAGGTCTCTGGAGACTTACCGCCAGTCATCTTACCTTGGTCACGCATGGTACCACCGGCACGCTCAGACTCTCCTTCATGAAACTCTAGCGTTTGCTGGGTAATATCGATGGTCTGCTGCATGATGACATCGATCGGTGTCGGCTCTGGACGCCCCGGACGAAACTCTTGCGCTATGATGCTGGTCCCCTTTGGAATGTCTTTCACTTCCAAACGGTTTTGTACACCAAAGGCAAACTTCATCGAACCGGCGATCTGTTTAAACTTCAGTACGTCCATCTCAGAGAAAGAGAGCAGCAGTACGAAGAAACACATCAACAGTGACATCAAGTCAGCAAAGGTACCCATCCATAAAGGTAAGCCGGGGGGCGGACATTTACAGGGAGTTTCTTCTTCCATTACCGAGCTCCTTAATCAGCTTCGCCATCTAGAAGACGTTTGCCCTCATTGAGGTAGTTCTTCAGGTAACCATCGATAACACGTGGGTTTTGTCCATCTTGAATCGCTAATACACCATCCATTACTAGGCGGCGGTTTAGCGTCTCTTGTTCGCGACGCAGTGCCAGTTTGTCGGCAATCGGGAAGAACACCATGTTAGACAGAATCGCACCGTAAAGGGTCGTCAAGAGTGCTACCGCCATCGCAGGACCGATCGCTTTTGGATCATCCATGTTCGAAAGCATCGCAACCAGACCAACCAGAGTACCAATCATACCCATCGCCGGGGCAACGTCACCGAAGGCGCTGAACACTTTACCGCCCTGCTCATGACGCTCATCGGTTAGAGCAATGTCTTTTTGCAGTGCCGCTCTTACGACGTCAGCATCGTGGCCATCTACTAGCAAGTCGATGCCCTTCTGCATAAAGCTGTTGTTGATTTCCATCTCTTCGAGTGCAAGAAAACCACCTTTACGTGCCGCGTCTGCCATCTCAACCACTTTCGCGATCAGATCTTCTGGCTCATCAGCTTTAAACATAAAGGCTTTACCTGCAATCTTTGCAGCACCGAAGAACTGACCCATTGTGAACTTCATCAAGACCACAAAGGTTGAACCACCAACCACGATCAAGATCGAAGTCGTGTCATAGAACATCCCAAGGCTTCCGCCCAAGATCATCGCCATGATCACGAAGGCAAATCCACCAATTAAACCTATTAGGGTTGCTAAATCCACTGAGCACTCCTCATGCTTTTTCTTGTTCTACCTCGAGAATAATCTTCTTATCGGCAAGACTATAAGATCTTTTAGAAAATTCTTGGCCTAAGTATCACACTTTTGAGTCTGAATGACATTAAGACTTATGAATAACTGCGCATTACAAGTAAGCACATCGGAAGTAGGTCTTCTCAGACGTGGCACTTCTATAGTCACACCGATATGGCTGCCAAGCGCCCGATAAAACAAACTTTCTAGCAAATTTTATTGGTTACATTTGACCATCTCTACGCCCTAGGGTAACGTTCGTTCATCTTTCCAAACGCAGAACTATTATGGCTACTAAGAAACCGGAAAATATGAGCTTTGAAGCAGCAATTGAAGAGCTTGATGGCTTGGTTGATCAACTTGAAAATGGTGATCTAGCTTTAGATGATGCGCTGAAGAAATTCGAGCGTGGAATTGCACTAGCTCGTGCAGGTCAAAGCAAACTCAACGACGCAGAACAGCGAGTGAGTATTCTTCTTCAAAATGACGAAGATGCTGAGCTAAGTGACTTCAACCCACAACCAGAATAACGAATAGTATGAGATCCCCTATGATTGAGACTTTAACGTCTTATCAAGCACGTAATAACGAGCAGTTAAACCAATGGCTTGATCGCCTTCCACATCAAAACCAAAACCTAATTAAGGCTATGCGTTATGGCTTACTGCTAGGTGGAAAACGCGCACGTCCATTTCTTGTCTACATCACAGGGGAAATGCTTGGCTGCAGCGCTGAAGAGCTCGACACACCAGCATCAGCGATTGAGTGTATCCATGCCTACTCACTAATTCACGATGACCTACCAGCAATGGACGACGACGAGCTGCGTCGCGGTCATCAAACCTGTCACATTAAATTTGACGAAGCCACGGCTATTCTTACCGGTGATGCACTACAAACGCTGGCCTTTACTATACTTGCAGAAGGCACATTAAGTGCTGCTGGAGAGAGTAACCGCGTACGTATGATTCAACGCCTAGCTGAAGCCTCTGGTGCTCAAGGTATGTGCATTGGACAAGCACTCGATTTGGAAGCGGAGAACCGCACTATTTCGCTGCAAGAACTGGAAGAAGTCCATCGCAATAAAACGGGTGCATTGATGAAGTGTGCCATTCGTTTGGGTGCACTGGCTGCGGGCGAGAAAGCTTTCGAGGTGCTGCCGCAGCTTGATAAGTTTGCCGACGCGATTGGTTTAGCATTTCAGGTTCAAGACGACATTCTCGATATCATCAGTGATACAGAGACTCTTGGTAAACCACAGGGTTCTGATGAAGAACTGAACAAAAGCACCTACCCTTCTTTGTTAGGATTGGACGGCGCTCAAGAAAAAGCTCAAACTCTATTGAACGAAGCGCTTCAAGCTTTAGACGCAATCCCATACAATACCCAGTTACTCGAAGAGTTCGCCCGATATGTCATCGAGCGCAAGAACTAAGACTATAAGCGCGCATTACCTATGACTCTTGATATTTCAAAGTACCCAACTCTTGCTTTGGCTGATAAGCCAGAGGATTTGCGTCTTTTACCAAAAGAGACGCTTCCACAGCTCTGTGATGAGCTACGTACCTACCTCTTGAACTCTGTGAGCCAGTCAAGCGGTCACTTGGCATCAGGCCTTGGTACGGTGGAACTGACGGTTGCTTTACACTATGTATATAACACTCCTTTCGATCAGTTGGTTTGGGATGTGGGCCATCAGGCTTACCCACATAAAATTCTAACTGGTCGACGTGACCGCCTATCGACTATCCGCCAGAAAGACGGCTTACACCCTTTCCCTTGGCGCGAAGAGAGCGAGTACGACACACTTTCTGTTGGTCACTCATCGACATCTATCAGTGCCGCTCTTGGTATGGCAATCAGTGCTAAAAAAGAGGGCAAAGATCGTAAAGTCGTGAGCGTGATTGGTGATGGTGCGATCACTGCTGGTATGGCATTTGAAGCCATGAACCACGCCGGTGACGTTCACAACGATATGCTGGTTATCCTTAACGATAACGAAATGTCGATCTCTGAAAACGTGGGTGCATTGAACAATCACTTAGCTCAGGTTCTTTCTGGCAATCTTTACACGTCAATTCGTGAAGGTGGCAAGAAAGTGCTATCTGGCGTTCCGCCGATTAAAGAGCTAGTGCGTCGTACTGAAGAACACCTTAAAGGCATGGTGATTCCTGGAACCATGTTTGAAGAGCTTGGCTTTAACTACATCGGCCCAGTTGATGGCCACGATGTTAACGAGCTAATCAAAACGCTTAAGAACATGAGAGATCTAAAAGGTCCTCAGTTCCTGCACATCATGACTAAGAAAGGCAAAGGCTACGAGCCAGCAGAGAAAGATCCGATTGGCTACCACGGTGTGCCTAAATTCGATCCTGCACACTCTAGCCTGCCAAAGAGCACCAGTGCTAAGCCGACCTTCTCTAAGATCTTCGGTGACTTCCTGTGTGATATGGCCGCGCAAGATCCTAAGCTGATGGCGATTACTCCAGCGATGCGTGAAGGCTCAGGTATGGTTCGATTCTCGAAAGAGTACCCAGAACAGTACTTCGATGTCGCGATTGCAGAGCAGCACGCGGTGACGCTAGCAACAGGTATGGCGATTGCGGGTAACAAGCCAATTGTGGCTATCTACTCGACTTTCCTACAACGTGGCTACGACCAACTGATCCACGATGTGGCTATCATGGATTTACCTGTGATGTTCGCCATTGACCGTGCAGGTCTTGTGGGTGCCGATGGTCAGACTCACCAAGGTGCGTTCGACTTAAGCTTTATGCGCTGCATTCCTAACATGGTGATCATGGCACCAAGCGACGAGAACGAATGTCGTCAAATGCTCTACACTGGCCACCAGCATAATGGTCCAAGTGCGGTTCGTTACCCACGTGGTAATGGTATGGGCACAGAGATCCAGAGTGAGTTTACTGCACTTGAGATTGGTAAAGGCCGTATCGTTCGTAGCAGCGAGCAGCAAAAAGAAGGTTCAAAAGTAGCAATCCTAAGCTTCGGTACCTTCCTTGAGAATGCACTACAAGCCGCTGATGCTATCGATGCAACGGTTGCTGACATGCGCTTTGTAAAACCTCTCGATGAAGCACTTATCAAGCAATTAGCCGCTGAACACGACGTTCTGGTAACCATCGAAGAGAATGCGATTGCCGGCGGTGCAGGTGCGGGTGTAGTAGAGTTCTTGATGCAAGAGAAACTACCAATGCCAGTATTGAACCTTGGTCTACCAGATAAGTTCATCGCTCAAGGCACACAAGGTGAGCTGCACGAAGAACTTGGCTTAGATGCGAAAGGCATTGAGAAAGCGATCAACGACTACCTCGCTAAATAAGCAGCGAGTGCTTCAGTGACCCGTCCTGATATGGGTTGACACTTTTTAGTCAAAACGCTCGATGTACTTCATCGGGCGTTTTGTATTTTAAGGCCGTATGTGGCCTCATCTGATTATAGATTTCTACTGACTCGGCGACCATTTTTCTCGCCTGAGCAACATCTTTAGGTTTCCTCAACAAGTATTCCATTTTCAAAATACCATTTACTCTCTCTGCCAAGGGATTTTGATAGCAGTCATATCCATCCGTCATGGAACACACGATCTTGTGCCTAGAGTGTAAGTCTTGGTACTCCTTTGAACAGTACTGTGAGCCTCTATCTGAGTGATGGATTAAGTTGTCCTGATTTCGACGTTCTCTCAAAGCTCTTATAAAAGCTTGTTTTACGGCCTTCGTCTGCATGTTGTCATCCACACTGTATCCGACGATCTTTCTGGAATAGGCATCAGTAATAAGACTGACATAACTGTATCCTTCATAGGTAGGAAGGTAAGTAATATCAGCAACCCACAACTGTTCTGGTCTCTCAGGCTTAAAACCATCCTTAATTTTATTTGGGTGGCAGTAAAACCTATGATGGCTATCCGTTGTTCGATGGTAAGCACGTTTAACCTTCACAAGCAGCCGATGATGTTTAAGTAGAGAAAATAGATAGTCCCGACCTACTTTCATTCCAGCTTTTTCCATCATGAACTTAAGCTTTCTCGTTCCTATTCGAGCCTGTTTGATGCGAGTTTCACGAACAAAGCTCAGAAGAGCTTTGTCACGCTGCCTGTTACGATCGTCAATAAGACACTGTTTATAATATGCTTGCCTAGAGATATTGATGATTTGGCAAAATCTAGTCACCGTAAGCTGAGCTATGTTTTGCTCTTGGACGACGCACCTTTGTGCTTTTTTACGACACGGACACCATGGTCTCGTTCCATAACTTTTACTACTTCTTCAAAGAAGTCAGCTCTCAGTTTAGTATCCTCGAGTTGCTTTTCTAGCTCTTTGATACGTTGCTCTGGTGTAGGTGGTGAATTGAATTCAGACATAGGTAAACCTTTCTTCATGAATCGAGGTGTGCCTCCGGACCAATCAAGTCGACCGTGCTTTCGGAGCCACACTAATACTGTAGAACAACCTTGTATACCGTACTTGTCTTGTGCTTGTTTATAAGTCAGTTCACCTCGCTCGACTTGGTCAACAACATCCAATTTAAAAGCGAGGGAGTAATCACATTGAGTTCGTCTAGTTATTGATTTCATAACACTCTCCAATTTTCTGCTTGGGGAGTGTCAACCTTATTTAGGACGGGTCACAGATACAAAAAAGGTTGGCCATATGGTCAACCTTTTTTTATTATCAACTTGATAGCAAGCAATTCGCTTATTTCAGAATAGGCGCGTCGTAGTTCTCTGGTTCATCAGTGTAGATACACACATTGAACTTCTCAACTAGACCTGTCTGTTCAACGCATTGCTGCTGGAAGAACTCTTGAATTTCACGACGTTGGCAGTGCGCTTCAAACGCTTCATTGTCTGCCCAGATCTCGTTGAATGCGATTGGGTAGCTCTCACCTTCAGCAAATGGGCTCTGCAGGTGACGTGTCACTGTGTACTGAATACAACCATCTTCACGCATTGTGTTTGGCTCAAGCGCTTTTAGTACTTCGAAAAGCTCATTCAGTTTGCCCTCTTTTGGCTGAAACTGAGCAATACAGTAAACCTTCTTAGACATTATTATTCCTTGTTTTCTTTTGTGTAACTAACCAACTAAGGCGCTCTAACTCAATACTGGCATGCCAGAGCACCATAAACTGTTTATGCTAACCAACCCGCAAAATGACCCACAGCGTAAAGCGCAATGCCTGCCATCACGCCCGCGACAATATCATCAATCATGATACCTAGACCGCCATGGATGCGTTTGTCTAACCAACCGATCGGCCACGGCTTAACCATATCAAAGAAGCGGAACAGTACGAAGCCTGTCAGCAACCACTTCCAGTCATCGGTTGGGAGCTGCAGTAAAGGCACTAGGCCCATGGTGATCCAAAAGCCAGCAAACTCATCCCAGACGATTGAACCATGATCGTGCACACCCATGTCATCAGAGGTTACCTGACAGATTTTGACACCAATGATGCAGCTAATAATTACAGCCACGACATACATTGGAAACGGCAACTGAACCAACAATAGGTATAGCGGGATCGAAGCCAAGGTACCCATGGTACCGGGCACGACCGGAGAAAGTCCGCTACCAAATCCAGTAGCCAACAAATGCCAAGGATTCTTTAGTGAAATAAGAGAGAGAGGGTTTGTCATCCGTTTACCTTAAAATGATCGTATCCACTTAAGTCCCAACTTAGTGGTTGACCGTTGTTATGCAATTCAAAGAATTCTACAGGTCTTATCTGACCAATGCAGGTAACTTTTGTTCCAGTGTGTGACAAAGCACTTTCCAATGAACCTTTATTTTCTTCCGGCACGGTAAAGCAAAGCTCATACTCTTCGCCACTGGTCAGCGCATAATGCTGTGCTGCTGAAAGATCCGATGCGAACTGGCGTAACTCTCGAGAAATGGGCAATGCACTCACATCGATGCTCGCGCCCACTTGTGAACGCTTGAGGATATGTTTCAAATCTGCAATCACGCCATCTGAGATATCAATAGCAGATGAAGCGAGGTTCACGAGAGCCTGGCCAGCAAGCACTCGTGGAGAGCTAATATAGTGTCTCTCTTCAAGCTCTCTAGCGTAGGGTTTAGATTGGTTTGTTTGTGGGTCTAGTAATACCTCTAGGCCTGCCTTGCTGTCGCCTAGGTTACCTGTCACGTAAATCCAATCCCCGACTCTGGCACCGTCACGACGCAGCGCCTTACCTTCTGGCACAAAGCCTTGCACTGTCAACGTAAGGCTCAAAGGTCCCTTAGTGGTATCACCACCGATCAGTTGAATACCAAAATAGTCCGCAAGCTTAAAGAAAGAATCACAGAAAGGAGCCAGCCACTGCTCATCAACTTCAGGCATGGTCAGCGCGAACGAAACCCAAGCAGGGGTTGCGCCCATAGCGGCCAAATCGCTGATGTTCGATGCCAATGCCTTATGCGCCACCCAAGCCGGATTCGCTTCGGCTAAAAAGTGTGTACCTGCGACTAAGGTGTCAGTGCTGATAGCAATTTCTACATTACTTGGTGGCTTGACCAAGGCGCAGTCATCACCTGCGGCAAGATGTACATCCTTACGTTGAGGCTGTCGGTTTACGAAGTATTTATCAATCAGGTTAAACTCACCAGACATGTGATCACCTTTCTTTTATACCAATCACAGTAAGTAAGTGATCAAAAATAGCGCAGGAAAAAGGCTTGAGAACAAGGCAGCTTTTTTGCAACAGAGAGTTTCGATAAGTAGTTATTCTACAATCAAAAATTCTAACGCTGTTATCGAGCATTTTAACAAGCTAGGGTGAGCAGTTATTTACTACGATTGGTATTACCGTCATCAGTTACAAAAAAGGCCAGCATATTTGCTGACCTTTCGATTCTATGTCGAACGTATTATTTCTTACGAACGTGCGGTGCTGCTTTATCAAGTACACCGTTAACAAACTTGTGGCTGTCTTCTGCTGCAAATACTTTTGCAAGTTCGATAGCTTCGTTGATGACCACTTTGTATGGTACATCTTCGCGACGAGTCATCTCGTACATAGCTAGACGAAGAAGAGCAAGCTCCATTAAGTCCAGATCTTGCATCGGGCGAGATACGAATGGACGAAGTTTGCTGTCTAGTTCCATGTGGCTTAGAGCAACACCAGTTAGCAGGTCGCGGAAGTATGCAACGTCTGTTTCTGGCATAGCAAGCGCAGGCTCAGCTGCGTGATGCTCTTCTTCATCATACTTACCACCAGATAAGAACTGTTCTTCAACTGTGGCAATATTTTCTTTAGTAATTTGCCAAGAATAAATTGCTTGTAGAGCAAATTGACGTGCATTACGACGTGCGGCTGGTTTCACACTGGCCCCCATTAGGAATCGATTTCAGAAAGAACGTTGATCATCTCAAGTGCGCTTAGTGCAGCTTCTGCACCTTTATTACCAGCCTTGGTTCCTGCGCGTTCAATAGCTTGATCGATCGTATCAACAGTTAGCACACCGAATGCTACTGGAAGAGAGTATTCCAGAGACACTTGCGCCAAACCTTTATTACATTCACTACAAACATAGTCAAAATGAGGCGTACCGCCACGAATTACTGTACCTAGAGATACAATCGCGTCGAACTTACCTGTTTTTGCAACGCGTTGCGCTACAAGTGGAAGTTCAACTGCACCTGGACAACGAACAACAGTGATGTTGTCTTCGCTAACTTGTCCGTGACGTTTTAAAGTATCGATTGCACCAGAAAGTAAACTTTCGTTAATAAAACTGTTGAAACGAGCAATAACGATAGCAATTTTTGCATTTGGCGCTGGGAAGCCACCCTCGATCACTTTCATAAGCCTTCCTTTAACTATTTTCATCAAGTGAGAATCGCCGGATTCTAGCACAAAACTGTGAGCAATATCTAATGCTAATTTTATTGAACTGATACCGGAGAAACAAAGTGGTAACGACAGCGTGATTCCTTTGTCGATAAGGCTCAAAACGCAGAGAGCGAACTATGCAATCTTGTGCTCTCTGCTTGCTACCTATCGTCTAATCGAGACTGTATTACCTAAAAATTTTTGCTGATTGTTCTGTTTTGAATCAGCGCTATTCGCACACATACTCAACAACGTTTAAACCGAAACCACCCAGTGCGTGGTAGCGTTTGGTACTTGAAGAGAGTAGGCGCATATCTTGAACACCGAGGTCTTGCAGAATCTGAGAGCCTACACCAACACGACGTGAAGTGCCTTGCTTCTTAGCCATAGTTGGCTGCTCGTTCTTGTCTTGAGCTTCGAAAGTCTTCACTTTGTGGATTAGAGAATCAGACGACTCTTCATTTCCAAGAATCACTAGAACACCACCTTCTTCGCCGATACGCTTCATCGCTTTATCTAGCGACCAGCTGCGCTCTGTACCACGATCAGAATGCAGCAGATCGGTGAATGTGTCATGCAGGTGAACACGAACCAATGGCGCTTCGCCCGTTAGGTCACCCTTTTGCATCGCGTAGTGAATTTGGTTATCAATCGTATCGCGATATGTCACGAGTTCGAAATCACCGAACTCAGTCGGTAGATGACACTGTGCAACGCGCTCAATCGTCGTCTCGGTATTGTTACGGTATTCGATAAGGTCAGCAATCGTACCTAGCTTGATATCGTGCTTTTCAGCAAACACTTCAAGGTCTGGACGACGTGCCATAGTGCCATCGTCATTCAGAATTTCAACAATCACAGATGCTGGTTCGCAGCCTGCCAAGCGAGCCAAATCACAACCCGCTTCAGTGTGACCTGCGCGTGTTAATACACCGCCCTCTTGAGCCGTCAGTGGGAAGATATGGCCCGGTTGAACTAGGTCTGCCGCTTTCGCCTCTTTCGCCACCGCCGCTTGAACAGTCACGGCACGGTCTGATGCAGAAATACCCGTCGTTACGCCTTGCGCTGCTTCAATAGAAACGGTGAAATTAGTGGTGTATTGCGCGTTGTTGTCTTGAACCATTGGCGCGAGACCTAAACGGCTCGAGCGCTCTTTGGTTAGCGTCAGACAGATCAAGCCACGACCGAACATCGCCATAAAATTGATTGCTTCTGGCGTTACATGCTCTGCCGCCATGATCAGATCGCCTTCGTTCTCGCGATCTTCATCGTCCATCAGGATAACCATCTTTCCTAGGCGGATGTCTTCAATAATTTCTTGAGGAGTACTAATTGGCATTATTTTATATCCTTTGAAATGGTTCTGCTTCCAAGAACCGACACTGTTTAAACCTGATTGGAATTGCTCAACTCCACTGCCCTTCGCTGTCGCGCACAAGGAGTCGTTGATTAAGCAAAACCGTTTTGTTGTAAGAATTCCATTGTTAGACGAGACTCTGGCTTAGACTCTTCTTGCTGGCCTTGCAGTAATCGCTCCATGTAACGAGCAAGTACGTCTACTTCAAGGTTCACCTTACGACCGACATTAAATTGATCAATCGTCGTCTCTGATGAGGTATGAGGAACAATAGTCAGCTTAAACGCGTTCTTACGTAAATCATTCACTGTAAGGCTGATACCATCGACAGTGATAGAGCCTTTTTGAGCGACGTACTTTGAGATCTCCGCAGGCATCTCTACCCAGAATTCAATCGCACGACCAACTTGGTTGCGCTCGACAATCTCACCAACACCGTCAACGTGACCAGAAACAATGTGACCGCCAAAACGAGTGGTCGGCAGCATTGCTTTCTCAAGGTTTACTTTATCGCCCGCTTGATAGTCGATAAAGCCGGTCTTTTTCAGAGTTTCCAGTGATAAATCAGCGCTATAGCTGTTGTCATCGAATTCAACCACAGTCAAACACACACCATTGGTGGCGATGCTGTCGCCGAGCTGTACATCAGACATATCCAGCTTACCGACATTCACGGTTACCGTAATATCTTCACCGCGAGGTGTGATAGCACTTAGGGTACCTACGGCTTCTACAATTCCTGTAAACATTCTAAAACTCTTGTTCTTACTGCTTTTACATCAAGCAGTTAAATTACTATAGATATAACTATCGCGGATTAAGATTTCCATACTGGCTGAGCGACAATGCGAATGTCAGGCCCTACCATACGTACATCTTTGATCGACAAATCGATCACGTCATCCATTGAGCTTAAGCCCAACGCACCCATCAAACCGCGGCCATCGCTGCCCATTAGTTTAGGTGCTAAGTATAAGATTAGCTCGTCAACCAGTTGATTCTCAATAAAGCTTTTTGCCAATGTTGCGCCTGCTTCCACCCAAATATGATCGATGTGATGACTAGGAAGATCTTGAATCAGCTGGGCAATATCAAGCTGCCCCTCCTTGTCGAGAGCAACCATGATGTCAGCTTCAGACTCAGCAACACGTAGCACTGGCGCTTCAGATTGATACAACTTGAGATCTTGATGAACAGCTTGGAGCAATTGTGCCTGTCGGTCGAGAATCACACGCGTAGGTTGGCGCAGCGAAGATTGCGGATAAAGAGATTGAACCGCTTGCGGTAACTCGTCCCAACGTACATTAAGTGACGCATTATCTTCAATCACGGTTTGACTGGTCGATAATACCGCTCCCGCTTTGGCACGGTAATGTTGCACATCATGACGAGCATGCGGCGAAGTAATCCATTGGCTCTGACCATTACTTAAAGCGGTTTGACCGTCTAAGCTTGCTGCCATCTTCAATTGAACAAACGGCCTACCTGTTTGCATGCGTTTGATAAAGGCTGGGTTTAACGCCAATGCATCTTGTTCTAGCAGCCCGACTTGTACCTCAATACCCGCATCACGCAGCATTTTGATGCCGCGGCCTGCAACTTTCGGGTTTGGGTCTTCCATTGCACAAATCACTTTTTCAACTTGAGCTTTAATCAACCCTTCAGCACATGGCGGCGTACGACCGTAATGCGAGCAAGGTTCTAGCGTGACATACGCAGTCGCGCCTTTGGCTTTGTCGCCGGCCATTCTCATGGCATGAACTTCTGCGTGGGCTTCGCCCGCTTTAGCATGGAAGCCTTCACCAACAATGTTGTCGCCGTGTGCGATAACACAGCCGACATTTGGGTTTGGTGCAGTGGTATAAATGCCGCGCTTAGCCAGTTGCATGGCACGCGACATCATTTGAAAATCTAACGGAGAAAATTTTGACATGAGTGGGAGTTAGTCCTCTAGCTTGGCAATCTCTTCGCCAAACTCTCGGATGTCTTCAAAGCTACGGTAAACAGAGGCAAAACGAATGTAAGCCACTTTGTCGAGCTCTTTCAGTTGGTCCATGACAAGGTTACCAATCATCTCTGTTGGTACTTCACGCTCGCCAGTTGCTCGCAGTTGAGACTTGATAGTACTGATCGCAAGTTCAATGGCATCTGCGCTCACTGGGCGCTTCTCTAATGCACGTTGTACCCCACCGACCATTTTGTCTTCGTTAAAGGGTTCACGGTTGCCATTCGACTTGATCACTTTTGGCATAACAAGCTCAGCCGATTCGAATGTCGTAAAACGCTCACTACATGCCAGGCATTGACGGCGACGACGAACTTGATGCCCGTCTGCGACTAGCCTTGAGTCGATTACTTTAGTGTCGTTCTCTGAACAAAAAGGACAATGCATATCACCTCCAAATAATTGATTGTCAGTGTAACGGAATTGCCAAACGTAGGGAAAGAAAAAGGGCCAATTAAGGCCCTTTTATGTGGTTATTCGTTGATTATGACCAACCGAGCTTCACATTCATCCTAGCTACGAACTAGGTAGTTCGCTTTACCAACCCACTTGTAGCTGGTTAGCTCTTCCAATCCCATAGGACCGCGAGCATGAAGCTTCTGTGTTGATACTGCCACTTCTGCGCCAAGACCAAACTGCGCACCATCAGTAAAGCGAGTTGATGCGTTCACATAAACCGCCGCAGAACCGACTGAGTTAATGAAACGTTCAGAGCTCTCTAGGCTGTTTGTCATGATTGCATCTGAGTGACTCGCATTATGTACGCGCATGTGGTCAATCGCCTGTGCTACGTCAGCAACCACTTTGACACCTAAGGTGTAGCTTAGCCACTCAGTATCGAAATCATCTTCACCCGCATCACGCACGTCAGCGAAATCAGCAAGTAGCGCTTTAGCACTTGCATCAGCCACTAATGTCACTTTACCCGCTAGGCGCGTTTTAAGCTTACCAAGGAACTCCTCAGCGACCGCTTCATGAACAAGCAGAGTATCTAGTGAGTTACATGCTGATGGACGCTGAACCTTTGAGTTCTCAACCACATTCACTGACTTTTCTAGGTCAGCCGACTCATCAACGAAGATATGGCTAATACCAAAGCCACCGATGATTACTGGGATCGTGCTGTTCTCTTTACACATTTTGTGTAGGCCTGCACCACCGCGTGGGATGATCATATCAACGTACTTGTCTAGATTAAGCAGCTGAGACACAAGTTCGCGATCTGGCTTCTCAATGTATTGTACCGATGCCGCTGGTAGCTCTGCTTTTTCTAGTGCAGATTGGATAACCTTAACCAGCTCCATGTTTGAGAAAAACGTCTCTTTACCACCACGTAGGATGCTTGCGTTACCTGTTTTCAAACACAGTGCCGCAATGTCGATGGTTACGTTCGGGCGTGCTTCATAAATAACACCAACAACACCAAGCGGGACGCGACGACGAGATAGTGACATACCGTTTTCCAGCACTTTGCTGTCAATTTCGCTGCCTACAGGGTCATTCAGGCTGATAACGTTGCGCACATCGTTAGCAATGCCCGTTAGACGCTCTTCGTTAAGAAATAGGCGGTCAAGCAGCGCTTCTGTTAAACCAGCTTCACGACCCAATTCGATATCTTTTGCGTTCGCTTCAAGGATGGTCGCTGCATTTGCTTCTAGTTCATCTGCAATGATAGAGAGCGCTTTGTTTTTCTGCGCTGTTGATGCTGTTGCTAGGTGAAAGGCAGCCTCTTTTGCTGCGATACCCATGTTAGTTAAATCCACGTTTAACTCTCCCTTAATTCTGTCTGTCTATCTGAAATTCTGGGTACGCTAGTTAATGAAATAGCCACCTTCTATCGGCAGCTATTCATTGGTCTCTCATTTTCTGAGTAAGCGTACTAAGTTTAGCTCGTCTGTTACTCTTGGATCACTACCATGTCATCACGGTGAATAACCTCTGAGCCGTAGTCATAACCCAGAATTTCTCCAATATCTTTACTGTGTTTGCCCGCAATCTTCGCCAAGTCTTGGCTTGAGTAGCTTGCGATACCACGCGCAATCACTTTACCTTTGTTGTCTGTTACTTGAGTCACTTCACCACGAGAGAACTCACCGCGAACTTGAATCACACCTTTGGCCAACAAGCTGCTCCCCTTGGTGTTCACAGCATTCACTGCGCCGTCATCAACCACGATATCACCAGCCGATGCAGGGCCAGCCAGGATCCAACGCTTGCGGTTCTCAAGCGCCTCTTCTAATGGCAAGAAACGTGTGCCTTGTGGCTCTGCGCTGAGTGAGTCAAAGACCACATTCTCTGCGCTGCCTGCTGCGATGATAACTTCAATCCCAGCACGACGCGCAATGTCCGCTGCTTGCAGCTTAGTGGCCATACCGCCAGTACCCAAGGTAGTACCACTGCCGCCAGCGATCTTACGCAAGGTATCATCGATGGTCTTAACCTCTTTGATCAACTCAGCATTTGGGTCTTTGCGAGGATCAGCGGTAAATAGACCTTTCTGGTCAGTCAGGAGTAGAAGCTTATCAGCACCACACAGAATACCGACTAAAGCCGACAAGTTATCGTTGTCGCCTACTTTAATCTCGTTAGTCGCTACCGCATCGTTCTCATTAACGATTGGGATAATGTCGTTATCCACCAATGCATTGATGGTATCACGTGCATTTAGGAAGCGCTCACGGTCATCGAGGTCGGCACGCGTCAACAGCATTTGGCCAATCTTGATGCCGTAGATAGCAAACAAAGACTCCCAAACCTGAATCAGTTGACTCTGTCCTACTGCAGCAAGCAACTGTTTGCTCGCCATTGAGTTGGGCAGTGCGGGGTAACCAAGGTGCTCACGTCCAGCTGCGATAGCGCCAGACGAAACCATAACCACAGAGTGGCCTTGCTTTTTCAGTTCTGCACACTGACGTACAAGCTCTACCATGTGAGCTCGATCTAACGCTAATGTGCCACCAGTTAAGACACTGGTACCCAGTTTAACAACCACAGTTTTGCGCTGTGTTGCTGTCCCGCTTTGATGATTAGTTGTCATGAAGTCTTTATATGAATAAAACAAATAAGAGGTGATGTTTTAACAATCAAAACGGGAATTCACAAGTAGAAAAGGTGCGAAATCGCACCTTTTTACCTTATAGAGAGGAGTAACCTTTAAAATTAGACAAATTCGACAGAAGCTGCGTCTAGCTCAACCTCCAGTTCGAACTTAGATTTCAGTTCCTCGGATAGCTTTTGATGAAACGCTTCCTGAGTACGAGTCACCTCAGAAACGGCTTTCTTAGGAAGTTCCAGCTCTTCCCACTCACCCTCAACGTTATATTTGCCAATGTTGTACTTGGCAGTAAAGCCTTGTTCAGATTTTGCCAATTCTAGCCACCATCCCCAGAACTCACGCTCTTCTGGTGACTTCTTATCGTTTACACACACCGAAAGGCAATCGAAGATGTAGTGTCCCTCTTCCGATTGTGGCTCTCTCAAATATGGACCAATGGCCTTTAAAACATTTAGCAAACGATAATGAGTTGGTTGTTGTGTCACTTCTGACATATTGAATCTCCGTTTTCAATGTTAAGAATGACGCTACTCAGACTGTAATACGTAGAAAACACGCAAGTGGATTTTATAAATTATCTCTGAGTATCAGGTACTTAATCTGTACACTATTCATGCTTAACTAATTTAGGAGAAATGTCATCTAAATAATTCATCCTCAAGCCATTTTATCGCCAATTCGAGGGATTGCTCATACCCTTGTGTAATTGACTTGGACTTAATTTTCTTCGCCTTGCCGTAATCACTGTAAATAGCAACCAGTTGATTATCCGATGGTGGTGATACCGGGTCTCCATCCAGAGCCAATGCTAGGATAGGAACTCGCGTTTTACTGTTAGCTAGCAACCCTTGAACTTTCAGAGACCAAGCCATCAGTTGACCTGACAAGCTATTGATATCAACTGCACCTTTACCCAAACGAGAAGCAAGCACATCAAGGTGCATCTTGGGCATCTGTTTCAGTTTATCCGCATGTACAAAGATATCGTGGATCGGTGCACCGAGCGCCACACAGGCTTTGATCTTCTGTTGCTCTAGGAAAGACAAACGAACCATCGCGTTGCCGCCAAAGCGGAAACCGAACAGACCGACCTTATAGTGGTCAACCCATGGGATATTCGGCAGCTCATTCAGGACCGCTTGGTGCAAACAAGAAGAGTCTTCCGTTAGCTGCCAGTGAGAGCTGTGACCAATCGACGGCATATCTACCGTCAGCATCGCGATATTCTTTGGCGCAAGGTAGTCGCGGAACAGACGCCACATATCCGTTTGCAAGCTATCTAGCCCAGCACTAACGATCACCACAGGTTGAGGCTTATCTGTATTGGAGAGATGCAGATGCGCTTTTATCTTACGATTTTGATATGGGATCTCGAGCTGCTTCACCACCAACTTAGTGTGCTTGATCGCTTCCGCATAAGCTGTATTAGCCAACACCTGAGCTTGAGTCGCTAGGTTGTCGTTTTTCAAATGAGGGTAGCCAGCAATACTGAAGCAAAGTGACGCAGAAAACAGTTCCTCTGCAACCTCTTCGCCGCTCTTATCGTTAGCGCGGTTTTGGTGTTGCATACCGAGCTTTGTCCACTCATAAGCCCAGTTACCACTGCGGTAGCCCATGACGGTATCTAACCAATCATCCGTCGTACGAGAATGGGTCGATGATGCAATGCGTGACAACACGGCTTCTTGCTCGATCGGGTTCACCCCTTGCCAAACCCACTGCATACGGCGCAGGTTTCGGTACCACGCGCTGTCTTGCTGCTCATGCTTCTGTTCAAGCAGATCAACAGAGCTCGGCATATATTGCGTCAGCATTGAGGTCTCTTTCGCCTGTTTGTGTTTGACGAATAGAGTTTCAGATAGGTTTTTACTGGTTTCTTCAGATAACGACATGGGGATTCTCAGTCGAGGATGATGACTGTAATGATATAAAAAAAAATGACCCTATAAAGGGTCATTTCTCAAAAAACACAGATTATGCTTATTTTGACTTGCGATTTACTGGCTCAATGTAACCTAGGCTTAGGTCCCATGGCTGTTCAATCCATGTGTCTTGTGCGATATCAACGATGTAATCGTCTAGTAGTGCTGCACCTGAAGGCTTAGCACATACCGCGATTAGCTTCGCTTTAGGGTACATTTCACGCAGTTTACGTGCAGTGTCACCGCTGTCTACTAGGTCTTCAACGATTAGGAAACCTTCACCGTCACCCTCTGGCGCTTTAACGACAGTCATATCACGTTGGTGATCGTGGTCGTAGCTAGAAATACAAATTGTATCAACGTAGCGAATACCTAGCTCACGAGCCAAGATTGCGCCTGGTACTAAACCACCACGACTTACTGCCCAGATACCCTTCCACTGTTCTGCTGGCATTTGCTTAGCAGCCAGTTCACGGCAGTAAGATTGCATGTTGTCCCATGTGATGATGAATTTGTTACTCATAGTAATTAAACCTAATAAATTGTCATGTTGTTAGAGGCCATATCGACATGGCCTCTGCAAGCGATTAAGCGAAGATGTACTTAAGGATAAAGATCACAGACATTACCCAAACGGCAATAGAAACGTCGCGACCTTTGCCACTTAGCAGCTTAATTGCAGCGTAAGCGATGAAACCTAGAGAGATACCCTCTGCAATAGAGTACGTCAACGGCATAAGCAGACATGTTACCACGACTGGTGCTGCTTCTGTAAGATCACGCCAATCAATGCCAACCAGACCAGACATCATCAGAATTGCTACATAGAATAGCGCACCTGACGTTGCGTAAGCTGGAATCATGCCCGCTAGCGGCGAGAAGAATAGAGCAAGAAGGAAAAGTACGCCCACGACAACAGCCGTTAGACCTGTACGACCACCTTCTGCAACACCTGAAACACTCTCTACGTAAGAAGTGGTGTTTGATGTACCTAGAAGTGCACCGATAGACGTTGCTGTTGAGTCAGCAAGCAGTGCTTTGTTAAGACGAGGAAGTTTGCCGTCTTCTTTGATTAGGTTTGCTTTTGTCGCAACGCCAACTAGCGTACCTGCGGTATCAAATAGGTCGACGAATAGGAAAGCAAACACAACCGAGATCATACCGATTTCAAATACAGCAGAGAAATCTAGCTGCATGAATGTTGGCGCTAGGCTTGGTGGCGCAGAAACGATACCACCGTATTGCACATCACCAATAACAATTGCAATCGCAGTGATAGCAAGAATCGCGATCATTACTGCACCTTTCACACCACGGTGAACCAATGCAACTGTTAAGAAGAAGCCAAGTGCACCCAGAATAGGGCCAATCGCTGTGATATCACCCAGAGATACCTTCGTTGCTGGGTTAGAAACAACGATACCCGCGTTGCTTAGAGCGATAAACGCAAGGAAAAGACCGATACCTGCAGAGATACCCACACGCAGTGACATAGGAATCGAGTTGATGATCCATTCGCGGACTTTAAAAATGCTTAAGAAAATGAAGATAACGCCCGACACGAATACCGCAGCCAAAGCAACTTGCCACGTATACCCCATGCCCATTACAACCGCATAAGTAAAGAACGCGTTCAGGCCCATGCCTGGTGCTTGAGCGATTGGGTAGTTGGCTACAAAGCCCATGATGAAACAGCCAATAGCCGCAGCTAGACAGGTTGCTACAAATACAGCGCCGTGATCCATACCTGCATCAGCTAAGATCATTGGGTTTACAAAAATGATGTAAGCCATAGTTAGGAAGGTCGTTAGACCGGCGATGATTTCAGTGCGCACATTGGTGCCGTTTTCACTGAGTTTGAATAGCTTTTCGAACATTATCGAATCCTATAAGGGTAGAAAGTAAACGGTTGCGTAATCGATTGGCTCAGGATTATAAAGTCATCAAATAACAAATTCCAGATAGAATTAAGACTCTAACCAATATTAATAGAGAAAACGTATGAAACAGGGCGATTAAAGCAGACTATTCTTAGCCACTAAATTCATTGAAAACAGACACTTAAAATTATCAAAAAAATGCAAAACAAGTGGTGTTTTTTTCTACCACCTCGAAAATTCACTAAGAAAAGACAGCAAAGACCGTACGATAAAAGTCATTAAAGCACCGCTCTTTTCAACAGATCTGGTAATAATGGAAGTTCTGCTCAGTTGTGGTGCAAAATTTAACCAGCTCCTATTCCCATCTGAATAGAGTGGTACCAAAAGCCCTGATATCAATAATGCATTGGAGTGGCTATGAAGCCTTGGGATAACAAATCGTGGAATTAGAAAAATGGTGGGAAAACAGCAGGCAAAAAAAACGCCACTCAAATATGAGTGGCGGTAGAATCAGTCAACCAAGAGGGTTGTAAAAAAATTCCAATATATAGGGGTGAACAAACTGTTCAAGTCACACGCTCAGATTACTTGTTGTAACCAAAGCTAGTTGGGTATGCAAAGTTGCTAGTGTAAACAGAGCTGTTAAGCCAGAACATTGCAGATGGTAAACCTTTCATAACTATCACCTTAATAAATCAATTAAAAACAATTTTGATTTCTCAGTTCCTTGGAGGCGATAAACGGACTCATCCTTTGAGCATTTACTCTTCGTCTCAGAAGTTGGTTATTAATATACCCCAACGAAAAAAGATTACAAGTATTTTTTGCACCAAATCACACTTTCAGCCTAAAAAGACTAAATAACAAACTCAAAATGTAATTAAATTACAAAACAGACCGGCAAAAACGTTTGCACGGCAACTTATTAAGCAACTGGGTACCTATTTTTGATCGAAGCAACAAATCTATTTTCAAACTTTGCAACAATTGCCTGTTACAACACCTACTCGTTGCCTCACTCAAATGGTATGCTGTCGGCATCAAAACAGACCCATATTTTAGATAATTGTCCTTTATACCAAACCACTTTTACCTAAAGATATGGTTATTAAATAAAAAAGGAGTCATCCGTGTCTGAATTCCATTCTGAGATCAGTAAATTATCCCCTGCCCCACTTTGGCAGTTTTTCGATAAGATTTGCTCAATCCCACACCCATCAAAGCACGAAGAAGAGCTTGCTCAATACATTATTGCTTGGGCAACAGAACAAGGCCTAGATGTACGCCGTGACCCAACAGGTAACGTATTCATCAAGAAGCCAGCAACGCCGGGTATGGAAAACAAAAAAGGTGTGGTACTACAAGCTCACATCGATATGGTTCCACAAAAGAACGAAGATACGGTTCACGACTTCACTAAAGACCCAATCCAACCGTACATCGACGGCGAGTGGGTAACAGCGAAAGGCACAACGCTTGGCGCAGACAACGGTATGGGCATGGCATCATGTCTTGCGGTTCTTGCATCAAACGAAATCAAGCACGGCCCAATCGAAGTTCTACTAACGGTAGATGAAGAAGCAGGTATGACTGGTGCGTTCGGTCTTGAAGCGGGTTGGTTAGAGGGTGACATCCTTCTTAACACCGATTCAGAGCAAGAAGGCGAAGTGTACATGGGTTGTGCTGGCGGCATCGACGGCGCAATGACATTTGACGTTGCTCGTACTGCAATCCCAGCAGATTTCGTGACTCGTAAGCTAACGCTTAAAGGTCTTAAAGGCGGCCACTCAGGTTGTGATATTCACACAGGTCGTGCAAACGCAAACAAACTGCTTGCTCGTTTCCTAGCGGGTCACGCAAAAGAGCTAGACCTACGCATCGTAGAATTCAAAGGCGGTAGCCTACGTAACGCGATTCCTCGTGAAGGTTTCGTAACCGTTGCTGTACCAGCGGCAAACCAAGAGAAACTGGCTTCGCTATACAACTACTACACGGAGCTTCTTTCAACAGAGCTAGGTAAAGTAGAAGACAGCATTGTGACTTTCAACGAAGAAGCTTCAGTTGAAATGGGCGCACTTGCAGCGGCTGACCAAGCTCGCTTCATCGCAGCACTTAATGCAGCGCCAAACGGAGTGATCCGTATGAGTGATGAGATTGAAGGCGTTGTTGAGACATCTTTAAACGTGGGTGTTATCACGACAGAAGAGAACTCAATCACAGTACTTTGCCTAATTCGTTCTCTGATCGACTCTGGCCGTAGCCAAGTTGAAAGCATGCTTCACTCTGTAGCTGAGCTTGCTGGTGCGAGCATCGAGTTCTCTGGTGCTTACCCAGGTTGGAAGCCAGATGCGGATTCTGAAATCATGCACATCTTCCGCGACATGTACGAAGGCATCTACGGTCACAAGCCAAACATCATGGTTATCCATGCTGGTCTTGAGTGTGGTCTATTCAAAGAACCTTACCCGAATATGGACATGGTTTCTTTCGGCCCTACTATCAAGTTCCCTCACTCTCCAGATGAGAAAGTGAAGATTGATACGGTTGAGCTATTCTGGAACCAAATGGTTGCACTACTTGAAGCAATCCCAGAAAAAGCATAATTCGCTTTTCTAGCTGAAACAAAAACAGGTACTCATTGAGTACCTGTTTTTTTAACTAACGAATATTACGTATTACGCGCGAGCTGCCGCGTAAGCCGCTAACTCATCCATTGAGGTTTGAGCAACAATCTCACCATCGATAGAGTACGTCACCACTTCGCCATCACGCACACCAATCAAAGTCGCCTCTTCACCATTTTGGTAAGTGATGCTCATTTGAATCGTGTTTTCATCCAACTGCACCATTTCGCCACGCTCAATCACACGATTTTGAGTTAGAGGTGCGATTGGCGCTTCAGTGAGAGACTTATCAAGCTGGTGGTTGATGTCGATGTAAGTATCAGTTTTGCTATCGAAGATATGCGGGGTACCAGTAATTGGGTTTTTACCCGTCCAAAACTCTAGAGAGTTGAAGACTAAGTAGTCCGCTGCCACAGTTAGACCGTAAACAGGTGCGAGCAACATGTTCAACCCACCACGCGCGTAACGGTTGTCGACCGCTTTAAGGTTAAATTGCATTAGGTAACCAGTAACAGCATTACTGCCCACACAGCCTGAAAGAGCTACCGACGCGACAGCCAGAGCTACGATCTTAGTGATTGTTTTTTTCATAACGATCTCAGTTAATTAATATAGTCGCCCAAAAAAAGGCGCTGGATAGTAGCAGTCGATTTCTTCCCAATTATCAGCGAATTGTCAGAAATAAAGCGCTAAGCAATTAACTTGATTAAGATTAAATCAACGCCGATTCCATTCTCAAACACACCTCATTAAAAATTTTTGTCGTCACCGTAAAGTGATTGATTCGTACTAAAAATCAACGATTGGTACATTCCGATTTAATCCATTATCCATTCGTTGAGAAACCTAAATGGCAAGACTAAAACCTAACCAACCATTCGAACTCCTTGGTCAAACTGTACAACCAGGCCAACGAATGGAGATTGAGCTGCAAGCGGCTCAGCTATATACCCACTCACCACTATCGATCCCTATCGAGGTGATTCATGGTCGTCAGGCGGGACCAACGTTGATGGTGAACGCAGCGATTCACGGTGACGAGCTCAATGGTGTTGAGATTGCACGTCAACTGACCAACGCTATCGAACCGAAAAAGCTAAAAGGTACCCTGATTGTCGTGCCTATCGTTAACGTGTTTGGCTTTATTCATAAATCTCGCTACCTACCTGATCGCCGCGACTTAAACCGCTGCTTTCCAGGAAGTGAGAAAGGCTCACTAACGTCTCGTATCGCGTTCACCTTCTTTGAGAACGTCGCGAAGCGTTGTGACTACATTTTAGATTTGCATACAGGTGCCATTCACCGCACCAACCTGCCTCAGATTCGTGCAAACTTATCGAACCCTGAGACATTAAGAATCGCTAACGCGTTTGCGACACCAGTGATCATCGACTCACCACTTCGTGACGGTTCACTGCGTAGCGAAGCAGAGAAGCTTGGTATTCCGGTACTGACGTACGAAGGCGGTGAAGCTCTGCGCTTTGATCACCTAGCAATCCGTGCTGGTTACTTGGGAATTCATCAGGTAATGAAAGCTATCGGGATGCTTAGACCAAACCGTAAAAAGCTACCAGAGCCTGTTATCAGCCGCTCCACCAGTTGGATTCGCGCAGAATCAGACGGCATCTTACGTAACATGGTGAGATTAGGTGAAAAGGTTGAGGCGGGACAAACATTGGCGTACGTCAGTTCACCACTGGGACACCAAGAGAGTCAAATCATCACCAAAAAAGGCGGTATTGTAATTGGTCAGCAAACTCTGCCACTGGTTAATGAAGGTGATGCGGTGTTCCACATTGCTTACTTCAAACAAGATGATGAAGATGTAGAACAGTCAGTAGAAAACTACATTGAAGAAGTTGCTGAAGAAGATTGGCTGACGACTCTAAATAACTGATCGCTTGCCGAGCGATAAAACAAACTCCACAAAAAAGGCCCCAATCGCTCAATACGATTGGGGCCTTTCTTTACCGGGCGAGTAAACTCAACCTGGTAGAATCTGAATCTTATTCAGCGTCAAGCTCAGCTGCTGCGCGAGCTTTTGCACGTGCTTCACGCGCTTGCTCAGCTTTTAGCTCTTTAGCGTGGCGCAGTTCATCACGCTCTTTACGCTGCTCTGCTTTACGCTCGTTACGCTCAGCTTGGTTAGCAACGAAAGATGCCAGCTCTTTCTCTGCCCACTCTTGTGCTTGAGCTTCAGTTTCAAAACCCGTTTCACGCTTAGAAACGCGAGTTGAGCGAGAAGTTACTTGACGAGTAATCTCTGCACACCAGCCATTGCGTTTTTCTGAAAGGCGGATATCAAATTTTTTGGTCTTAGACATGTTCTGTATTTTCCTAAGGGAGATCATTAAGGGATCGGTCAACTTTGATAACTCCATCTATGTGAGCATCTTTTAACACCATCCCTTGGTAAGCGCGGTATTAGAGCACAAATCCATAAACATTGCTGCAAATATTTGCAGCGGATCACACTCCAATTGTGCAAATCGTTTGCGACTCAGTGTTCTCGATTTCATTCCTCCTTTCTTCCCCTCCATTTTGCAGAGAATAAAGCGTTAATGATGAAATGAACTATGCTCAAACATAGGCAAGTGAACCCACTAATCGACTCGATTACCCATCAATGTTCAATGTCTTAACTACTCCGCCCATAATTAAAATAGCTAAGGAGTCGCTATGGATAGCTTCATCAAAAATCTACCGAAAGTTGAGCTGCACCTACATATAGAAGGCACACTCGAACCAGAACTGATGTTTGAATTGGCAAAACGCAACAACATCGACATCCCATTCGACAGTCCAGATCAAGTGCGTCAAGCGTATCAATTTCACAACCTACAATCGTTTCTCGATATCTATTATCAAGGTGCCAATGTCCTGATTCACGAGCAAGATTTCTACGACCTGACATGGGCTTACCTGCTCAAATGCCAACAAGACAATGTGATTCATACCGAGATCTTTTTTGACCCTCAAACCCACACTGAGCGAGGGATTGAATTTGAAACAGTGATCGCAGGCATCACTCGCGCTCTCAAACAGGCCGATCAAGAGCTCGGGATCAGCAGTCAATTGATCATGTGTTTCTTACGCCACCTTGATGAAGAGAGCGCCTTCACCACTCTCAGTAAAGCCCTTCCCTACAAAAAGCACATTATTGGCGTCGGGCTCGATTCATCTGAAGTGGGCCACCCACCAGAAAAGTTTCAACGTGTGTTTCAAGAAGCACTCAACCACGGCTTCCTCAGTGTGGCGCACGCGGGTGAAGAAGGGTCGGCTCAGAACATTCGAGATGCCATCGAGATGTTAGGTGTTACTCGTATCGACCACGGTGTGCGCTGCAGTGAAGATCCTGAGCTCGTAGCAGAGCTGGTCGCGCATCGTATGCCTTTAACGGTGTGCCCTTTGTCGAACACCAAACTAAAAGTGTTTGAGACTATGCAGCAGCACAACATTATTGAGCTTTTAAGAAAAGGGGTATGTGTAACCATAAACTCGGATGACCCAGCCTACTTCGGTGGCTACATGAACGATAACTTCTTAGCCGTTGCCCACGCTCACGAGATCACCAAACAAGAGCTCGCACAATTTAGCATCAACGCCATCGAAGCGAGTTTCATCTCCCCTCATGCCAAGGAAGATATGATCACGCAAGTTCGACACTACCTCGCCAATCACTAAAATCGACTAAAAGGGCTAAAACGAAAAAAGGAAGCACAACGCTTCCTTTTTCACTATTAATGGGCCGAATCACTTAGCCCGGATGGCCATCAACTCTTGGCGTTAGCAACATTATGCCAAATTTAAGCACATACATACCAAACGCGAGTACCCATAAACCCGCACTAATATTTACGATAGGCATCATGTAAGCAGGGAACAAACTCACTCCAACACTGCGCAATAACGCGGCCAGAATTAAGGCTGTAAATGCCACAGCCATGTTCGGTCCTTTGTAGATAGCGCGTCCTGTATGACCCATAGTGACACGAGCAATCATCGCCAAGATCAAGCCGCTTAAACCACCAATTGCGAATAGGTGAATCATATTATGTCCTGCAAACGGGTTATCCAGTAAACCACGTAGCAACAGACTCAACGGAATACAAAGGTATGCTGCATGCAGTGACCACACCAACGGCTCAGATAGCGTCGCCCAAGGTTTCCAGCGAATCACACGCACCAACTGAGCAATACCAGCAAACAGCATCAGAGGCTTACCGACTTCGACAAAAGTGAGTGGGAAGAAGCTCAACACAAACAGTCCGACCAAAGGCAGATTGGATAACCACTCAAGCCATAGCAAGGGTTGTGGCTTATCAAAGTTAAAGCGACGTGCGGTGAAGAATGGGATGACTCTCCCTCCCATCACAGATAGCAGCAGCGTAAACCACCACAGCATCGCGTGCCAAACCGCTGAAGGAGGAAATGGCGGCATCCCCTTAATGGTTGCATAGCTGGCAAAATTCGCCACGATTGCCAAAACAAACAGCGGAACGAAGAATAGATTTTTCCACCCTTTGGCATGTACCACTCGAAAGCCAATTTCGTAAGCTGCAAAAGCCAAAAACAGTGCTTCAATCGACGAAATTAACCACAATGGTGCTGGTGTCCAAAACAGAATTCGAGGTGCGAGCCATAAACCAACCAAAGCTGCGAGGCGATAGTGTTTAGTACCATTGACGCCCGTCCATGTCTGTACCGCGGTTAACACAAACCCGACAACAATCGCCATCGAGAAACCAAACAGCATCTCATGAACATGCCACCACAAGGCCGGCACTTGTAGGATCTCAGGTTGACCGTTTTGGAACATGTATACCCAAAGAACAATGGCGAGCACCGCATAGATGCTACCGAGGAAGAAGAAGGGTCTAAAGCCCAAGCGTAGATAAGCGGGAATCGCATCCTCGACACTTTTGTCTGTGATATTTAACAAAGTCGCTCCTAAATTAATAAGCGTATCGCCAAAACGGATTCGAGAGTGGTTTGGCGATAGATTCACATATAACCAGATCAATGCATGAAGCATTCCAACATACTAAACCACTGTATTTATTGACTTTAGGAAGACTCATTCGTCGATATAGAGTCAATTAAACACACCATAAAGAGTCAATAAGACACAATAAAGTCTTTCAGTTATATGCTGACTTTTATTTGCTTCCCCCATATAGTAGGTGAGGCTTTCAACAATAAACAGACAAGGATAGCGATGTATATTTTTGGCTATGGCAGTTTAATCAACTCCTCTTCACGACAACTCACCGGACAGACCGGAAAAGCAATCCCAGCGATAGTCGATGGTCTAGTAAGACACTGGAGTAAAATCGATGACAGCTATGTGATCTCTCCTTTGATCGTGAATCAAGGGCAAGGTCAGGTAAATGGAGTATTACTTGAGGTCGATGACGTGGCGCTGGCCGAGTTCGATCGTCGCGAGCGCGGCTATCACCGAATTGAGTTAGATCCCGATCAGATCGAAGCGCATCAAGGCTTTGATCCTTCCCAAACGATCTGGGTTTACATTAAAGATGAGATTGAAGCGCCCTGCAGCAATAGCCCGATTGTTCAGACTTATGTCGATACTGTCATTGCAGGCTGCCTAGAAATATCAGAAAGTTTCGCTTCTCACTTTGTGCAACATACGCAGGGTTGGCAACACCCTATGATTAATGATCGCCACCAGCCTAAATATGGCAATTTGGCAGGCGTGTCTGAGCACCACCACAGCATCATTGATGACCTACTTCTAGTGGTGCGCAGCTCGTAAGTCACTAAACGATGCGAACCCCTGCTGGCATCACACGCTCTGGTGTCAGCAGTACACTCTCTGACTCATCGTCTGTTTCAGCACACAGCAACATGCATTCCGATGTATGCCCGCGCATCTTGGCCTTCGCCAGATTACACAGCACCACCACTTGCTTGCCCATCAACTCTTCCTCTGTGTAGTAAGGTACTAGGCTGGTGACTGTCTGCATAGTTTTCTCACCGACATCAACCTGAACAATATAGAGTTTGTCTGCGTTCTCATGACGAGCAACCTCAATGATCTTACCTACACGCATCTCTAACTTAGCGAAATCACCGTACGCAATCGTATCCATATCTACTCCCTTTTTATTGATGAAATTAACTTTTACTTAATTTTAGTAAAGTGCAAACATTTACACTAGCACTAAAGCTAATAATTACAAGCGGTAAAGATCTCAATATTGGAAGTAAAAGATAAGTTTGATTGCCATACTATCAGCGACGGTGTTAAATAGGAGCGGTACTGAGTAGAGGTTAAAAATGGCAACAATAAAAGATGTGGCAAAGGAAGCGGGCGTATCTGTCGCAACCGTTTCCCGTGTAATTAACAAGTCCCCTAAGGCAAGTGCAAGCTCTATCGAGTCGGTCACACAGGCCATGAAAAAGCTGGGGTACCGCCCTAACGCCAATGCTCGTGCATTAGTCAGCCAAAGCACCAATACTGTCGGTGTTTTGGTTGGTGATATCTCAGATCCCTTCTTCGGTACGCTGGTAAAGTCGGTAGACAATGTGGCGCGTGAAAACGGCAAACACATTCTGGTCGGTAATGGGTCTCACGATCGCGAAGAAGAGAAGCAAGCCATCGAACTCTTAATCAACAACCGCTGCGAGTCTTTAGTGATTCACTCCAAAGGTCTTACCGATGAAGAGCTGATCGCTTATGCGAAAGAAGTGAAGGGCTTGGTAGTCATCAACCGCTATATCGAAGAGATTGGCGAGCGCTGTATCTTCCTCGATAACCAAAAAGGCGCCTACCTCGCTACTGAATACCTTATCCGTCATGGTCATCGCAATATCGCCTGCATCGCCTCATCAATTAACATTGAAGATGCTGACGAACGTATTCAGGGCTATCGAGCAGCACTGAGTGACTACAACATCGAGTTGCCAGAGAGCTACATCGAAAGCTCACAACCAAGCAGCGAAGGCGGTGAATACGCCATGACTAACCTGCTCACCAAATCGCTACCGATTACTGGCATCGTCGCTTACAACGATTACATGGCAGCTGGCGCGCTTTCAGTCCTCGATGAGAATGGTATTCAAGCACCCGATCAAATGTCGATTGTCGGCTTTGATGACGGTTTAATCGCTCGCTACGTCTCACCAAAGCTGACCACTATTCGCTACCCAATTCAGATCATGGCAGAGAAAGCAACACGTCTTGCTTTGCAGCTTGCCAAACAGGAAGTGACCAGTTCAGAAACAATGAGGTTCTCACCAACTCTGGTACGCCGAAACTCAGTATCTAAAGTGGGTTAAAAAGATAAAAAAAAGCCCTAGCGAAAACCGTTCGCTAGGGCTTTGTTACCATACTCTCACTAATGTATCTTTAGTCATTCCCTCGTCAGAAATCTCCCCATAACGAGGTTCACCAAATCCTTTGAGCTGAGTGGTTCAGTCTGATTAATCCCCCGAAAATTCAAACTGATAACAAGTTTGGTAGCGATACTCTTGTTCAGGTCTAAGAATACAGCTCTCTTGCTTCCACTCTGGATGGTTTGGCGAGTCTGGTAAAAACTGAGTTTCCAACGCGACACCTGCGTAGTCTTGGTAGCTTGTACCAGAGCGGTTTGGCGTTCCTGCCAACCAGTTTCCGGTGTAAAGCTGCATTGCAGGCTTAGTCGTAAACACTTTTAAAGTGACAAGTGCGTCGGGCGAAGTCACCGTCGCTGCACATTTCCCAGCGCGGCACTCTTCTGCTAACAAAAACGAATGGTCATAGCCTTTGGCATTTTTCTGCTGTTCATCGCCCATCAAACGCTCTGAGATCATCGTAGGCCGATTGAAGTCAAAACTGGTCGACTTCACCGATTTAAGCCCACTCAAAGGAATGCCAGATTTGTCGGTCGGTAAGAATTGAGACGCGTTAATGCTGACAATGTGCGACAAGCAATCTTGCTCTAGCTCAGTACCTAACAGGTTAAAGTAGGCATGATTGGTGAGGTTAACCACCGTCTCTTTATCGGTTGTTGCAAAATAGTCGATAGACACACGGTTGTCTTCCGTCAGCTGGTAACTCACCGATACCTTGAGTGTGCCCGGGAATCCTTGATCACCATCTGGAGACGTTAACGTGTAGGTTACTGAGCTTTCGGTTTGCTCCTGAACCTGCCAACGCCTCTTATCAAAACCGTTAGGTCCGCCATGCAGAGTATTCCCTGCTTGATTCACATCGACCTTGTGGTTGGTACCGTCGATCTTAAAGCGGCCTTTCGCAATGCGATTAGCGTAGCGACCGACAGTGGTTCCCATATAACTGGCTTGTTTGTTGAAGTTTTCCATTGAGTTAACACCCAATAGAACTTCTCTCTTATTCCCTTTCAGTGGCAGGATACAGCTCAACCAGGTCGCGCCAATATCCATCAGTGTCACTTCCATGCCGTGTTGGTTGGTCAGTGTCACCAACTTGGCAGGTTGCCCATCATAGGCTGCCGTTTGAGTCATTGACTGATGCAAACTTTGCGCTTGTGTCATCCTACATTCCTTCCTAGTGCCAGCAAAAAGCCTCTACAAAAGTGCAAAGGCTTTACTATTTGGCCTACCATGATCTTTTTACTTCTGTAGGCCTATAATCAGAGGGTTAGATTACT
The DNA here is from genome assembly GCF_000695685.1 of Vibrio fortis. Classification (GTDB taxonomy): domain Bacteria; phylum Pseudomonadota; class Gammaproteobacteria; order Enterobacterales; family Vibrionaceae; genus Vibrio; species Vibrio fortis_A. The sequence goes on along the minus strand of NZ_JFFR01000023.1, from coordinate 160,423 downwards.
TCAACTAAGCCCGCACCGTCTTTCGCTTGGCACACATAAATGGATTCTTTTAGGCCCGTCGCCGCTTGATATTTCTGTTCTACCGTTGCTTTGATGTCATCAACCAAGGTTGGTGGAACTAAAGCTACGATACAACCACCAAAGCCACCGCCTGTCATACGTACGCCGCCCTGATCGCCAATCACCTCTTTAACCATCTCAACCAAAACGTCGATCTCTTTTACTGTGATTTCAAAGTCATCGCGCATTGAAGCATGAGATTCCGCCATCAACTCACCCATGCGTTTCATGTCGTGGTTGCGCAGTGCGACCGCCGCTTCTTCAGTACGATCGTTCTCAGTGATTACGTGGCGAGCGCGCTTAGCAACCATCTCATCCAACTCGTCGACTTTGGCATTGAATTGTTCAATGGAAACATCACGCAGTGCAGGTACGCCAAAAATACGCGCCGCTTCTTCACACTGTTCACGACGAGTGTTGTATTCACTGTCGACCAACCCACGCTTCTTGTTGGAGTTGATGATCACTACTGCCATATCCTCTGGCATCGAAACTGGCGTCGTCTCTAGACTACGACAATCCAACAGCATCGCATGATTCGCTTGGCCTTCAGCTGAGATCATTTGGTCCATGATGCCGCAGTTACAACCAACAAACTCGTTCTCAGCTTGCTGGCCGTTCAATGCGATCTCTGCTTGGGTGATCTCTAGGTTGTAAAGCACCTTAAAGGTTTGACCGATAACGACTTCTAAAGCCGCCGAAGAGCTTAACCCTGCGCCTTGAGGTACATTGCCTGTTACTGAGATGTCGGCACCATTGAACTCATAGCCACGCGCTTTCAGACATTTCACCACACCACGAATGTAGTTCGCCCACATCTTGTCTTGTTGAAAAGTGATCTCTTGAGTCAAGTCGAACTCGTCCACTGCATCACCGTAATCAACCGATACTACTCGTATGATATTGTCGTGTCGTTTTGCTGCCGCCACTACGGTTTGGTAGTTAATGGCACACGGTAGGACAAAACCATCATTGTAGTCGGTATGTTCACCAATTAGGTTTACACGGCCCGGAGCTTGGATGATGTGAGTCGGAGCGTAGTTGAGTACCGCATTGAAAGACGCTTTTGCGTTTTGGATTAGATCAGACATAGGAGACTCTCTGGTTAAACTTTAATTCAATTGATTGTGGCCCCTTATTGGCACCACTTTAATTCTGTTCGATTCCCTATCACGTTCGTCCCTCTCAGTTGGGAATGGCAACATCAGCTCTATTCTCCACGGCTTGTCGTCATTCCAGAATCGAGAGACGAGATATTTGGAATCTCTTTTTACGGATTAACTACTGACTATTGCTCTTTGTAATGCACGTCACTCAAATCACGCAGACGCTGCGCCGCTTGCTCTGCCGTCAGATCACGTTGCGATTCAGCCAGCATTTCATAACCCACCATGAACTTGCGTACCGATGCGCTACGCAATAGTGGTGGATAGAACAGAGCGTGCAATTGCCAATGGTCAATGTCGGTACCCTCTTCGAAGAATGGCGCATAGTGCCAGCCCATCGAGTATGGGAATGAACATTGGAACAAATTGTCGTAGCGACTGGTTAGCTTCTTAATCGCGACCGCCAAATCATCACGTTGCTCGTTCGTTAGTTCGCTCATGCGGCGAATATGTGTCTTAGGTAACAACATGGTTTCAAACGGCCACGCTGCCCAATAAGGAACGACAGCAATCCAGTGCTCGGTTTCAACCACGGTGCGAGAACCGTCTTTCATTTCAGCTTCAACGTAGTCCACTAATAGGTTTGAACCTTGTTGTTCGAAATGATCTTTTAGAAGCTTCTCTTTACGCTCGATCTCATTTGGCAGAAAGCTGTTCGCCCAGATCTGACCGTGTGGGTGAGGCTGAGAACAGCCCATGGTCTCGCCTTTGTTTTCAAACGCTTGAACCCATAGGTAATCTTTACCTAACTCTTCAATCTGCTCATTCCAGGTATCAATCACACCACGGATTTTATTCACTGGTAATTCTGGCAACGTTTTGCTGTGATCCGGCGAGAAACAGATCACGCGGCTCAACCCTCGAACACCTTGAGTCTTAAATAGAGGGTTTTCAGACTCTGGAGCGTCAGGTGAATCAGGCATCAACGCCGCGAAATCATTACTAAATACGTAAGTTCCGTCGTAGTCTGGGTTTACATCACCCGAGATTCGCGTATTGGTTGGACAAAGAAAACACTCTTTGTCGTACGCTGGCAGTTGCTCGGTTGATGGCTTCTCATCTTGGCCACTCCACGGGCGTTTCGCACGGTGTGGTGATACCAAAATCCACTGACCCGTTAGTGGGTTATAACGGCGGTGCGGGTGATCGACTGGGTTAAATTCAACTTTTGACATACTTACATTGCTCTTAATTTTTGTGTTCTTGGCACATCCACCAAGATAAATAATTCTTCTACAAGGAGATTCCCTATCACGCTCGTCCCTCGCTGTAGGGAATGACGCGTAATCTCATGTGTTAGTGATGCAACGGCTATCGCTTCATAGCCTTATTCTCATCCGTCATTCCAGAATTGAGGTACGAGATATCTGGAATCTCTTTTCTCACGAACCTAAAATCTTCTTAGTAGCCACTAGGGTTGTTGGACTGCCAATTCCACGTATCCGCCGTCATTTCATCAATACTGCGAGTTGCCTTCCAACCTAGATCTCGCTCGGCTTTTTCAGTACTTGCCCAGCACTCGGCAATATCACCCGGGCGACGTGGACAGATTTCATAAGGGACTGGCTTGCCAGAGGCTTTTGCAAAGGCTTCTACCATCTCTAGAACACTTGAGCCTTTACCTGTGCCTAGGTTGTAGATATGCAAACCCGCTTTCTCGCCTACTGCTTTTAGTGCTGCAACGTGGCCATCGGCTAAGTCCATTACGTGGATGTAATCACGAACGCCTGTACCATCTGGAGTTGGGTAATCGTTACCAAATACCGCTAACTTCTCACGGCGACCGACGGCCACTTGAGCGATAAATGGCATTAAGTTGTTTGGAATGCCTTGCGGGTCTTCACCCATAGTGCCTGATGGGTGTGCGCCAACCGGGTTGAAGTAGCGAAGCAGCGTTACGCTCCAATCGTTTTCGGCGTTAAACAGATCGCTCAAACACTCTTCAACCATGTATTTACTGCGCCCGTAAGGGTTAGTTGTTGCACCTGTAGGAGAATCTTCAGTAATTGGCACAACCTCTGGGTCGCCATAAACCGTAGCTGAAGAGCTGAATACGATGCTTTTTACGCCCGCTTTTTTCATGCAACGAGCCAAAACCAAAGAGCCATTTACGTTGTTGTCGTAGTATTCAAGAGGCTTAGCCACCGATTCACCCACGGCTTTTAAGCCCGCAAAGTGAATCACAGCCTGAATGTCGTTTTCTGCAAACACGCTATCGAGGAAAGATTCGTCGCGAATATCGCCAAGGTAAAAGGTTGGACGTTGACCCGTTAATGCTTCGATTCTCTCAAGCACCAACTCTTTGCTGTTACACAAGTTATCAACGATGATCGGCTCCACACCTGCCTGCATCATTTGAATGCAAGTATGACTTCCGATGTACCCCATGCCGCCTGTAACCAGTACTTTCACAATCAACCTCTCTCTTATTCTTGATGACACTCAAGTGGAATATCCAAACTCAATAGCGCCGCGTTAATTAAATACTAGCAGTCAATTTGGAACTAATTCTGTGATCAAAACCACGAAGTGTAAACGTTTACACAAAGTTTCACAGATAGGTAAGAGAACGAAAGGCGTGAGAAATGAATGATTAGCAAGCTAATCCATTGAATTTAAATAAGATAATTATGAATAGTGAAATTTGCGATATGCACTAAGAGTTCTGAACTTATTTTACTAAAAGTTAATGCAATGACTTCCAGTTTCATTACAATAGACGTTGCAGAATTAGAGAGGTTCACTGGTTTTTTCGCTCATCTATGTTTAGAGCAGCCCAGTGTTCCAATAACAGGAAGTGAGTATGGCAACGTTAAAAGATATCGCAACCGAAGCAAATGTATCATTGGCGACGGTTTCAAGGGTCCTTAATGAAGATCCAACATTGAGTGTTAAGGAAGAGACCAAAAGGCGTATCTTTGAAATTGCAGAAAAGCTGGAGTACAAAACCAGCAGCTCACGTAAAACAGTTAGCAGTAAGAAGCAGCATCATCACTTTCTTGCGCTGTACAATTACAAGCAAGAAGCTGAGGTAAACGATCCATACTACCTATCTATTCGCCACGGAATTGAAACCCAGTGTGAGAAGATGGATATAGAGCTAACCAACTGTTATGAAAGTAAAATACAGTCTAGCACTAGCCCTATCACAGGTATTCTTCTTGTTGGTAGAATGTCTCCAGAAGTCATTGAGCAAGCGAAAAAACTCACTGATAACATCTGTTATGTGGACTTTACTGATCACTCAGAACCATACGACTCCGTTGATATCGACTTAGCTCGAATCAGTAAAGAGATCACTAACTTCTTTGTTGACCAAGGCTACGACCGCATCGGCTTTATCGGCGGCCAAGATGACGTAAACACACCGGATATTCGTGAAGTCGCATTCGCAGAGTACGGCCTTTTGAAACAAGTAGTGAGTGGACAAGATATCTATCGTGGAGATTTCTCAAGCTTGTCAGGCTATAAGCTAGCGAAGCAGATGTTAGAAACTGGCGACTATCCAAAAGCGATGTTTATTGCTTCAGATTCCATCGCAATTGGCGTATTACGTGCTATTCATGAGCATGGATTGAACATTCCTGAAGACATCGCTCTGATCAGCGTCAATGATATCCCTACGGCTAAGTTTACTTTCCCATCTTTATCAACGGTTCGTATTCACTCTGAACTGATGGGAATTCAAGGCGTTAACCTACTGATCGAGAAAGCTCGTGATGGGCGCACCATCCCACTGCGTGTTTACGTCCCAAGCAAGTTGAAGCTAAGAGACACCACGAAATAATCTTTTAATTTCAAAAAGATAGATAAAGTCACCTTCTCTAGAGGTGGCTTTTTTGTATCAAGAAAACTATCTAAACCTCTTTCTAAAATCGCCCAGTTCTGCCCACTTTTCCACCACATAGCATTCTTTTAAGTCGATCACACCACGTTGTAAAAAGCCCTAAAAAAACGTGACGCAGTTAAAGTAAAACGTTTTCACCAATTTCATTTAGTAAAACTTTTACTAATAATTACCTCAGTCCAAAAAATACTCGTATTCACTACGACCCAATTACGCATAAGAACGTCGGCTAGCATTCAAATAGGCCGAGAGAGAGGCAACGTGAACAACTGGGAAAACTTCCTGAACTTACATGAGAACCGTATGGCACCACGTGCTTACTTCTTCTCATACGCATCAGAAAAAACCGCTAAAACATTTCAACGTGAACTAAGCAGCCACTTCCAACTACTGAGTGGTCAATGGAATTTCAGCTACTTCACTAACCCGCTCTTGGTTCCTGAAGAGTTTTACTCTCAAGAGATGAGCGATTGGGGCCATATTACGGTGCCAAACATGTGGCAGATGGAAGGCCACGGCGATCTTCAATACACAGATGAAGGTTTCCCATTCCCGATTGATGTACCTTTCGTACCGTCAGATAACCCAACAGGCGCATACCAACGCTCTTTCTTCCTTGGCGACAGCTGGAACGACAAACAGACCATTATCAAGTTTGATGGTGTAGAGACTTACTTTGAAGTTTACGTAAACGGTGACTATGTTGGTTTCAGCAAGGGCAGCCGACTGACCGCTGAATTCGATATCTCTAGCCACGTAAAAGCGGGCAACAACCTGCTATCTATTCGCGTGATGCAGTGGGCAGACTCCACCTACATTGAAGACCAAGACATGTGGTGGACAGGCGGTATCTTCCGTGATGTTTACCTTGTTGGTAAAGAACAACTTCATGTTCAAGACTTAACGATTCGCACTGATTTTGACGACGCTTACCAAAGCGCTACCCTTTCGTGCAACGTTGCTCTAGAAAACCTAGCAGCAGCGACAAACGCAACTCTTGAGTACGCATTGCTTGATGGCAGCCAAGTTATCTCCCAAGGCTCTGTAGATAACTTAACGGTTCCTAACCAGCAGACTGACGGCAATGCGAACACTCAATTCTCTATCGATGTCGTGAACCCTGTTCAATGGAACGCTGAAAACCCATACCTTTACCAATTGCTGCTGACGCTAAAAGATGCAGACGGCAAAGTGCTAGAAGTGATTCCACAACGCGTTGGTTTCCGTGACATTAAAGTTCGCGATGGTCTGTTCTACATCAACAACAAATACGTGATGCTGCATGGCGTAAACCGTCATGACAACGACCACCTAAAAGGTCGCGCAGTTGGCATGGATCGCGTTGAGAAAGACCTAGTATTGATGAAGCAACACAACATCAACTCAGTGCGTACCGCGCACTACCCGAACGACCCACGCTTCTACGAGTTGTGCGATATCTACGGCCTATTTGTGATGGGCGAAACCGATGTCGAAACACACGGTTTTGCTAACGTTGGCGACTTAAGCCGCATCACTAACGATGCCGCATGGGAAGCTGTGTTTGTTGAACGTATCGAGCGTCATATCCACGCTCAGAAGAACCACCCTTCTATCATAATGTGGTCGCTAGGCAACGAGTCAGGCTACGGCTGCAACATTCGTTCTATGTACGATGCGGCTAAAGCGATTGATGACACTCGTTTAGTTCACTACGAAGAAGACCGTGATGCAGAAGTGGTTGATGTTATCTCTACCATGTACTCACGTGCTCAACTGATGAATGCCTTCGGCGAGTACCCACACGAAAAACCACGCATTATCTGTGAATACGCGCACGCAATGGGTAACGGCCCAGGTGGCTTAACCGAATACCAAAACGTGTTCTACAAGCATGATGCAATTCAAGGCCACTACGTTTGGGAATGGTGTGACCACGGCATCTTGGCTCGTGATGAAGCGGGTACTGAATTCTACAAATACGGCGGTGACTACGGTGACTACCCGAACAACTACAACTTCTGCATGGACGGTTTGATCTACCCAGACCAAACACCGGGCCCAGGCTTAAAAGAGTACAAGCAGGTTATCGCACCAGTGAAGATCCGCGACTTCAATTCTGAAGACGGCACATTCACCGTTGATAACAAGCTGTGGTTCTCAAACATTGATGACTACACCATCACTGCAGAAGTTCGTGCTGAAGGCGAAACCATTGCAGTACAACACATCAAGGTTGAAGAGTTGGCTGAAAACTCTAGCCGTGAACTGACACTTAACTTGCCAGAGCTTGATGAGCGCGAAGTATTTGTGAACTTTACTGTGCGCAAAGATTCTCGCACGCCTTACAGCGAAGCGAACCACGACATTGCGGTGTACCAATTCCAAGTGAAAGAGAATACAGCACAGCTAGAAGCCTTCACCAACAACAATGCAACGGCATTGAATGTTGAAGAGTCTCGTCTCGCCTATCTAATCAAAGGTCATAACTTCACACTGAACTTCTCGAAAGTGAACGGCAAGCTGACGTCATGGTTGGTCAATGGCGAAGAGATGATTAAGTCAGAACCACGAATCAACTTCTTCAAGCCAATGATCGATAACCATAAGCAAGAGCACGATGGTTACTGGGAGCCTGCACACCTACAGATTATGCAAGAGCACTTCCGCACGCTTAACGTGGAAGAGAACAATGGCAAGGTTGAAATCACGACCACCAGCATCATTGCTCCACCAGTATTCGACTTCGGTATGCGTTGTGAATACCGCTACCAAGTTAATGCTGAAGGCCAATTGAACGTTGAGCTAAGCGGCGAACGTTACGGTGAATACCCTCATGTGATTCCAGTGGTTGGTTTTGATATGGGCATCAATGGCGACTTCGACCAAGTTCAATACTACGGTCGCGGCCCAGAAGAGAACTACCAAGACAGCAAGCAAGCCAACATGATTGATGTGTACCAATCAACGGTTGCAGACATGTTCGAGAACTACCCGTTCCCACAGAACAACGGCAACCGCCAACATGTTCGCTGGGCTGCGCTTTCAAGCCGTGCGGGCAATGGTATTGCAGTAAAACCACAGCAAGAAATCAACTTCAGCGCATGGTTCTACACCAATCAAAACCTGCATCAAGCACAACACACCATTGAGCTAGAGAAAAGCGGTTACATCACGCTAAACCTAGATCACCAAGTGATGGGCTTAGGCTCTAACTCTTGGGGCAGCGAAGTGCTCGACTCTTACCGCGTCTACATGGACGAGTTCCGCTACGGCTTAACTCTGATTCCATTCCAAGCAGGCGATTGCGACGCGCAGCACCTAATCAATCACAACTTTGGCGATGAGTTTTTTACGGTCAATGCACCAAAAGCTCAACCACAACTGAACGAGGCATAAACGATGATCGTTTTAGAGAACTTAGAACAATTTAAAGTCGTCTACCGTGATGGTCGTAAATGGCAACGCTGTGTAGAAGCGATTGAAAACATCGGCAACATCAAAGATGGCGTGATGTATTCAATTGGTGACTCACTGGCCTACATGATTGAAGACGGCGTGGCTCGCAACACAGAAAACTTCACCGGTAATCGTCGTTACTTCGATGTGCACTACTACTTAGAAGGCCGTGAAACGGTTGAGTTCGCAGCGAAGTCAGAGCTAGAGCAAATCCAAGCTTACAGCGATGAGACCGACCGTGAACACTTAGTGGGTAACGGCGAAACTCGTGAGCTGGCAGAAGGCCAAGTGGCCATTTTTGACAACAACCAGGCTTACCGTTTCCACGGTGATAGCCGAGTTCGCAAAGTGGTATTGAAAGTGACCATTGAAGACGGTTACTTCCTCAACAAATAACAACAACCCTATCTATTCGCAGAGTGAGCCTTGCCGTTCAAGGCTCACGAATAATTAACTCTCTAAGTCACCGAATAAAGACTTAGGACCATAACTACTATAATTACGTGATTCCCGGAGGACACTACTATGTCTGAATCTGTACGCGGAAAGTTAGGCAAATTTGCCCTACTCTCCATGACATTTGCAGCGGTATTTAACGTTCGCAACATCGTAAACAACAATATCGAATTGGGATTAAGTTCTGCCCCTATCTTTTTGCTTGCGACCCTTATCTACTTCATCCCGTTCGTGTTCATCATTGCCGAATTCGTTTCAGCAAATAAGAACTCTGAGTCAGGTATGTATGACTGGCTGAAAAAGCCACTCGGAACCAAAGCGGCTTACCTAGGTTCATTCCTATACTGGTTCGTAAACCTGTTCTGGTTTGTATCTCTGCTACCAAACGTCATTGCTTACGCCTCTTACGCGATGTTGGGCTACGAATACGCCTTCTCTCCACTAGTGACTTCGGTGATCTCGATTGTTCTATTTGCCGCAGCAACCCACATTTCGACTAAGGGTGCGAGCTGGCTAGGTAAGATCTCTGAAATCGTGGCTTACGGTGTATTCGCACTATTTGCAATCTACGTTATCGGTGCACTCATGGCGCTAGGTGGTGACCATGTACCAGCAGAGCCAATCACGCTTCAAGCTATGTCTCCAACCATTAACTGGGCAACGCTAGGCATTATGTGTTGGATCTTCCAAGCAGCTGGCGGTGCAGAAACTGCGGCAGCTTACCTAAACGATGTAAAGGGTGGCCACAAGTCTTTCATTAAAGTAATCATCGGTGCGGGTATCGCTATCGGTTCTATGTACGCAATTGGCTCACTACTCGTAAACGTGTTCGTTGCTCGTGAAGACCTAACGTATGCAGGTGGTATGGTTGAAATCTTCACAGGTATGGCTCAGTTCTTCAGCATCTCAGAATCTCTAGTAGGTCGCTTTGTTGGTATCGTTCTATTCGTTGCTATGTTTGGTTCAATGATGATGTGGACAGCAGCACCGGTGAAAATCCACTTCTCTGAGATTCCGAAAGGCGTTTATGGTGAGAAAACGACAGAGCTAAACGAACATGGTGTTCCAGTCCGTGCAGCATGGTGGCAGTTTGCGTTCGTATTCGTGATGCTTGTGGTTAACGGCTTCGGCTCTGAATCAGTACAAGACATGATGAACACTGCAATCAACCTAACAGCTGGTACCGCAATGCTACCGCCTATCTTCATCATGGTGGCGTACTTTGTGTTCCGCTTGAAGCATGACGACACACCGCGTGATTTCCGTATGGGTACTCGCACTCAAGGTATGGCTGTGGTTTCAGTTCTGATTACTATCTTCGTTGTGAGCATGACAGCGTCAGCCTTCCCAACCGGTGTAGACCTAGTTCAAGCCTTCTTCATCAACGTATTTATGACAGCGGTATTCTCTGGCATTGCATGGTGGTGGATCTCTCGCTTTGAAAAGAAGCAAGCAGGTAAAGAAGCTAAGCTAGAGACCGCTAAACAGTCGTAACCTTAGTTAACCTATCACATTTATAAAAAAGCGCCTTACATTGGCGCTTTTTCTATTTAAATCAGACAATTAAAATCACAAACTCAATAATAAAAACGCCATTCCGTCAAGTGTAAAACTCTCATAAATCGTCATAAAACCCACAAGTAAAACATTAACTAAATATATTTACTCAAGCTCACATATTTGACTAATTTCAGTTAACTTATTGGCGTCTAATCTTTAATCTTCTTGTTGAAGAGATAGCCGATTCTACACAATAAAAAACGACACAAAGTCCCTACAAGCCTTTAAATAGTCGAAATGTAGATGTTCACTCTTCCATCCTCTTCTTTGTTAAATATGGTCTCCACCAAGTAATAAATTTACTTAAAGAGTCATAAACACAGAGAAGACCGATCGTAAAAATAACAACAATAATCGCTCTCCCCCTCTTTAAGAAAGGGAGTTAGCAAACCAACACAATAATAAAAACGCGGTCTAGATTTTCCTCTCTAGAACCAAGTACTAACGATCATCAACGTGATTCACCGGAGAACATCATGTCCGATAATAAACGCAGTACGATAGGCAAGTTTGCCCTACTGTCTATGACCTTCGCGGCGGTATATAGCTTCAATAACATCATTAACAACAACATCGAAATCGGCCTCTCTTCGGCTCCGATGTTCTTTTTAGCAACCATCTTTTATTTTGTTCCTTTCTGTCTGATTGTTGCTGAGTTCGTGTCCCTGAATAAAGACTCAGAAGCGGGTGTTTACGCATGGGTTAAAAGCTCTCTAGGCGGTCGCTGGGCGTTTATTTCAGCTTACACATACTGGTTTGTTAACCTATTCTTCTTCACGTCTCTGCTACCTAGAATCATCGCTTACGCGTCTTATGCGTTCTTAGGTTTCGAGTACATCTTCACGCCAATGACCACTGCAATTCTAAGTACCATTTTGTTTGCGGTCGCGACGCATATTTCTAACAACGGCGCGAAACTATTAGGCCCTATCACCTCATTAACTTCGTCACTAATGCTGCTTCTGACCATGTCTTACATTCTACTATCAGGCGGTGCGTTAATCGGTGGTATCGAGCCAGCTGACCCAATCACCATTGAAGCAATGACCCCAAGCGTTAACTGGGCATTCCTAGGCGTAATCACCTGGATCTTCATGGCCGCTGGCGGTGCAGAGTCGGTCGCGGTTTACGTAAACGACATCAAAGGCGGTCACAAGTCTTTCGTTAAAGTGATCATCATTGCGGGTATCTTTATTGGTGCGCTGTATTCGGTGGGTTCTATCCTGGCTAACGTATTCGTATCTCGTGAAGAGCTTAAATTCACTGGTGGTTCAGTACAGGTTTTTGAAGGCTTAGCACTCTACTTCGGCTTACCTGAAATTCTTATGAATCGCTTTGTGGGCATCGTTTCTTTCACTGCGATGTTAGGCTCGCTACTGATGTGGACAGCAACACCGGTTAAGATTTTCTTCTCTGAAATTCCTAAAGGTATCTTCGGTGAGAAGACAGTCGCTCTTAACAAACAAGGCGTACCGGAGCGTGCTGCTTGGGTTCAGTTCTTCATTGTGATTCCGTTGATGTTCATCCCGACGCTAGCGTCTGACACGGTGCAAGATTTGATGAGCACCATCATCAACATGACTGCAGCGGCTTCTATGCTACCTCCACTGTTCATCATGATCGCGTACCTACACTTGCGCCTAAAACTCGATCACCTACCACGTGATTTCCGCATGGGTTCTCGCCCTGTGGGTATCGCTGCGGTATCGATTCTAATCAGCATCTTTACCGTGGGTTTCTTCGCATCGACCTTCCCAACGGGTGCTGACATCATGACCATCATCTTCTATAACGTAGGCGGCATCGTGATCTTCTTGGGTTACGCTTGGTGGAAGTATGGTCAGTACGAGAAAAGCTTGTCTGCAGAAGAGAAAAAGCTAGAAGCACGACCAGAACCTGCAAACGCCTAAGCTAATCCTACATCCTTGTTAAAAATTCTAAGGCACTCCTCATTTGGTGAGTGCCTTTTTATTTCCCTTGTTCTATTCCTTAATTTTCATTCAATTATCAGATACTTCCCACACTAACTATTTGCCTATAAATTCAACTAAACCTCAAAATAAAATAAAGGTAAATATTTTACTAAAATAGATCACACTTTGGCGTTAAGGATATTTTAAACAACACATTTATCAGTAATATCAGTCAGGAGAACGCGAGCAACCTGACCGCTACGCCTTGAGAGCACCCCATATTAGAAGTCAGAACTGCTTACGATTCTTCATTTACTAACCCGACACAGAAGTGAACAAAATGAAAAGTAGTTTTACTAAAACCACTCTTATTACAAGTTGTATCCTTGCTGCGCTATCGGCGAATGCCCATGCTGATGAAACAGCGGCTAACCACAGCGAGACTCAACCTCCCCAAACCGAAACTCTATTTAATTTTTACGGTGAACTCGGTCTAGGCGGTCATGTAGCCCTAGAAGGGGACGACAAAGGCCGCTACGCAGACGGCACTTACATTGAAGCTGGCTTGGCTATCGAGCATGGCAATTGGTTTGGTCTTGCTTACATGGAAGGCTGGACAGTTCAAGCCGATGACGAGGGTAATGCATGGGCAACTGGTCATGGTTGGGGCGGCTTTGAAGGTGGTTTTAACCGCTTTTACGCAGGTTACCGCACTGATGCAAAAACAGAATTTATTGTCGGTCGTATGGACTCATCTCTGGATGACGTTCAATGGTGGGGTGACCCAACGGTAGAGTACGGCTACGCGATCTCAAACACTCGTGACGTACACGTGGGTGTGAAGATCCAAAACCTAGAAGGCAAACTACGCTACAGCGTTTCCTTCGCTCCAGAATCTGACTTCTCTGAAGACGATGCGCTGATTCACTTTGGTAAATACGACAACTTCGCAGACCAATGGAAAGATAAAAATGCCATGGTCAACGGTTATGTCCAATACGACCTGACTGACGACCTAACACTAATGGGTGGCGGTGAGGTTCGTAATAACGACGGTGGCGAACTTCTACTATTAGGTGCTGAGTACAAGAACTTTGCTACTCGTGTTTGGCACGACACTGACAAAGGCAATCAAGAGTCTTTCGGCAGCGAATCTGGCATTCAAACCAGCGCTTGGTACGAAGCCGCACAAGGTGTTTACCTATCTGCCGCATACAACTACGCCAACTTTGATGGCGATAACGGCGAAAAAGAGATCACTTCTTACATCAACGCTGGTGTTTGGTACGAATACGGAAACGGTGCATTTGCGACCGCTTTCGATAGCCGCTTTGGCGTCGGAAGCGACACTGAAATCGGCGATGCACAAGTGTTCGCAATGCAATACTTCTACTGGTAATAACAGGAACTCACTATGAAACTGAACAAATCATTCGCAGCTATCGCTATTGGCGCAGCACTTGTTGTTACTGGTTGCGCATCAAATACAGGCTCTGAAGAGCTTCAAGCAAACCAATTTAAAAACGTTATCGACCGCACTGGCTCACCAGAATACATGCGCGACTACGACTTCGATGACCACCAGCGTTTCAACCCGTTCTTCGACCTAGGTGCATGGCACGGTCACTTGTTACCAGACACGGCTGAAGGCATGGGTGGCTTCCCGGGAACTGCGCTGCTTACTGAAGAATACATTAACTTCATGGCTGATAACTTTGACCGCCTAAGCGTGTACAAAGATGGCAAGAACGTCGAATTCACGATGGAAGCTTACAGCCTGCCGGGCGCATTGGTTCAGACACTAAAATCTGACGATGTAACGGTCGAGATGACAATGCGTTTCGCTTCTAACCGTACCTCTCTACTAGAGACTAAAATCACTACTGACTCGCCAGTTGAGTTAGTGTGGGACGGTGAACTGCTTGAAAAAACACATGCGAAAGAAGGTGTCGCGCAAACCGATAAAACCATTGCTGAAACATACCCTGACTACAATCGCCAAATCGTTGCAACCGACGATGGCCTAAAGGTCACTTTCGGTAAAGTACGTTCAACGTGGGATCTACTGACCTCCGGCGAGTCTGAGTACCAAGTTCATAAGTCGATTCCAACCCAAACCAAGGTCGATGGCCTAACGTTTACTTCAACCGCAAGTATTGAAGAATCAACCACCATCTACACCACATACTCGCACGTGTTAACGGCAGAGGAAGCGAAAGCGGAACAGCCTGAGATCAAAAAGATCATGGCAAACCCTACCGATTTCTTAGCGGCATCTGAAGTGCGCTGGGAAGGTTACCTAGAGATGGGCTTAACCAACCCGAATGCGACGCCTGAGCAAGAGCGTGTTGCGGTAAAAGCGATGGAAACCCTAAACGGTAACTGGCGTGGCGCAGCCGGTGCGATGGAGTTTGACTCTGTGACACCTTCGGTAACGGCGCGTTGGTTCTCAGGCAACCAAACATGGCCATGGGATACATGGAAACAAGCTTACGCGATGGCGCACTTCAACCCAGACGTAGCGAAAGATAACATCCGCGCAATGTTTGCCTACCAAATTCAAGCTGACGACACTGTTCGCCCTTGGGATGAAGGTTACGTGCCAGATCTATTGGCTTACAACCTAAGCCCAGAGCGTGGCGGTGACGGTGGCAACTGGAACGAACGTAACACCAAGCCAAGTCTAGCGGCATGGGCAGTAATGGAAGTTTACAAGACCACCAGCGATGAAGCTTGGCTAGAAGAGATGTATCCAAAGCTGGTGGCTTACCACGACTGGTGGCTACGTAACCGTGACAACAATGGTAATGGCGTTCCTGAGTACGGCGCAGCGCGTGATAAAGCACACAACACACCAGAAGGCGAAATGTACTTCACTGTGGTTCGTGGCGATAAACACGAAACCGTTGTAGGTCAAGTAGCACTGGATAAAGTGATTGCAGAAGGCAACTATGACTACATCGAGAGCCCAGCTCAAACCGCTGCGTCTTGGGAATCAGGTCGTGATGATGCGGCAGCCTTTGGTTTCATCGATAAAGACCAGCTAGACGCCTACGTTGCCAACGGCGGCAAACGCAGTGATTGGGATGTTGAATTCGCCCAAAATCGCGCGGAAGACGGCACCCTGTTAGGCTACTCACTGCTACAAGAGTCCGTTGACCAAGCAAGCTACATGTACAGCGATAACAAGTACCTAGCGGAAATGGCTGACATCTTAGGCAAAGAAGCAGAAGCGAAAGAATTCCGTGAAAAGGCTGAGCACCTATCGAACTACATCAACACTTGTATGTTCGATGAAGGCACGAACTTCTACTACGACATTCGCATTGAAGATAAACCTTTAGCTAATGGCTGTGCGGGTAAACCGATTGTCGAACGTGGTAAAGGCCCTGAAGGTTGGTCACCACTGTTCAACGGTGCAGCAACCCAAGCACACGCGGATGCGGTGGTCTCTGTGATGAAAGACACCTCAGAGTTCAACACCTACGTACCACTGGGCACTGCAGCGCTATCTAACCCAGCATTCGGCCCAGATATTTACTGGCGTGGACGCGTATGGGTAGACCAATTTTACTTCGGCCTGAAAGGAATGGACAGCTACGGTTACCGTGATGATGCGATTGAAATGGCAGGCGCTTTCTTCGACCACGCTGATGGCTTGGTACAAGACGGTCCTATCCGTGAGAACTACAACCCATTAAACGGTGAGCAGCAAGGTGCGCCAAACTTCTCTTGGAGTGCAGCTCACTTGTACATGCTTTACAACGATTTCTTTACTGACGCAGAGTAAGTCAAAGCTTTAACATCGTTCTAAAACCACTACAAAAACAAAGGCACCCAACATGATATTGGGTGCCTTTTTCTTTGAATCAACTTTCAGCTCATTTAGGTTACTGTAGTATTTGGCCTACCATGATCTTTTTACTCCACAAGCAGATCACCAAGCCTCTATGCACCAAAGAATCGAACCTGATAACGGTAGTGCTCTTGTGTTAATTTGAACTCATCATGCACACTTGGCGTCCATGAATCATCTCCACCAACCCCCATATGAAAGCCATCGATGTAAACAAACAATTGGTCTTGCTCGGTGAGATCACAGGTGTGTTTGGCCTGCACAAGTTGCTGCTGTCCAAAGCGGCTGACCGAAAAATGAAAATCGCCCTGTAATTTAAATCCGCCAATAACGGCTTCACGCACATCGCAACGCAACCCACAATCGGAAGGGAAAATATAAGGAGTATGCATCTGCTCTATGTTCTGCTGATAGCGACCAATATGAGCCGAGCTTTTTCTGTCTGGGTAGTTTTCATGTGGCCCACGACCAAACCATGTCACCTCATTCGACGTCTCTTTTAGCGCGAAGGATAAACCAACACGTGGCAGTGATGGCAGACCTTTGGCGGCCTGAACATGCACATCGATAATCACTTCGCCATCAGAGAACAATTGATATTGCCAAGTCGACAATAGGCGTACTTGCCCTTCAACAACATGAGCAATTTTCGACATCACAAGCACTTTGTTTTCATCCGTGAAGAAGGAGAAATCAATGCACTCTGGCGTGAGAGAATCTAATCCCGCGACTTGCCATCGCGCTATCCATGAGTTGGGATCAACGTGATTTGCTTCACTCACACCAATATCGTTATCCAGTGGTGCACGATAGAAGTTATCACGGATGCCACTGGCAAGCTGTTCAACACCGTCTTTCAACCAACTTTCCACATAGCCCGTTATGCGGTCGAACTCAACGCGATAACGCGCACCGACAATAGCGAGTCGCTCTTCACTCTCGATGACCTGCGGTGGATGCTCAGAGGTATTATCGTCCAGCACCAGTTGTGATGATGTAGTTAGGGTGAGTTGCTCGGTTGCTGTAACGTGACCTTTGCTTGCCCACTTAGTATCTTGATGTAATCTCACTTCTAGATTTAGGAGGTTGAGCGCATTGGCCTTTTGAGGAAGCACAATGCTGTCTAACTCAATCTGGATGCTCGACTCTGGTTCTAACAACAGTTCAATGCTGCCACAACTTTGCTCTTCTCCATCTTGAGCAATCGACCAATAAAGGGTTTCTTTATCACTTGAGCAAAATAGGTTCTCGCTACGCACTTCAATCACTACAGGCTCAGTCGATATCAGAGCGAATTGATAAAACTGCTGCGCCTTTTTTACCTCGTTCAAGCTCGGGTGCGGGGTTCGGTCTGGGAACACCAATCCATTGATACAGAACTGACGGTCATTAATCTCATCACCAAAATCGCCACCATAGCCCCAATAAGGCTTGCCTTGTGCATCGGTTTTGGTGATGCCTTGATCAACCCAGTCCCAGATAAAACCACCTTGCAATCTTGGGTTATCACGAAAGGCTTGCCAGTATTTGTTAAAACTACCTAGGCTGTTGCCCATCGCGTGTGCGTACTCACATAAAATTAGCGGACGCTGCTCATTCGGCAATGCGATCGCTTTGCGAATTCCAACACGCGGCGTCACCTCTGGTTGATGAGCAACGACAGGTAAATCCCAATCCACTCGCGCATACATAGGGCACAGAATATCGGTAGCTGCGGTATCCGCCCCACCTCCTTCATATTGAACAGGTCGAGTTGGGTCGCTCTGTTTAACCCACTGATAGAGTGCATGATGGTTACGGCCAATCCCTGACTCATTGCCCAGTGACCAAATGATCACGCTAGGATGGTTTTTATCGCGTTCGACCAAGCGAGTCATGCGACGCATATAAGCATTGAGCCAAGAGGCATAGTCTGATAGGCGGCACATAGGTACTTGACCGTGTGTTTCGATGTTTGCCTCATCAACCAAGTACAACCCATATTCATCACACAGTTCATACCAAAGTGGGTGATTAGGATAATGAGCGGTTCGCACCGCGTTGAAGTTGTTTTGCTTGATGAGTTTAATGTCTTGAATCATGCCCTCGCGAGTCATGGTATGCCCGAGTTCAGGGTGATGCTCGTGTCGATTCACCCCTCGAATTAGCAGCGGCTTACCATTTACCTTAAGCAGCCCATCGCTGATCTCGACACTGCGAAAACCGACATCGTAGGCCTCACAATCAAGTAGTTCGCCTTGTTCATTCTCTAACGAGATAACACAGCGATAGAGATAGGGAGATTCAGCACTCCATTTGTGGGGATTAGCAACGGAATTTTGGCTGTATGCCACTTCCTGCCAGGGCCCTTTTTCATCGACATATCGTTGGCCAAAACCGACAACATCAGGTTCAATGACTTTCTGACCTTGCGCATCATACAGTTCAATTTTTACCTGATAAGCATCGCTACTGCCGTCACTGTTTTTTGATATTTTAACATCAACACAGAGCTGCGCGTCGCGATAAGCAGCGTCTAATTGAGTTTCAATTTTTACGTCTTCGATCGCAGTCTTCGGCTTAGTGAGCAATGTAACGTCGCGGAATATGCCGCTCAACCACCACATATCTTGGTCTTCAAGATACGAGCCATCTGACCAGCGTAACACCATAACTGATAACGAGTTTTCTCCCGCTTTGACAAACGCCGATAGGTCAAACTCAGCTGGCAAACGGCTGTCTTGTGAATAGCCAACCCACTTGCCGTTACACCACAAATGAAAAGCAGAGTTGACGCCATCGAACAAAATTCTGTGGGTATTCGCCAATGCTTGCTCTGGGCATTGAAAAGAGGTTCGGTACAGCCCTGTCGGGTTATCGCGAGGCACAAATGGCGGAGTATCCGCAAACGGGTACTTCACATTGGTATAAATTGGTTTGTCATAGCCTTGCATCTGCCAGTTACTCGGAACCTCAATCGAGTCCCAGCTTGCATCGTCAAAATGCTCTGCAACCATGGCTTCACTAACTAACTCTGGCGCATCAAACAGCTGAAACTTCCAGACACCATTTAAAGATTTGGTATTCGAAGCTGTTCGTGTAATAGCACCTTCTCTAGAGGCATACGCCTTCAAAGGAGCATGCGCTTCCAGAACGTTGTGATGTGTAATGTGTTGATTTTCCCACTCACAAGCGGAGATGATTTGAGAGAAGCTTCTCATTAACTGTTCCTTGCGATAAACCGTTCAGAGTGTGTCATTGTCAATATGACTTAACTGCCTTTAGCCAATGGCAGTGGCAACGAGATGAGTCGCACCATAAATACTATTGACGATGACACATACAGAGTGATGAAAGCCGCAGCGACAATTGCTGCGGCTTGGTCTCAATTACTTAAAGGCGCGTTTGCTTACCTTGTCTAGCTTCTTAAGAATCTTATCGATACGTTCAGGGTGAACCATAAACTCTTGGAAGCCTTTCATCCCCTCTTTTGCCATCGCTGGGTTGGTGTCGCGATCATAGAACTGTGCAGTACCATCACTCGCTGCCAACATAGCAACGCCTTTGTCTAAGAACGGATCTGACTTAGCTTTCGCTTTGTTGTTGGTCGGGATCTGCAGCAGCATCTCATTGATTAGCTGTTGGTTCTCAGCACGAGCGACAAACTCTAAGAACTTACGAGCATCGGCTTTGTTCTTCGCTTTTGATGGAATGTGCAGAGTATCCATTGGCGCATCTTCTGCCATTGGCACGCTTGGGTCGATGACTGGAAATTGGAAGAAATCCATTTTGCCATCAAGCTCCGCTGGGAAGTTTGGCGTAATGAAGTTACCCATTAAGTACATCGCTGCCTTGCCGTTATATAGGAAAGGTTGCGCTTCTTGCCAAGAATAAGATGCGTGGTTATCTAGGAAGTAGCCCGGTTCAACCAACTCAGCCCAGTTAGCGAATGTTTTCTTCACACGCTCATCGGAGTAAGGGACCTTGCCATCCATCAATTGGATATGGAAATCCAAGCCATTGGTACGCATGTTGATGTAATCGAACCAGCCAGCAGCCGTCCACAGATACTTAGTACCGATGGTAAATGGTGTCACGCCGTTTTCTTTTAGCGTTGCTGACGCCGACTTTAGCTCTTCCCAAGTTTTTGGTTCAGTAATACCGTACTGCTCAAAGATGTCTTTACGGTAGTAGATACCCCATTGGTAATACGTGTAAGGCACACCATATTGCTTGCCTTGCACCGTCATCGCAGGCGCCGCTGCTGCAAAGTCTTGCTTCATGTTGTTGTCTGCCCAGATGTCACTCACATCTTCAAACAAGCCACGATCAACAAAC
This sequence comes from Vibrio fortis, assembly GCF_000695685.1. Classification (GTDB taxonomy): domain Bacteria; phylum Pseudomonadota; class Gammaproteobacteria; order Enterobacterales; family Vibrionaceae; genus Vibrio; species Vibrio fortis_A. The sequence goes on along the minus strand of NZ_JFFR01000023.1, from coordinate 139,810 downwards.
GCCTTCATACGGTTACCGGCATACCAGAACACCACATCCGGTGGCGAGGTCACCAACCAGTTACGAATCGTGGTTTTATACGACTCATGGTCATACAGGTTGTACTTAACCGTGATATCAGGGTTCTCTTTTTCAAAGCGACTGATGATCTCACTCCAAGCCTCTTTTGGCGCTGGGTCAGAGGCATCTGAGTTGATGACTAAGGTTCCTGCAAACGCTGTAGTCGAGACGGAGGCAGCAAGCACTGCGGTTGCAGCGATATGTTTCACGTATTTCATATGTAGGTCCTTGTTATAGAGCGGGGCTTACTAAGTCCAATTTTTATTATTGTGCTGGGTAGAGTTATTCGTGTTTTGGTTACTCTCGGTGTATCCATTTAAAGTGGATTGTTTACATAACGGCTCCTACTTTGAGGAGCCCTCATTGAATATTTAGCCTTTGGTCGCACCCAAAGTCAGGCCGGCAATAAAGTGCTTCTGCATGGTAAAGAACAGCACAACGGGTGGAATTGCGGCGACTACTGCACCCGCTGACATGAACTGCCATGACGCCAACCACTGACCTTGAAGTGAACTTAAACCAGCAGTCACTGGACGCACTTCATCACTTTGAACCAGAACCAAAGCCCAGAAGAAATCATTCCAGATAAAGGTAAACACTAAGACCGCAAGTGCAGCTAATGCAGGGCGAACCAGCGGCAGAACCACATGCCAGAATATTTTCCATTCGCTGACCCCTTCTACACGCGCGGCCTCGATAAGAGCATCAGGAATACCGACGATAAAGTTGCGCATAAACAGAGTACAAAAGCCGGCTTGAAAGGCGATATGGAAGAAGATCAGAGCCCAATGTGTATCGTACAAGCCAAGGTTAATCGTCAGGTCACGTACTGGGATCATCAGGATCTGGAAAGGTACAAAGTTACCCGCAATGAACATCGCAAAGATCCAGAGGTTGGCTTTGAAGTTGTATTTAGCTAACGCGTAACCTGCCAATGTGGAGAGAGCAACCGCTCCCGCTACCGCTGGTAAAGTGATGATCAAGCTATTGATTAGATACTGCCCCATCGATGTCGAGGTGAACACCTGAGTGTAGTTTTCAATAAACTGAATCTCGCTTGGCCAGCCCCAGTAGTTACCTTTGTTGATGTCTTCCATCGAACGAATCGAGGTCATCATCACTGCAATAAGGGGCAGCAGCCACATGACAATAGAGATTGGCAGAGCCACTCGATAACTGATATTGGTAAAGCGTCCTGCTTTTTGAATCGGTTGTGGATACATTATTTTTCACTCCTCAACATACGCCACAAGAAGTAAGCGATATAGATATCCATGATCAGGAATAGAACAACGGAGACCGCAGCGCCATAACCCATTCGGTAGTTAAAGATCGACTCTTCGTACATTTGATAAGCCAGTACTGTAGAGCTTCCCCAAGGGCCACCAGCGGTCATGGTTGCCACTAAGTCAAATGAACGCAGAGCGCCAATTACGGTGACTACCACTGCAATAAAAGTGGCAGGTCGCAATTGAGGTAGCACCACATACCACAGCATTCGCCACTTCTTGGCTCCATCCAGTCGTGCTGCTTCCAACTGTTCAGGGTCTAGGTTGTTCAAGCCCGTTAAGTACAAAATCATGCAGTAAGAGATTTGTGGCCACAAGCCTGCGACGATAATCCCGTAGGTAACGTAATCTTCATTGGCGAGAATGGAGATAGGCTCAAAACCCAGTGAACCTAAGACGATATTGAACAGGCCAAAGGATGGGTCGTAAAACCAGGCAAACACTAAGCCCACAACCACTTGTGAGATAACAAATGGAAAGAAGAAGAGAGACTTAACAACACGGATGCCTTTCACTTGTTGGTTGAGAAAGAGGGCGATAGCCAGACCACAAGGTGGTGCAAGCATAAAGAAGATCAACCAAAGGAAGTTGTTAGTCAGTGAGGTGTAGAACGCATCGGAATCAAACAGCTCACGGTAGTTCTCTAGCCCGACCCACTCTTTTTCGCCAAGTCCGTCCCACTCGAAAAAGCTCAACCAGATACTGTCCACAATCGGGAAGATCACATAAAGCGAAAAGATAGCGATTGCCGGTGTTAAAAACAGCCACGGCGACAGCTTAGAGCTAATACGCCTTTTCTTTCTGGCTGATGGGATGCGATTTTCTGGGTATATCGTTTTCACAGATTGCACCATTTTCCCAAATTCCTTGTCTTCATAGCTTTGTTTACAATTCCATTTGTTTCAAAGTTAATCGGCGAAACATCATCAAATTGCTAAGCTTTAATCGTAACCATGCTCAAATATTAATCTCAGCAATCATATTTTGTATCGTTATGTTTAAATTGTGTAAACGATTCCACAAAAAACAGAATACTTTGTAAAATTTGTATGAGCCGGATCAATAAATCGTGCGAGGCACCTAACAAATTTCTGATGAATGCGTATGTTTTAAAGGCAAAGTGATGTAGTCCAACAAGGCAAGGAGATAGCATGGCTGATATCAGCTTAAAAAAGGTCATTAAGCGTTATGGTGATGTACAGACCATCCATGGTGTTGATCTAGAGATAACCAACGGTGAGTTCGTTGTTTTTGTTGGTCCGTCAGGTTGTGGTAAATCGACACTGCTTCGCTTGGTGGCTGGTTTAGAAGAAATTACCGAAGGCGAAATTCATATTGGCGACGAGCTAGTCAACGATGTTGACCCAGCCGAACGCGGTGTTGCCATGGTATTCCAATCTTATGCACTCTACCCACACATGACCGTGGAAGAGAACATGGGCTTTGGTTTAAAAATGAATGGCGTCGCTAAAGAGACCATTGAAAAGCAGGTCACCAGCGCAGCCAAAACACTGCAATTGGAACACCTACTTAAGCGTAAGCCGAAAGAGCTTTCTGGTGGTCAGCGACAAAGGGTTGCTATTGGACGTGCAATTGTTCGCAATCCGAAAGTGTTCTTGTTCGATGAACCACTCTCGAACCTAGATGCAGAACTTCGTGTCGATATGCGCCTACAAATTGCTAAATTACATCAAGATCTGCAAAACACCATGATTTATGTCACCCACGATCAGGTCGAAGCGATGACGCTTGCCGATAAAATCGTGGTGCTTAGAGACGGTAGAGTCGAACAAGTCGGCTCACCATTAGAGCTTTACCACAGCCCACAAAATGAGTTTGTGGCTGGCTTTATCGGCTCACCGAAGATGAACTTCTTACCGTGCGTAGTGGGCTCTTGCTCAGAGACTCATGCTCAACTTTCGATTAATGGTAATAGCCAAATCACCCTACCACTTCCAAGTCAAAAGTTAGCAGAAGGACAACAGCTGACACTCGGTATCAGGCCAGAGCATTTAGAGATCAATGGCGGCTCTGACATAACGATTGAGTTTCAAAGTGAGGTGGTTGAACGACTAGGAAATAGCACCTACATGTTTGGTCAATCTTGCGGCATAGACGGCTTTAAGGTTCACCTCCCTGGCGACCAAGAGGTGTCTCGCTATCAATCTCTAGAGCTAAACTTCTCTGCAAAAGACTGTCATCTATTCGATGCACAGGGGCAGCGAGTCGACTAGCTATACGCGTATACAAAGCCAGTCTGCGCACTGGCTTTGCCTTTCCAACGCTCTCCTCTCTTACTCTATCTACTCCCTCAAGCTCGTTGGATAGGGTAAACGTTACCAAAAAAGTGACATTTTCAGCTCCAAATCCGGCTCTTTTTGACCTTGTAGGTAATCCGGACATTATTTTGATAGTTGTTTTCTTAATAAGCACTACACTAAAGCCTCACCCTTCCTTTTTTTGAGAAAACCTAAATGCCTAATGCTGATTCCAACCTAAACAAACGTATGGGAATCGTTGCGCTCACTTGGCCAATATTCATTGAAGTTCTACTGCGAACCGCGCTCAACACCAGTGATGTATTCATGCTATCTGGATACTCAGACAAAGCCGTATCAGCGGTTGGTGTTATCTCGCAAATCTCATTTTTCCTGATCATTGTCTCCACCATGGTGAGCAGCGGAACAGGTATCTTGATTGCACAATACAACGGCGCTTCTCGCGATCGAGAGAGTGCGCATGTCGGTGTTGCCAGTATTATCCTCGCCGTCATCACAGGCGTTTTGTTGAGTATTCTCGCGGTGTTAGGCGCTGAATATTTCATACCGCTCTACCAGCTTGAAGCACAAGTGGAACAGTACGCTCAAGAATATCTATTTATCAGCGGTGCGCTGACGTTTAACGTCACTATAGGCGTAGTACTGACTACGATTCTTCGCAGCCACGGCTATTCAAAGTCACCAATGGTCATCAATATGATTGCTGGTGTTATCAACGTTGTAGGTAACTACTGCGCGCTATATCAACCGTTTGGATTGCCCGTGTACGGTGTTCAAGGAGTGGCGGTCGCGACCGTGTTCAGTCAAGTTGTCGGTATGTTCATTTTGATTGGAGTGGTCAGAAGCAAAGGTATCGACCTTCCGATTAAGCAATTCAAAGCGATTCCCAAGTCGATTTACCAAAAGATCATCAAAATCGGCTCCATGAATGCGGGTGAAGTGCTCTCTTACAACATGGCCCAAATCAGCATTACCTTCTTTGTGGTGCAAATGGGCACCTCTTCGCTGGCGGCCTTTACCTACGCCCAGAATATCGCTCGCCTCTCTTTTGCGTTTGCTTTGGCTATTGGTCAAGGCAGTCAGATTCAAACGGGCTACTACATTGGCAAAGGCTGGATCGATGAGATCACCACACGAGTGCAGCGATACTTTATCGTAGGTTTTATTGCATCAACCGTTATCACCTGTTTGATATACCTATTCCGATTCGAGATCTTAGACGTCTTTACTCAAGATCCAGAGATCATCGCTCTGACGGCAGGTTTGATTGCTGGCTCAATACTGCTTGAAGCAGGCCGTGTGTTTAATCTGATTTTTATCTCTTGCCTAAAAGCCGCTGGCGACATTCAGTTCCCAGTAAAAATGGGCATATTGAGTATGTGGGGCATTGGGGTTGCCATGAGCTATTTGCTTGGCGTGCACTGGGGCTACGGCGTATTCGGTGCTTGGATGGCGATTGCGATGGATGAATGGTTCCGAGGCATCATCATGGCTCATCGTTGGCGAGCGAAGAAGTGGACCAAGTACTCTTTTTAAATGGATTTGAAAGCCAAAAGAAAAAGCGCTAGGGGGAGCTAGCGCTTTAAACCAACTAATTCCATTTAGTTAGGGAGAGTTTTTAACCATGTGAAACTTAATCCATAGCTAGAGTCGCTGCACATACACACGATTATCTATCGTTGTAACTGAATTAAGCCTCAAACTAAGTATAGCCACAGTTTGAGCATGGTGATGATAAATTCGCTGTTTTTTCTGCACTATCGTAATCACCTAGCAACACATCAAATCTGAGCTAGCCTTAAATAGAGCACCCGATGGATGGGCAAAGGAAATTATGGAAAGCAGGCAAGACAAATTATGTAAACACACCTCAAAAAACCATCGCGTTCAATACATTCCAAACCTAATGAACGAGCTCTACCGAAACAAGTGGGTTTTATACTATACCGCTGCAATATTGCTTATAACCTTAGTGTTTAGCCAAGTAACTAAATTGCCATTTCAATTAAACTTATTTACGTACTTGGACATCATAATTGCTAGTTGCTGTATTATTTTGTTCGCCATTAGTGCTTGCTATTACTGTGTTTTACTCGTGAAATCGAAAACTCCAGGGCATGACTTTCTAGTCTGGCTAAAGCCTCTCTTTTTTCCATTATCATGTCCCGTCTTATTTTTCATTTTGCTCCTTTGCATTAACATCTGTTTTTCTAGCTACACCTTCATCAAATCGAGCATCCCTTACCTAGTTCCATTTTATTTGGACGATAATTGGCACAAGCTGGATCTATGGCTCCACTTCGATGTCACACCTTGGCATATCACTCACGCCCTATTCCCAACACCAACAGCAACTTTGGTAATCAATGTCCTTTACAACTTATGGTTTTTTGTGAAATGGGGCGTTGTTATCTTTTTCATCCTTTATAGACAGGACGACAAATTGCGGACACAATTTCTTGTTACTTTTCTCGCATCATGGCTAGTAATTGGAAACATCTCTGCCACTATCTTATCTTCAGCTGGCCCTGTGTTTATGCAGCCTTTGTTCGATGTTAACCATTACCAGCCTCTCATGGAGCGACTCGCTAACCAAAATTTCGCTTTATTAAATAGCAACTCACTCCCTATATGGGCTCTTGATACACAAGCAATGTTATTGGAGCACTATCTTCAAAATGAGAACAGCCTAGGATCTGGTATTTCGGCAATGCCCAGCATGCATGTCACTATAGCTACGCTGATCGCAATTAGCGTGTCTAAATTAAATCGCTGGGGTGGAGCACTAGCTTGGCTGTATGCCCTTTCGATACAGATCGGCTCGGTGCACCTTGGGTGGCACTATGCGGTAGATGGTTATGTCGGTGTCATCTTAACCATTTTGTTATGGAAACTAGTAGGTTGGTTACTCACCAGGACTCGATTGACCAGCGATATCAACCACCACTTGACTGATTAGCCGGCGAATAAAGATATTCTTATCGTCCCGCTGTTTACCTTTGCGATAAACAAGCTGAATGTCGAAGTCAGGAACCTCAATCGGAGGAGTAACCGCTTTTAAATTGGAACAAGAACCTTCTTGTCTCGCCACCAGCTTGGGGACAATACACAACAGCTGTCGGCCATGAATCAAACTCTTGATGGTTAGGAAGTTACTCGATGCAATCGCAACTTGGCGCTTTAACCCTAATACTTCTAATTTATCGTCAACGCCAGTCGAAAGAACACCACTTGGAGAAACAAGAGCATGCTCGACAGACGTAAAATCCGATAATGACATTGGCAATTCCACTTCGAGCACATCACCATCATACAAACAAACATGCTGCTCAGTATAAAGGTGCTCAGTTCGATATAACTCCGTAACCTCACCAAAGCTACCAATTACCACATCCAGTTTAGATTGCTCAAAGACCGATTGGTAATTAGCACGGTTCACGTTGAATAGCGCGACTTGCGAATGTGGAACCTGCTCTTTTATCTGATCAAACAGTGCTGGGCCAAACATTTGTTCTGCGTAATCCGTTAGACCGATCTTCCAAACATCACTGAATGTCGAAGCTTGAAAAGGCTTGGTTTTCAAAATATCAGTCTGAATTTGACCAAGTAGAAGGTCAACCGAATTCGACAACTCCATGGCGCGCTCAGTTGGCTCCATTCGACTTCCCACTCGCTCAAACAGTGGATCATCAAACAGCTTTCTTAACCTTTGTAGACTGTGGCTCATCGCTGATTGACTAACGAAACAGCGCTCAGCCGCCTTGCTCACACTATTGGTTTTATACAATGCTTGTAGTGCAATCAATAAGTTAAGATCAATTCCTTTCCAGTTAAAACTCGCCACTTCCCCATCCCATTTCATTAATAGAGACAATTAAAACAATTAATTTGAATCATAGTACTGTTCCCTCTAAATTACTCGTAATTCTTTAAATGGGTATGATCATGTTTGCAATTTTTAAGACCTTTTTTTGGCTAGGTTGGATCAGTTTTGGTGGTCCAGCGGCTCACATTGGTTATTTCAGAAACACATTTGTCGAGAAAATGAAGTGGCTGACGGACGAAGAATACGGGCAGATCGTCGCGCTGAGTCAGTTCTTACCTGGGCCGGGATCAAGCCAAGTCGGCTTCGCGGTAGGCTATAAAAAAGGGGGACTGCCTGGTGCAATTGCTGCGTTCATTGGTTTCACAACGCCATCCGTAATCTTGATGCTAGTTCTAGCGGTTGCCAGTTCACAATTGTTAGATAACTCTCTTTTCAACTCAGTTATCCATGGGCTTAAGCTGCTTGCCGTGGTTGTCGTCGCCGACGCGACCTATGGAATGTATAAAAACTTTTGTAAGTCAGCTATCGCAACCTCACTATGTGTAATGACAGCCGTGGTTTTGCTTCTATTTCCCGGTATTTGGCCACAAATCTTGGTACTTATTGTGGCGGCATTCGTCGGAAGCCGATTCTTGTCTTCACAAGCCCTACCTTCGGTTACCAGTAGCGAGAAAATTTCGTTTGCACCGCTCGTCCTCTTTGCTGCTCTGTTACTAGGCTTGCCTTTGCTGGCAAATTATTCACAGGGTATCGAAGTGTTCAGCTTGTTCTATCAAGCAGGTAGTTTGGTGTTTGGTGGTGGCCACGTGGTTTTACCGTTACTCCAAAATGGTATTGGTGATCAGTTATCCCAAGATGCTTTCCTAACAGGTTACGCAGCGGCACAAGCCGTTCCAGGGCCGATGTTTACACTTGCAACCTATCTAGGTTACGTCCTTATGCCTGCATCGCCTGTTTTAGGCGCTCTGATTGCAACCGTCGCTGTCTTTCTACCTGGTTTTCTACTGCTGTTGGGGGTTCTTAAAAACTGGCAAGCGATAGCGAGCAAACCATTAATTTCTGGCGCATTAACTGGCGTTAATGCTGCGGTTGTTGGTCTACTCCTCGCTGCTCTATATCAACCAATTTTCACTAGTGCAGTAAATAGCGGGCTAGACTTCGCACTTATCGTGGTCGGTGTTTGGTTGCTCAAATCAGTCAAACTACCAATCGTTGGCTTGGTCGGAGTGTTCATTGCTGCGGGCGCAATAATGAATTGGTTGTAAGCCAAGTCGAATACGGCAACAAGCAGGAGCGAGATGGTTTCGCTTCTGCTGAGTCTATTTTAAGAGCCTATTTCACACCATGGAAAGAGAAAAACAAATTACAATCGATCGACGGTAATATCGAAAATGGCCAAAAACTGCAGCGATAACTAGGAGAATAATACTTCAAAAAAACAATAAGATTATTGCACGGGTTTACGTGTTCCCTCGCCATAATATAATCGTAGTTCCAGCCTTTACTCATTCCAAGTTTTCGAGTCGTAAAGTACCGACCAACTTTCCAGGCAACCCCCGGATCCGTCGGAATTAGTACTGATAAGGTCCCCCCAGGCTTGAGAACTCGTAACCACTCTTTAATAACAAGGTGAGGTTCATAAATATGTTCCAATATATGAGTCGCTACTACACGATCAAAGTGTTCATCTGGGTACTCTAAACAACTCGCATCCATACTCTCAAATATAATACTTCCTTGCTGCTTTAAACTTGTAATTGATTGCTGAGCAATATCAAGAGCGGCTTGGTCACCATCAGTCATTACATATTCATCAAAGGTATGCGATACATGCTTTAAATGCTCACCAGTCCCACACCCTACCTCTAAAACCCTTGAAAAGTGTTCCTTCTTCAAAGGCCTCTCTAGAGCTATATGTCCGGCTCTCATAACCCCACCAGTAGAGTTATCATTGTAGACTCGGTGATCATATTCATTACTGAAACGATTTAAATAGTTGAGCCATTCAGCATCTTCGTTCTTGCTCGCTCTCATGCACTCTCCCCACCAACCTAGAGGTTTAACATCGACAGAATCTTAATTTCTCGTCGACCTCGTGAAACGTTATCTAGAATCAATCCACAGAAAAAAGACATTACAGCGATCAAAGCAATTGAACTTGCGAGAATTGCTGTAGGTACCCGCTCAACGAGCCCTGTCTCGATAAAATCGACAATCACAGGGATACCTAGGGCCAGAGACAAGCCTGCAAGAAATAAGGCAAGCACACCGAAAAATAGTAACGGTTTTACGTCCCTCAGAATGAAAAGAATAAAATTAAAAATTTTAACGCCATCACTGAGTGTATGAAGTTTACTTTCTGTTCCATCTGGACGAGGAGAGTACTGTGTCGCAACCTCTTTAGTGGGCATATTATGGTGCAACGCGTGGACGGTAAGCTCTGTTTCTATCTGAAAACCATCGCTGAATATTGGTACGCTCTTAACAAAACGACGACTCATCACCCTATAACCAGAAAAAACGTCTTCAAAATGAGCACTAAAAGCTCCATTTACCAAAGCCGAGAAAAATTTGTTTCCGTATATATGCCCAGTGGGGTATGCCCCTATCGCTCGTTCTCGACTGCCAATAACCATGTCTAAACGCTCACTCAGTAAATGCTCGATAAGTGTAGGACAAATTGATGCATCATATGTGTTATCACCGTCAGCCATCACGTATATATCTGCTTCAATATCAGAGAACATTCTTCTAACAACTTCTCCCTTTCCTTGGCGAGGCTCTGTACGAATAATTGCCCCTGCCTCACTAGCCTCTGCGATGGTGTTATCAGTCGAATTATTGTCATAAACATAAATATCAGCGTTAGGTAAAGACGTTCTAAATGAGCTCACGGTTTGTCCAATAGCACCAGCCTCATTGAAACAAGGAAGTAATACCGCTATTTTTTCGTTTGTCATGGATACTCCCTCACCCTAAAAACTTGATAACTGCTTTGCTTGTTTGAATAAACTCTCTCTAACCAACTGGGCAATTCTTGACTATATAGCTTTCGAATGAAGGCTCTCTCGTTGCTGAGGTGCTTAATCAGAACTAAGTGACTATCATTTCCCACTACAACGATACCTACGCCTTTGCTTAACAATTTCTCTCGAACAATACTTAGGTCTTCTTCAAGCATAGTTTCAATTAAGAAAGTATTCCCTTTAATATTCCTATGATAAGGGGCTGCAATGATTCTATTTTTTGTTCTTGCTAACAATTGAGAACCACTTTCAATACCGGCTAATACAAGCTCTTCTTTAACACGTATAGAGTTAAGAACGTCAATTAAGTTATCTTCATCCGCTTGATTTCGCTCTTTAAACGAAGACCCTGACAGGTCTCCATTGACGAATAGCAGAATGAACGCTATCCCTAACGGCCCACCGAGCGTGATAAATACAACCTTTGCAAAAAGATATCGCAAATACTCAGCACACCTTAAAACCACATACGCTTGAAGAGGAGCTGCTAATAAAAAACAACTCCTTGTGACCCTTAACTGCCAAAAGTATGCCAACAGCAGATTCACCACTAACATAAGATAAAGTAAGGTGACGTATGGGTTATTTTGTTTAAAAAAAGGAAACAATAAGGCAGGAATGAAAAGCAACACATAGTTCTGTCGTGATAAGAAACCATCCTGGTTGACGTAGTAATAAATTGGCTTAGCTTCGGAGACATAGTCTAGCCAAAACATTTTCAATATTGATGAGTACTCTATCAACAACCCATCGATAAAACTTGGAAATAGCAATACCGTCGGAGTCAGGGAAAGCAGTCCTACAAATATAAAAATCATCACTTTTGATAATTTTGATTGTCCAAAACCGACACTCTTTTCAAAAAAGAGTATAAAAGCGTACCCACTCAATAATAGGAAAACCAAAAGAAAAGAAACTTCATCAGACTTAATAGTGAAAAACTCAGATACTGGCCTATTTAGTAAAATGGCAACCAATACAGTTACTGTACACTTTACAAGTAAAACACGGACATACTCTCTCCATTGAGCATCAACCAAACATGAATATGTCGTATAAACTAAGAAGTAAGACCCAAATAAAAAGATGTTATCTAGTCCAACCCAAAACGATAGCCCCACAACCAAAGCATGTATGTTGATCCGCCAACGCTGTCCCAATTGCATTTGTTTGATTGGGCTAAGGACTAGGAACAAAGCGCCAAGCATCAGCTGTATATTGTGGTGATCAATTGCGCCAGGTAGAAAGTGAACAACAGCTGGAGAAGCAATCGCAAATAGCATACTCACGAACCGATACTTAACGCCAAACAATCGGTGTCCTAAGTAAAAAACAGACAGTAAGTAAACAAGTAAATAAAAGAGAGGGACAACAGATATCGTGAAAGTGTAGGCTAGGTGTTCAGGAAGAAAGATTAGCAACGGTATAGCGACTAAAGACAGCATGATATCAGGCAACCTAGACCAATGTATCAGTACTCCATCTTGAGGGTTAAAGTTGTGCATAGGTACTAGGTACCAATCTCCGTCCTCCATCCAGTGTTGAAATTGGGCAAAACGCATGTAGTCATCATTATCTCTGAGCTCTAACGCATTAACCGTTTCCCAATTAAAAACAATAATCAGCACTGCTCCCACTAGCCAAAAGCCAATAAGAACGAAAACATCTTGTCGAATCGAATTTTCCTGAGCCAAAATGAAGTCCTTTTCATTTCACCCTGAATTAATTTTCTAATTCATCTCTCGGACTTGCGAGATCGCTGTCTCCAAGTTTTTATTGGCAAGTTCATAATAGGAAGCTTTTTTATCAATCGCTTGTTGTAGGTAAGGAATGGCTTCCTCTGGTTTACCTTGAAGAATCAAGAAATAACCGACGTTATTCAATGCTTCTGGTGCATCCATATGGCGCATAAAGGTATTAACCGACTTCTGCACTTCTCCTTTTGCAAGGTAAATCAAAGCAAGGTTATTTTGCGCTTTCTCATTGTTTGGCTCTAGATTCAACGCGTTAGTCGTTAAGCGTACAGCTTCATCATATTCACCGTCCATGTAGTGAGAATAACCCATGTTGATTAACCCTTTGACAGAGCGGGGAGAGATCGTCAGTACCTTACCAAATAGAACCTGTGCCACATCATGATCACCGGCCACATCTCGTAACACCCCTACTCCCATATAAGCTAATAACGGAGACTGATCATCCACTTTAAAGGCTTGGGCCTGACTCTTGGTCAATGAATGATTATTAGAGATACTTTGACCACTGCTCAATCGTACTTGGTCTGAATTAATGGCTTTGTAAAAGTAACTTAGGCCTTCCTCAAGTCGATTCTGTTTAGTGTATAAACTCCCAAGCTGTTCAAGCGCTCCGGTATGGGCGGGATCGACATTCAACACAGCAAGATAAGATTTCTCAGCCAGAGGGTAATTCGCTCTTGATTGATGAATACGACCAATCGTGAACAATGTTCTGTCATGGAACTCTTTCTCAGGATACGAAAGGGAACGAATATATTCGTATAAAGCAAGATCGACGTTGTTCTCTCGCAGTGCTTTATCGCCTCGAACAATGGCCTCTTTCTCATTTAAAGGAGGCGTATCATTACTCAATGTGTCTATCGGTTTACCTGCATATAGTTCCGAATTGAAATCGTTGCCCGTTTCATCAGATGAAGCACACCCAATAAGAAAAAGAGGTAACATGAATAATATGACTCTATTTATGGTTCTCATAATTCAGCTCCTGGGGCCGTTAGTGCGTCCATTACAATCATCATCCCTGGACCTAATGCCACGATAAAGAAGCAAGGCCAGATGAATAGCAGCATTGGAAATAACATTTTTGTTGGGATTTTAGCTGCGACTTCTTCAGCAGCCTGTTGTCGTCTATCTCTAAAATCCGCAGTATAGTCTCTTAAGGTTTGCGCAAGGCTTCCACCCATTTTCGAAGCATGAGACAACATAGATACCAAGCCTTCAAGTTCAGTAAGACCAGTCCGATCGATGAGTTGACTCAAAGCATCTGGCATTGGAACACCAGCTTGGATCTTGGCGAAAACCGTATCCAATTCATCGGCTAGCTCAGGTTGAGATACATAAAGTTCTGTCGCAACTCGCCCTAGCGCGGCATTAAAGCCAAGTCCAGATTCGGTACAAACCACTAACAAATCCAACGCATCAGGGACCCCGTTTCGAATTTTTCGTTGGCGATCTTTCTGCAGTTTATTCAGCACAAAGTTAGGGGTGAACATACCGATGAAGACACAAGTTAAAGTCAGTAGGTTGTTGTAGCTGCCGCCTACCGCGGTGTAATACACCAAAAAAGCACAGACTAAACCGATCAAAGTTGAGATCAATTTCAATGAATAGAAAATCGAGAGCGCACTTTTATCGTGATAACCTGCATGCATCAGCTTCTCTGAATAGGTTGCGTTATCACGCTTGTTTCCTTTTCCGACAAACGGACTTAAAGATTCCAGCGTATTCGAAAAATCGAACCCCTTTCTATGAGACGAATTAGCTTTGTTACCAGAAATTTTCTTCAAGCGTTTGTCTAATGGTGAGCTAGCACCAACCAATAAAAAGCCTAATGTGAGAGTCAATAAAATGGTGGTCAGTAGAATCATTCCATAGATCACCATTTGTGAACTTAACCCAAACGCTTCTAAGGCTTGCATCCAAGCATTAATGTCGAGTAGTTCCATAAATCATATCTCTATGTTAATTATTTTCTTGATCCACAAAGCGCCTAAAGCCAGTAAGATAATGCCAATACTCACCATGGTGATACCGCGAGGATCGCTATACAAAGGTTCTATATAATCGGGGCTAACAACTTTCAGCCCAAAGAAAAGCGCAAAAGGGGACAGAGTCAGTATCCAAGCAGACAATCGGCTTTCCGCTGAAAGTGTTTTGATTTTTCGCTCCAGCTTAAAACGAGCTCTTAGCACCTCTGATACTTTCTGTAAGTTCTCTGAAAGGTTACCACCCGTCTCTTTCTGCAACATCACTGCGCTCGAAAATGCCAACATAGATACCGTAGGGACACGTTCAGCCATTTGCAAAATAGCTAAGCGCAAGTCATAACCATAGTTGAGTAAGTTATAGGTATTTTTGAACTCCGATCCAATAGGGTCTGGCATCTCTTCGCCAACTTCATTAAGAGACTGAACCAAAGGCTGCCCAGCTTGCAATGCACGGCGAATGATATCGAGAGCCTCTGGTAATTGCTCCTCAAAGCGAGCGAGGCGATAAGTTACTCGGTTTTGTACGTACAAATAGGCGACAACCCAAGAAAAGAAAAATACCGCTACACATACAAACCATTGTTGATTCAATAACAGCGCAAGTAATGTAAGTGATAGCCCAGCTAAAAAAGTCGTAAATAGAAAACGAGTCAGAGCTATTTTGATACCCGCTAGCTCCAGCATTTTTTTCAGGTCAGCCAGTGCGCCTATTGACACCAACCTGCGATCTAAAGGTGATAGCTCTTTACGGTAGTGCTCCTTCAAAAGAGAGAGGCTCTCTTCGTCGATATTTTTCTGCGTCTCCTTGAGGCGTCGAGACAGCTCACGATGCTTAGCCTTTTTACCGGCTGCCGGTAAGAGCAAAGCTTGCGAAATAAACAGAACCGCAACGAACAACAGAATCAATGAAACCGTTACATTATCCATACAGCCCCCCTATTCCTGTTTCTCGGTAAATATCTCGAATGGTAAATCTAAGCCACGCTTCACCAATTGATCATGGGTCTGAGGAACAATACCGGTAGCCGTGTAATGGCCTTGAATATTACCTTCAGCATCAACCCCTTTTCTTTGGAAACGGAAGATTTCAGACATAGTGATCATCTCCCCCTCCATGCCATTGATCTCTTGAACACTAACCATACGGCGCTTTCCGTCTTCTTGACGTTCCATTTGAACGACCAAATGAATGGCTGATGCAATCTGAGCACGAAGGTTTTTGGTTGAGATGTTCCAGCCCGCCATAGAGAACATATTTTCTACTCGGCTTAAAGCATCGCGAGGGGTGTTGGCGTGAATCGTTGCCAAAGAGCCATCGTGGCCCGTGTTCATTGCAGCAAGCATATCGACGGCTTCACTCCCCCTTACCTCCCCAACCACAATTCTGTCTGGGCGCATACGCAAAGTATTTTTTACTAGTTCACGTTGGCTAATTTCACCTTTGCCTTCAAGGTTAGCAGGGCGAGTCTCTAATCGAATCACATGAGGTTGTTGTAATTGAAGCTCAGCTGAATCTTCAATCGTGATAATTCGCTGATCTCTCGGAATAAAGCCTGAAAAAATATTAAGTGTGGTCGTTTTTCCCGAGCCAGTACCTCCTGATATCAGAATATTGAGCTCTCCTTTAACTGCAGCCTCCACAAACTTAGCCATTTCAGGCGATAGAGAACCGAAACTCAACATGTTATCCATTGTCAGACGGTCAACAGCGAAACGTCTGATCGATACTGAAGGGCCGTCCAGTGCAAGCGGGGGGATAATGGCGTTAACACGAGAGCCATCAGCAAGCCGCGCATCCACCATAGGTGATGCTTCATCGATACGTCGCCCCACTTGACTCACAATTCTATCGATGATGTTTCTTAAGTGACGGTCATCAAGAAAGGTATAAGGTGTCTTTTCCAACTTTCCTCGACGCTCTACATAAACACTTTTGGGGCCATTTACCAAAATATCTGACACCGTTGTATCTGCGAGCAGAGGTTCTAGCGGTCCGAGCCCAAAAACCTCATCTTCAATCTGCTTAATAACTCGCTTGCGACCTTCAGCGCTTAGGGCTTGGCTTGAATCATTCGCCATTAATTGAACAATAGCTTCATGAAGGTCAATCTTTGCGCGTTCCTTTTCTAAACTAGAAAGCAAACCTAGATCGAGAGTCTCAAGTAGTTGCTTGTGAAAGTAATGTTTGATTGAGAGTTCTTGTTCAAGTGCCTTTTTGGCTTCATTAATCGACTTTTCTTTTTCAGCACTGGCGTCAGGACGGGTCAGAGGATTAGCCGGAGCCTCAGCTAGATTAGTTGCTTTAACTTCATCGACAGCAACATCTGAGGCTTTCTTTTCGAACTCTGGGTTAATATTTTTTCTTTTGAAGAACATAACGCTCCCTCGTCTTTGCGCATCACTGCCGTCTTATGAGAATAGTCGCTTAAGCCAACTTTTGTTCTCTTCTTCATGAGGTGATAGAAAATTAGACAGCTCAATAATTGATCGAGTAATCGAGCTGTTTTTCTTATTTTGAACAAATGGCATCCCTAAATTGGCACTCTCCAGTGCCACTTTGAAATCATTAGGCATAATATGAATATCATGAGACCCCAATGTTTGTTCTATATCTTTAAGCTTAATCGGTTGTCGCTTTTCATAACGATTGAGTACGATTTCGATCGCATCTGTTTGTAACCCATACTCAAACTTCAAGGACTTAATCAAACGAGATGTATTCTTAATCGACACAAGATTTTGCTGCATAACGAGAAGTGCTTTATTGGCCGGGGATATCGTCGATGCAAACACATGATCCAGCCCGCGAGAAAAATCGATAATGATGAACGGATAATAACGGCGAAGCACCGGAAGTAACTTACCTATTTTGAGTGCATGTTCGTAATCATCCGCGTTGTTTTCATGCTTAAAGCTTAGAACATGTAACCCTGAATCATGCTTACAGACGTATGTGCTCAAAGAGATTTCATCGAGATCTTTTGAGTTATTGATCACGTCGGAGATACTGTAAGACGGTTGCACATTCATATATTCAGGAATAACGCCAAACTGCAAATCGATATCAAGCAATAACACTTCGTCTGGATGATGTTCCGCTATCTCAATCGCAGTATTCAGAGCAAGCGTTGTCGCCCCCATACCACCTTTCGTATTAAGAAACAGAAACATCTCGCCTAAACGCGAACTTGCCAGTTTGTCGGATGATGTTTTCTGCAGCAGAGGCATCAACCCCGATATGTTGACATTGTGAGAAAGAAAGTCAGAAGCACCCAAGCGTAACGCAACTTTAAGAGAAGCGTTATCGCTCTCATCGCCAAAAACCACCAATGAGAGGTCGTGGCCTTCCCAAGCTAAATCATAGCCTTGAAGCTCTGCCATTTTTTGAGACCAATTTCCACCAGCCTCAACGAAAATTAAGTCAGGAGCATCAATGTTTTGTAAGTACTCTTCACTCATGCCGAGTAGAGAAAAAGAATGCGTGTATAGATTTCTACATTTCTTCAGTTCTTGACTCATATAGGCATGAAAACCCTCACTGTGATAAACAAGCCAAACCTTAAGGTTAGTCTTCAACCTCGGGATCTCGTTATCGTTGGATGGTAATGGTATAGCTTCCCCCATAACACTGCTCCTGTGCTTAGTTTGTTGGACACCTTGTCCTTAAATTCGAATCCGCTCGAATTACCCCTAAGTTCTCTGCTGGTAATATCGTTTCAAATGCGGGCGCTGCTAAGTACCCAGATGTTCCTAAAAAACTCAAATTACTGACTAGCTGTATTCCATAGCCCGTTGCTCTGGCTCTCACAAACTTTATATCCCCAAATCCAGGGTCTGTTGTATACCCAGTGGTAATCTCTGTTCCAGTGCTGTCTAAATAAGCTACTTCAATATTTGATGCAGAGAAGCCAACCAAAGGAATATCTTGAACAATCATGCCCGCAATATTGTCTCTGTCTTCAACCCAACACACAGTCGCAAGACGCGCTGCTTTTCTTGTAGCTTCACTCACCATCTGTAGTGAAAAAACATAGACCCCTACACCAAGGATCAGAAATATCAATAGAAACACCAACCAAGAGACCAACGTGAACTCAACAATTGCCACCCCTTTCATTCGGCGTTTAGTTAACGTGTTCATCACAACACCCTCATTACCGAAGTTACTTGAAGAGGTATTGACAAGCTTTGGCTAGAAAACGGTATACCAATAAAATGAGGTACGTAGCTGTAGTTGACACTCACCCTCACATAATCGTCTGTAGAGGGAGGGGTCACTGTGACATTCGCCGTTGATAAGTTCGATAACAAAGCAGTGCCAGTCGAACTTTTTCCATACACGACCACATTTTGTATTTCAGAGGTCGGTGCTAAGGTTCCCGTTTGTGTTCCATAAACTTCACTCACCGCATAACGGGCACCGTTTTGTACTGATTTAGAAATCACGTTGTAATGGATCAACATGTTTCCTAGCTCGAGCGTCAACACTAAGAAAAATAACAGTACTGGTGTAGCAATAATGACCTCGACAGCAGCCCACCCTCGTTGCCTTTTAAGATTCGCTTTCATGACTACGACTCCTCATTATCAGGGTCATCATAGAGCACAATGCGATATGCCCCTTCTGTCGTCGAATTGACGCCACCGGAACCACCAACCACAGAACATGAGTGAATGAACTCACCAAAAACAGCTTGGGTACCACTGTTATTCACAGGCGCTCTTTGCAGTAAGAAGAAGCACCCTATCTTATTCACTGTAAAATCTGTCGCGCCTCCACTTTTTCCTGAGCAATCCAACATAGGAATTGGTAAAATCCTGCGCCACGCGACACCATTGGTAACACATCCACTCCCCGTGCCTTCAATACAAGCATTTGTCGCGCTTTTATAATCAGCATAGGTAAAGCTACCATCAAAATCTATTTCGCCCGTGTTACTATCAATCGTAATCTCATTGGTCGGCTCTGTAGTGATGTAATCTGACGGGTAATCATCTTCTGTAAGACCACCACCATAATCACCAAAGCGAGTATTCAGCCCATCGCCAGTAGGGCCAACTGTGCCGCCCGGTTTTGTCACAATATCTTCACCTATTGCAACAGGGTTATCGTAGCTACCACCCAACGCATTCTTAATGGTATTACCACCGGAACCAAAATCGAGCAGGTGGTAGTTTCCGTTTCCCATCTCAGAAAGGTTGCTGTCTCCCACTTTTAAGGCATGAACAGTGCCAAGCTCATACCCGAAAACACTGTCAATCACTTCACCCGTATCATCATGGAGACCATCTTCATTGACGTCATTATCAAACGTCCCATCACCAATACACACACCAATGGGCACCACATTATTGATAAACCTTTGACCCGAGCTAGGGCCCGCTACTGCACTTGCCGCAACCGTTTTTTCCAAGCCAAATGCTTGAATAAAGAACTCCTCCATATCGAGTGAGGAAACCGTAACGCGAACATACACATCGTCGTCAGCACCAAAGGTTGGAGTTCCTGTAAAATCTTGTGGATCATTTGAGTATTCAATAGATATATTTGCCGTAGAAAGATCTATTTCATGATTACCCGATGAACCCGCCATAGCAGCGAGGGCTGTCGCTACCTCCGCGTCAACCGTATCTTTATCCTTACTGTTATCCAGTATTGTGGCTGCAGCCAGAGCAGCAGAGTCCACAGCGTTCTGCAAACGTGTTTTGTTAACCAGAATATGGTTCATATCAACGGCTAGCGCTGATACAGCCAAAAAAACTAATAGGGCAACGGTCACTAAGATAACCACCAAACCTTGCTGTCTTTTGGGACTTTTCGATACTCGATACAACATATGAGTACCTCCAAATATCAATTAAACTCTTGAAGTACTTGGCTACTATTGCCAGATAAGGCTTCTTCTCCTTTACCGACATATCTATCGTAACCAATCTGCATTCGCTCCCCTGTACCGTCAGGCACTACGAGCAAATTTTCTTGAGTCGCATCTGGGTTATAAATTTGTTCTGTTTTAACCTGAGCTACAGAGTGACCCAGAGGTGCATCTGACGTTACACACCCCACCAAACCTACACTGAGACAAACCATCATCACCTTAATCATAGCTATCTCCTTATAATTCATGTCCAAATGAGCCTTCGCTTCCACCTTCAACTGGAACAGTTTGAGGCGCAGATTGACGAGGAGCTTGTTCATCATCACCCGATGGCTCCGCAATGTAAGCACTTCGGCCAAGCAAGTAATACTGAAGGTCATTAGGGCTCACAAAGGCATCCGTCGGTAGAGTTACGGCATTTCTATCTATAGGCTTAGCCAGTCTTGGGGTAACTAAAATCACCAATTCTGTTTCCCCCGATACAAATTCTTGGCTATTGAATAACTGCCCCAAAACAGGAACCTCTCCCAACCCCGGCATCTTATTACTTACATCTCGCACGTTTTCACTCAACAGACCCGCGATACCGATGGTTTGTCCATCAGCCAATTCCAATGTTGATGACGCACTACGTCGAGTAATAGGTGGGATGAAATAAGTCGCATTGCTCAAACTCGGTTCAATGGTAAGAGAACTACTATTGGCAATTTCACTCACATCAACGGCAAGGTTGAGGTTGATTTTTTGATCGCTCAGAACAGTTGGAATGAACTTTAAGCCAACACCGTACTCTTTGTACTCGATGGTGATGCCGTCTTCATCAGGAACAGGGATAGGGAACTCACCACCCGCTAAAAATTCAGCTTTTGCTCCACTAAGAGCGGTCAAGTTTGGTTCCGCTAGAACTTTGGCTACACCATTTTGTTTAGCAACATCCAACGCAAAACTGAAAAGGGTATTACCATCAACAAACGACCCTAATATGCCGTAGTCTTGTGAGGTGGGGATATCGAAGATAGGCGTAGCGCCAGCAATGCCAGCAGGAACGGACGCACCACCCCATGAGAAATTAGAACCGCTGCTTTGGAAAAAATGGAAATTCGCATCAAATTTTCTCACTAGGCTACGCTGAACTTCCGCTACCGTAACTTCTAGCATGACCTGTTGTGCTCCACCTATCGACATTAGATTGATCACACCAGTTGCAGCAGTCACTTCACTTCCTGACTCTTTCGATGTATCAACAGACTGCCCTGCTGCATAGGTTTCAGCGATACGCATGGCAATATTCATCTGTTGCTGATTGCTCACTTGACCGCTCAATAACAAACGATTCTGTGAACTATGAACTTCGATCTGCTCATTCGGCAAAAATTCAAACAACTTAGCTTTCAGACTATTTAAATCATGTGTCACTTCAATATTGATTGACTCGATCAGCACTCCTCTTGAGTCCCATGCCATTAAATTCGTAGCGCCAAGCTTATTACCTATCAAAAACAGCTCGTTAGATTTGAGCATCACAATATCAAGGACATCTGGGTCACCGAGAGACACCTTGCTCGCTTTTCCAGACAACTTCACGTGTGTTGACTTATGGTGCGGCACCGTGACGGTTTTTCCCGTTTGAATCGCTGCATAGCTAGAAAGCGAGACACACAGTAAACCAATCAGACAAGTTATTATTATTTTCATATATCACCTCAATCCTTGACGCGAACATTCGATGTTTCCGTACCTTTGATGATAGTAACGCTTGGTCTTGGTACGTATCGTTTCACGACTTTTTTGTCTACTTCATGTGGGTTTCTGAGTGTCAGTTGAATACTGCCTTTACTTTTAGCTGTTAGTAACTTCTCGGCATCTTTCGGGGTCACTTCCAATGTTACGGCACGGACAATGATAGGACTGTTCTCTTTGGTTTTAGCGGTTTGGTCTACCGCAAGTACTTTGATGTCTTTCAACACCGTTTGCGTTGAAGCCGAGTTCTTCCCATACGAAACCGTGTTGAGAATATCCACCTTATTACCTGGTAATAGGAAACCTGCGACACCGATAACATCATCCACACGAATCGTCACCGCTCGTTTATTTTCAGGAATCAAAGCAGCTAATGTTGAACCTTCACCTGGTACAGTAAACCGCATCTTATGCAGAACCTCACCGGCATATATCGTGTTAGCGACAACCTTACCGACCAACTCCTCAGTGTCAGAGTAGTTGTTTTCATTAATCCAATCTTTCTCCATCAATTTTGTGGTTAAGTATTGCTCCTCAATAATGGTTCCTGCTTCGATCTCTTGAGAGGCGACAACAACAGGATGACGCTCAACCTGCTCCACCTCGACCGTTGGCTGTACTTGATTGTCCATCCATTGTTTAGCAAAAAACACAGCGGCTAAACCGAATACTACGGACAGTAAAAATAGAAGAAATATTTGGCTTTTACTCATTGCTCTCTTCCTCGAGTCCATCAGAAGTGAAATACACCTTCCATGCCATTGTCAGAATCTCGGGAGTAATCGTTAACGGTAGCTGTTCAAACAGAACGATATCTTTACTGATCCCGACGAGATCTTTAGGTAAGCAAGGGAAATAATTAACATTGTGAATGCGGTGAAGTTTGTACAACTGTTCAATTGTATTATCAGGTAGCTCAAAGCTTTTCTCTCGAGCGGTATCAACCCATAGAGTTTGGTAATCTTTTTGCGAGAGTGGTTCAAATTCTATTTTGTAGCCTAAACGACGTAAAAAGGCAGGATCACTGATTCTCTGGGGATCCAAGTTAGTTGAGAAGGCTAACGTCAAGATGAAAGGAATTGTAATTTGTTGGCCGTTGGGCAGAGATAAATGGTCGAAATAGTACTCCATTGGAACGATCCAACGATTTAACAACGCATCTACGGGCATAGGTTGTCGCCCTAAATCATCAATAACGAAAATACCGTTGTTGGCCATCATCTGTAGTGGAGCTAACCATACTCGACTATTTTCTGAATGGTTGACTTCCAGCATCTCCATCGTTAATTCACCACCGACTTGAATATTTGGTCGCTCACAATTGAGCCAACGCTTGTCATATTGATCCAGCAGAGAAACAGATCGGTCTTTGCCATTATTATCAATAGGTTTGTGGTGTTGGGCAGAAAATACCTTAATGATGTTTCCTAACGCATACACTGCGTAAGGAATAAATACTGAGGTTTGCAGAGCATTCACAATCCTTGATGCGACGAAGGTTTTACCTGTACCTGCATGTCCGTAAAGAAGCAAAGCACGCCCCGAATTAATGGCAGGCCCAAGGACAGGCACCTTACTTTCAACGCCATAAACATCATGCAACGCTTCTTCAACGTCTGGACGAGTGACTAGTTGGGCTCTTAGGTCTTGCGCTTTTACAATCTCACAGTACTGTTCGAGAGATACGGGAGCAGGTCCAAGGTAAGCATCTCGCTTGAATGCTAACTCAGCTTCTTCTAAGCCTTTTTCAGATAGTGAATATCGTACGTGGCTATGAGACAGTGTGTTAACTGAGAGATTAGAGTTAGGTTGAAATACTTCGATCAGTGATTTTTTTCGAAGCACCGCTAATGCACTTTCGACAATGTGCGTGACCACACAAAGGTAATTAGATAATTCCAAAACATCGGACTTCGGATAGGCTGATAAGTGTTTGATTACGAGGTTTTCTACCACTACCTCTGGAATACCAAGCATATCAAATGAGGTAGGTACCAACGGTGCTGATATTTGAGGCTTCAAATGGGTCGTTATTCTTGTCCCTCTCATGTCCATAAAGCATCCCTCTTTAAGTAATGAGCCTAAACGTCTAGCCTCAAAAAATTAAGTAAAATAACTGTACATAGCGAGACCTATAACGACTGAAGGTGCGAATGGCATGGTTATTTTTTCTTTATACCTTGCATGAATTTGTTTATTGAGCGGGTTGACACTCAAAGAGCAACCTTGAAACTCAAGGGTATTTACCTTAAATAAGAATAAATACATAGTCCCAATCAACCCGCTAGCCATTAGGATATAATATCCGACATCAACAATACTTGATGCACCAAATATCATACCTATTACGCCTAGCAATTTAACATCACCAGCGGACATCACCTTGATAAAATAGAGAATGAGACCGCTGGAGAAATATAATAATAATCCTAACGCTTGTTCTTTTAATCCGACTTCCTGAAAGCCATAGAAAAAACCAAAAATCAGCAGTAAAACAAGAAGCTTATTGGGGATTCTATTCTCGCTAAGATCATAAAATGAAATTAGCAAAAGAATTACCCATATACTGATGTAAGTTGACATATGGTTTTTGTCCCCACTTCAAAGCAAATCGAGAATGCTCGTCAGTTTAGAGAGAAGACTTGTTCCGAAGTTTGCAAACAACAATCCTACGACGATCAAAAGGCCCGCAGCCCCAATGATATATTCGACAACAACCAGTCCACTCTCATCTTTGGTCCACTCTTTGAGCGAAGATTTATTAAAATAGCGTTTTAATATAAGACCCCAATTACTACACACCAGGAGTACCCGTGCTGGTAATCAATCCAATAATCGCAATCAGTTTATTTGCTAATGCAGCGCCGACACCACTAAAAATTGTAGTTAGTCCTAAAACCAGCATTGCAGCACCGATTACGTATTCGATCACTGTAAGGCCTTCTTCATCATTTAGAAATTCTTTAATATTATTCATTAACTTATCCATGGTCATATCTCCATTATTGCTAGGACAGGTTTTGCTAACCTGTAAGGTAAATCTAGAGGTAAAGATCATATTGAGTTAGGATTTTTTTTCTTTTCACTTGTACTTTTTGGTTCTCTTTCTAATCTATTCAATAGAGGTTTTATACGCATCCACTTTCAATAAAAGTTAACAAATGAAACATGAGGCATATATTTATGCATCTAATTACACCTTTATTAACCGACAAGAAGAGTAGAATTAATTCGATAATTGTAAAAAAAGTCGAGAAGTTTTTCCCTATAACAAATTTTGATCAAGACATCTCTATTATCAGTAGGTTAGAAGTAAGATTGGTATTTTTTATAATCAATGAAAATAAAAATTATCAACTACTTAACATGGCTATTTCTATTTGTGAAAACCTAAATAAGAAGATTATTGTTATATCAAACTGTTCTATAGAGAATGTAATTAGATATAAGAAAAGTCTGATTGATATTGTCAATGTGAATGAGATTGGCCTCACAAATGAGCTCGAGATTCTCAAAATTAAGACAGATCATTTGTTCAATACACATTGTCAGATTGAAAGTAATAATCGAGAGAGAGATAGCGACACTCTGTTCTTAAAACAGGTCTCCGAATACATCTTGAGTCATCTCACTTCTGATATACGAGAGCCCGACCTTGCAGAGATGTGTCACTGCTCTACAAGCTACTTTTCTAAAAAGTTTCATAGGCACTTTGGCGTCAGCTTTCGAGACTTCGTTTGCGATAAGCGAATTTTGTTAGCCAAAGAGATCATGCAAAGGGATACAGACTCAAAAATCGCAGTGATCGCTTACCAATGTGGCTATAAAGATGTCTCTTACTTTTCACGAATCTTTAAGAAGAGAACAGGGGTTACCCCAGCAAGTTATAGGCGAGCCTGCATAGATGACAAATAAACGCTAATTTTACTCCCTAAAAGAATATGCACGTGCTATCTTTAACATAATTTTAACAACAATAACTTAGCGAAAAACATGGAGTTAGACAATGATTCAGCCTAACGAGTTTAGCCAAGACCAAAACCAAGCTCTCCCTACACCAAATGAAATGATTTTAAAATGGGCAGAGGAGCGCCCAAATGAGGTCTATCTTAAACAAATCATCAACCGTCAGTTTGTCGAGTTCACCTATAAAGAGGTGGCAGATAAAGCGCTGAGGCTGGTTACCGCGCTAGAAGAGCTCGGTGCCAAGCCTGGCGACCGAGTTGCCCTAGTATCAAAAAACTGTGCCGAGTGGTTCATTACTGACTTAGCCATGATGCTGGGTGATTTTGTCAGTGTGCCAATCTTCCCGACGGCAGGTGCAGATACTATCGCGTACTGTATTGAACACAGTGAAAGTAAGATCGTAATAGCAGGTAAGCTTGACGACCCCGCGGCCACTCAACAAGTGATCGATGAAAATCCAGAACTTATCAGCATTGCCCTGCCTTATGACACAGCAGCAAAATGCCAATACGCATTTAATGATCTCATCGACAAGAGTGCTCCCTCTTCAAAACGTCCTGTGCATCACGACGACAAGCTTATGTCACTGGTTTATACGTCAGGGACTTCAGGTCAACCAAAAGGCGCTATGTTGACCTATGGTGCCTTTACTTGGTCGGTTCAGCGTCTAATCGACCATATTGGTATCGAGAAAAACGATCGCTTGTTCTCTTATCTACCTTTGGCTCACATCACAGAACGTGTTTACATTTTTGGTTCATCTGTCATGGGTGGTGTACCAACCGCGTTCCCAGAATCACTCGATACCTTTATCGAAGACGTGAAGATGCACAGACCGACTCTGTTCATCTCCGTGCCAAGGCTCTGGACTCTATTCCAACAGCGTATTCAAGACAAACTGCCACAGAAGAAGCTTAATATTCTTCTCAAGATTCCGTTTGTGAACTCACTCATCAAGAAGAAGCTGGCAGATGGTCTTGGGTTAGATCAAGCTCGCGTCCTTGGTTGTGGTTCTGCACCAGTATCTCCAGCTCTGCTGGATTGGTATGAAAGCGTAGGCCTACACATCACTGAGGCATGGGGGATGACAGAATCGTTTGCTTACAGCACCCTCAACTACCCTTTCAGAGCCGATAAGATTGGTTCTGTGGGTAACGCAGGCCCAGGTGTTGAGCTTAAGATTGCTGAAGATGACGAGATCTTAGTGCGCAGTAAAGGCTTGTTCTCTGGTTACTACAAAAACGACATTGCTACACAAGAGTCATTTAACGCCGAGGGTTGGCTCCACACCGGTGATATTGGTGCTATTGATAACGAAGGCTACCTAACGATTCAAGGTCGTAAGAAGGATACCTTTAAGACAGCGAAAGGTAAGTTCGTTGCTCCTGTACCTATCGAGAAAAAGCTATTTGAGTACAGTCGCGTAGAGATGATGTGTCTGATTGGTCTAGGCTTACCTGGTCCTATCCTGCTTGTTGTTCCTCATGACTTCCCTAATTTCGACCGTGAACGCTACGAGAGAACCACCAAACGCGTGATCGAGAAGATGAACTCGCAGTTAGCCTCTCATGAGAAGATTAAAGGCGTACTGATGATCAAAGAACCGTGGAGCATTGAAAACGGAATTCTAACGCCAACGCTCAAGATCAAGCGTCATATTCTAGAGCAGAAGTACCACGAAGTGGGCCACAACTGGCCAAAAGATAAATTGGTGGTTTGGGAGGAGTAATCCACCTTAAGCCAAGTTCTTTATAATAAAGGGCGTTTTTAAATGCATAAGCGTCACTTAGGTAATAACTTGAGTGACGCTTTTTATTTAAATCTAATTCCCTTACTCCCAAAACGCTTTCCTCGCCTCTTGCTGTGCTTGTGTATGCGTTAACCCAATATCATTTAAAAGATGATCGGGTAGATCAGCTAAATGCTTTCTTGTTTTAGCATTTTGTCTAAATTGCTGTACTTTGAAATAGAATTTCTTAATCAAAGAAGTTTTGTTCGAGCGCTCATCCAGTTCGACTCTAACTGTACCTGAATTCATAATTTACCCCTTCTATACTTTTATTCTCTATGTTTATCTGTTTACATGGCTAATATTCGACCAAAGACAGTCAGCCGACAAACGATAGATATTGGCATTCAGTTAAGGAAAACTAATGTGAGTGAACGAACACCTCCCTTTCAAGGCATCTACTACTTCTATATTGCAGCTGACAAAGGCAGCTTTAAGCTCGCTGCAGAAACCTTGTTTGTAACTGCTGCTGCGGTAAGCCAACAGATCAGGCAACTTGAAGACTGGCTCGGTGCCGAACTCTTCATCAGACAGCACCGAAAAATTGTACTCACTCATGAGGGAGAGGTTCTGTATCTTCAAGCGAAGAAAGGTTTTGCTCACCTTCAAGATGGCGTGAGAAGAATCAACCAAGACCCAAATCCAAATCAGCTCTCGATTTCCACCGTTCCATCCTTTGCGCAGCACTGGTTAGTGCCAAGGATTGGTGACTTCAGAGAGAGACATCCAGACCTATCCATGCTGATTGAACCAACCAACAAGCTAATCACCTTTGAGGATTCAAGTATTGATATCTGTATACGCTACGGGCACGGTAACTACCCAAATCTAGAGTCGCGTTGGTTAATGGATGAGGTGCTATACCCTGTTTGTCATCCGCTCTATCAGGAGAAGTATGGAATATACAGTGTCGAAGACCTGCACAAAGCGGAACTAATTGAAGACCGATGGCCTGATATGGATTGGGCAATATGGCTCAATGAAGTGGGCGTTGAAGGCGGTCACACGACATTGCAGTTTGATGGTTCTCACTTTGTACTAGAGGGAGCGCTCTCGGTTCAAGGTGTTGCTTTGGTGAAACACAGCTTAGTGTATCGATACCTGCAAGAAGGCAAGCTGGTTAGAATTGGGAATACCGCGCTAAGGCCGAAATACAATTACTTCTTATGTGCACCGCCGGGATACTTTCATCGCGACAAGATTCAACGCTTCTCTAAATGGATAGAAACTCAAGTCAGTGAGTTTGGTAATAAAGGAAGGGAAGAGCTTAATATCGTCGATACTGATTTCTCATTGAAATGGTCCGGAAACTCCGATGGCTAAGCTGCTATACTGACGAAAAATACCTATTGGACTTATCATGACACAAGTAAACAACCCACTGCATGGCATTACTTTGCAAAAGCTACTGACTGAGCTAGTCGATCACTATGGTTGGGAAGAGTTGAGTTACATGGTTAACATTAACTGCTTCAAGAAAGACCCAAGCATCAAGTCGAGCTTAAAGTTTCTGCGAAAGACAGAGTGGGCTCGAACTAAAGTTGAGCAAATCTATATCGATCTAAAACGCTAATATCCGCTCCCTAAGTCACTCCAACTCCCCGTAGTTACCTCGCGGGGATTGCCCCTGTGTCTACTTTTTAGGGGCCACATCAATCTCGTATCTCGTATCTCGTATCTCGTATCTCGTATCTCGTATCTCGTATCTCGTACTATGATCCCCATAAAACAAAAGCCCCGCAAGCTTTCACTTGCGGGGCTTTAAAACTAATTAGATTCTAAAAACAATTACTTGTTTTCTTTCTCTTCTTTAGCTTTTGCGATTACTTCTTCAGCAACGTTTGCTGGACATGGTGCGTAGTGTGCGAATTCCATAGAGAATTGACCACGACCAGAAGTAATTGTACGTAGGTGACCGATGTAACCAAACATTTCTGATAGAGGTACGTCAGCTTTAATACGTACGCCAGTAGCACCAGCTTGTTGGTCTTTGATCATACCACGACGACGGTTAAGGTCACCGATTACATCACCAACGTGATCTTCTGGAGTGAACACGTCAACGTTCATGATTGGCTCAAGAAGTTGCGCGCCAGCTTTTGGCATAGATTGACGGAATGCGCCTTTCGCTGCGATTTCGAATGCGATTGCAGACGAGTCAACTGCGTGGAAGCCACCGTCGAATAGTTCAACTTCAACGTCTAGAGTTGGGAAGCCAGCAAGAACACCGTTATCCATCATAGACTCGAAGCCTTTCTCTACTGCAGGCCAGAATTCTTTAGGTACGTTACCACCAACAACTGTTGAAGAGAACGTGAAGCCAGAGTTTGGCTCACCTGGTTTGATGCGGTAGTCGATCTTACCGAACTGACCTGAACCACCAGATTGCTTCTTGTGCGTGTAGCTATCTTCAATCGCTTGAGTGATAGTTTCACGGTAAGCTACTTGTGGAGCACCTACAGTTAGCTCAACGCCGTATGTACGCTTAAGGATGTCTACCTTGATGTCTAGGTGAAGTTCACCCATACCTTTCAGGATAGTTTCACCTGAATCTTCGTCAGTCTCAACTTGGAAAGATGGATCTTCTGCAACCATCTTACCGATAGCGATACCCATCTTCTCAGTAGAACCTTTATCTTTAGGCGCTACAGCGATAGAGATTACTGGTTCTGGGAAGATCATTGGCTCTAGAGTACATTCGTGCTTAGGATCACATAGAGTGTGACCAGTTTGAACGTTCTTCATACCAACAACTGCGATGATGTCACCAGCTTGAGCTTCAGTTAGCTCGTTACGGTCATCAGCTTGCATCTCAACCATACGGCCGATACGCTCAGTCTTACCAGTTGCAGCGTTAAGGATAGTATCACCCTTCTTCATGCGACCAGAGTAGATACGGATGAACGTTAGTGCACCGAAACGGTCGTCCATGATCTTAAATGCTAGAGCACGTAGTGGCTCATCTGCAGATACAGTTGCAACTTCACCAGTTGGTTCGCCAGTCTCTTTATCAGTTAGAGGCTGTGGATCAACTTCAGTTGGAGCTGGTAGGTAATCTACAACAGCGTCTAGTACTAGCTGAACACCCTTGTTCTTAAATGCAGAACCACAGAATGTTGGGAAGAATGCTAGGTCACGAGTACCTTTACGGATACAACGCTTGATGTCTTCGATAGAAGGCTCTTCACCTTCCATGTAAGCTTCCATTAGATCATCGTCTTGCTCAACAGCAGTTTCGATTAGCTCTTCACGGTATTGCTCAACATCATCAACCATGTCAGCTGGGATGTCTTGGATTTCGTAGTTTTCTGGAAGACCAGAGTCGTCCCATACGTAAGCTTTACGGCTTAGTAGGTCTACAACACCAACGAAGTCGTCTTCACGACCGATTGGTAGAACCATAACTAGTGGGTTTGCACCTAGAACGTTTTTAACTTGGTCAACAACGTTGTAGAAGTCTGCGCCCATACGGTCTAGTTTGTTAACGAAGATCAGACGAGATACTTCTGATTCGTTAGCGTAACGCCAGTTAGTTTCTGATTGTGGTTCAACACCACCAGAACCACAGAATACACCAACACCGCCATCAAGAACTTTAAGAGAACGGTATACTTCAACTGTGAAGTCAACGTGTCCAGGAGTATCGATAACGTTTAGACGGTGACCGTTCCAGAAACAGCTTACTGCTGCTGATTGGATAGTAATACCGCGCTCAGCTTCCTGTTCCATGAAGTCAGTCGTTGATTCGCCGTCATGTACTTCACCAGTCTTGTGGATTTGACCAGTTAGCTTAAGGATACGCTCAGTGGTAGTTGTTTTACCCGCATCAACGTGCGCGAAAATACCAATGTTTCTGTATTTCGATAAATCTGCCATTGTCTTACTCTGTTAATAGGATATAAAATGCGCGCAGAGTATATCACAATCTGTGAAGACTGATAGCTTTGCATGCATTTGAGACTAAAAAACTTTTGCCTTTCCACAATAAGAAAGGAAAAGTGCTCTGTAGAAACAACCTAAGCGGTTGTTAATTTTAATATTGGGCTCGCAGAAAGACGATTAGCAAACCCAATTTGATTTGCTGCTGTATAGATTAGCCTAACTTAGCTTTATTACAACTCATCAAAAGCACTAATTGCTTCTGACAGTTTTTTCACTCCGTGGATTTGCATCCCTGGGATACCACCCTTAGGCATATTCGCCGCCGGCACGATCGCTTTTTTAAAGCCATGCTTGAAGGCTTCGTTTAGACGCTCTTGCCCACTTGGGACCGGTCTAATCTCTCCCGCCAAACCAACTTCACCAAACACGACCACATCTTTAGGCAGTGCTCTGTCTCTAAAGCTAGACAACAGTGCCATCACTAATGCTAGGTCAGCACTGGTTTCGGTTACTTTAACACCACCGACGACATTCACAAACACATCTTGGTCGGCCATTTGCAGTCCGCCATGTTTATGCAGCACGGCGAGTAATAAAGAGAGGCGATTTTGCTCAAGACCAACCGCCACTCGACGTGGATTAGCCAATTGGGAATAATCCACCAGCGCTTGTATCTCAACAAGAAGTGGACGCGTACCCTCCCAGATCACCATCACTGAGCTTCCCGACGTTTCTTCTTCACCACGAGAAAGGAAAATAGCTGAAGGATTGGAGACTTCTTTCAGCCCTTGTCCTGTCATTGCGAACACACCAAGCTCATTTACCGCACCAAAACGGTTCTTATGGCTGCGCAGCGTTCTAAAGCGGCTATCAGTGCCACCATCAAGCAGTACCGAACAGTCAATGATGTGCTCTAGAACTTTCGGCCCCGCCAGCGTGCCATCTTTAGTTACGTGACCAACAAGGAAAATAGCCACATTATTCTGCTTAGCAAAACGAGTCAGTGCGGTTGCTGACTCACGAACCTGAGCTACACTGCCCGGCGATGACTGAACATCGGCGACGTGCATAACCTGAATCGAGTCGATAACCATGATCTTCGGTTGCTCTTTCTCCGCAACCTGACAGATCTTATCAACATTGGTTTCCGACAACATTTTCAGATGCTCTTTCGGTAGCCCTAAACGCGAAGCGCGCATCGCCACCTGCTGCAAGGATTCCTCACCTGTTACATATAAGGTCGGAAGCTGTGAAGAGAGCAGACACATCGTCTGTAATAATAGAGTCGACTTACCTGCACCTGGGTTACCACCGATAAGAATCGCCGCACCCGGCACCACACCACCACCAAGAACGCGATCGAGCTCTTTAAAGCCACTGCTAAACCTTGGTACTTCTTGCAGATCGATCTCTGAAAGGGTTTGAACACTCGACTCTGTTGCGCTACCTGCGTAACCGGTGAGTCTCTCATTACGTGCAACCTGAGGTGATGCAGCGAGCCTTACCTCTGTGATTGTGTTCCAAGCTCCGCATGCATTACATTGCCCCTGCCAGCGCGGGAAGTCTGCGCCGCAGTCATTACATACATAAGCTCGTTTTGCCTTAGCCATAAAACCTCAATAATTTACTTCGTTACACGATGATGTTGTCAAATTGTGATGTCGTTGACCGTACGGATTAAAATAATCGTTGCAGTCGTACCAGTTATACTTAAAGATCGATTTAAACTAGTCGATAACATAAGTGCACTATCCATTCTAACAATAAAAGTATGCAGCAATCTGAAATTCTATCTGTAGCAGAGCGACTCATCCCAGCCTATCACGCTGAGGATTTCGATTTCCTTCTATCACAAATGACAGAGGGTGAATCCCCGTCTCTGAAATTGCTCGTTAAAATGGAACTGAATCGTATCATGGCTCCGTGTACCAAGAGTATCGATTTACGCGGCCGTATCGACGACGAATGTCACCAGTTTACCCTAGATGGGCGTAAACACTGGCTCGATGATATCGCACTTAATGCCTATCAGCGCGGCACAAAGAAGTTTCGCGGCTACACTGAAGGCGTTTGGGAGATGGTCATGTCTCCGCGAACTCAGCCAGTCAACAACCAAATCAATACTACTCAGCAAGAAGACAACGGCGTCACCAGTGCTAATAGTCCTTATGAAGCGGAACCCATTAATCTTGGTTATGATTTAAAACGTCAAGAGAACCGCCTAAAAGTTGCGTCACAAGTCGAGATAACAACCTCAAAAGGCCAAGTGCTGCATGGTGTGACTGTGGATATATCGCCATCAGGCGGGAAATTCAAGGTGCCAAGCGCATTCAAGTACAACCTTGGCGAAGTGGTTGGCGTCAAATTTACTGAACTGGTCGAAAAGTCGAAAGAGCCGGGAGTCGATAAAACCACCGAGTTTCGAATTCTTGGTATCGACGACTCTTACGATAACAATGCCGTTAAGTTTTTAAGAACAGTACGCGTTTGCGACAGTAATATCGTCGGTCGTTTAATCGAAGAGTCACTTAACAGCAACAGCAAGAAGACTCAGCACGAGAACCAAGATCGCATCATTCGCACCCGTACTCGCGGAATCGAGCATACATACCTCAAGCACACCTGTAACTTGCCTCTCTTTTTTAGCGGTAGTGAGCTCAAGCTAGCTCTACTGACCGATAACAACCACCCTCTTTGGCAATATTGGCATGATGAGCGTAACCAACAAGCTTTAGGTACGTTGTTTAATGAGCAACGTATGAACCAATTAGCGAAGCCCGGCGTGAAAGGCACGAGTAATGTTATCTACTCGTTCACTCACGAGCACCAAAATAAGACGCTGTTCTACTCAATGATGTTGCCAGAAGCAACTCGCGAGCAGCGCCAACTGTTCTGGCATATTGGTGCTAAGAGATCGAGCTGGAAAACCTTTAAGTTCTCTGTTTTTGAACTGTCCGAAGAAGAGCAACAAGCATTAGCTCAGCACTCGAAAGATCTCGCAAGAAGCTCAGAGCAATTGACCCACTGTGGTATCTTGCAAGAGATCGGTGCTGACGACAGTGCGGACGACTACCTGCTTACAGAAAAACCACGTATTGCCAGCAGTGAGCTGAATAAGTTCCGCCATGCTCGCACCGTTGTTGGTAATATTCAGAGCATCTACTTTGATTCTCAGTCTCGCCGCAAAGAGCCACGCTATCAGTTTAAGTCACCACTGCAGATCACTGCAGGCGATGGTGCAACCGCGAATGGTCATACTCAGGATCTTTCCAAGCGTGGCTTAAGCATCGCATTAGAGCAGCCATTGGTACTCAAGATCGACGATCCTGTAATCATCAATTTCAATGAGCTACAGCTCTATGATAAGAAGCTACCACTGAGCGCCGTACCTTACCGAGTAATCCGTGTTAGCCCGAACGGTAAGAATGTTCAGCTGGCGATCGATGAAACGGGAAAAACCATGCGTACCGTGGCCTTTCTTAATGGTCTCATTGATCATAACCAAAACAAACTGATCAAAAAGAAAGAGATACTACCGACTCACTCACTGTTGGAATCCCTCCACAATGTACTATTGAGTAAAATGGTCAGTAACCCAATCTTTATTGATAAACCAAGCTCAAAGCTGCGTTGTAAGATCATTGGGGTTAACTTCCCACTCAATAACTACTTGAGCTTGTTGGCGAAGCTTGGACACAACCATAAGTTGTCACTAGAGCCGATATTTAAGGGGCACAGTAATACTCTATTAGCGGATCCGCTAAAGAAAATAGAGGGAGCAGGCCCAAAGCATCATGATGTTTACGTGGCTGCGGTTAAATTTGGTGACAAGATTCAATCGGTACATACCAAGCTAAGCCGAGAGTTCAAATCGGTTAAAGAGCGGATCATGTTCATCAAGAAAGCTCAGCATATGGGGGAGCTCTACGTTTTACGAGTATCAACCGCACCAGTTTTCGACCCACTGACTAGCCTATTCCAATCTGATTTAGAGGCGATTGCGCGGATTAGTATGTACCAAGCGAAGAAACTCGAAAATGAAGTGACGGCCTTTATTGGTTATGGCGAAATGTGTGATATCACAGATGAAGTGCTAATCAGACTCGAGCTGACCAAATAGCCGATCTACATCATTCAGCTATTATCAAAACCCATTAAAAAAGCAGGCTCTAAGGCCTGCTTTTTCTATCTATAAACAAGGATACTATGGTTTCACTTGCCAGCTGATTTTTTGATGCTTAGCCAATACACCAGAAAGAATACAGAGCACGCCGCCCAACCCTGAGTAACGCACTGCAGACTGTGCTTGCTGCTCAACTTTCGGTTTAGCGTGATAAGCAATACCCAAACCTGCCGCTTTCATCATCACCAAGTCGTTGGCACCATCACCGACAGCCACCGTATTGTGCAGCTCAATCTCATGCTCGTCAGCAAGTTCAATAAGGATATCTGCTTTGGTTTGTGCTGATACAACATCGCCCAACACTTGCCCTGTCAGCTTACCATTGACGATTTCCAAGGTGTTAGATTGTGCGTAATCGAGATTAAGAGTGTCTTTAAGGTAGTCAGAGAAGTAGGTAAAGCCGCCCGATGCAATGGCCGTTTTCCATCCTAGCTTATTCAGAGTGTTCACCAACTCTACCAAATCTGGCATGAATGGTAGTGTACTGCGCACCTGCTCCAAGATAGCTTCATCGGCGTCTTTCAGTGCACCAACACGTTGACGGAGGCTCTGTTCAAAGTCGAGTTCGCCCTGCATTGCGCGCTCTGTAATATCGGATACCAGCTCACCCACACCCGCCAGTTTTGCAATCTCATCGATGCATTCAATTTGGATCGCTGTGGAGTCCATATCCATCACAATCAAACCCGGCTTCGATAAGTCTGGAACTTCGCTTAGGCAAGCGTAATCCAGTTTTAGACCCTGTAAGATCTCTTCATGCGCAGGAGTAAGTTGTCCAGACATCAGAGCAACTTCGTATTTGCCCACTTTCCAAGTGTCTAGAATGGTGTTGTAGAAGCCTGTGAAAAAGTCGATGTCATCGAAGGCTTGAGGAGAAAGATACTCACCAAACACGATCCAGTTTGCCTTTGATTTGGCCAGTTGAGAGGCGAATCGCGTCTCCGGGAGTCGAGTTAACAGTGTAGTATGCCTTTTGATAGGCAAGAGTTTCTGTGCGTCCATGTGTATGATTCCTAATTAACTTAGCTAGACGTTAACCTATTGCAATTTACATGTGCAAGTCTCAATATACCTTAATCATAACATTTGTTTATTTCAGGCGAGATGAATCATGAATGAATCGCTGTTCTCATTACGCAATGCACTGCGTATCTTAGCGCTGATTTTATTAGCCGCTATGTTGGTGGTCACCATCAAAAATACCGTAGTGATCAGTAAAGGTAATGAGAAAATTCAAGCCAAACAACTCGAAACTCTAACCAAGGTTCTGATCTCACAAGCGTCGCTGTCTGCGAGCAAAATGATCATTCAGCAAGATCAAGAGCGCCTGTTAGAGCTTACCAATCAGCTATCTCAAGACCGACTGGTTTTTGATACTACAATCTACAACGCTGAAGGTATTCGTTTAGCATCGAGTGAAAAAGCGCTAACGGTTCGTGAAGTGCTTGGGTTAGACACTCCGCTTTCTACAGCTAGTATCGGCAAACAACAGTTGGTTGAGCCTATCTACTCTCCGGAAAACACCATAATAGGTTTTATCCGAGTGACTTTTGAGACCGGCCGAGTCACGGCTATCTCAGATCACCATTATCGCAAGAGTGACCGCTATATGATTGGTATGGTAGTGATGGGATTTGTTAGTGGCGTGCTGTTTATTCTATTAATCCTCAGACGCGGCAAGTCCAAATCAGGCGAGAACCTGCTACTCAAGAACGTTAACTCTTAGCAGGCAAACCCAATTAAACCAAACAATAAAAAGCCCCTACAGTCGAGACTGCAGGGGCTTTTTTCATTCAGCTCAAAGTATACTGAGGCTTTCGATTACTCATCGTCACCCAGTAGAACAGAGTCTAGTGCAATTACCATCATGTCATTGAAAGTCGTTTGACGCTCATCAGATGTGGTTTGCTCGCCTGTTTTAATGTGGTCTGAAACAGTACAGATAGTCAGTGCTTTCGCGCCGTATTCAGCACATACACCGTAGATACCAGCCGCTTCCATCTCAACGCCAACGATGCCGTACTTGTCCATAACTTCGAACATTTCTGGATCTGGAGTGTAGAACAGCTCAGCTGAGAATAGGTTACCGACTTTTACGTCAACACCGCGCGCTTTTGCCGCGTCTTCAGCTGCACGAACCATTTTGTAGTCAGCAATTGCAGCAAAGTCATGACCTTTAAAGCGAATACGGTTCACTTTTGAATCGGTACAAGCACCCATGCCGATAACAACATCGCGCACTTTAATATCTTCGCTAACCGCACCACAGCTGCCAACACGGATGATTTTCTTCACACCAAAGTCTTTAATAAGCTCTGTCGCGTAGATAGAGCACGATGGGATGCCCATACCGTGGCCCATCACAGAGATCTTACGACCTTTGTAAGTACCTGTGTAACCAAACATGTTGCGAACATCACACACCTGAACAACATCATCTAGGAATGTTTCTGCGATGTATTTAGCACGTAGCGGGTCACCCGGCATAAGAACAACGTCTGCGAATGCGCCCATTTCAGCATTAATATGTGGAGTTGCCATTGAAAATATCCTTTATCTCAAAACAAAAAAGAAGAGAGAGGCTACCCTCTCTCTTCAGTATACTTAAAAATTACAAAAAGCTTGTGCCGTAGCCCATTGGCGACGTACCGAAGTATGCTGCTAGCGTTTGGCCGATATCAGCAAATGTGTCACGACGACCTAGTGAACCAGCAGGTACATTCTTACCGTAAACAATCACTGGGATGTGCTCACGAGTGTGGTCAGAACCAGGCCATGTTGGATCACAACCGTGATCAGCAGTTAGGATCAAGATGTCATCTTTTTGCATCATATCCATAACTTCGTGAATACGACCATCGAAGTACTCAAGTGCCGCTGCGTAACCCGCTACGTCACGACGGTGACCGTAAGCAGAGTCGAAATCTACAAAGTTAGTGAACACAATCGTGTTGTCACCCGCTTCTTTGATCGCGTCTTTGGTTGCTTCAAATAGGTCAGGAATACCTGTCGCTTTAGTCTTCTTAGTGATACCACAGCCTGCGTAGATATCAGAGATCTTACCGATTGAGTGAACCTCACCGTTTTTCTCTTCAACCAGTTTTTGCAGGATCGTTGCTGATGGCGGCTCAACAGATAGATCGCGACGGTTACCGGTACGCTCAAACTGACCTTTACCCGCACCAACGAAAGGACGCGCGATAACACGACCAATGTTGTAATCTTCTAGCTCTTCACGAGCGATCTGGCAAAGATCTAGCAGGTTTTGTAGACCAAATGTCTCTTCATGACATGCGATTTGGAATACTGAATCTGCAGATGTGTAGAAGATTGGTAGACCCGTCTTCATGTGCTCTTCACCTAGATCATCCAGTACTTGAGTACCCGATGCGTGACAGTTACCTAGGAAACCAGATAGACCAGCACGCTCTAGAATGCGGTCAGTCAGCTCTTTAGGGAAGCTGTTCTCTTTATCAGTGAAGTAGCCCCAATCAAAAAGAACAGGAACACCCGCGATTTCCCAGTGACCTGACGGTGTATCTTTACCAGAAGACAGCTCAGCTGCGTGGCCGTAAGCACCGATGATTTCAGCGTCTGCATCCATACCAGGAGCAAAACGACCTGTTGACTCTTTATGAGCCATCGCAAGACCTAATTTTGATAGGTTTGGCAGAGTCAGTGGACCTTGACGGTCAGCGTTATCCGCTAAGCCCTTATCACACTGATCAGCGATGTGACCCATAGTATCTGAACCTACATCACCAAATTTCTCAGCATCAGCCGTTGCGCCAATACCAAATGAGTCTAAGACTAAAATAAATGCTCTTTTCATTGCTATTTCCTTTAGCCCGCTCATTATCGAATAATTTTGGTGTGAGCAGGCTTTGTGTAATTTTTTAATTAAACGTCTTCTGAACGAATTTGACGGTAAACGTCTGGCGTTGCTGTGTATTCGCCACCAACAGTAATCGCATTTTGAAGGGCTGTTGCCGCTTCTTGCCATTGCTCTTCGTTGCGTGCGTGAATAACTGCAAGAGGCTTGTCTTCGCTTGCCACTTCACCTAGACGGATGAAGTTATCGAAGCCAACTGCGTAATCGATGCTGTCAGTTGCAACGCGACGACCGCCACCCATGCCAACAACAGCCATACCGATTGCGCGCGTATCCATTGCTGATACAACGCCACTTTCAAGTGCGTATACTGGCTTGATGATTTCCGCTTTCTCTAGGTAGTTGTCGTAGTTTTCTACGAAGTCAGCTGGACCGCCCAGGCCTGCAACCATCTTGCCGAAGCATTCTGCTGCTTTACCGTTATCCAATACTGCCATTAGCTTCTCACGAGCCTCTTCAGAGTCTTTCGCAAGGTTTCCAAGCACTAGCATTTCAGCACATGAAGCTAGCGTGATCTCTAGAAGGCGAGGGTTACGGTATTCACCCGTTAGGAATTGAACCGCTTCACGTACCTCTACTGCATTACCTGCAGAAGAAGCCAGAACTTGGTTCATGTCAGTTAGAATCGCTGTTGTCTTAGTACCTGCACCGTTTGCTACAGCAACGATAGATTTCGCCAACTCTTCAGACGCTTCGTAAGTTGGCATGAATGCGCCAGAACCTACTTTTACATCCATTACTAAAGAATCTAGGCCAGCAGCCAGTTTCTTAGAAAGAATTGAAGCGGTGATTAGCGAGATGTTGTCTACAGTCGCAGTGATATCACGCGTCGCGTATACACGCTTGTCCGCTGGAGCTAGATCACCTGTTTGACCGATGATTGCAACACCTGCGTCTTTGGTTACTTCACCAAACACTTCATTTGTCGGTGTGATGTTGTAGCCTGGGATAGACTCAAGTTTATCTAGCGTACCACCGGTGTGGCCAAGACCACGACCAGAGATCATAGGAACGAAACCACCACATGCTGCCACCATTGGGCCAAGCATTAGTGAAGTTACGTCACCTACACCACCTGTAGAGTGTTTATCAACGATAGGGCCATCAAAGTTCATGTGGCTCCAATCGATAACCATACCTGAATCACGCATTGCACACGTTAGCGCAATACGCTCTGGCATTGTCATTTCGTTGAAGAAGATCGCCATTGCAAATGCAGCGATTTGGCCTTCAGAAACCGTGTTCTTAGCAACGCCCTGGATGAAGAAGTTGATCTCTTCAGCAGTCAGCACTTCGCCGTCACGTTTTCTGCGAATAATTTCTTGAGGTAGAAAAGTTGGAGTTTTGGTATTAGATACTTCAGACATTAGATTCCTCCCAACACTCATGATGAGTATGGTATGTAAGGTAAAGAGGTAATATGGAGCGGTAAAATCACCGCTCCATCAAACAGACAATTTAAGAATTAGTAAGCTGTTGGATCAGCTGTTTCGTCTGTTACTTCTAATGTGTTTAGTAGGTTAGTCAGTAGGCTTGACGCACCAAAAC
Source organism: Vibrio fortis (assembly GCF_000695685.1). Lineage (GTDB taxonomy): Bacteria > Pseudomonadota > Gammaproteobacteria > Enterobacterales > Vibrionaceae > Vibrio > Vibrio fortis_A. The sequence goes on along the minus strand of NZ_JFFR01000023.1, from coordinate 98,706 downwards.
GGTAGTGCATGTTGTCAGCCCAATCTGCGCCTAGGATGTCATCAGCCATTGCTAGGTATTGTGCTGCATCTTCAGCAGTACGAACACCACCTGCTGGTTTGAAACCAACAGTCTTAGCTACGCCCATGTCACGGATCACTTCAAGCATCATGCGCGCGTACTCTGGAGTCGCGTTTACTGGCACTTTACCTGTTGAAGTTTTAATGAAGTCAGCGCCTGCTTTAATACAGATTTCAGATGCTTTCTTGATTAGTGCTTCTTCTTTAAGCTCACCAGTTTCGATGATTACTTTCAGTGTGATGTCGCCACATGCTTCTTTACACTGTTTAACTAGCTCGAAACCTACTTCTTCGTTGCCAGCGATTAGAGCGCGGTATGGGAATACTACGTCTACTTCGTCTGCACCGTAAGCTACTGCCGCTTTAGTTTCAGCAACTGCGATTTCGATGTCATCGTTACCATGAGGGAAGTTAGTTACAGTCGCAATACGTACTTCTGGAGTACCTTGCTCACGCAGTGCCTTCTTAGCTGCTGGGATAAAGCGAGGGTAAATACAGATTGCAGCTGTGTTGCCCACTGCAGTCTTCGCGTCGTGACAAAGCGCTACAACTTTTTCAGTTGTGTCGTCGTCATTTAGCGTAGTTAGGTCCATAAGTTTAAGTGCACGTAGAGCTGCTGCTTTTAAATCGCTCATTTCTATCTCCGATCAATATATTCAAATAGTTAACTACTTCGCCCTCCATCCAGTATAGATGGATATTTTAGTAACGCTCTGTAGTCACCAATGAACGGACTTGGTTCCCTGAAGACTTGTTGGCCTTACGCCATCAATTGCTATCCTTGTCACCGCACAGTACCAGTTTGGTCTATGGCACAACAAATCTACCTTGTTGTGTCTAACATCTATAGCGTATCGCTATGTTTGGCCTAATCCCAGAAGAATCACGATTGCGATTAAACAAGCGGTCATTTTCTTGCCAAAAAGAGAAATCCTATCCCTATAGCTTATACATTATAGGTATCCTTCGATAATTTGTAGTGCTCCTTAGAACGCAAACGGTTTGTATCTCAAAATAATTCAGTTTCCGAGTTATTGATGGCAGCAATCGTTGTAAATAACACATCCTGTGTATCAACGTTTCCTGGCCTTATTGCTCTATAATCCGGTCCCTAAAACAAAAAAGCCCCGCAGCAATCTCTTGCTACGGGGCGATATTAAAGTGGCGTCTATATAATCTAATCTACTTAATTAGAAAGATAGGAAGAAGCCAGCAATTGTCGCTGCCATCAGGTTAGATAGAGTACCAGCAATAACCGCTTTAACACCCATACGAGCGATGTCGTGACGACGGTTTGGAGCTAGACCACCTAGACCACCTAGTAGAATCGCGATAGAAGAAAGGTTTGCGAAACCACATAGAGCGAACGAGATAATTGCTTGAGTCTTAACAGACATTACTTGGCCAGTCGCTTCAACGATTTGAGCGTTCTCACCAACGTATGGTACGAAGTTTAAGTATGCAACGAATTCGTTAACAACTGTCTTCTGACCAATGAAAGAACCTGCGATAGTTGCTTCTTCCCATGGCACACCAATGATGAATGCTAGAGGAGCGAAGATCCAACCAAGAAGTAGTTCAAGAGTTAGGTTCTCCATACCGAACCAACCGCCAACGCCACCTAGGATACCGTTGATTAGAGCGATTAGACCGATGAACGCTAGTAGCATTGCACCAACGTTTAGAGCAAGTTGAAGACCAACAGATGCACCACCAGCAGCTGCGTCAATAACGTTAGCTGGTTTGTCGTCGCCGCCGTCCATTTCGTCAGCGATGTTGTCATCTGGAGTATCAGTTTCTGGCTTGATGATCTTAGCGAATAGTAGACCACCTGGTGCCGCCATGAATGATGCAGCAACTAGGTACTCTAGAGGTACACCCATAGAAGCGTAACCAGCTAGTACACCACCAGCAACAGAAGCTAGACCACCACACATTACAGCGAATAGTTCAGACTGAGTCATTTTTGGTACGAAAGGACGTACAACTAGAGGAGCTTCAGTTTGACCAACGAAGATGTTTGCTGCAGCAGACATAGACTCCGCACGAGATGTGCCAAGAGCTTTCTGTAGGCCACCACCAAGAATCTTGATAACCCATTGCATTACACCAATGTAGTAAAGTACAGAGATAAGTGCAGAGAAGAAGATTAGAGTTGGTAGTACTTGGAATGCAAAGATGAAACCGATACCGTCAACTGAGAAGTTAACTAGGCTGCCGAATAGGAAACCAGTACCGTCTTTACCGTAGTCGATTACGTTTGCTACACCAGCAGAGAAACCTGCAAGCAAATCACGACCCCAAGGGATGTAAAGTACGAATGCACCAAGTGCGAATTGGATAGCGAATGCGCCACCCACCGTTCTAAAGTTAATAGCTTTGCGGTTGTCAGATAGTAGTACTGCGATTGCAATCAGTACAACCATACCGACTAGGCTCATAAACAGGCTCATAGTTTATGACTTCCTTATTAGTTATTTATTGGCGTGTTACAAAATGGGGCTATAAAGCGGAGGCAATTATACTCATGCGACCACTAATAAAGTAATGCCGTCCTCACACTTTGGTATAAGATTCATGTATCATTCATTTACATCTGTGAGCCATGTCACGATACAACTGTAAAACACGCAAACGATAAACAAAAACTTTAGATTTTATTCACATATACCGAATAGCTGATGGCTATTTTGCCATATTTGAGTTGCAATCGATTGCTTTGACTCTTTCCTGAGCGAAACAAGTTCATTTAATATCGTAACTAAATATTTGGAATGATTAATGTTTCCTTGCTTACCGCAGATCGGCATATCCGGTGCATCCGTCTCTAAAACGACCCATTCAAGGGGTAAACGAGCGATAGTAGTGCGCGTTTTCTGCGCTCTAGGGTAAGTTATCGTTCCACCAACACCGATATAGAATCCCAAGCGAATCCACTCTAAAGCTTGCTGCTCGCTGCCCGAAAAACCATGAATAACTCCACCGTTGGTGAATTTTTGCTGCTTAATAAGCTGAATAAGACGGTTATGTGATTTCCGCTCATGGATAATCAGAGGCAGTTTAAAAGCAGCCGCAAGCTGTATCTGATGGATAAAAAAGCGTTCTTGCTTATCGATATCCACATCCACAAAGAAGTCCAAGCCACACTCCCCTATCGCAATACACTGCTCAGAAGCGCCACTTAAATGCTGTTCAAGTTGAGCAAATTCGCACTCATTCGCTGTCGCTAGAAAGTAAGGATGAAAACCCAACGCATAGTAAAGGTTAGAGTGTTCCGAGCTCAGTTTTTCAAGCTTTTTCCAGTTAGTTTGACCAATCGACGGTGCGACAACCTTCTCAACGCCTTGCTGCTGAGCGGCTATGAGATAGTCTTGAGCGGCTGCAGAACTGTCTTGGTCACCCAACGAAAAGACGTCGAAGTCTAGATGACAATGGGTATCGAATAGCGGTATCGACATTACGGCTTATCTTTCGGTTCAGGTTGAGGATCGCTACGATAAGGGGTGCAACTACGCTTATTTTCTGGTGTTAACCCTAACTCTTTACACCATTTATCGTACTGCTTAATCCATCTTTTAATGACTTGAAACATCCACTCTCCTTAAGGCAAACATAAAAAAACGCCTATTGCAGAACAATAGACGTTTTTAATCACTTCGACTAGCACCACCTCAGTGAGTTGGCACCGTCATCAATAGATTAGTGCTCGCGAGTTGCACGGAACTCTACATCAGGGAAACGCTCTGACGCTAGGTTCAAGTTAACCATAGTTGGTGCGATGTAAGTTAGGTTATCGCCACCATCCAACGCTAGGTTAGTCTGGTTCTTACGCTTGAACTCTTCGAACTTCTTAGCATCACCACACTCAACCCAACGTGCTGTCGCAACGTTCACGCTCTCGTAGATCGCTTCAACGTTGTATTCCGCTTTCAGACGAGCTACAACCACATCAAACTGAAGCACACCAACCGCACCTACAATCAGATCGTTGTTCTGTAGTGGACGGAATACCTGAACCGCACCCTCTTCAGAAAGCTGAACTAGACCTTTAAGTAGCTGCTTCTGTTTTAGTGGATCGCGTAGACGGATACGACGGAACAGTTCTGGTGCAAAGTTAGGAATACCAGAGAACTTCAGTGACTCACCTTGAGTGAAGGTATCACCAATCTGGATTGTACCGTGGTTATGCAGACCAATGATGTCACCCGCGTATGCTTTCTCAGCACGTGCACGGTCGCCCGCCATAAAGGTTACCGCATCAGAGATACTTACATTCTTGCCTGTACGAACATGGTTCATCTTCATACCTTGAGAGTAAGTACCCGATACGATACGCATGAATGCAATACGGTCACGGTGTTTTGGATCCATGTTTGCTTGGATCTTAAATACGAAGCCAGAGAACTTCTCTTCTGTCGCTTCGACATCACGCTCAACTGCTTGACGAGTTTTCGGCATTGGCGCCCACTCAGTCAGGCCATCTAACATGTGGTCAACACCAAAGTTACCCAATGCAGTACCGAAGAAAACCGGTGTTAGTTCGCCCGCTAGGAATAGGTCATGGTCGAACTCAGGGCACGCGCCCATGACAAGTTCAAGTTCTTCACGAACGCTTTCAGCTAGATCTGCACCAACTTCTGCATCCAGTTCCGGGTTATCTAGACCTTTGATGATACGAACTTCTTGGATCTCATGGCCGTGGCCAGATTCATATAAGATCGTCTCATCGCGGTGAATGTGGTAAACACCTTTAAACTCTTTACCACAACCGATTGGCCAAGAGATTGGTGCACACGCCATGCTCAGCTCACTTTCAACTTCATCTAGAACTTCCATTGGATCACGCACATCACGGTCCAATTTGTTCATGAAGGTTACGATTGGAGTATCACGTAGACGTGTCACTTCCATTAGCTTACGTGTACGGTCTTCGACACCTTTTGCAGCATCGATAACCATTAGACATGAGTCAACAGCCGTTAGTGTACGGTAGGTATCTTCCGAGAAGTCTTCGTGTCCCGGAGTATCTAGTAGGTTTACTAGGCAATCATTGTACGGGAACTGCATCACAGACGTGGTTACCGAGATACCACGTTCTTTTTCCATCTCCATCCAGTCAGATTTAGCATGCTGGTTAGAGCCACGGCCTTTTACGGTACCCGCTTTTTGAATCGCGTTTCCGAATAAAAGAACCTTTTCAGTAATCGTGGTTTTACCCGCATCCGGGTGAGAGATAATCGCAAACGTTCTACGTTTGCTCACTTCTTGTTGGAAAGACATAGTCGCCCTTTGCTGATCTAAAGCGTAAAAAGGGCAAGTTGTTGAGACTTGCCCTTGAATTTTGTGTGCGGATTATACAGAAGTCGCCCAGCTTTCTAAAGCCTGAGCTAGAAAAAGTCAGAGAGTTAGAGTGACGGCGGCTTACACTAGCCTAAAGTGCCGGACATGGGCACAACATTAGAGGCAGAGTTCAACTTAAGATTCTCTATCAATCTATCTGCGGTTTGAGGAGAAGTAAGATAGAACCCTTGGCCTATCTCACATCCCATAGACATCAAGTCTCGTTGCTGCTGCAACGTTTCCACGCCCTCGGCAATAACTGCTACTCCAAGCTCGTTGCCTATCTGGATCATGCTCTTGAGTAGAACGAGTGAAGTCGAATTGGTGACATAGTCCATCACAAAGCTACGATCGATCTTCAGAGTATCGAACTCAAAGTCTTTAAGATAAGAGAGCGATGAAAAGCCAGTACCAAAATCATCGAGAGCGATACGAACGCCGAGCTGGTGCAGCTCTTTAAAGATGATTTGTGCGAATTGGTCATTCTCTATCATCACAGTCTCAGTGATCTCTACTTCTATCCTATGCGTGGCCACACCACTAGAAATAATCACGCGCTTTAAAGCATCAAAGAATTGAGGATGCTTTAAGCTTCGAGCTGAGATGTTAAGACTCATTACGCCGATATCAATACCGCGGGTAAGCCAGTTTTTGTGTTGCGCCAACGCTAGCTCAGCCACCAGCAGATCTATCTGACGAATTTGCCCCGTCGCTTCCGCAACAGGAATAAAATCATTTGGGTACATCAAGCCTTTAATTGGATGCTTCCAGCGAACTAGTGCCTCAACACCCTCCAAATCACCTGACTTCAACGCCCATTTTGGTAAGTAGTGAATCTCAAACTGCTGTTTGTCGATCGCCTGCCTTAAATCGCGTTCCAACTCTTTTTGCGACATCGCAATGTAGTTGAGCTCTTTGGAATAGAACTGGAAATTGTTTTTCCCTAGTGACTTGGCGTGATACATCGCATCATCAGCGTAACGGATCAGAGAGTGTTGAGAAGTGCTATCGTCTGGGTAAATCGAAATACCAATACTCGCTGTGATTTCTGCAGTTACGTGTTTCAGTTCAAAAGGCTCTCTCAAACGCTTAATCAGTTTCGAGGCAATTTTATTGGCGACACTCACCGCCATATCGACATCGCGCAGGTGTTCCAAAACAATGACGAACTCATCACCGCTGAATCTCGCTGAGAGATCCGTCACTCGAATCGATTGTGTTATGCGCTGTGCGACCTGCTTTAACAGTTCATCACCTGCGGCATGACCATAGAGATCGTTAACCTCTTTAAAATGGTCAAGATCGAGAAACAATAACGCGAACGGGCGCTGAGTCTGTTGAGCATTAAGTATCGACTGCCCGAGTCTATCGAGAAACAGAGTACGGTTGGGCAGCTCGGTTAAAGGATCGAAGTAAGCTTGAGTATGAAGCTGTTTGTTCTTGAGCTCGATAGAAGACTTGGCGTCAGTGAGCGATTTCAATAGTAAGTCTCGGCTCTGTTCATGCTTAAACTGAACACGAAGCGAGTACACACCGATAAAGACAGCTGCGATAATCAAGGTAATGCTGGTTTTGGTATAGCTGGCAATGCCTGACTCATAGCTAGTTTTAATCACGCGCTGAATCTCATCCGCCTGACTGGCGAAGTCGAGATAATACTCGTCAGTCTTTAATCCCAGTGACGGCGTTTCTAAAACCGATTGTTGATAATGCGAACCTGCATATTGGCGAAACTCAGCCAGTGTTTGGCGTAGCATCATCAATCGCTCTCGAAGTTCAGGATCGCTGATCGGTTGATAGCTGCCCATGATGCTCTCTCCCCCATCGAGCAACGCCCCTACATGCCAATCAGCAATCTCTAGGTAGTACCAAACCTCTTGGATCGATTGGGTTGTATCGCCAGAAACAATTTCATCAAACCATAAATAAGCCAGAGAGCCGTTAATCTTTATCTCAGCAGCGGCTTCTGCAAGGGGGGACTTTTTGATCAAGAGATCGGTCGATTGCATGACGAGGACTGTCGTCGACGCTACCACCAGCAACGCTAATAAAGAGGTGAATAGGAACTTTCGTTTATTTAGCATTTTGGGGAATAACATAATCAGGACAAAAAGATTGGGAATAAATCGACCTTAATTCATCAATGTTTCAAATTAATGAACAACTAAACATTTCAGTCACTTATGAAGTTTTGATGAATATTGATAGGTGCGCATTGTATAAGCAAGTCCAACACCGTATATTTCGGTGGCTTGATTAAATCTGACAATGCTGGCCGATAGAAGCGTAACGTACACTATGATGGAAAGGTTCTTACACAAAGCAATCACCACTGTTATCTGTTTGTCTCTATGGCCAACGATGGGCATGGCAAAAGATCTGATCAAGATCGAAGGTTCAAGTACGGTTTATCCCATCACTCGTCAATTTGCTCAGCAATTTATGATGCAACAGAAAGATGTCGCACAGATAGTGGTTGGTGTCACCGGGACTGGTGGCGGGTTTCGCAAATTTTGCCGTGGTAAGACGGATATCTCTAACGCTTCCCGCCCTATCAAAACGCAAGAAAAAGCCTTATGTCGAGAAAACGGCATTGAGTTTCTAGAACTGCCCATTGCGCTCGATGCGATCACACTCGTGGTCAGTAAAGACAACGAGTGGTTACAACACCTATCCCTTGAGGAGCTGGCAACCTTATGGCACCCCTCTTCTGAGAAAACCATTACGCATTGGCATCAGCTCAATCCAAGCTTCCCAGCAGAGCCGATCAAGCTCTATGCTCCAGGAAGCGACTCAGGGACTTACGACTACTTTACCAACGTTGTTCTTAATGGCGACGAGCTGCGCGGTGACCACATCGCCAATGAAGACGATTATCTATTGGCCTCAAAGGTCGCTACCGACCCAAATGCGTTGGCATTTTTAGGCTTTGCTTATTACCAAAACAATCAAACCCAACTCAAGGCTGTTTCAATTTCCAATGACGAGCAGCAAGCCATCGCTCCAAGTATCAATAGTGTCACCAGTGGCCAATACAACTCGCTTTCCCGCCCTCTGTTTATCTACGTTAACAAAGCAGCCGTCAATCGTTATTCCGTCAATCAGTTCATCGAGCACTACTTAAATCAAAAGCATCTATCGTATGTCGTGAGTACTGCTGGCTATATCCCATTGTCTCCGAAAATGCAGAGCGCTGCCCAATCAATCTTTGAAACACAGACCATGGGTTCGGTATTTAACAGTAAAGAGCTAAGTACTAACTTCGAACGCTTTATGGAGCGTAACTAAACAGTTGCTTTGATATCAAAAGGCTGAGGGCAATAAAAAAGCCCAACCTAAGTTGAGCTTTGCCAATATCGATGTGAGCGAGTGACAAGTTAAAAGAAGATGTAACTCATGATAATTGCATCTTCTTTACCGGTGGTCGTTGGGTAATAGTTACGGCGACGATCCACCTCGTTGAAGCCAACCCACTCATACAGACCAAACGCGTTGATATTACTTTCACGGACTTCAAGCCATGCACTTTCTGCTTTTGCCTGTTCGCACACAACTAGAAAATGTTCAATCAACGCCTTGCCGTATCCCTTGCCTTGATGATGAGGGGCAACAGCGATATTGAGAAGTGTTACTTCACCAACAATGTTTTGCGCATAGAAGTAACCAACCACCTCGTCATCGACTAGCATCACATGATGGCAACCACCTCGGCTGTCGAGATCGCGAATCATGTTTTGTGACCAAGGGTGAGTATGAGCTTGTTGCTCAATCTGCCAGATCGCATCAAGGTGCGCGTCTGACATGCTAATAAATTGACTATTCATAAGAACAAATTTGCTGCCACAGAGCGCGGCGTTGCTGATTGTTACCATCAATCTGAGATAATAAAGGGGATTGCAGCATTTTCGCTGTGATATCAGTATCGGATTCACACCCTGCAAACCATACCCACTGCGGTGAACTTAAATCAAAATGGCTCAGCTCACTTGGATGGACATATTGCGCTTGTGACAGTTCCAGTTTGATGCTTTTTAGCACTCGCTCAAACATCTCAGCTAGCGCGCCTTGAGGCTTTTCTGGTGAGACTAATAGCAACTGGCATGTTTCAGGCAGTTTAACGAGCTCGGTCTGATAACCAGCCAGACGTTCAGGGTGGCTCAGTTCCCACTGAGTAATTCCCATTTCCTGTAAATACTGCGCATGAATCTGTGACATGTCTGTGCCTATTTGACTGAGCCCAAGGTTGAATCGAGCTGATACTAACAAAAAATAAAGGAGCATCAAGCTCCTTTATCTCTATTGGTCACGTTTCTTCTATCCGCATCTTATGTGCTGGCGAAGTCGATGAGGGTTACACTCGCCTAGAGCTCATTAAACTCAGGGCTGTACTCAATAGTACCACTGTGTCCAGAGAACACGCCTTCCACCAGCTCAATCGCTTGAAAGGCGCCTTCAGGAACATCCCAACGGCACTGAAAACCAAACTCACTCGCAGCCTTAAAACCGACTTTACTGTAAAAGCTTGGGTCGCCCAGAACCACACAGGCTGGATAACCAAAGTCGCGCAGTGACGAAAAGGCCTCTTCCATCAAAGTTCGAGCAATGCCTTGACCACGAAAGTCCTCACGTACGGCTAATGGCGCTAAACCCTGCCAATTATGGTCTTCGCCTTTTAGGGTCAGTGGGCTAAACATCACGTGGCCAACCACTTCACCTTCATCAGAGCATGCCACCAAAGACAGCGTCAGATGACTGTTTTCACGCAGGCTCATCACTAGGTTCGCTTCTGCGTCCGTTTCAAAAACAGATTTCAGCAAGCGGTCAATTGCAAGTATGTCTGCAGGTGCCTCAGTTCGAATAAGCATTCATTACCTCATTTTGTGTCTGAGGCGATTGTACCCCCTTCTGCACAAAATCAGCTAATTGATTCAATAACATTTTCATTGGAGCCGGAAGTAGGTCTAAATCTACACTGTCCATCAGGTTCTTCACCTCTAGACCAAGCTCGGTATCCCCTTCAATAGAAAGGCGGCGTTGAAAGAACAAAGTATCTGGGTCTTCTTTGCGTCCAGCGATCAAAACAAGGTCGTTCAGGTTGCCACTAAAGCTCACGTCTTCTGTCACTTCTTTATCTGCAACAACCAGTTGCTCATCTTGATAGCTGATGCACCAACTCAAGCCCATATCTTTAATCGACACTTTTAACCACTTGTCTTCAAGAAACTCAAAGTCGCCATCTTCCAGCGCTTCCTTGAAAACATTCTTAAGTGCTTCTAATAAGGCTTTTTTTTGTACTGTTTTTGGCAATAACTGGACTGGAGATCGCAAAATTGATGCGGCGTTTTGAACTAGTTGAGTGCGAACCTTGTTTATCACGTGACTTATCCGTAACTTTATCAATAATATGGCACTCATCTTAAGTGATCTTAAAGGCTCAAATCCTGTTATGTATCAAATTAATTTCGGTTTGATGCTTGTACTTTAATATCCTCAAAATCATAGTTATAGTAACTCTGGTAATAAGAACAGTCGCAGAATTGCTGCTATGCTAGGTAAATAGCTAAAATTACATCATTTAGTAATAAACATTCATCTATAATGAATACTCAAGCTTTTGGAGAATTGGTAGTACTTTGATGCCTCCCCAGCAACTACAACATTGGTTTTCACAGCTCACAGCAAATAGTCCTTTCTTTTTTGCTGTTCTTGATGCTCAGCATAACTATTTTATGGTTAATGAGCGCTACTGTGATATTGCGGGGTTAAACCAATCAGAGTTAACAGGAATGAACGACCGCCAAACCCTTGGTGAGCAGTTCTACCAACACCTGAAGCCATACTACGAGCGCGCCTTCAAAGGTGAATCCATTGAGGCGGAAATTACGCTCAACGAAACCGACCTCGATACCAGCCTTCATTTTAGCCTAGCGCCACTGTCTAACGGAAAAGACACCGACTACATTGTCTTTCACGCCTTTGACACCTCTGAAAATCAAGTTCTTGTCCGCTCACTCGAAGAGTCTGAAGCCAAATTCCATAAGCTGACTCACTTACTACCAGACGGACTTCTTCTCGTTGAAGATGATTTCATTCTCTCTTCTAACCCAGCTGCAGCTCGCTTGCTCGGCTTTAACTCTCCATCTGAGTTACTTGGCGAAGAGCTAGGACGCCTATTCATTGATGAGCAAACCAAAACAGTCTTCAGCAATAAGCTCAGCTCTATTGTTTCTGAGTCTGGTTTGGTTTGCTTAACTGGCGCGCGCTGCGGTTTTGAGCGTAAGGTTCAATTGCATATTGATTCAACTGCCCTGTTGGGAAGCACTACCCAATTAGTCCTGATTCAAGACGCGCAAGAAGCACCCAAAACCCTCACCACCAACGTTAATGAAGATGCCTACATTGACGACCTGACTAAGCTGTATAACCGTGTTGGGTTCACCAAACGTTTAGAGCAGTTTATTCATAATGAGACGCCAGCGGTGATGTTGTACCTAGACATTGATAACTTCAAAAATATCAATGACTCACTGGGTCATCACATCGGTGACAAGGTGATTAAAGAGGTCGCATCTCGCCTTAAGCGTCTATTACCAAGACGCGCGGTAGTAGGTCATTTGGGTGGTGATGAATTTGGTATCATCCTGCCAGAGCCTGAACACAAAAAGACCGTTGAAGCCCTAGCTGAAAAGATCATTGCTCTGATCAATCAGCCGTTCGATCTTCACCATTTTAGCAAACGCTTGGCTTGTTCCATTGGTAGTGTCAGCTTTCCTCAAGATGGTACCGATGCGCGTATCTTGCTGCAAAATGCCGATACTGCGATGTATGAAGCCAAAGACCGAGGCCGTAACCGCTTAATTAAGTTCAATGAGCAGATGAACAAAGAAGCTCGTATGCGTCTTTGGCTTGAAATCGAACTTCAGAAAGCACTGCAGCAAAATGGTTTAGAGGTTTGGTATCAACCTAAGGTCAACGCCCGTGACTTCACCATCAATGGTGCTGAAGCCTTGGTACGCTGGAAACACCCAGTCGAAGGCTACATCAGCCCTGCTGCCTTTATCCCAGTTGCCGAGCGCGCGGGTTTGATTGAACAGCTAGGTCGAGTGGTGATGCGTGAGGTGTTTGCAACGGTTAAGCGTTGGAAGATTCAAGGGATCTTGCCAGGTCGCGTAGCGATCAACCTTTCCCCTGAGCAGTTTGGTAACCCTAAGCTGATCGACTACATGGAAAAGCTGCTACGAACTACAGAGCTCGACCCAAGCGCTATCACCTTCGAATTAACCGAAAGTGCTGTAATGAGTGACAGCGAACACACGCTTCAGATGCTTAACGCCATTAAGAAACTTGGCTTTGCCCTTTCGATCGACGATTTCGGTACCGGTTACTCATCACTTTCTTACTTGGCTCGTTTCCCAATTGACGAGTTGAAGATAGACCGTGCCTTCATCACCGACATTGATACCTTACCAAAGCAAGTTACGGTGATTGAAAACATCATCAACCTCGGTAAATCACTAAACCTGACTGTGGTTGCTGAGGGTGTTGAAACTAGCGAACAAGCGACACTGCTCTCGAACCTCAACTGTAGTTCAATTCAGGGCTTCCATTTCTATCGACCTCAACCAAAACAGGAAGTTGAAGAGTTGTTTGCCCAGAACCGTCGCCATAAAAACTAGCCCACCATTTTTAGGTTTTGCTCTACCTCAAACGGAGTAAAAGCGGATTTATCCGACTAAACCTGCCTTACATCAATTCTGACGTTCACATTTCTTCATAAAATGCTCGCTTCAAATTTATCTACTGGTAGTGAGCAAATGGAACTCTTATGCCCAGCAGGAAACTTACCTGCTTTGAAAACAGCCATTGACTGTGGTGCGGATGCTGTCTACATCGGATTCAAAGACGACACTAATGCACGCCACTTTGCTGGCCTGAACTTCTCTGGCAAGAAGCTAGATCGTGCCGTTGAATACGTCCACGACCGCAAGAAAAAAATTCATATCGCACTCAACACATTCGCTCACCCTAATGGTTTTGAACGCTGGACCAATGCTGTTGACCAAGCCGCTGCATTAGGTGTGGATGCGCTGATCGTGGCGGACATTGCTGTTCTTGAGTACGCGGCGAATAAGTACCCGCATATGGAGTTACACCTATCGGTACAAGCTTCAGCGACCAACGCTGCAGCCATTGACTTCTACCACAAAAATTTCAACGTGAAGCGTGTGGTACTGCCACGCGTACTCTCTATTCACCAAGTAAAACAGCTGTCTCGCAATATCTCTTCAGATGTAGACCTTGAAGTATTTGCCTTCGGTAGCCTGTGTATTATGGCCGAAGGTCGTTGTTACCTCTCGTCTTACATGACAGGTGAATCTCCAAATACAGTAGGTGCCTGTTCTCCAGCGAAATACGTGCGCTGGCAAGAGACTGAAACCGGGCTTGAATCTCGCCTCAATGAAATCTTGATCGACAAGTACGCACAAGGTGAAAACGCTGGCTACCCTACCCTTTGTAAGGGCCGCTTCGAAGCTGAAATCGAAGGCGAGCGTAAGCGTTATCACGCCCTAGAAGAACCAACCAGCCTAAACACCTTATCGATGCTGCCAGAGCTGTTTGCAGCCAACGTAGCGTCAGTAAAAATCGAAGGCCGTCAACGTAGCCCAGCTTATGTAGAACAAGTGACTCGCACTTGGCGCGCTGCCATTGATCGCTACCAAGCAAACCCAGAGGCTTACCAAGTTGAAGCCGCTTGGGATGCGGCTCTAGCGAACGTGTCTGAAGGTACACAAACCACGCTTGGCGCTTACCACCGTAAATGGCAATAGGATTGATGGAGAACACAATGAAATACGCATTAGGCCCACTACTCTATTTTTGGCCAAGACAAGACGTAGAGAGCTTCTACGAGCAAGCTAAGACAAGCTCGGCTGACATCATCTACCTTGGTGAAGCGGTCTGTTCGAAACGCCGCGAGATGAAAGCAAAGCACTGGTTGGATATCGCCAAAGAACTTTCAGCTTCAGGCAAGCAAGTCGTACTATCGACTATGGCGCTTTTGGAAGCACCAAGCGAAGTAAACATCATGAAAAAGTACGTCGACAATGGCGACTTTGCGATTGAAGCCAACGATGTATCGGCTATTCAGCTTGCGAGTGAAAGTAAAGTTCCATTCGTAGTTGGCCCAGCGGTCAACACCTACAACGCGCACACGCTGAACCTATTTCTTAAGCAGGGCATGACTCGTTGGTGTATGCCTGTTGAGTTGTCTCGAGAGTGGTTATCAAACGTGATGACTCAGTGTGAAGAGCTCAACATTCGTAATAAGTTTGAAGTGGAAGTCTTCAGCCACGGCTACCTGCCTTTGGCCTACTCTGCTCGTTGCTTTACGGCTCGCGCGGAGAACAAAGCGAAGGACGATTGTGAGACGTGCTGTATTAAGTACCCAACCGGCCTTCAAGTAGAGAGCCAAGAAGGACAGTCAGTCTTCAACCTAAACGGCATTCAAACCCAGTCAGGTTACTGCTACAACCTGATCAATGATTTGCCGAATATGCATGACTTGGTTGATGTGGTTCGTTTAAGCCCATTGGGCATTGATACCTTCTCTGAGCTCAATAACTTTAGAGCTAATGAAAAGGGTGAGAACCCAATTCAGATTGCTGACCGTCAGTGCAACGGCTACTGGCATCAGTTAGCAGGTTTGGAAGTAAAAAACATCTAAGCCAAGCCCCAAATACAAAAAGGTCTAGCAATAGCTAGACCTTTTCTTTATCAATAAACTCTTAATTCATTAAGCTGTTGCTGTCTGCAGCGGCTGCGTATTGAGCTTCTTTACATCTTTCACCAACATCAGAATCACGACCACACTCAGCGCGATGTTCGACAGTGGATAAGCAATCCAGATTCCCGGTACACCGAACAGCTTCGGCATAATGTACAAGAACGGCAGTTGAATCAGCATATTGCCTACCGTTACAAACATCGCTTTGCTGCCTTTGTTTACGGCTTGATAGTAAGCACCAGCGACGACCAAAAAGCCATCAAGCGCCAGAGCGAACATATGCAGTCTAATCCCCAATACCGTGTACTCGACTAGCTGCGGGTCTTCTGAGTTAAACACCGATACAAACTCTCTCGGGAAGATGTTCAACAGCACAATAAAGACCATACCCACAAAGACTGAACTCACCATCGCAATCTTAAGCAGCTGGCGAATATTGTCGTGACGCTTAGCGCCATGGTTATAGCTCACTAGTGGCTGCATACCATTGGCGATACCCTCTGCTGTGAGGTAGTAAACCGTCACGATGTAGCCGAGAATCGCATACGCACCAATCATCAGTTGGTTACCATATTGTGCAAACAACGCGTTATGTAGCGCCACCATCATCGAGCCATAAGCGTACATAAAGAAGCTCGACGTACCGATAGCGAAGATCTGTGGAATCACATCAAGCTTAAGTCTCAGCTCACTCCAACGTAGACGCAAGTTCGCTCTGCGTGAGAAGAAGTAAGCTAAGCCTAAACCTGTTACCACTAGCTGAGCGATTGCTGTTGCTAAAGCGGCACCTGTCAGTTCCCAGTTCAGCCATGCTATGAATAGATAGTCGAGCACAATGTTAATCACCGCACCAACCACCATCAAAATAGTGGCTAAATTTGGGCTGTCGTCATTGCGTAGTAAGAACGGCATCGCGATAGAACCCAAGGTAAAGACACTGCCCACAATCAGAATCTGTAGGTACTGTAAACCAAGATCAAATACGCGCCCTTCCGCCCCCTGCCAACGCAAAAAATCGTCTGCAAAGAAGAAAAGAACGCCAGCGACGAACGGCGTCAACACCAATAATAGAGTGAGACCAGTAGCGAGGATCTGTTTAGCCCCTTGGGTATCTTTTTCCCCTTGGCGAATCGATACTAAAGCTCCCGTACCCACACCAACAAGCATGCCTAGACCGAGGATTGAACCGATCACCGGCCAAGCCACGTTGATACCGGCAAGGCCATCGGCACCAACAAAACGACCAATGAAAATACCATCAACCACTTGGTATAAACCATTGACCAACATTGCAGCCACGGTTGGGATTGTATAGCGCCAAAATTGACGACTGATTGACTGACTCATCTTCTACTCTTACTTTCTACTGTTATCTCACTATAACCAGTGAGTGATGACGTTTCTGTTGTCCTTGAAACCTGCGCTCATCCTGCCGACCACTTAGTTAACCAGGCTAACTAAATAATCAAATTTTTACTTGAGGGCCTTATTCAACAATAAGTTCAGCTGCTCTATTTCTTGCTCGCTTAACTGGCTCTCTAATGTGTTTGCCATAACCTGATAGATCTTACTCTCTTCCTCTAGGCCCGTTTCAGCTTTTGCTGTGAGTACAACTAGCTTCGAACGTGCATCTTCAGGGCTCGGGCGTCGCTCGACCAATCCTTTTCGTTCTAAGCGCTGCACCATAGTGGTCGCAGAGGGTTTAGTCACTTGCATCTCTTCTGCAAGGTCCGTTAATCGAATGGGCTCTTTAGCCGCCTCAATGACCTTGAGGTAGTCATACTCATTAAAGCTAAGCTGACCAATTGGATCCTCTTTCGATTGCGTTCGCCATATTTTCGATGCAAATCGCTCGATCTTTTCTAGGTTCTCATTCAACACAGTTCTTCGAACAACCCACATTTAATTAGCAATGCTAACTATTTTAATCCAAGTTGATTAAATTGCAATCAGAAAAAGTGTGCCACATAAAAAAGCCGCTCATCAGAGCGGCTTTATTGAGATTTATTTTGAAAGGACTAATTTAGTTCTCTTCAGCTTTTGCTTGTTCTAGCTTAGCCTGCGCAAGGCGCTCTTCCTTAAGGTCCATAAAGATACGACCGAGCTCAAGGAAAGAGTAACGATGCTCTACGTACTCATAAACATTGAATGACACCGCTAGCTTGTAAAGAGAGATCGCATTCGCGTAGTCACCGCGCAAATGATAACGCTTACCTAAGTAGAAGTAGGTCTCGGTTAAACGCTGCGCCAACAATGTGTTGTCACGAGTACCACTCAAGATCGCTTTGAATGCCTGCTCTTCTGAAATTTCATCGAGCATAATCGCAACCAGTACCCAGCCCCATTGCTCATCACGATCTTGGTAGCGTGACTGCAAATCTTTTAGTGCTTGTTCTGGCGTCAGCTCACTCTGAATGATGTAAAGCCATAGCGCACGGAATGGGTCACTTGGATCATCATTATAGTGCTTAAGCATCTCTTCATTTGACAGCTCGTAGCGCTCGCCATAGTAAAGGGCAATAGCGCGGTTACGTTCTGCGTATGAGTTGCTTGGATCAAGCTCTAATGTTGAGTCGAAAGATTCATAAGCAGCATCAAACTCACCCACTTGGGTAAAGTAAACACCCAATAGATTAAAGATGTCAGGTTGTGCCGGATTCAAAGATAAAGACTGATTAAAATCGAGTCGAGCGAGATCACGCAAGCCGACGCTGTCGTAATAGTTGCCGCGTTCAAATAGCATCTTAGCTCGAACGTCATCACCAAGGTCAGGTCTTTGTAACAATTGAGATAAACGAGCTATCTGAACTTCTTGCTGCACACTCGGCTGCAGAGGCACAGCCATAGGTGGATAGACCCAGCGCTGAGCTGAGCTGTCCATTGTCGATGCACAACCTGTTAAAACAAGCAGCAGAGACAGACTCGCGGTTTGAAACCATTTCACAAATACTTACTCCTGTTATGACCGCAATAAAAAAGGGAGCGATATGCTCCCTTTATAACATGCTTTGTTAATGATGGGTTAGAAATCACTAAAAAGCGATAGTTCCATCATTTTACTGAGAATTACTCAGCAGCAGGTGCTTCGCCTTCAGCTGGCGTTTCAACTGCTTCTTTCATGCTTAGACGTACACGGCCTTGACGGTCGATTTCAAGAACCTTAACAGGAACTTCTTGACCTTCAGTTAGGTAGTCAGACACTTTCTCAACGCGCTTGTCAGCGATTTGAGAGATGTGTACTAGACCATCTTTACCTGGAAGGATAGTAACGAATGCACCGAAGTCTGCAAGACGCGCAACCTTACCTTGGTAGATACGGCCAACTTCAACTTCTGCTGTGATCTCTTCGATACGACGGATTGCTTCTTTCGCAGCTGTACCTTCAGTTGCAGCAATCTTGATTGTACCGTCGTCATCGATTTCGATAGTTGTACCTGTCTCTTCAGTTAGAGCACGGATAACTGCACCACCTTTACCGATAACGTCTTTGATCTTCTCAGCGCTGATCTTCATTGTGTGAATACGCGGAGCGAACTCAGAGATATCTTCACGAGCACCAGAGATAGCTTCATCCATTACAGATAGGATGTGCTTACGTGCACCTTGCGCTTGGTTAAGAGCAATTTGCATGATCTCTTTAGTGATACCTTCGATCTTGATGTCCATTTGAAGTGCAGTGATACCAGTGTTAGTACCCGCTACTTTAAAGTCCATGTCACCTAAGTGGTCTTCGTCACCAAGGATATCAGAAAGAACAACGAAGTCGTCGCCTTCTTTAACAAGACCCATTGCGATACCCGCAACAGAAGACTTGATTGGAACACCTGCATCCATAAGAGCTAGAGACGTACCACATACAGAAGCCATTGAAGAAGAACCGTTAGATTCTGTGATTTCTGATACTACACGTACTGTGTATGGGAACTCGTCTACAGATGGCATTACTGCAGCAATACCACGCTTAGCTAGTTTACCGTGGCCGATTTCACGACGCTTAGGAGAACCTACAAAACCAGTTTCGCCAACACAGTATGGAGGGAAGTTGTAGTGTAGTAGGAAGTGATCTTTACGCTCACCAGTTAGCTCGTCAATGATTTGAGCGTCACGTTGTGTGCCAAGAGTAGCAGTAACGATAGCTTGAGTTTCACCACGAGTGAATAGTGAAGAACCGTGTGTACGAGGAAGAACACCAGTACGTACATCTAGTGCACGAACCATGTCTTTTTCACGGCCATCGATACGTGGGTTACCAGCGATGATGCTGCGACGTACAACTGTTTTCTCTAGATCGTGGAAAATAGAGTGAGCTTCTTTTAGGTTCACTTCTTCGTTTTCAGAGACTAGTACTTCGTTAACTTCAGCTGCGATCTCGTGGATGCGGTCATAACGAGTCATTTTCTCTGTGATTTGGTACGCTTCAACTAGCTTAGCTTCTGCTAGTTCAGCAATACGAGTGTTTAGAGCAGTGTTCTCTTCTGGAGCAACCCAGTCCCATGCTGGAGTAGCAACTTCAGCTGCGAACTCGTTGATCGCGTTAATAACAACTTGCTGTTGATCGTGACCAAATACAACTGCAGATAGCATCTCTTCTTCTGTTAGGTTGTCTGCTTCAGACTCAACCATAAGAACAGCGCCTTCAGTACCCGCAACTACTAGGTCTAACTTAGACGTTTCTAGCTCAGTGTTGCTTGGGTTTAGTACTAGTTGACCGTCGATGTGACCAACACGTGCTGCACCGATTGGGCCGTTGAACGGGATACCAGAGATAGCAAGTGCTGCTGAAGTACCGATCATTGTTACCATGTCAGGCTGAACGTCTGGGTTTACAGACATTACTGTAGCGATAACTTGTACTTCGTTTTTGAATGCGTCTGGGAAAAGAGGACGAATTGGACGGTCGATCAGACGAGCCGTTAGTGTTTCGCCTTCAGAAGGACGACCTTCACGCTTGAAGAAGCCACCAGGGATCTTACCTGCAGCGTATGTACGCTCTTGGTAGTTAACTGTTAGTGGGAAGAAGTCTTGACCTTCAACCGCTTCTTTTTTACCAACAACAGATACGAATACAGACGTATCGTCCATTGTTACCATTACTGCAGCAGTAGCTTGACGTGCAATAACACCTGTTTCTAGAGTTACGGTGTGGTTACCGTACTGAAACGTTTTTACAACTGGTTTTTCAAACATTGTATTTCCTTCATCTAAAGATTGCTCTTTAGAATAAGTGAATGGGTACTCCGCAATGACTAATCGCGACTAGTAAAAAAAGACGAAAAAGAACGACGTTCTCCGCTCATCTGTTTTTAATAGTCGCGACCTATTGGCCGACATCTGTGACTGTCATTGTTGAGTAAAGTGAAGTGCCAGAGTTTCATAGAATTACTGGCGTGCAAGAGTATAAACTATTTTTCTGACAAGAGACATTTTCAGAGCCAAAAAACGAGTTTACAGCACACATAACGGGTACTTTTCTCTGCGTTGTGGCGATATTTCAGACATAAAAAAAGCCTCAGCAATTGCTGAGGCTCTTTCATCAAATTCGAGATTTGATTAGCGACGTAGACCTAGACGCTTGATAAGCTCTTGGTAACGACCAAGATCTTTACCTTTTAGGTAGTCTAGAAGCTTACGACGGCTAGAAACCATACGTAGAAGACCACGACGGCTGTGGTGATCGCCTTTGTGAGCTTTGAAGTGACCTTGTAGGTGGTTGATAGAAGCAGTAAGTAGAGCTACTTGTACTTCTGGTGAACCTGTGTCGCCTTCAGAGCGCGCGTATTCTGCAACGATTGCTGCTTTAGTTTCTGCATTCAGAGACATAATTCTCTCCTGATAAGAGTAGTTTGATATTTGTAGCAGCCAATCTCTGATTCAGCCGCTACGCGAGCCGTGGATTATAGGGAAGTTTGCCTAGTGGTGCAATAACAATCTATCGCGATCTCACTGAACGAAAACAAAAAAGCAGAAGACCTAAATTGGACTTCTGCTTTTCACGACTTATAAGCAAAGATTGCGTTTAATCTTGATTACGCTTGCGGCTCTTCTTCACGGAAAACCACCAAGCGTTTTGGTGCTACGCGACCATCATTATCGATCTGAGCTACACCAACAAACAGCTTCTCTTCACCACTTGTCATACGCACTGTGCCTTCTGCTGGTGCACCGGCAACTTGTACTGGCATACCGTGCTGAACTAGATCAGTCAGCTCCGCATTCAGGTTCACTTCTGGTAGATCTTCTACTGCGGTGTCCATTGGCATCAACAGTGGATCAAGCAGCTCTTTTGGTGCAATGTCTTGCTGTTGAGCTTGCTCTAGGATTTCGTTCAGTTGCTCTAGCGTAACCATGCGCTCGTATGGGTACTTTGCAACACCGGTACGACGCAGCATGGTTACGTGCGCACCACAGCCTAGCATTTCGCCCAGATCGTCAGTGATGGTACGGATGTAAGTGCCTTTTGAACAGTGCACTTCCATCTCCACTTCATCACCTTCAAAGCGAAGTAGATCGATAGAGTAAACCGTGATCTTACGAGATTCACGCGGTACTTCGATGCCTGCACGCGCGTATTCATACAAAGGCTTACCTTGGTATTTTAACGCAGAGAACATGGATGGTACTTGGTCAGTTTCACCCTTGAAGCTCTCAATGCAACGCTCAAGCTGTTCG
Organism: Vibrio fortis; assembly: GCF_000695685.1. GTDB lineage: Bacteria > Pseudomonadota > Gammaproteobacteria > Enterobacterales > Vibrionaceae > Vibrio > Vibrio fortis_A. The sequence goes on along the minus strand of NZ_JFFR01000023.1, from coordinate 76,854 downwards.
CAAGTGACATTCACTTCACGAGTTTCAACAACTTCACCATCAGAGTCAGAAGTGTTGGTACGCTCACCTAGCTTAGCGATCACAACGTAGCGCTTATCAGAATCTAATAGAAACTGAGAAAACTTGGTTGCCTCACCTAAACAGATTGGCAGCATGCCTGTCGCAAGAGGATCCAAAGCACCGGTGTGCCCTGCTTTCTCTGCAAAGTAAATACGCTTTACTTTCTGCAGTGCGTCATTCGATGAGATGCCAGTCGGCTTATCTAATAAAATAACCCCGTTAATCGGGCGACCTTTACGACGGCGAGCCATTACTCTTCACCTTCCGAAGTAGACTCATCACGGCCAGCAGCTTGCTGCTTACGCTTGTCTTCGCTTACCACTTCAGACACTAGGTTAGACATACGCATACCTTCAACCAAAGTGTTGTCGTAAGTGAAACGAATTTCTGGCGTTAGGCGTAGACGGATACGCTTACCTAGCATCATACGTAGTTGAGGCTCGTGCTCTTTCAGTGCAGCTAGGCTCGACTCTGGTGTTTGCTCGCCCACACATAGGAAAGTAACGAATACTTTTGCGTAAGCAAGGTCACGAGAAACCTCTACATCAGAGATAGTTACCATACCGATACGTGAGTCACGAACTTCACGTTGCAGCATGATTGCTAGCTCTTTTTGTAGTTGCTGAGACACGCGCTGCGTGCGGCTAAATTCTTTTGACATTTTCTTTTCTCACTTAGAAAGATGGGGGGCTTGGTAATAACCAGCCCCCCATGGTGTATTCAACAACCGATTACCACTTACCTATACCAGTAATGTTAGTAACCTTAGTCAATATGTCGAGTCAGCGGACTGATTAGTCTAGAGTACGCTTAACTTCAACGATTTCGAATACTTCGATTTGGTCACCAACGCGAACATCATTGTAGTTCTTAACGCCGATACCACACTCGTAGCCATTCTTAACTTCTTGTACGTCATCTTTAAAGCGACGTAGTGACTCTAGTTCACCTTCGTAGATAACAACGTTATCGCGTAGTACGCGGATTGGGTTGTTACGCTTGATCGTACCTTCAGTAACCATACAACCTGCAATTGCACCAAGCTTAGGCGACTTAAACACGTCACGTACTTGAGCAAGACCGATGATCTCTTGTTTGAACTCAGGAGCAAGCATACCGCCCATCGCCTGTTTCACTTCGTCGATCAGTTGGTAGATGATTGAGTAGTAACGTAGGTCTAGGTTTTCGTTCTCAACAGTACGACGAGCTGTCGCGTCTGCACGAACGTTGAAGCCTAGGATGATAGCGTTAGATGCTGCTGCAAGTACTGCATCAGTTTCTGTAATACCACCAACACCAGAACCTACGATGTTCACTTTAACTTCGTCAGTAGACAGTTTCAGTAGAGAGTCTGCGATAGCCTCTACAGAACCTTGTACGTCCGCCTTAAGAACAACGTTAAGCTCAGCAACTTCACCAGCAGCCATGTTAGAGAACATGTTCTCTAGTTTCGCTTTCTGTTGACGTGCTAGTTTCACATCACGGAATTTACCTTGACGGTAGTTCGCTACTTCACGTGCTTTACGCTCATCACGTACAACTGTTGCTTCATCACCAGATGCTGGTACACCAGAAAGACCTAGGATCTCTACTGGGATAGATGGACCTGCAGATGTCACTTCTTGACCGTTCTCATCGCGCATTGCACGAACACGGCCGTACTCTTGACCACAAAGAACGATGTCGCCCTTGTTTAGAGTACCAGACTGTACAAGTACAGTAGCAACTGGACCACGGCCTTTATCTAGGCGAGATTCTACAACCACACCAGATGCCATGCCTTCTTCTACTGCTGTTAGTTCTAGAACTTCAGATTGTAGAAGGATAGTCTCTAGAAGACCTTCGATGTTAGTACCTTGTTTCGCAGAGATGTGAACGAACATGTTCTCACCGCCCCACTCTTCAGGGATAACGTCGTACTGTGCCAGCTCGTTCTTAACGTTGTCTGGGTTAGCGTCTTCTTTATCGATCTTGTTTACAGCAACGATTAGCGGTACTTCAGCTGCTTTCGCGTGCTGGATCGCTTCGATCGTTTGTGGCATTACGCCATCGTCTGCTGCTACTACTAGAACAACGATATCTGTCGCTTGAGCACCACGAGCACGCATTGCTGTAAATGCCGCGTGTCCAGGAGTATCAAGGAAAGTGATCATGCCGTTTTCAGTTTCAACGTGGTATGCACCGATGTGCTGCGTGATACCGCCCGCTTCGCCTGAAGCAACGTGAGCTTTACGGATGTAGTCAAGTGTAGACGTTTTACCGTGGTCAACGTGACCCATGATAGTTACAACAGGAGCACGTGGAACAGCTTCAGCGTTGTTGTCACGATCGTTTAGTACAGCTTCTTCTAGCTCGTTCTCTTTACGTAGGATTACCTTGTGACCCATCTCTTCAGCAACAAGTTGTGCTGTCTCTTGGTCGATCACTTGGTTGATAGTCGCCATAGCGCCCATCTTCATCATTACTTTGATAACTTCAGTTGCTTTAACAGCCATTTTGCTAGCTAGTTCAGAAACAACGATAGTTTCACCGATAACAACGTCAGCTTTCGCTACAGATGCTGTCTTATCGAAGCCCTGTTGCATTGAAGTTGGTTTAGCCAGTTTACCTTTACTGCCACGACCACGTTGGTTACGACCACCACGGTTGTTAGTAGCTTGCTTATCAGCTGGCTTCTTCTTACGACGACGAGGCGCCTTCTCTTCTTTCTGGTCAGCTGCATCTTCCGCTTCACGAGCGTACGTAGAAGTTGTCACATGGTAGTCCGCAGACTTCTCTTGCTCTTTCTTCTTCTGCTCTTCTTCAGACCAGCGCGCTTCGTTCTCTTCAGCTAGTTTACGTGCTTCTTCAACTAGCTTAGCCGCTTCAGCTTCAGCTTTACGCTGTGCTTCTTGCTCTTGACGAGCTTTTAGTTCATCCGCTTCTTTTTTCGCTTGTGCGTTAGCGTCTGCATTTTTTGCATTCATGTCTTTTTTAGCCTTATCAGCTTGTGCGCGTTTTGCTTTTTCTTCAGCTTCACGTTTTGCGTCCGCTTCACGTTTTGCCTTCTCTTCAGCTTCGCGCTGTGCTTTCTCTGCAGCTTCACGTTTCGCTTGCTCTTCAGCTTCACGACGTGCTTTCTCTTCAGCTTCACGCTTCGCTGCTTCCTCAGCTTCACGTTTCGCTTCATCTTCAATAGCGCTGCGCTTCACGTAAGTACGCTTCTTGCGTACTTCTACTTGAACATCCTTACTCTTACCGCCTCCAGCGGCAACACTTAGCGTGCTGCGGGTCTTGCGTTGAAGAGTTAAACGAGTCGGTTCTGCTTCACCAGATGTATCACCATGCTCTTTCTTAAGATGCGTTAGTAATGCTTGCTTCTCTGAATCAGTAACTTGATCCGACCCTGTTTTCTTCATGCCTGCATCAGCAAGTTGTTCAATTAAGCGGTCAACTGGCGTACCAATCTCTTCACTCAGTGCTTTAACTGTTAATTGTGTCATACCGCTTTCTCTCCTTGCTGAATTATTCTTCGTCGCCGAACCAACAGATGTTACGTGCAGCCATGATTAGCTCGCCCGCACGCTCTGTAGTTAGGTCTTCAATGCCTTCTAGTTCATCAACGCCTTGGTCAGCTAGGTCTTCTAGTGTTGCTACACCTTTCGCTGCCAGTTTGTACGCCATTTCGCGTTCTAGGCCTTCAAGTGCTAGAAGGTCTTCTGCTGGCTCAACACCGTCAAATGTCTCTTCTTTCGCTAGTGCTAGCGTTGTTAGAGCATCTTTAGCACGGCTACGTAGCTCTTCTACGATGTCTTCGTCTAGACCATCAATTTCTAGAAGCTCGTTTACTGGTACGTAAGCGACCTCTTCTAGTGTAGAGAAACCTTCTTCAACAAGCATTTGAGCGAAGTCTTCTTCGATGTCTAGGTGCTTCATGAAGTTTTCAATAGAAGCAACAGCTTCTTCTTGGTGTTTCTTCTGAAGATCTTCAACTGTCATTACGTTCAGTTCCCAACCTGTCAGTTGAGATGCTAGACGAACGTTTTGACCGCTACGGCCGATAGCTTGCGCTAGGTTGTCTGCTTCAACAGCGATGTCCATTGAGTGTGCATCTTCATCTACGATGATAGAAGCAACATCTGCTGGAGCCATTGCGTTGATAACAAATTGTGCTGGGTTATCGTCCCAAAGCACGATATCGATACGCTCACCGCCAAGTTCGCTTGATACCGCTTGTACACGTGCACCACGCATACCAACACACGCACCTACTGGGTCTATGCGCTTGTCGTTTGTTTTCACAGCGATTTTAGCACGAGAACCTGCATCACGTGCAGCACCTTTTAGTTCAATCAGCTCTTCACCGATCTCTGGCACTTCTACGCGGAATAGCTCAGCAAGCATTTCTGGCTTAGAGCGAGTGATGAACAGTTGGAAACCACGCGCTTCAGGTGCAACTTTGTAAAGAAGACCACGTACACGGTCGCCTGGACGGAAGTTTTCACGAGGAAGTTGGTCATCACGTAGGATAACTGCTTCAGCGTTGTTACCTAGGTCTAGGATGATAGTATCGCGGTTAACTTTCTTAACTACGCCTGTTACTAGCTCGCCTTCGTTGTCGATGAACTGCTCAACGATTTGTGCACGCTCAGCTTCACGAACTTTCTGTACGATAACTTGCTTAGCAGTCTGAGTCGTAATACGGTCAAATGTTACAGACTCAATCTCGTCTTCGATGAAACCACCAAGTTCGATTGTTTCGTCTTCGAACTGTGCTGCTTCTAGAGAGATCTCTTTTGTTGGATTCTCAACTTCTTCTACAGCTTCCCAACGACGGAAAGTTTCGAAATCACCAGTCTTGCGGTCGATCTCTACGCGAACTTCGATTTCGAATTCGCTTTTCTTTTTCGTTGCTGTAGCAAGCGCGATTTCAAGCGCTTCAAAAATACGCTCACGAGGAACTGCTTTCTCGTTAGAAACAGCTTCTACTACCGCCAAAATTTCTTTGTTCATTAATCTAGCCTCTTAAGCTCTTCTCTCAGGGAGAACTAAAATTTAGGGATCAGGTTCGCTTTTGAAATATTGCTGAGGGCGAATTCTTCTTGTTGCCCTTCAACCAATACTGTTACGGTTTCGCCTTCAATAGATTGGATATCACCTTTCCATTTACGACGGTTGCCGACAGCCATTTTCAAAACGATGCTTACCTCGTGACCAATAAATTGTTGGTAATGCTCTGCTTTGAACAGTGGTCTTTCTAAACCTGGTGAAGACACTTCAAGGTTATAAGCCACTGAAATTGGATCTTCAACGTCCATTACGGCACTTACTTGGTGACTTACTTCTGCACAGTCATCCACATTGATACCGTTTGGTGAATCGATGTAAATACGTAGCGTTGAGTGCTCACCCGCACGAATAAATTCTAATCCAACTAACTCATAACCTGATGCTGCTACTGGAGCTTCAAGCATTTCAGTAAGTTGTCTTTCTAAACCAGTCATTTAACCACTCCAGAAACAAAAAAAGGGCTCAAAGCCCAATTTAAATTCCAAGCAAACATTATCTAATAGCATTTACAAATGCTTAGATAACAAAAAACCCCGTATAAGCCGGGGTTTTTGTTGCTGGACCCTTATATACTAAGCGCCTTCATAAAATGAGTTACTGCACTTAGTTCACAGTGAGGTTCACACTGTGCAAACTTGCTACCAATCAAGACTAAATATAGCACTTAAAATTGGTTGCGGGAGCCGGATTTGAACCGACGACCTTCGGGTTATGAGCCCGACGAGCTACCAAGCTGCTCCATCCCGCGTCCGACTTGCGAGCATTATACGCCCAACAAGATGTTTTACAAGTTTGTAAACAATGGTGCCGAGAGAGGGACTCGAACCCTCACACCAAAGGCACCAGCACCTCATGCTGGCGTGTCTACCAATTTCACCATCTCGGCATCAAATCTTTCAGATTATTGTGGAATTTCGTCGCCTTGCGCCGGAACTTCACTCACTGCATCTTCAGCTTGTTGGATAACTTGACCTTGTGTAGGGTCTACCCATTGTGACTCAGTTTTATGTGTAGACATATTACCAAGCACTAAGCTAAGGATAAAAAATGTAGTTGCAAAAATTGCAGTCATTCGGGTTAGGAAATTTCCTGAGCCACTAGCACCAAACACAGTGTTTGAAGCGCCAGCACCGAAAGAGGCTCCCATATCTGCGCCTTTACCTTGTTGAATTAACACTAGGCCAATTACACCAAGCGCTGCCAACAGGTAAATCACAAGTAGAACTGTAAACATTTTTCCACCTATGTTCCAAATTGTTGAGCCAGCGCCGTTAAGTATTGACATAAATTCATGTTATACAGAACAAGGCTAGCGACCTCCTTACTGAAGGCCGAGCAATACTAGCGAATGCGACGTACGCTGACAAGCGGAATTTACCAAAAAATAAGCCTTTGACTAACGAACGCTCAAAAAAAGGGCAAAACGCAATAAAACCTTCTCTAAAGAGAGGTAAAGCGTCGCCCTTTTTACAGTTTTCGTTATTCAGCTACTTTCGTTAATTAGATAAAGGTAACTTAGCAGCTTGCTTTCACTGCTTCGGCAATTTTAAGTGCCGAGTTTTGTACTAGTTCAGCGTCTTCGCCTTCCACCATTACACGTAATAGAGGCTCAGTACCTGATTTACGTAGTAATACTCGACCTTTCTCGCCAAGCTCAGCTTCTACATCAGCAACAGACTGTTTTACTGCATCTGCTTCTAGTGGGTTTGAATCACCACTAAAGCGTACGTTCTCAAGTACTTGCGGGTAAAGCGTCATACCTTGAGACAACTCATTTAATGACATTTCGCTACCAACAACCGATGCCAGTACTTGCAATGCCGCAACAATAGCATCACCCGTTGTTACTTTATCTAGCAGGATCACGTGACCAGAGTTTTCAGCACCGATCTTCCAACCTTTAGCAAGAAGCTGCTCCATTACGTAACGGTCACCTACAGCCGCACGAACAAACGGAATACCTAGCTGTTTCAGGCCATTTTCCATGCCAAGGTTTGTCATTAGCGTACCAACAACACCGCCTTTTAACTCGCCACGACGCAATGCGTCACGAGCAATGATGTAAGCGATTTGGTCGCCATCAACTTTATTACCCAGTTCGTCAACCATGATGATACGGTCACCGTCACCATCAAACGCTAGGCCAAGGTCTGCTTTCTCTTCAACAACACGCGTTTGCAGAGCGCGTACATCGGTTGCGCCAACTTCATGGTTGATGTTAGTACCGTTTGGCTCCACACCCATAGCGATCACTTCAGCACCTAACTCGCTGAATACTGCTGGAGCAATGTGGTAAGTCGCACCGTGTGCACAATCAACAACGATTTTCTTACCTGCAAGGCTCAGCTCTGACGGGAAAGTGCTCTTACAAAACTCAATGTAACGACCCGCAGCATCGTTCAGGCGAGTTGCTTTACCAAGCTCTGCTGATTCAACACACTCGATTTCTTTGTCCAACTCAGCTTCAATCGCCAGTTCAATATCGTCAGGCAGTTTTGTACCTTCAGAAGAGAAGAACTTGATGCCGTTGTCATAGTAAGGGTTGTGAGAAGCAGAGATTACAATACCTGCTTCAGCACGGAAAGTTTGCGTTAAGTATGCAACTGCCGGAGTTGGCATAGGACCAGTAAAAGTCGCTTTCAAACCCGCCGCAGCCAAGCCTGCTTCTAGTGCTGATTCCAGCATGTAACCTGAGATACGCGTATCTTTACCGATGATTACTTTCTTTGTGCCTTGTTTTGCAAGTACACGACCCGCAGCCCAGCCAAGCTTTAGAACAAAATCAGGTGTGATTGGGTATTGACCAACCTTACCGCGTACACCATCTGTACCAAAGTAACGTCTTTTATTAGACATGTTGTTTTCCTTAATTATATTTCTATCTTTTTTAATGATTGTTATTCATCATTTTAATAATTTGCATTGCTTCCAATGTATCTTCTACATCGTGAACTCGAATGATCTGAGCCCCTTTCATGGCGGCAATCGTAGCACAAGTTACGCTACCAACCATACAATCGGCTGGTTTCTTGTCCAACAACTTAAAGATCATTGACTTGCGAGACATCCCTGCGAGTAACGGCAAACCGAGTATATGGAACTTATCAAGATGTGCCAGCAGCTGATAGTTATGCTCAAGCGTCTTACCAAAACCAAAACCAGGGTCCAGAATCAGCTTATCTTTTGAGATTCCCGCGGCTTCACACGCTGCGATACGCTCTTGAAGAAAATCAGAAACATCTTGCAGTAAGTCATCATAAGTTGGATTGCTTTGCATGGTGCGTGGCTGCCCCTGCATATGCATTAAACAGATCGGCACACCCGTTTCGGCAGCAACTTCAAGGGCACCCGGTTCTTGCAGCGCGCGAACATCGTTGATTAGGTCTGCGCCTGCAGCGACGGCTTGTCTCATCACCTCGGCTTTACTCGTATCAATAGAGATCCAAACATCGTGACGTGCGCGAATGGCTTTAATGGCCGGGATCACTCGCTCAAGTTCTTCTTCAAGCGTTACATCTGGTGCCCCTGGACGAGTCGACTCACCACCGATATCAATAATTGATACACCAGCATCTATCATCTTTTGAGCCTGAGCCAATGCGTTATCAAGAGAATTGTATTTACCACCATCCGAAAAAGAGTCAGGTGTTACATTTAGAATGCCCATCACATGTGGACGATCGAGGGTAAGTGTCTTGTGGTTTGCTGTTAAGTTCATGAATTCCATTCTTTGTACGTCGGTCATTAGCCTAAAAACAGAAAAACCCTGAGCGAGTACTCAGGGTTTTTATTTACGATTTCCAGATTAAGAATCTTTATTCGCGCTATCTTCAGAGTCCGTTTTCGCTTCTTCAGCTTTCACTTCTTCTTTAGCTTCTGGTTTTGCTTCCGCTTTTGGCTCTTCCTTTGCAGGCTCAGCTTTTACTTGGTCGCCCCAACCAGCAGGCTCACGAATTGTATCTTTACGATCCATTAGGTCGTCGATTTGACCTGCATCGATCGTTTCGTATTTCATAAGCGCATCTTTCATTGCGTGCATAATATCCATGTTCTCTTCAAGGATCTTCTGCGCACGAGCGTAGTTGCGGTCAATCAGGATACGAATCTCTTCATCGATAAGCTTAGTGGTGTCGTCAGAAACATGTTTAGTCTGACTTACACTGCGACCTAAGAATACTTCGCCTTCTTCTTCAGCATAAAGAAGAGGACCTAGCTTCTCAGAGAAGCCCCACTGAGTCACCATCTTACGCGCAATATCAGTTGCACGTTCGATATCGTTAGAAGCACCAGTCGATACTTTGTCTTTTCCGTAGATAAGTTCTTCAGCAAGACGACCACCGTACAAGCTAGAAATCATAGACTCTAGATGTTGACGAGACATGCTTACACGATCTTGCTCTGGTAGGTACATCGTTACACCAAGTGCACGACCACGTGGAATGATAGACACTTTGTACACTGGATCATGTTCAGGTACTAGGCGACCAACAATCGCGTGACCGGCTTCGTGGTATGCCGTTGACTCTTTTGTTTCTTCCGACATAACCATAGAGCGACGTTCAGCACCCATCATGATTTTGTCTTTCGCTAGTTCAAACTCAACCATAGATACGTTGCGTTTGTTACCGCGAGCAGCGAATAGTGCCGCTTCGTTGACTAGGTTAGCTAGGTCAGCACCAGAGAACCCTGGAGTACCACGAGCAATCAATGATGGCTCTACATCACCAGCTAGAGGAACTTTGCGCATGTGAACTTTAAGGATCTGTTCACGACCACGTACGTCTGGCAGACCAACCACAACTTGACGGTCGAAACGACCAGGACGAAGTAGTGCTGGGTCAAGTACATCCGGACGGTTAGTCGCAGCGATAACAATAATACCTTCGTTACCTTCGAAACCATCCATCTCTACAAGCATTTGGTTCAATGTTTGTTCACGTTCATCGTGACCACCACCAACACCTGCGCCACGCTGACGACCTACCGCATCGATCTCATCGATAAAGATGATACAAGGTGCCGCTTTCTTCGCTTGTTCAAACATGTCACGCACACGAGATGCACCAACACCAACAAACATTTCTACGAAGTCAGAACCAGAGATAGTGAAGAATGGTACTTTCGCCTCACCTGCAATCGCTTTTGCAAGTAGCGTTTTACCTGTACCTGGAGGACCAACAAGTAGGATACCTGTCGGGATCTTACCGCCCAGCTTCTGGAATCGGCTTGGATCACGCAGGTAATCAACTAGCTCTTTCACGTCTTCTTTTGCTTCGTCACAACCCGCAACATCAGCAAACAACGTTTTGATCTGCTCTTCGCTCATCATACGAGCTTTGCTCTTACCGAAAGACATAGCGCCTTTACCGCCGCCACCGCCTTGCATTTGACGCATGAAGAAAATCCACACACCAATCAGTAAGATCATTGGGAACCAAGAGATGAAGATAGTGCCAAGTAAGCTCTGCTCTTCAGGTGGTGTACCTTGAACTTTTACATTTTGATTAATTAAGTCATCAAGCAGCTTCTGGTCATAAACAGGCATGTACGTAACGTACTTAGCACCACCGCCACGACGTGTGAAAGTGATCTCGCTGTTATTGAACTGCGCCTCTTGAATCTGGCCTTGGCCAACTTCCTGTACAAACGTGGTGTAATCTACTGCTCTGCCGTTACTTTCACCAGGGCCAAAGCTCTGGAATACCGACATCAACACTACAGCAATAACAAGCCACAGAATTAAATTTTTTGCCATGTCACTCAAGGTGTCAGCCTCGCGATAACTAATTGTAATTAAAGGTAGGGTACTACAGTTTGTAACCTGTAGCTATATTGTTAACGCACACTATTTAAGAGAATCGTTAACCTTTGTAACCAGTGGCTACAATAAACACTTCACGGGAACGAGCTCGCGAAGAATCGGGTTTTCTCACTTTAACCGTTTTGAACATCTCACGAACGTCCTTAACGTATTGGTCGAACCCTTCGCCTTGGAATACTTTAACAACAAAACTACCATTGGTAGCTAGAACTTGTCGACACATATCCAATGCTAATTCAACTAAATACATAGCTCTTGGTTGATCTACAGAGTTGTTGCCTGCAATATTCGGAGCCATATCAGACATTACTACGTCCACCATGTCCGGTTGGATCCTATCTAATAGTGCTTCTAGTACCGCATCCTCTCTGAAGTCCCCTTGCAAGAAGCTCACACCTGCGATGGGGTCCATAGGTAATAAGTCACATGCAATGATTTGACCACTGTCACCTACAATCTTAGCAGCATATTGAGACCACCCGCCAGGCGCAGCCCCTAAATCGACAACTGTCATGCCCGGAGACAGCAATTTGTCTTTAGTTTGAATCTCTTCCATTTTGAAGTAAGCACGTGAACGGTAGCCTTTCTTACGGGCTTCATTCGCGTACTTGTCGTCGAAGTGTTCCTTCAACCAACGGCCTGAACTGGCCGAATGTTTCTGTTTGCTCATTGGGTACCTAAATTGGAGGAAAGTACTAATTGCTGAATAAATTATAGTCTTCAGCTTTAGATGGCGTTAAAATAGGTTTTTTCAACCCTAATAGTAAAGAAAATTGGCCGCGTAATGAACCTAAGTACCAAACAAAAGCAGCATCTAAAGGGCCTAGCTCACAGTTTAAAACCTGTTGTGCTAATGGGCGCAAATGGACTTACTGAAGCTGTTCTAGCGGAAATCGAAATCGCTCTAGACCACCACGAACTGATCAAGATTAAAGTTGCATCAGAAGATCGTGAGACTAAACAACTGATTATCGATGCCATCGTACGTGAGACTAAAGCAGAAAAAGTACAAACTATCGGTAAAGTACTTGTACTATTCCGCCAGTCTGAAGAGCGTAAAATCGAGATTCCACGTAAGTAAGCTTAAATATCAGGGACAATCTCAAATATCAGAGATAATCTCGTTGTTTAATCACTACGTGAGAAAAGAAAAAGGTCGCAATTGCGACCTTTTTTGCTATCTAGATACTGATAAATTAGATGTATTCTACTTTATCAATTTCAAAATCTTTCTCGCCACCCGGCGTTGAAATCATTACTTCGTCGCCTTCCATCTTACCGATAAGGCCACGAGCGATTGGTGATTTCACAGAGATACGGCCAGTTTTGATGTCCGCTTCATCTTCAGAAACGATTTGGTAGCGAACTTCTTCATCTGTATCTACATCGATCAGCGTTACAGTCGTACCGAAGATGATCTTACCTGTGTTTTCCATCTGTGTAACATCGATGATTTGAGCTACAGATAGCTTGTATTCGATATCACGAATCTGTGCTTCACAGATACCTTGCTCTTCACGAGCAGCGTGGTATTCCGCGTTTTCTTTTAAGTCACCCAGTTCACGAGCTTCACCGATCGCTGCTGAAATGATTGGACGCTGTTTTAGTAAGCGCTCTAGTTCTTCACGTAGCTGCTGTGCGCCACGTACTGTCATTGGAACCTTTTCCATTTTCTACCTCTATGCTGAAAGTTTTCTTCAGACAAAATAAAGCCACCCAACCTCGTTGGTCAGGTAGTTAGAACAAAACGATTTAGCTTAGTGTAAACAAACTTAGTGGCTAAATCACCTTTATTCAGCGTTGTATTACAAAACCGCTATCTAGGTCTAAATTACACATATCACAAAAATGAATATTAACTTCACAATCAATAAGTATCGAAATAAAAACCTAAAAAAAACAAAAACAAGCAAAAGCTCAAGTTTACGATTAAAAATAAAAACCAAATTAAAACATAAACTTAAAATATAAAAACAGCAATAAAACACTGTTCATTATTTTTATTGATATCATTTTACTAACTTGCGGCGGAACTTTAAGGGTAAAAAGTACCCCACGGATTGCTCTGGCAAGTTTCTCGCTTATGTTCTAAGCCTGATTATGAAGCTTGATTAATACGAGCAATACAAAAAAGGATTCAAATCCTTGATAACAACCTTTATGGACAGTAATTAGGAATTAATAACATGAACAAGACTATGATCGCGCTTGCTGTATCGGCTGCAGCTCTTGCAACTGGTGCTAACGCTTCTGAGCTATACAACCAAGACGGTACTTCTCTAGAAATGGGCGGCCGTGCTGAAGCTCGTCTATCTATGCAAGATGGTAAAGTTGAAGACAAATCTCGTGTACGTCTAAACTTCCTAGGTAAAGTTGAAATCCAAGACGGCCTATACGGTGTTGGTTTTTACGAAGGTGAGTTCACTACTGACGAAAACGGCGGCGCTACAGACAACAACGACGGTAACATCACTAACCGTTACACTTACGCTGGTCTAGGCGGCGCATTCGGTGAAGTAACTTACGGTAAAAACGACGGCGCACTAGGCGTAATCACAGACTTCACAGATATCATGGCTTACCACGGTAACTCTGCGGCAGACAAAATTGCTGTTGCTGACCGTTCTGACAACATGCTGTCTTACAAAGGTGAATTCCAAGCTCTAAACGTAAAAGCAAGCTACCGCTTCGCTGACCGTTCAGAAAACAACAACGGTGAATTCGTTGACAATGGCAAAGACGGCTACTCTCTATCTGGTATCTACGCAATCGGCGAGACTGGCATTAAAGTAGGTGCAGGTTACGCAGACCAAGATAAGAGCAACGAGTACATGCTTTCTGGTTCTTACGCTATGGGCGACCTATACTTTGCTGGTTTGTTCACTGATGGTGAGAAGCAAACAACAGGCGCTGTTACAAACAAAGCTGTTGATTACACAGGTTACGAGCTAGCAGGTGCTTATACTCTAGGTCAAACTGTATTCTCAACTACGTACAACAACGCTGAAACTGACGGCAAGACTTCTGCAGACAACATCGCTGTAGACGCAACTTACTACTTCAAGCCTAACTTCCGTGGCTACGTATCGTACAACTTCAACCTAATCAGCAAAGGCGACACAATCGGTACTACTGATTACGCAGGTAACGGTGTAGCAACGTCTGCAGATGCTGAAGATGAGCTAGCTCTAGGTCTACGTTACGACTTCTAATTCTGATTATCTAATTGATTAATTAGTTAATTTCGAATCAAAACGCCCGCTGACTAGCGGGCGTTTTTTATATCTGTATACTGAGATTATCGCCCACGACTCAGCACTCTTATGCGTCTACTTTCTTCTTTGCTGGCTATCAGCTTCACTTGTTCTGCCTCAGCTTATACGCCACTAGAAAAACTCCCTGACGGCAGCTCTAGCAGCCTAATCTTGCAATCTTTAAGCAAGAATAAAGTTCAGCTTAGTACCAATACTCAAGGCTACTATCCACCAGCAAGCACACTTAAGCTAGTAACAGCACTGGCTGCTAAGCTAGAGCTCGGTGATAACTTTCACTACACCACCAGCATCGCTCAGTCTGGGAAGGATACCATCATCCAGTTCAGTGGTGACCCAACCTTGCAACGTGACGACCTGAAAAAACTGTTAAATCAATACGCTAAAAAGCAGAGCAATACTATTCAAGGTAATCTCTATTTGGATAACTCCGCTTTTACTGGTTATCAGCGTGCCGTCGGCTGGCCGTGGGACATTCTTGGGGTCTGCTACAGTGCTCCATCAACAGCTATCACGCTTGACAGCAATTGCGCGCAAGCGTCCATCTACACTCAAGACAACGGTAAAACACGAGTTTACATCCCAGTTCACTACCCTGTGGTTGTCTCAACCATTGCTGATACCGTGACCAAATCCGGCCAGAAAGCGACACAGTGCGAGTTAGAGCTTCTAACCACGCCAGACAATCACTACCAGTTGTCGGGGTGCTTAGTCGAACGCAAGAAGCCACTGCCACTGAAGTTTGCGATTCAAAATCCGGAGCTTTACACGCAAGAAGTAGCGCAATCGCTGCTCAAAGAATCAGGGCTAACCGTTAAAGGCAACATTATCGTTGGAGCTAAGCCTTCATCTAAGCAAATCAAAGTGGTCGCAAGCCATCAATCGCAGAAGCTACCTGTTCTGCTCGATACCATGCTTAAGAAATCAGATAACCTGATTGCTGATAACCTGACTAAGACTCTTGGTTCTAAGTTTTACGTACAACCAGGCAGCTTTAATAACGGTACTGAGGCGATAAAACAGATTTTACTCACTAAAGCAGGTATCGACTTATCCCAAGCGCACCTTGCAGACGGCTCAGGGCTCTCTCGTAACAATCGAATGACATCGAAAAGTATGGCCGAGGTATTGCGTTACATATGGCAGAACGATACTGATCTTCAGCTTATCAAGGCGATGCCAACCTCAGGGGTCGATGGCACACTGCGTTACCGTCAGAGCATGCGCAAAGCACCTATCAAAGAAAACATCATAGCCAAGAGTGGTTCGGTGTATGGGAGCTACAACATGGCAGGCTATGGCCTTGATAAGTCAGGTAAACCAAACTCACTGTTTGTTCAGTTTGTGCGTGATTACTTCCCGAAAAAGCAAGACCAAGATAAGCCTGTAGAATCGCCTATAGTGACCTTCGAGAAGGCGTTTTATCGTGATGTGATTGAATTTAGTCAGAATAAATAAACATAAGAAAGGCGCAGGAAGTAAACACTTACTGCGCCGTTTTTTATTGAGAGTTAATTAAAGCGTAGAATCAAGCGATACCAAGAAAGGAATTCACCACTGTAAAGTAGATCCACATACCTGAAATATCGACGATAGAGGCGAGTACTGGGCTCACAAGTACCGCAGGGTCGAGCTTGAACAGACGAGCCACAATAGGCAAACCGCCACCAAGTACTGTCGAAATGGTCACCTGAATAAACAGCGCAACCGCAATCGCAAACGCGATCATGTTAATGTCATAGCCGCCCGTTGACTGATTCTCGCTAAACAGCAGAATGCGGCCAACCATCACCACAGCAATCGCTCCAGCTAAGCAGATAGCCACTCGGAACTCTTTCCAAATTACACTCAGCCATTGACGTTTTTTGAGCTCGCCCGTTGCCAAGGCTCGAATCACCAGAGTCGCCGCTTGTGTACCTGTATTTCCGCCAGCAGCCGCAATTACGGGCATATAAATCGCAAGCAGAACCAACTGACTGAGAATATCCTCATACTGAGCGATAATCAGGCCAGAAACGATCCCTAGCAGTGCTAGCGCAATAATCCAACCGATACGTTGCCTTACGTGGCTCATCACCCCAGTCGTGAGATAACCCTGCTGAGGTTCAACTTCAGAGTAGATAAGTCCTAATTGGTGAGCTAAATGACGAGAGCGTTTTTCATAGCCCTGCTCTTCTAACTCACTAAGTAGAGCTTGAATAACACTGAGAGAACACTGACCAAGTACCAAGACTGCGTCTTCCAGTGGCATACGATTCAGCAACTCAACTTGCTGCTCACGCGTGTACTGTTGAAAGGCACTCGATACGGCCTGAATGTCTCGTTCAGAGTATAAAGCTTCAATAGATAAAAAAGTGTTGTTCATTACCGTCATGGCGAATCTCCCGATTGGCAAAGGTAACGACCATCAAAACAAGTAGCCAACAGCGAGCACTTCAAGAACATAAAGCTGGGCACACCAAAAGCTTATAATTCTATAACTCAATAATATATAGCTAAGCGCACCAAGAGCTTAAAGCACTGATGTGTCTACTTGTTAGAATCTAGAGTGTGGAAAAGAATGAAGGGAAAACAAAGATACCCTACCTGAACGGCAGGACATTAGATCAATACCGAGACAGGTTATTCTTCTCCCTTCAAACTAGGAGGATGGTCGGTATTGTTCATAAAAATCTCCAAAATTACTGTCAGTTCGACAGCGCGCATAGTGTAGCAAGGCCGTACAAAATACTTGGTCAACTTTCTGTCAATAAAAAAGGCATCCGTGGATGCCTTTTTACTAACTCATTGAGATTTAATATTACTTGATAGTAATACGAGCAAACTTACGCTTACCTACTTGGTAAACTGCTGTACCCGCTGCAGGTACTAGCTTGCTGTCTTCAATCTTCTCGCCTTCGATCTTAGCAGCTCCCTGCTTGATCATACGCATTGCGTCAGAAGTCGAGTTTACTAGACCAGCTTCTTTAAGCACGTTAGCGATAGGCAGACCCGCTTCGAATTCAAACTCAGGCATTTCATCTGGCACTTGGTTCTTAGCAAAACGGTTTACGAACTCTTGCTCTGCTGCGTCAGCATCTGCTTCAGAGTGGAAACGAGCAATGATCTCTTTCGCTAGAAGAACTTTAACGTCACGTGGGTTCTTACCCGCTTCAACGCCAGCTTTCAGCTCAGCTACTTCCTCAAGAGGACGGAAAGACAGTAGCTCGTAGTAGCTCCACATTAGATCATCAGAGATAGACATGATCTTACCAAACATTTCGCTTGGTGCTTCGCTGATACCGATGTAGTTGTGTGCAGACTTAGACATTTTTTTAACGCCGTCTAGACCAACAAGTAGTGGCATCATTAGTACGGCTTGTGGCTTCTGACCTGCCGCTTTTTGCAGTTCGCGACCCATTAGCAGGTTAAACTTCTGGTCTGTACCGCCAAGCTCAACATCGCTCTCTAGTGCAACAGAGTCGTGACCTTGTAGAAGTGGGTACATGAATTCGTGGATAGCGATCGGTTGGCCGCCTGCGTAACGCTTTTTAAAGTCATCACGCTCAAGCATACGAGCAACAGTTTGGTTAGAAGCAAGACGGATCATGCCTTCAGCACCAAGGTCTGATAGCCACTCAGAGTTGAAACGAATTTGTGTTTTCTCTGGGTCTAGGATCTTGAATACTTGCTCTTTGTAAGTTTCAGCATTCTTTAGAACATCTTCACGGCTTAGTGGTGGACGTGTTGAGTTCTTACCAGACGGGTCACCAACCATTGCAGTGAAATCACCGATCAGGAATGTCACTTCATGACCAAGCTCTTGGAAAGCACGAAGCTTGTTAAAGATAACCGTATGGCCTAGGTGGATATCTGGTGCTGTTGGATCGGCACCCAGCTTAATACGTAGAGGACGACCCTCTTTCAGTTTTGCAATCAGTTCGTCTTCTGGAATCAGTTCTTCAACGCCACGTTTGATCTCGGCTAGTGCAGCTTCAATACTCGCCATTCTTGTTCACTCCCACAGATTTGGCAAAAATATAATAGTTAGACATCTTACTTGAATAGCGATGTATTTTGAAACCAGTTACACTATTCAGTCGTCTATTTTCTTAATATTTACTATACGAACCGGAACATGTTGTCTATTTTTGCACGCCTTCCTATATTGCACCGGGTCTTTATTGCATTTTTTAGTGCTGTAATCTTCGTTGCCCTTTTCCTTCTACCCGATGTCAGTTCTCTGCGTGATAAAAGTGACTCTCTAGTTATTGGCAAACATTACCCTCTCACTATCAACGCTGCCGCTCTGGTCAGCAATGAAGAACATGTACCTACAGCGGTACTCAATTGGGAAAAGTACACGGTTCGTTCTGGCGAAAGTACCTCAGTGCTGTTCGAGCGTATCGGCCTCTCCTATCGACTTTTAATTACACTGCTGAACACCAACAAAGACATCAACAAACAGCTGTCGAACCTTAAGCCTGGTGATGTGTTGCAGTTTGGTTTTGATGAAAACAACGACCTAATTCAGCTAAAAAGGCAACTCAGTGCCTTCGAGAGCTTTAAGATCACTAAGTCAGGTGACAGCTACACCTCAAGCTTTGATAAAAAAGAGGTCGCTTACCAATACAACTACGCAGAAGCAGACATCACTTCTAACTTCTGGAACGCGGGCATGAGTGCAGGCTTAACCGCAAACCAAATCATGGAGCTGGCAGGCATCTTTGGTTGGGATATCGACTTCGCGTTAGACATTCGCAAAAACGACAGCTTTAAGATCTTGTACCAGGAAAAAGTGGTTGAGGGTGAAGTGATTGGTCGCGGCAAGATCACCGCTGCGGTTTTCAAGAACCAAGGCGATACCTTTACCGCGATCCTTGATGACAAAACAGGGAACTACTACGACGATCAAGGGCGAGCGATGAAAAAAGCCTTTCTACGCTCCCCAGTCGACTTTAGACGCGTAACATCAAACTTTAACCCTCGTCGTAAACACCCTGTTACCGGTAAAGTACGCCCACACAGAGGCACCGACTATGCCGCGCCTGTAGGTACACCGATTTGGGCTGCCGGCGACGGTATTGTTCAGAAGTCGGGCTACAACCAATTCAACGGTAACTATGTCTTCATTCGACACAGTAATACGTACCTAACCAAGTACCTGCACCTTAAGAAACGCTTGGTAAAAAAAGGGCAGCGAGTGAAACAAGGCCAGACTATCGGTACCTTAGGCGGTACAGGTCGTGTTACCGGCCCACACCTGCACTACGAATTCTTAGTGAATGGCGTGCACAAGAACGCTCGTACTGTGAAGCTACCACAGTCTAAGTCGCTGACTGGTAAAGCGAAAGCAACCTTCATTGCTAACTCGAAGCTACGCCTAGAAAAACTAGACCGTTATAGCCAACTACTGGCCACTAACTAACGTTTTCACCTACAGCGTTTAACTTTGTGTAAACCAATACGCAAAACAACATAAACGACAAAGGGCACTCTGAGGTGCCCTTTGTTTTATCTATCGTACCTAGCTTTTACTGTTGAGCTTATACCAATCGTAGTAAATAATTGCTCACCCTAGCTTGTTAAAATGCTCGATAACTGCGTTATAATTTTTGATTGTAGAATAACTACTTATCGAAACTCTTTGTTGCAGAAAAGCTGCCTTGTTCTCAAGCCTTTTTCCTGCGCTATTTTTGATCACTTATTTACTGTGATTGGTATTATTCATCCGCGCTTGTACTCTGTTTGTTTTTATCTCTACCTAGCATCAACAAACAAGGTGTAAGCACCAAGGTTAAAACCGTCGCAAACGCCAAACCACCAGCAATGGCAGTTGCCAATTGCGACCACCACTGGGTACTCGGTGCGCCGAATTCGATCTTCTGATTGATTAAGTCGATGTTCATCTCAAGCACCATCGGCATCAAGCCCAAAATGGTTGTCACTGTTGTTAGCATTACTGGCCTTAGACGTTGGACACCGGTTCTTAAAATCGCATCTCGCTTGTCTAAACCCCGCTTGACCAGCTGATTGTAGGTATCAATCAGTACGATATTATTATTCACCACAATACCTGCTAATGCGATTACCCCGATGCCGGACATCACCACTCCAAAAGGACGCTGGAATATCAGTAATCCCATAAACACACCCACGGTCGAGAACAGCACCGCACTGAGGATAAGGAAGGCTTGATAAAAACTGTTGAACTGAGTGATCAGAATCAAGGCCATTGCCGCCAACGCGACCATGAACGCACTTTGTAAAAATGCTGATGAGTTCTCTTGCTCTTCGTTCTGGCCACGAATACGAAACTCAACACCATTGGGTAAGCCCAACTCGCTTAGCGCTTGTTCAATCTTAGGTAGCTCTAGCGCAAGATTGAACCCTTCTTTCATATCGGCCAACACGTTTACCACGCGTTTACCATCTAGGCGCTTAATGGTGTCTTGCTTATGGTCCGGCACAATCTGAGCGAAATTGGTGATAGGGACCAGACCTGCAGGCGTTTTAACTCTTAGCTGGTCAAAACGGCCAATATCTCTCTTATCGTTTGGATAACGAACTAAGATATCGACCTCTTCAGAAGAGTCATCGGGTAAGTAGTCCCCGATCTTTAGCCCGTTGGTCACAAATTGAACCGTATTTCCGACAAGAGTGGCATCGGCAGAAAAGCGTGCTGCATCGTCACGCCTGATATCCACTTTCCAATCAATACCATCTTTACTGCTAGTGTCGCTGATGTTGGTCAGAGCTGGACTGGCATCTGCCCACGACCGAACCATTTTAGCAGCTTGATTTAACTGCTCTGGCGTTTTGGCCGAGAGCTCAATCACCAAGTCATTCTCTACCGGAGGACCAGCATCCGGAAACTTAAACTCGATTTCGACACCTGGGTATTGGTCAGTTTGAACTTTTAGCTCTTCAATGATTGCTTTAACACTGCGACGATACTGCCAATCGACAGGCGTAATCGAAATAAGACCAATCTGATCATCTCCCCCTGTGCGCGTATAAACACTGTCGAATTCTTCATGGCCGAGCATCATCTGCTCAATATCTCTCATGATGACGTCTTTTTCTTGAATCGAGAGATCACCATGCGATCGCACTTTAACGTTGAAAAACGGCGGATCAACCTCGGGGAAAAACTCCGCCCCAAGCCCAGCTTTGGCATAAGAGAAACCAACCGCGATCGAGAGCAATATCGCACTCAACAAGATTTTGAGTGGATGTTGAATCGCTATAGAGAGGGTGTGGTAATAGAGTTTGGTAATACCCGTCGCTTGTGAGAAGTCTCCATTATGTAGAGCCACCATTCGAGATTGATTAGAAGCAGAGACATACTGCGGTTTACCAATCAGCCCTCCCAACACAGGAACAAACAACAGTGCCATCAACAGAGAAGCAAACAAGGTCGCAATCAAGGTTAGGGGCAAGTACTTCATGAACTCACCAGTGACATCTGGCCAGAACAGCAATGGGGCAAATGCCGCTAAAGTCGTCGCGGTCGATGCTGTGATTGGCCACGCCATGCGCTTCGCTGCCGCTTGATAAGCGGTTTTCCTTGCTTCGCCCTCTTGCATCCTTCTATCAGCAAACTCGGTGACAACAATCGCACCATCCACCAGCAAACCGACGGCCATGATCAACGAGAACAACACCACGATATTGACCGTTAAACCAAACACCGATAACACCAGTAACCCAGTTAAGAACGATCCGGGGATAGATATACCGACCAATAACGCAGTACGAACACCTAGGATCGCGATGATCACGATCACCACTAAGATAATGGCGGAGAGAATGTTGTTTTGCAGATCATTAAGCATGATCTTAACGTCTTTTGACTCATCCCAAGTGAACTTAACCAATAAATTATTTGGCCACTCTGCTCTTTGCTGAGCAACACCAACGACAGCTTTAACCAGTTCTACCGTCTCAATGATATTCTCGCCAGCACGCTTTTTAATATCTAATACTACGGCAGATTTACCATCTAAGCGGGCAAAGCTTTCAGGATCGCGAAAGGCACGCCTTACCGTGGCAACATCGCCAAAGGTCACCACCTGTTTACCATCAACTTTGATTGGCAGCTCAAGCACATCTTTCAAAGAGTTAAAAACGGAAGGGACTTTGATCGAGAATCGACCATAACCGGTATCTACAAATCCAGCCGCTACAACGCGGTTATTCAGTGCGATCAGATTATAGATATCGGCTTGATCTAAGCTGTAGCTTTCCATGAGTAAGGGATCGACAATGATTTCGACGATGTCTTCTCTGTCGCCGGCGATATCCACTTCGAGTATCTGGCGATAACTTTCTAGTTTGTCTCCCAGTTCACGAGCAATTTGAACGATAGTGCGCTCGGGAACCGTGCCATATAAAACCACGGAAAGCACTGGTTGCTCGGAGGCTAAAGTCACTTCATTAACGGTTGGTTCATCACTGTCTTCTGGCAACTTAGGCTTGGCAAGATCGACCGCATCTCGCACGTCTGCCATTGCCTTGGTGAGATCAACCCCGACGTTGAATTCCAACACCACCGAGGCGTGGCCCTCGGAGGCTGTTGCAGTCATCTCTTTTACACCCTCAATCGAGCGCAGCTCTTGCTCTATAGGTCGAACCAATAAGCGCTCGGCATCTGTTGGGGAAATACCTTGGTGGCCAACAGACACATAGATGATTGGAATAGTAATGTCCGGGCTCGACTCCTTCGGAATCGTAATATAGGTGCCGATGCCCGCGACCAAAATAAACAGCAGCAATGACAACATGGTTCGCGAGCGAGACATCGCAGCATCAATCAATGAATACATGATGTTCTCTCCTAGTTCGCCGCTGTTGGTTGCTCTGTGGCAATCACGTTATCACCATCGCGCACAAAACCTTGTCCAACGGTGATGATATCCACTGTCTCACCAAGTCCAGCAAGCCAAACTCCATCTTGTTCTGCTTTCACTAACTGAATCGGAACAAACTTTACGACCTTCCCATCACCAGATGGCACTAAAGTTTTCACACCAAGGTTGCCAGCTTCATCTAAAGCCAACATCGCAGGCGTCACTTTGATCGCTTGCTGGCTTTCTAGATTCAGAGAAACCTCTGCACTGACGCCTGCTGGCAAACTGCGCTGCGGGTTTGGGATTTCAATCTCAATTGGGAATGTATTAGTCGACGCTGTCGATATACGCGAGATGTAACGAAGCTTGCCTTCGACACTTTGATGACCTAATAAACGAACCTTAGCCGCTTGGCCTAATTGCAGTTGTTGAATGTGACGTTCACTAACATCCGCTTCAATCACCAGTGGATCGAGGTCAATGACACCAGCAACCGGATCGCCGACCCCAACGAAGTCTCCGACTTCAACGTGTAACTCCTGCACGATGCCAGAGAAAGGAGAACGAATCACCGTATTACGCAGCGCCAATTCAGCATTACTCTTCATAGCTTTTGCTTCTGTCAGTGCGGCTTCTGCGGTGGTATAAGCAATCTCACCTTGTAGGCCACGCTTTTTCAAAGACTGCGCAGCCTTAAACTCTTTCTGCTTCAAGCGATACAGTGCTGAAGCTCGCTCTAATTGAATGCCTAAATCGGCTTTGTCTATCTGCGCGATCGCTTGACCTGCTTCGACCACATCACCTTTCGCAATATTGAGTGTTACGATTTTTCCAGCAATCTCTGCGCCTAAGCGCGCATGTCGATCAGGTGCTGTTCTGCCATATAAATCAATAGCTTTGTAAGTAGGCAAGGCGTCAAAGGTTCGAAAGGAGACTTTTGCGAGAGGTACTTCTGTACTCGCTGAGGAAGTTTGCTCTTCAGCCTGCCCAACGCCTAATCCCAACCATACGGATAACAATACCACCAAGAAGAGGGATACCAACCAAGGTTGCTTTGACCAAGAGGAAAACCCAATACGGGCGAAGCGGCTAGGCATAACACGTCCTTTTACTATTCATAACCTGATGATTGAGAGAGATACTGAACTCACGTCAGCATGTGCAACTTCCTGATACACACCTTCAACCATAACAGACCCAAAAAAGGTAAAATTCGATGAGCCCGACACTTTATTCAACATGTCGTTCAATAGAAAACAAAGCTAATTCTTTTAAAGACAGAAACTTAGCCTAAAATCCGAGAATCCTCCCTCTCAGAATTCATTGGTAAATGTGCCAAGCACTAAGATAAAAATACAAAAAAAACGCCGAACCTAAGTTCAGCGTTTCTATATAACAATACGTTTTTGTCAGCTTTTACACGCTGAACGATGCACCACAACCACAAGTTGTTGTTGCATTTGGGTTGTTTACAAAGAAGCGTGCGCCCTCCAGGCCTTCTGTGTAATCCACAACGCCGCCAATCAGGTACTGAAGGCTCATTGGGTCAACCACTAGCGTTACACCACTATTTTCAATAGTCATGTCACCATCATTTACTTTTTCATCAAATGTGAAGCCGTATTGGAAACCGCTACAACCACCACCTGTAATGTATACACGCAGTTTTAGATCTGGGTTTTCTTCTTCAGCAATCAGCGTTTGTACGCGGGTAGCTGCTGCATCAGAAAAAGACAATGGGATATTTGCTTCGCTCACGACAACCTCTCTTACCTGTGTCAAAAACAACATGATACAAATCGAGTTCGAGATCATAGTTGTTGAATATATTTTTCTATTCCGGTGATTATCCAATACCTGACTGAAACGTTCAAGTATTCACCATCTGATCGCCGTTTTTCCTGCTAAAAACTCATCAAATAAAAATAAATTAGCCGCTTAACCCCTCAAAACCACCAGATTCGGGCGATTATCTCAGCGAAACCATTCCTAGTTGGTTTATGGATAGGTACAATGCGAGCCAATTGGTCCCGACAGTCAAAAGAGGATATATCAATGACCAAATCAGCAGAGCTGTACGAAAAAGCACAGCAAACTATTCCGGGTGGCGTTAACTCTCCTGTACGTGCATTCAACGGTGTAGGTGGTTCTCCAATCTTCATCGAGCGCGCTGATGGCCCGCTAATTTTTGATGCTGATGGTAAAGCATATATCGACTACGTTGGTTCTTGGGGTCCAATGATCCTTGGTCACAACCACGCTGTTATCCGTGATGCAGTTATCGAAGCGGCTCAACGTGGTCTTAGTTTCGGTGCTCCAACGGAAACTGAAATCAAAATGGCTGAGCTTGTATCTGAGATGGTTCCTTCAATGGAACAACTACGTATGGTTAGCTCAGGTACTGAAGCAACGATGAGCGCAATTCGCCTTGCTCGTGGCTTTACTGGTCGTGACAAAATTCTTAAGTTTGAAGGCTGCTACCACGGCCACGCAGACAGCCTACTTGTAAAAGCAGGTTCTGGCGCTCTGACTCTTGGTCAACCAAGCTCTCCTGGCGTACCAGCAGACTTCGCAAAACACACGCTAACAGCGACATTCAACAACCTAGATTCAGTACGTGAGCTGTTTGAAGCAAACAAAGGTGAGATCGCTTGTATCATCGTTGAACCTGTAGCGGGCAACATGAACTGTATCCCACCAGTAGAAGGCTTCCACGAAGGTCTACGTGAAATCTGTGACCAAGAAGGCGCACTACTGATCTTTGATGAAGTAATGACAGGTTTCCGTGTTGCTGAAGGCTGTGCGCAAGCTTACTACAACATCAAGCCAGACCTAACGTGTCTTGGTAAAGTGATTGGTGGCGGTATGCCAGTAGGTGCTTTTGGTGGTCGTAAAGAAGTGATGCAATACATCGCACCAACAGGTCCAGTATACCAAGCAGGTACTCTATCAGGTAACCCAGTGGCAATGGCGGCAGGTTACGCATGTTTGAACCTTCTACGTGAAGAAGGTAACGAGAAGCGACTAGCGGCAAAAACTAAGCAACTGGCTGATGGCTTCAAGCAGCTTGCAGACAAACACGGTATTCCACTACTTGTTCACCAAGTTGGCGGTATGTTTGGTTTCTTCTTTACTGAACAAGAAACGGTGACTTGCTACGAAGATGTAACTAAGTGTGATGTAGAACGCTTCAAGCGCTTCTTCCACCTAATGCTGGACCACGGTGTTTACCTAGCTCCTTCAGCATTCGAAGCAAGCTTCACATCACTAGCTCACGGTTCAAAAGAGATTGACGCAACACTAGAAGCTGCTGACCGCTGTTTTGCAATTCTTGCTGCAGAATAAGGCTATTTAGCTTTAACACATTGTTTATAAAGGCTGCTTTGTGCAGCCTTTTCTTTTTAGAGCAAACCAAGAATCACAAAATAGTTCTCACCTCTTTGCGACTTCCAATTAGCGCTCCCAGAATAAAAACACCAGTAGCATTAAAGTGCCCAGCAACATTCGAAACCACGGGATCTCTTTTTTAGCTTGCTGCTCATTCTCTTGGCATTTTTTGTCGTTATTACAACACCCCATAATGAAAACTCCTCATTGCTAACTCTCTGTTTTGCAGCCATTATAAACTGAGTTCGCAAACATAGAGACCACTACCGTGTCAGAAAAGATCAAAATTAACTCAAGTCATTGGGTGATTATTGTTGCCCTACTTGCGGCGGCGTATGCCTGTTATTTATTGATTGAACCTTACGTCAACTCGATCGTGATGGCGTTCATCATCTCGCTATTGATGTTTCCGATCCATGAATGGCTTGAGAAAAAACTTCCTAACAAAGCCAATCTGGTCTCTTTGCTCTCGTGCATTATTCTCACATTCATCATTGTGATCCCTTTGCTCGCCGTCTTTGCTGCGATTGTTCAGCAAGGCTCACTGTTCTCGCAAAACACTTATAAATGGGTCACGCACGGTGGTATCCAAACCCTGTTTGAACATCCTTTGGTGGTTAAAGCGCTCGCCTTCATTAATGACTACCTGCCGTTTGATAACATTGAACCACAAGCAATTGCGCAGAAAGTCGGTGAATTTGCTACTAGCTTTGGCTCCAAATTGGTTGGGATCAGTGCCAAGATCTTAGGTGATGCGACCAACTTCCTAATGGACTTCTTCTTGATGCTGTTCGTGCTGTTCTTCCTGCTGCGCGATCATGACAAGATCATCAGTGTAGTTCGTCATATATTACCTCTGTCTCGTAGCCAAGAAGACAAGCTACTGGCAGAGATCGAACAAGTATCTAAATCCGCTGTTATGGGCTCATTCTTAACCGCAATTGCACAAGGTTTTGCTGGTGGTTTAGGTATGTGGATCGCAGGCTTCCCAGGGCTTTTCTGGGGCACCATGATGGGCTTTGCTTCATTCATTCCGGTCGTTGGTACAGCACTGATTTGGGTTCCCGCAGCCGTCTACTTATTCCTAACCGGTGATACTACGTGGGCTATCTTCCTCACGGTTTACTGCGTCGCGGTGGTTGGCTCGATTGATAACCTGCTCCGCCCACTCCTGATGCAAGGTAGCGCAGGTATGAATACCTTGATGATCTTCTTCTCGCTATTAGGTGGTATTCAACTGTTTGGCCTCATCGGTCTGATCTATGGCCCACTGATCTTTGCAATTACCATCGTACTGTTCAACATCTACGATGAAGAGTTTAAAGACTTCCTTAACCAGCAGGACAACACATAATCGGCTTAGCGACGATTAAAACTTCAAGCTTGGGGCGGATTATGCGAAAATCCGCCCCTATTTTTTGCTAACGATTCAACAGAGAGTCCCTATGTCTGCCTATATCGCCCCAAGCCAAATTGCTCAACGC
The DNA here is from genome assembly GCF_000695685.1 of Vibrio fortis. Classification (GTDB taxonomy): domain Bacteria; phylum Pseudomonadota; class Gammaproteobacteria; order Enterobacterales; family Vibrionaceae; genus Vibrio; species Vibrio fortis_A. Next base: position 48,950 of record NZ_JFFR01000023.1, on the reverse strand, counting down.
CAACTCGCCTACTTTGAAGGCAAACATGTTCTGGTTGCAGGTGAGGCTGAAGACCTATTTCCTGTTGAGTTAGCTAACCACTGTGAGTCGGTATCGGTATTTACCTCTAACTACAGCTACTACCGTCAGCTAGAGAACTGCAATACCATTCAACGTTTCTATGGCGCCGAGTTCACCGAAGAGACTCAAGCAGATCTCGTTCTACTTTATTGGCCAAAAGCCAAAGCGGAAGCGGAATTCTTGCTCGCGATGTTGATGGCGAAACTGGGTAAAGATACTGAGATTGTGGTTGTTGGTGAAAACCGCTCTGGTGTGAAGAGCATCGAGAAGATGTTTAAGCCTTACGGTAATGTTGTTAAATATGACTCAGCGCGTCGCTGTTCTTTCTATTGGGGCCAATGCCTAGAGCAAGCTCCAGCGTTCAATCTTCAAGAGTGGTTTAAAACCTATTCGGTGAACATTGGTGAGCAGTCACTTACAGTTAAGAGTCTGCCTGGTGTATTCAGCCACGGTGAGTTTGATATCGGCAGTAAATTACTGCTCGATACGCTACCAAGCCTAAACGGTAAGGTGCTCGATTTTGGTTGTGGTGCTGGTGTGCTTGGTGCTGTGATGGCTTCACGTAACCCTGAGATCGAGCTAGAGATGTGCGACATTAGCGCCTTTGCCGTGGAATCAACTAAAGCGACACTGGCAGCTAATGGACTGACGGGTAAAGTATTCGCTTCCGATGTCTACTCAGATACATCAAAAGATTACCGTTTCATCATCAGCAACCCACCTTTCCACTCAGGTCTAGACACTAGCTACAGTGCGACGGAGACCCTATTGGCAGATGCTCCGAGCTACCTGAACGCTCAAGGTGAAATGATTATTGTGGCTAACAGCTTCCTCAAATATCCACCAATTATTGAGCAAGCTTTTGGTAAATGCGCGACTCTAAATAAGACCACAAAATTCGCTATCTATCACGCATCGAAATAACCTCCCCCTACAAAGTGCAGGACAATCCCTGCACTTTTTGCTCATATTGCTAGCAAAATTTAATAAATTTGCGCGACTGCACACGCTTTAAATAGCACTTACTTGTCAAAGTAAAAAAACTCGTTAATTTCGTTAAATTAGAAACCACTCAATCTATTCTTTGTACTCAAATTTCAAACATTTTCAGAAGTACATTCAAGGAAAGTAGTACCTAATTTATGTTTAGATTCTATCGAAAGCAGAAGTTTAAGCGCCTTCAAAGTACGCTCATGCTAGCGTTTCTCGTGTTAAGTCTGACTCCTGTTACTCTTATTGCTGTCTTTTTCCTTCAGTCTCATAGCCAAGATCTGCAAGAGCAGAGTACTTCTCACTTGGTGTCTGTGCGTGATACCAAGCAGCAACAGATCATTGATTACCTGCAAGCTCAAGAATCTCAAGTGATTGGCTTTGTTCGTTCAGAGTTGGCTATCGCCAGTGGCGGACGTTTTTATGGCCTTATCAATGCCTTTCAACGTCTCGGCCTAGACATCGAAGAAGCACGCAGCAATGCTCAACAACGTTATATTCAAGGTTCTGGCAACGAGGTAAAAACGTCAATTTTGCCAGAGTCGAGCAGCTACGTTGGCAGTGAGCGTTATCGCCTACTTCACAAGCGCTACCACAACGCCTATCTAGAACTGATTAAACGTGCCGATTTTGACGATATCCTTCTGGTTGATATCAACGGTAACGTCGCCTACTCGGTGTTTAAACAAGACAACTACGGCACTAACCTACTCACTGGTAAATACAAAGACTCAAACCTTGGCTTGACGTTCCAGAAGCTAGCGAAAGATGTAACAGAAAAGCGCAAGACCAATGAAGACTACACCCCAGTAATCGTCTCTGACTTTCTCGATGAAAACGGCAAACAGAGCGCATGGCTAGGCGCACCGATTGTTCAACAGGGCTACCTACATAGCTACGCGATGTTCAGACTACCAATCAATGGCATCACCAAGCTGATTGCGGATCTCAATAAGAGCTCGAACATGCAGACCCTACTCGTTGGTAGCGATCACCTTCCAAGAAGCTTGGCGCACAGTCAGCAAGCCATCGACCTCAGTCTCGAAGTCATTGATAAAGCATTAGCTGGTGAAACTGCGGTTGGCACCTTTAACAACAGTTCAGATCAAGCGATCATTGCCGCATACGCACCTATCGAGTTGGATTACGCAAACTGGGCGCTGGTAGTTGAACTACCAGAAAAAGAAGCCTTTGCTCGAATCCACCAACTGGAAAAAATCTTCGTGATCGTAATGCTGACGGCAATAGTGCTGGTATTTGTCGCATCTCATTACCTATCCAACTTCATTACTTCACCGCTGCTTAAGCTCACTTGGGCTGCTGAGAAGGTATCGGCAGGCGATCTCGATGAAGCGATGATCAATACCGAGCGAAAAGATGAAATAGGACGCCTGGCAGTCAGCTTTGAGCGTATGCAGCGCTCCATTCGTGAAAAGATGGGGCTTATCAAGTCGCAAAATGAAGAGCTTGAAGATAACCTCAAGACCATCCAAAAACAGAATGAAGAGTTGCAACTCGCCAACAAGCTCAAAGATGAATTCCTAGCCACGACCTCGCATGAGTTGCGTACTCCTTTGCACGGCATGGTAGGTATTGCTGAGGCATTGATCTCTGGCGCGAATGGTCCTATTCCAGCAAATCAAAAATACCAACTGGATATCATCATCAACAGTGGCCAGCGCCTCGCAACTCTGGTTGATGACTTGTTGGATTATCACAAAATGCGTTATGGCAGCTTAGACATCAAAAAGTCAGCGGTTGACCTATCTGCAGCGACCAGTTTGGTGCTTGAGCTATCGCACCACCTGCTTGGCAGTAAACCGATTCGTATCATCAACCAAGTTCCAGCGGATTTAGGTCTTGTATCATCCGACCCGCAACGCCTAGAGCAGGTAATGTATAACTTGGTAGGCAATGCCATTAAATACACCTCTGAAGGCAAGATCGTCATTTCTGCGAGCGTAATTGACGACAATATCCGAGTACAAGTGGTCGATACTGGCCAAGGCATCCCAGCAGAGCATTTAGAGCATATTTTTGAACCACTTATTCAAGCAGGGCAAGATGCAAGTTCCTACCGACAGGGCGCAGGGCTTGGATTATCGATCAGCCGTCAATTGATTGAATTAATGGGTGGCTCACTCTACGTCAGCAGTCAACCAATGGTGGGAACGACGTTCAGTTTCACGCTACCATTAGCAACACCGGAAGAGCTTGAGCATTACAACGAGTCTAGCAATTACTCGCACTTCCAAGCGCCAGAGGTACTAGAGAGCGGCCAGCAAGATAATAGTGATATTCACGAAGCCCCAGATGGCCCGCTACTTGTGATTGCCGATGACGAACCGGTTAACCTACGTGTACTTGATAGCTTCTTGAAGCTCGAGGGTTATCGCGTCCGCACGGCTTGCGATGGCCCTGAGACCATTGAATTAATTGAAAAAGAGAAACCAGAGCTGCTACTGCTCGACATCATGATGCCCGGTATGAGCGGCTACCAAGTGTGTGAAACACTAAGAAAGCAGTATGACCACGCACAATTACCAATCATTATGCTGACCGCGCTAAACCAACCTGAAGACCGAGTTCGAGGCTTTGAGGTTGGAGCCAACGATTACCTGTCTAAGCCGTTCAATAAGCAAGAGCTAGCAGCCCGAATCACAGCGCACCTATCAGCAAGTAAGGCAGAGCAGCGACGCATCGAGAACGACCAGCTGCAGCAAGAGTTGAAGCATAGAGCAATGGTAGAAGCCAACCTGCTTGAAACCCAAGGTCGTCTGCTTGAGCAATTAGAATCAGCGCCTGAAGCAATTATCTGCATTCGCGATGATCAACGCATTCGCTTTGCCAACGAAGCAGCCGCTAAGCTATTTAGACGCAGCCAAGAACAACTCAAGCGTTCTATGGCTGATGAAATCATTGCACCGAAGTATTTACGCGTAGACCAAGCACACTACTGTGGCGAGATTGATGTCTACATCAGTGATACTCGCCAACGAGTTTCAAGTGATATTCTCAAACTACCTGAAGGCTCTGGATTAGACACTATGTACATTTTCAACGTTGGCGGTGCAGTAAACTCAAATCGTATCAACAACTTAGAAACGGCCGTAGAAGCGCTGTCGAGTTATGCCTTTGAAGGGGACAAAGACAAGCTACAACAGCTGAAAGAGCTAGGCGGCGAATTCACTCGCCTTGCTGACAAGGCCGCTGGTGAAGGTAAGAATAAACAAGAGTTAATGCGAGAGGTGCTTGTTGAAGCCATGACCAACGCCCTTGTTTATTGGGAGTCGGTCACAGGAGAGACTAAGTTTGCCTTCGCTGAAAAGAGTGGCTTATGGCGTGTCTATCTCGATAGAAGTACCTTGCAAACTCGAACACTAGATAAGTACTTACGTGTAGAAACTCTGCCTAAGACGCCTCGCTGGCGCACCGTACTGAGCTCTCTTGAATTTATTCTTGAGCATTGTAAGGAGCAAACACCGGAAAGGACTCACATTGAAATGCTCAGAGATAAACTACAAAAGCTCCTCACTAGTTAGGCTAGTGCCTACTATTTGCTTTACTATACCCTAGCCCGCTGCCACCAGCGGGCTTTTTAATGCCTCAGCATCTACGCCTTCTCATCAACCTGAATTCATTTATCCAAGTCCTAAATTCCCTAATTCCCTTGGGAATCGTTCTATCCTCATATTGTGCGCTCAAGGCCATTCACAATAGCCGATTTAAGAGGCTTTAATAAACTAGGCACCTATCACTTCTATAGCGCTTAAATGACTTCACAAAGCACTTATTTAAAGATATAAAACAAGCTCAAAATCACGTTATATAAACGAAATAAACAGGCTAATTATCGGGCTCTTTTCTTCGTTACTGACACATTACTAGGCGTTGGTTTGACTATTTGTTGGACTTTGAGAAGCGAGTCACAACAGAACGGCAGATTTAATTTTTTGTGGAAATTTAACGTCATTTGGCGAAGTGATGGAGATCTACAAATATGAGAAAAGGCAACAAACAACCAAATTTAATAGCCCAAAAAGTAAGTAACCACTTACAATAATTCTCTGTGCGCTATTAACTGCGACTCATATCACCCAAGTATCAATTGTACATTTATCAATCAAAAGTACATTTTTTGACGTTAATGACGTGTCGTTTTGTAGTTTTAACGTTTTTAACGGGAAACGAGTTTGATTAATTCATGAATAAGGTGTTTTCTTACTCGTGCCAAAGGTCTACAGGCCACTCTTAACACTTCATAGAAGCAGCGATGATTCTTGGAACAATGACAAAGAGGTAGACCTTGAACAGAGTGTGTATCTACGAATAGCAAAAGATGACATTCAATCCATTAGTGAAATGAAAGCAAATAGTAAGGAACAGCTATGCTTGCCAATATAAAAAAAACAGCACTAGCAACAGCAATTATTGCGACTGCTACGACAGGTTTTGCATCGGTAGCAACAGCTGCAGAACGCAGCGAACTGACTATCCACCCGAAAGAGTACACAACGTTTGTACGTAACTTTAACCCGTACCTAGGTGCGACTAACTTACATACAACGACTGACTTCTTATACGAGCCACTTGTTGTTTTCAACGAAATGCACGGTAACACACCAGTATTCCGTCTAGCTGAAAACTTCAAAATGGCTGACGACCTAATGAGCGTAACGTTCGACATCCGTAAGGGTGTTAAATGGTCTGATGGTGAAACCTTCTCAGCAGATGATGTTGTTTTTTCTTTCAACCTTGTAAAAGAGAAGCCAGAGCTTGACCAATCTGGTATCAACTCTTGGGTAACTTCAGTAGAGAAACTTAACGATTACCAAGTTAAGTTCCGCCTAACAGAAGCAAACTCAAACGTACCTTATGAGATTGCTAAAGTACCTGTAGTACCTAAGCACATCTGGAAAGACATCAAAGATCCAGCAACTTTCACCAATGAGAACCCTGTAGGCTCTGGTCCATTTACTGAGATCGATACTTTCACAGCTCAACTTTACATTCAGTGTGAAAACCCGAACTACTGGGATGCTGACAACCTAGACGTTGACTGTCTGCGTGTTCCACAAATCGCAAATAACGACCAATTCCTAGGTAAAGTAGTTAACGGTGAAATGGACTGGACATCTTCTTTCGTACCAGACATCGACCGTACTTACGCAGCAGCAAGTCCTAAGCACCACTACTGGTACCCGCCAGCAGGTACTCAAGCATTTGTTGTGAACTTCAAGCACCCAGATGCTGCGAAGAACGAAGCGCTAAACAACGTTGAATTCCGTCGTGCATTCTCTATGGCTCTTGACCGTCAAACTATCATCGATATCGCGTTCTACGGTGGCGGTACAGTGAATGACTTCGCATCTGGCCTTGGCTATGCATTCGAAGCTTGGTCTGATGAAAAGACTCACGACAAGTACAAAGGCTTCAACACTTACAACGCTGAAGGCGCGAAGAAGCTTCTTGCTGACGCTGGCTTCAAAGACGTAAACAAAGACGGCTTTGTTGATACGCCATCAGGCAAGTCTTTCGAGCTATTGATTCAATCACCAAACGGTTGGACTGACTTCAACAACACAGTACAACTTGCAGTTGAACAACTAAACGAAGTTGGCATCAAAGCAAAAGCTCGTACACCAGATTTCTCTGTGTACAACCAAGCAATGCTTGAAGGTACGTACGACGTAGCTTACACAAACTACTTCCACGGTGCGGATCCATACACTTACTGGAACAGCGCGTACAACTCTTCACTGCAATCTGGTGACGGTATGCCTCGTTTCGCGATGCACTTCTACAAGAACGACAAGCTAGACGGTCTTCTAAACAGCTTCTACAAAACAGCTGATAAGAACGAGCAGCTAGACATCGCTCACGGTATCCAGAAGATCATCGCAGCTGACCAAGTAACGATTCCTGTAATGTCTGGTGCTTACATGTACCAATACAACACAACTCGCTTCACTGGTTGGTGGAACGAAGAGAATCCAAAAGGTCGTCCAAACATCTGGGCTGGTATTCCAGAGCGTCTACTTCACGTACTGGACCTAAAACCAGTTCAATAAGCAGTCGTTCAATCCTTGCGGCGTAATCCCTTACGCCGCTTATAAAAATCCCCACACTCTCAATTGAAAGTATGGCGCTCGTCGTCAGGGGATTTCTCGTTCCAAATTTTCGCTAGGAGCGACCTGAATCCAGAAACAGGGAAACAATCTGGGTGAGTAAGGTGTGAGTTATGGGTTATTTTTTAAGACGTTTGTCATTTTATTTTGTCGCGCTATTAGTTGCTGCGACGTTAAACTTTGCAATTCCGCGAGCAATGCCGGGCGACCCGGTGACCATGATGTTCGCTAACGCTTCTGTTCAGGTAACCCCTGAGCGTATCGCAGCAATGAAAGAACTACTCGGCTTTGTCGATGGCGGTCTATTAGTACAATACATTGCTTACATGAAGAACATCCTTAGCTGGGAGCTAGGTACTTCAATCCAATTCTACCCACTGTCTGTAAACTCGCTGCTCGGCGGCGCATTCGGTTGGTCTCTATTCCTAGCAGGCACTGCGGTTGTTCTATCGTTCTCGCTAGGTTCTATCCTAGGCATCTTCGCAGCTTGGAAACGTGGCAGTAAATACGATGCATTCGTGACCCCAGGTATGCTGATTCTACAAGCAGTACCTCAAGTAGTTATCGCAATGATTGCACTATTCACCTTCGCAATCGGCCTTAAGTGGTTCCCGACAGGCTACGCATATACCGCGGGTACAGTGCCAGATTGGACAAGCTGGGAATTCATTAAAGACGCGGCTTATCACGCTGTTCTCCCTCTATTTTGTGCTTCTGTGGTTCAGATTGGTGGCTTCCTAGTCAACATGCGTAACAACATGATCAACCTTCTTGCAGAAGACTACATCACTATGGCTAAAGGTAAGGGCCTAAGTGAAAACCGAGTGGTATTCAACTACGCGGCACGTAACGCACTACTACCGAGTGTAACCGCACTTTCAATGTCACTAGGTATGGCAATCGGTGGTCAGCTCATCATCGAAATCATCTTCAACTACCCGGGTCTTGGTACGGTTCTATTCAATGCGATTAACGCGCGTGACTACCAAGTTCTTCAAGGTCAGCTGCTTATCATGACGCTGTTCATGCTGTTCTTTAACCTTGTCGCTGACATGCTTTACGTTGTTCTTGACCCTCGTCTACGTAAGGGTGGTAAATAATCATGAAAGACTTTCTAAAACTCATTTGGCGCAACCCGATGGCACTGACTGGTGTAATCATTCTTGGCGTCTTCATCTTCGCAGCGCTGTTTGCACCATTAATTGCAAAGCACGCCCCAGACAAACGTACGGGTAACCCGCACGAGTACCCAAGCTTCGTAGTGAAATCGGCTCAATCTAACCCTGATGGCTGGGTAGCAACAAACCTAGCAGATGACCGTCGTACGCTGATCATGTCTAAAAAAGCAGACCACGTACTGGGCACAACTCGTATGGGTCGTGATGTTTGGTCTCAAGTAGTACACGGTGCTCGCGTATCACTAGCAGTAGGCTTCGGTGCAGGTATCACGGTATGTCTACTTGCTACTGTAATCGGTGTATCGGCAGGTTACTTCGGCGGTCGTGTTGACGACATTCTTACCGCAGCGATGAACATCATGCTGGTTATTCCACAATACCCATTGCTCTTTGTAGTCGCAGCATTCATTGGTGAGGCGGGCCCATTAACCATCACCTTAGTTATCGGCTTTATGTCCTGGGCTTGGGGCGCGAGGGTTATCCGCTCACAAACACTGGCTCTGCGTGAAAAAGAGTTTGTGAAAGCTGCTGAGGTATTGGGTGAGTCTTCTTTCCGCATCATCTTCATTGAGATTCTGCCAAACCTTATCTCAATCGTTGGCGCGAGCTTCATCGGCTCTGTGATGTACGCAATCATGATGGAAGCGACACTGTCGTTCCTTGGTCTTGGCGACCCGAACACCGTGAGCTGGGGCATCATGCTTTACAACGTACAAGCCTCTTCTTCGATGCTAATTGGCGCTTGGTGGGAACTGCTAGCTCCATGTATCGCACTAACGCTACTTGTAACTGGCCTAGCACTGCTGAACTTTGCTGTTGATGAGATTGCTAACCCACAACTGCGTTCGCACAAAGGTATGAAGCGCTGGAAGAAACTTGCTGCGCAAGACAAGCAAGAGCGTGAGCCTGAACTACCACCACAAAATGCACTTTGGAGCGGAGATAAATAATCATGACAGCACCACTCATTTCTATCCGCAACCTTTGCGTAGATTACATCACAGACGCGGGAGATGTCCGCGCCTGTAACAACGTGAGCTTTGACATTGCACCCGGAGAAGTCTTCGGTCTAGCTGGAGAATCGGGTTGTGGTAAATCAACCGTTGCGTTCTCACTGATGCGCCTTCATAAGCCGCCAGCGTTTATCACCGGTGGTGAGGTTATCTTCAACGGTGAAAACATCTTAAATTACAGTGACGATCGTATGCAGGCATTCCGCTGGAGCGAGATGTCGATGGTATTCCAGAGTGCGATGAACGCGTTGAACCCTGTCTTACCAATGGAAGAGCAGTTCTGTGACGTGATTATGCGTCACACCAACATGACTCGTGAACAAGCAAAACAACGCGCTGAAGGCCTGCTGGAGATCGTTGATATCCACCCTAGCCGTCTTAGCGATTACCCGCACCAATTCTCTGGCGGTATGCGTCAGCGCTTGGTGATTGCGATTGCATTAGCTCTGAATCCGAAGTTGATCATCATGGATGAGCCAACAACGGCTCTCGATGTGGTGGTACAGCGTGAGATCCTACAGAAGATCCACGCGCTAAAAGAAGAGTTCGGTTTCTCTATCTTGTTCATTACCCATGACTTGTCGCTGATGGTCGAGTTCTCCGACCGTATCGGCATCATGTACTCAGGCGAACTGATCGAGGTGGCGAACTCACAAGATATTCTAGAAAACCCTTATCACCCGTACACCAAAGGACTGGGGAGTTCTTTCCCTCCTTTGACGGGTCCAAAAACGAAATTGGCAGGCATCCCTGGTAACCCTCTGAACTTATTAGAGATACCAGAGGGTTGTCGCTTCCAAGCTCGTTGTGACCGTGTACATGAAACTTGTACGAAAGTGCCAACCAAGCTGCGCTCAATTGAGCCAGGGCATCTTTCAAACTGCCACCTTTATGGTGAACCAATAGTACATACCAAGCTCTAGCTTGCCTGCTCTTAGAGCATCAATACAACAAGGCGGACAAACCGCCATGCAAGCAAAAAGCGATAAAGGATTCTGGAGACAATTATGAGCAAAAATTACGGTCAACTATTGGTAGAAGGTAAGAACGTCGTCAAAGACTTCCCAATAAGCAGTACCACAATTCAAACTCCAATGATGCGTGCGATCAACGACGTGTCATTCAAGATGTATAAAAGCCGTGGCCTCGCCGTTGTAGGTGAATCTGGCTCAGGCAAATCAACCACAGCGAAGATGATCGCCAAGATGTACGCGCCAACTGACGGCGTTATCGAATACAAAGGCCGCGATATCCAAACTATCGCGTCTAAGCATGATTTGATGACCTATCGTGAAGGCGTACAAATGGTATGGCAAGACCCGTTTGGTTCACTCAACCCAACTCACAACATCTTCCACCATATTTTACGTCCACTGCTGATTCACAAAAAAGTGGACCCGCGCAATAAGCGTGAGCAAGAAGAACGCGTATACGATCTTCTTGAGCAAGTTGGTTTAATCCCACCAAAAGAGACGGCTCAAAAGTACCCGCACCAACTGTCTGGCGGCCAGCGTCAGCGTGTCAATCTGGCGCGTAATATCGCAGTAGGTGCTGAGGTAGTTCTTGCTGATGAGCCAACCTCAATGCTCGACGTATCAATCCGTGCAGGTGTTCTCAACCTGATGGAAGAGATGAAGTTCGAGAAAGAGATGTCGCTGCTTTACATCACTCACGATATTGCGACAGCTCGCTACATCGCGGAAGACCTTTCAGTGATGTATGTCGGACACATGGTGGAATGGGGAGATACCGATGAGGTCATCGCCAACCCACAACACCCATATACCCAACTTTTGGTGTCAGCAGTTCCGGATCCAAAGAAATCAATCCATGAAAAATTGGCTGGCAACAAAGGGGAGATTCCACTGTGGACTCCTGAGTCTGCAGGCTGTCCTTTTGCTGGTCGCTGCACGCACGCAACCGACAAGTGTAAAGAGCAACTGCCGGGTGTGACTCAGTTAGGTGAAAACCACTTCGTACGCTGTTACCTACACGAGAGTTAATCATTGGGGTTGGGGGCAGCACTGTCCCTAACCTTTTCACTCTGGTCATTTAACATCGACCATTTTTAACCAAAGATTTAGTACCTAGCCAATAGAAATTAGGACTGTCGGAGACATTTGATGCTGTTACTCACCAATCACATCGGCTATGAAGCCAACGCGCCAAAGCAAGCGATACTGCAAACTCGCAAGGCTCGTCTTTCCTCTACCTCTGTACTGTTGGTGTGTGCAGATAATCATGTCACCGTTGATAGTTTTGATGTGGTTAAGCACGGCCAAGTTGCAAACTGGCACACAGGAAACTACTTCACGATTGATTTCAGTGAAGTGACCAAATCGGGGCGTTACTATCTGCGCTTTGAAAACCTGCGTTCGGAAATTTTCGAGATTGGTGAAAACCTACTGATGCAGAGAACCTTCTCTGACGTTCTGCACTACTTCAAATCACAGCGCTGTGGCGGCATTTTCGACAAGAAGGATAAACAAGCTCAATTGCTGGGCACTGAGCGTTATGTTGATGTGCACGGTGGTTGGTACGATGCATCGGGTGACGTCAGTAAGTACTTTAGTCATCTCTCTTATGGAAACTACCTAAATCCACAACAGATTCCGATGGTGGTTTGGAACATGCTCAAAGGACTGCGTTTAGCTCAGGATCATGAAACATTCCAAAAGTTCACTCAAACTCGCCTTACTGAAGAGGCACTATTTGGCGCCGACTTCTTAGTGCGTATGCAAGATGCAGCCGGCTACTTCTACATGACTGTATTTGACAAGTGGAGCAAAGATATCAACCAACGTGATATCTGTGCCTATGCGACACAGGAAGGTATCAAATCTGACGATTTTCAAGCCGGATTCCGCCAAGGTGCTGGAGTTGCTATCGCAGCGCTGGCCAGTGCTTCTGCTCTAGAAGTTTCTGGAGAGTACTCTAATCAAACCTATTTAGAGACAGCTGAAAAAGGCTACTGGCACCTAAAAGAGTACAACCTTCTCTACCTCAACGATGGTGAAGAGAACATCATCGATGAGTATTGTGCACTGTTGGCGGCAAGCGAACTCTATCGCGTAACTAAAGACTCTAAATACCTTGCTGAAGCGAGAGTCTGGACTAAACGCCTTACTCAACGCCAACAGTCAGATCAAACCTTTGATCACTTCTGGTCAGCAAATTCCGACGGTTCGCGCCCTTATTTCCATGCAGCGGAAGCCGGCCTGCCCGTGATTGCTCTATGTGAGTACTTAGCTATAGAACCGGATATGCAGCATCATGCAACTACAAGTCTCGTGGTCGAGCAAGCCTGCCAATTTGAAATCTCCGTTACCGACAGAGTCGCGAACCCATTTGGCTATCCTCGACAATATGTCAAACCAGTCGACGGTGATAAGCGAGACGCCTTCTTCGTTGCTCACAACAACGAGACGGGCTATTGGTGGCAGGGTGAAAATGCGCGCCTAGGCTCTTTAGCGACTATGGCGTTGCTCGCTCAACCTTATATTCGAGACGAAGCACTCAAAGCGCGCCTGATTACCCTGTCTCAAAACTGTTTAGACTGGATTTTAGGTCTCAACCCTTACCACATGTCCATGCTAGATGGTCACGGCCACAACAACCCAGACTACCTACCACAACTTGGCTTTTTCAATGCCAAGGGCGGTATTTGTAATGGCATCACTGCGGGTTTTGAAGACGAAGAAGATATCGCCTTTAACCCACCAGCACAAAAAGATGACACGCTTCAAAACTGGCGCTGGGGAGAGCAATGGATCCCTCATGGCGCGTGGTACCTGTTAGCAACAGCGGCCCAGTTTAACTTCACCGTTAATCAAGGGGAGCAATAACATGTACTACGTAGGTATTGATGGCGGCGGCACCTCTTGCCGAGCTCGAATCCGTGACACTGAAGGCCAATTTATTGGAGAAGCCAAAAGCGGTAGCGCCAATATTCTTCTTGGTACTGATATTGCGATGGCGTCCATCGTTGCTGCAATTCGTGATGCGGCTCTACAAGGCGGTTTAACAGAATCTGATTTTCCGAAGATGCATGTTGGGTTAGCACTTGCTGGTGCTGAACAAAAATCGGCTTGGTTGAACTTCATGACAATCGATCACCCTTTTGCATCAATCACCCTGAATACCGATGCCTATGGTGCTTGTGTTGGCGCGCACAACGGGCAAGACGGCGCGATCATGATTGGTGGTACTGGTTCGTGTGGCATTTTGCTCAAAGATGGGGAGCAACACGTCGTTGGTGGTCGTGAGTTCCCAATTTCAGACCAAGGCGGTGGTGCCGTGATGGGGCTCAGACTTATCCAGCAAGTACTGCTTGCAGAAGACGGTATTCGCCCAAAAACATCACTGTGCCAACACGTCATGAACCACTTCGATAATGACGTAGACAATATTGTTGAATGGTCAAAGACCGCCATTCCAAAGGACTACGGTCAGTTTTCCCCGGTTATTTTTCAACTCGCCAACGAAGGTGATGAGCTCGCTATTGAGATGCTCAAACAAACGGCAGCTGACATCGAAATGTTTATCAATGCCCTCCACCGAAAAGGAGCCAATCAAGTGTGCCTAATGGGTAGTATCGCTGAACGTATTCTGCCTTGGCTCTCTCCCGTTGTTCAGCAATGGGTTGTACAGCCTCAATTCGACGCCATCGAAGGTGCGCTGATGTTTGCTGGCAAGCCCGAACATAACTTGTACTAATAGACTTAACAGGGAAGTGATATGAATTACCGCATTGACTTAGCTGTTCTCTCAGAACAAAAGCAAAACTGCCGCTTTGGTCTTACCGTACATAATTTAAGTGATGCCGACATCAAAACATGGTCGCTGCATTTTGCCTTTGATCGCTTTATTCACCCAGAAAGCTTATCGCAAGGCACTCTAACTCAGGTAGGTAGCTACTGTACGTATACACCTAATGACGGCGAGCTTAAGGCCAATAATCACTACTATTTTGAATTCAGTATTCAAAGTGCCCCATTCCGTTTCCTTTCAGACGGTTTAAACGATGCGTTTATCCAAACTCTCACTGATGATGAAACGCAAATCTTACCGGTAGATATTTCCCCAATTGTTCTGGCCTCTCCCTACCGCGAACGCACTGAAGTTCCTCAGGTTGATGCCGCATCATTGGCGCTGATCCCACAACCAAACTCAGTCACAACACAAAGCGGAGCCTTCCCCCTAACTCCAAGTACCACGCTCGCTATCACCTCTGCACTGGCAAGCGATGGTGGAGAGTGGCTGAAAGAAGAATTGCGCACCCATTTCGAGCTATCACTGCCTGAGCAAGAGGTGGGTGCCATTACCTTTAGAACCAACCCAACACTCGATGATGCTGAATATAAACTCACGGTGACAGAGGAAGCAATAACAGCAGAAGCCGGTAGCCAAAGTGGCTTTATCTATGCAGCCGCAACCCTGCTTCAGCTGATTGAGCAGCAAGGCGTAGAGTCCTTCTCGGTTCCATGCTGCAAAATCGTCGACAAACCAAGATTTAAATACCGCGGGATGATGCTTGACTGTGCACGCCACTTTCACTCGCTAGAGGATGTGAAGCGTTTAATCAACCAACTCGCCCTATACAAGTTTAATGTTTTCCACTGGCACCTCACGGATGATGAAGGTTGGCGCATAGAGATAAAACAGCTGCCTCAACTGACCGACATTGGCGCATGGCGTGGTCTTAATGAAGCACTGGAGCCTCAATACACTCATCTGGCACAGCGCTATGGTGGCTATTACACCCAACAAGAGATCCGCGAAGTGATCGCCTACGCCGAAAAGCGCGGCATTACAGTGATTCCAGAAATTGATATTCCAGGCCACTGCCGCGCAGCAATCAAATCTCTACCAGAGATGTTGGTTGAGCAGGAAGATACAACCGCATACAAGAGTATTCAGCACTATACCGATAACGTACTCAACCCAGGGCTTAAAGGCACCTATCAGTTCCTAGATATCGTTATCGAAGAAGTCGCTGCTCTCTTTCCAAGCAAGCTTATCCACATGGGCGCAGATGAAGTGCCACATGGAGTTTGGACAAACAGTCCTACAGCTCAAGTAGTAATGAAAGAACACGGTTATCAAGACAGTAAAGAGCTGCAAGGTCACCTATTCCGCTATGCCGAAAACAAGCTCAAACAGCTTGGTAAAAAAATGGTCGGCTGGGAAGAAGCACAACACGGCGACAAGGTCAGCAAAGAGACCATCATCTACTCGTGGCTAAGTGAAGAAGCCGCCGTCAATTGTGCTAGACAAGGCTTTGACGTGGTGCTGCAACCGGCTCAATTCACTTACCTCGACATGACACAAGATTTTGCACCAGAAGAGCCTGGTGTTGACTGGGCTTCAGTGATTCCACTGGAACAAGCCTACAACTATGAGCCACTTGCGGAGATCTCTGACACTGACCCGATTCGAAAACGAATTCGCGGCATTCAGTGTGCGCTTTGGTGTGAAATTGTTACCCACCAACAGCGTATGGATTACATGGTATTCCCTCGGATCAGCGCACTAGCGGAAGGATGCTGGACCCACAAGAACAATCGTAACTGGCTGGATTACCTATCCCGCCTAAAAGGTCACTTACTACTGCTTGAACGGTTAGATATTCAGTACCGCTCACCTTGGTAAGAACACTAGAAAACCCATTAATTTCGGATACATAGCCACGAGGCTCTGAATCAATATTTGTAAGATTAACTGCCGGAGTGCAGTTTGTTAAAAAGGAAATAACAATGAAATACGGCTATTTCGACAACGAGAATCGCGAATACGTCATCACTCGCCCTGATGTACCAGCACCTTGGACTAACTACTTAGGTACCGAGAAGTTCTGTACGGTCATATCACACAACGCTGGCGGTTACTCGTTCTACAACTCACCAGAATATAACCGTGTTACTAAATTCCGTCCTAACGGCACTTTTGATCGTCCGGGACACTATGTTTATCTGCGTGATGATGAAACTGGTGATTACTGGTCTATCTCTTGGCAGCCAGTGGCTAAAAGCCTCGACGAAGCCAACTACGAGGTTCGTCACGGCCTGTCATACTCAAAGTTCAAATGTGAATATAGCGGCATTACCGCAACCAAAACGCTATTCGTCCCTAAGGGCGAAGATGCAGAGATTTGGGACGTTGTACTAAAGAATAACACTGATAAGCCACGTACTATCAGCACATTCTCATTTGTAGAGTTCTCGTTCAGCCACATCCAATCAGACAACCAAAACCACCAGATGTCTCTGTACTCAGCAGGTACTGAATACAAAAAAGGTGTATTGGAATACGATCTGTACTACAACACCAACGACTTCGAAGGCTTCTACTATTTAGCATCAACTTTCTCACCAGACAGCTATGACGGTCAACGCGACACTTTCCTTGGCATGTACCGCGATGAAGCTAACCCAATTGCGGTTGAAAACGGTAAATGTTCGAACAGCGCTCAAACCTGTTACAACCACTGTGGCTCGCTACACAAGCAATTTACGATTCAACCGGGTGAAGAAGTTCGCTTTGCCTATGTACTAGGTATCGGCAAAGGCAACGGTCAGCGCCTACGTGAAAAATACCAAGACACAGCAAACGTAGATGCAGCGTTCCAAGGCATCAAAGATCACTGGGACGAGCGTTGCAACAAGTTCCAAGTTAAGTCTCCAAACGAAGGCTTAGACACCATGATCAACACGTGGACACTATACCAAGCAGAAACTTGTGTGGTTTGGTCGCGCTTTGCATCATTCATTGAAGTGGGCGGCCGTACTGGTCTTGGCTACCGTGATACCGCGCAGGACGCTATCTCAGTACCTCACGCTAACCCAGCAATGACTCGTAAACGTATCGTTGACCTACTACGCGGCCAAGTTAAAGCGGGCTACGGTCTACACCTATTCGATCCAGACTGGTTTGATCCAGAGAAAGCGGATGTTAAACCTTCGAAATCACCAACAGTAGTTCCGACACCATCAGACGACGATAAGATCCACGGCATCGAAGATACATGTTCTGATGATCACCTATGGATCGTTCCGACCATCATCAAATACGTGATGGAAACCGGTGAGCATGAGTTCTTTGATGAAGTGATTCCTTACGCAGACGGCGGTGAAGCGACAGTCTACGAACACATGAAAGCGGCACTGAACTTCTCTGCAGAATACGTTGGTCAAACAGGTATCTGTAAAGGTCTACGTGCTGACTGGAATGACTGTTTGAACCTAGGTGGCGGTGAATCGTCAATGGTTTCATTCCTACACTTCTGGGCACTACAAGAATTCCTAGACCTTGCTAAATTCCGCAACAATGACGCTGACGTTGAGAAATACACTGAAATGGCAGCGAACGTTCGTGAAGCGTGTGAAACACACCTGTGGGATGACGAAGGTGGCTGGTACATCCGTGGTCTAACAAAAGATGGCGACAAGATCGGTACTGCGCAACAAGCTGAAGGTCGTGTACACCTAGAGTCAAACACACTGGCAGTTCTATCTGGCGCAGTTTCTCAAGAGCGTGGCGAGAAGGCGATGGATGCTGTTGATGAGAATCTATTCTCTGAATACGGCCTGCACCTAAACTCTCCATCATTTGCAACACCAAACGATGATATCGGCTTCGTCACTCGTGTTTACCAAGGCGTAAAAGAGAATGGTGCAATCTTCTCTCACCCGAACCCATGGGCTTGGGTAGCAGAAGCGAAGCTTGGTCGCGGTGATCGTGCAATGAAATTCTACGACGCTCTTAACCCGTACAACCAGAACGACATGATTGAAACACGCTACGCAGAACCGTACTCGTACGTGCAGTTCATCATGGGTAAGGACCACCAAGACCACGGCCGTGCTAACCACCCTTGGTTAACCGGTACTTCAGGTTGGGCATACTTTGCGGTTACCAACTTCATTCTTGGTGTTCGTACTGGTTTCGAGGGGCTAACCGTTGATCCATGTATCCCAACAGATTGGCCAGAGTTCGAAGTAACTCGTCAATGGCGCGGAGCAACTTACAACATCACTGTGAAGAACCCTAATGCAGTAAGCAAAGGCGTGGCGTCTATTACCATCAATGGCGAAGCAGTCAAAGGTACTATCCCAGTTCAAGCAGAAGGCAGCGTGAACGATGTTGTCGTCGTTCTTGGCTAATCGCGTAATTTAACGAACCGCTCTTGCCTCAGGTCATAACTGATTTGAGGCAATGAGACTAAAAGGATTTTCACATGATTAAATTTGGTACGGGTGGCTGGCGCGCTTTCATAGGTGAAGAGTTCACTCGCGATAACGTTCGCTTGGTCGCTCAAGCACTGGCTAACATCATCAATGATGAAGATGCGGCACAAAATGGCTTTGTAATTGGCTACGATCGTCGCTTCTTATCCGATAAAGCAGCCTGCTGGTTTGCTGAAGTACTTGCTGCTAACAACATCAAAGTCAGCTTCATCGATAAGTTTGTTCCAACCCCCATCGTAATGTTCCAAGCGAAAGAGATGGGCTGCACCTACTCAGCATGTATTACCGCTTCTCACAACCCAGCGGATTACAACGGCATTAAAGTATTCATCGAGGGTGGCCGCGATGCTGATGAGATCATCACCGAAAAGATCGAACAGCAAATTGCTACGCTAACTAGCGAAGACGTTGTGCGCGTCGATTTCGAACAGGCGTTAAATGATAAAGAGATCGAAATCATCAACCCGATGAACGACTTTGTTGATTCGATCATCAACTTCATCGATATCGATGCGATCAAGAAAGCCAACCTTCGTGTGCTGATTGATCCTATGTTTGGTGTAGCTAAAAATGCGCTTCAAACTGTTCTTATCAACGGCCGTTGTGATGTGGACGTGATCAACGACGGTAAAAACCCAGACTTTGGCGGTTTGATGCCGTCACCGAGCGCAGCAACATTGTATCGCTTGAAGCACTTGGTTGCGGCTGAAGGCTATGACATAGGTATTGGCACCGATGGCGATGCTGACCGCCTAGGTATTATCGATGAGAAGGGTAACTTCATTCACCCTAACGAAGTGCTACTGCTGCTTTACTACTACTTACTGGAATACAAGGGCTGGAAAGGTTCGGTAGTGCGTAACATTGCAACCACTCACCTACTCGATAAAGTCGCCGCTGACCACGGTGAAAAGAGCTTTGAGGTTCCAGTAGGCTTTAAGCACATTAGTTCACAAATGGAAGCGGATGACTCACTGATTGGTGGCGAAAGCTCAGGCGGCTTGACTATTCGCGGACACATCAAAGGTAAAGATGGCGTATTCGCTTCAAGCTTGTTGGTTGAGATGATCAGTGTAACAGGCAAGAAGCTCTCAGAGCTGCTGGATGAGATCTATTCAAAGTACGGTTATGCATACACCGCCGAGGGTGATTGCACATTCAAGCCTTCTCAGAAAGAGGCGCTTTACACCAAGATTTACGTAGAGAAACAGCTGCCTGAATTTGAATATGAAATTGAAAAAGTCAGCTATGAAGATGGAGCGAAAGTCTACTTCAAGAATGGTGGCTGGGTGATTGCTCGCTTCTCAGGAACCGAACCGTTGCTGCGTATATTTGCAGAAATGGAAGATAAAGACACTGCTGAACGTGTTCTTCAAAACATGAAAGCCTTCCTATCTTTGTAACTCCTTAAGGAAGGGTTTTATACCTAGATTTAACCCTATAGGTGAAGAACGCTTGCCCAGTATCCTACTTAGTCAGTTTGATACTGGGCTTTTTTATTCACATGAGATTGTTTGTTAAACGAATCTTAGAAAGCAAGAACGCCCTTGGTATCGACTTTCACTGTCACTGGCATGCCGACTTCCAATGCTTCAGAAGAGGTCGCCAGCAGTTTCTGACCATGCGCTTCAATCACATAACGGCAATGGTCTCCCATAAACTGCTGCTCCAATACAGAGATAGCGCTGTCTTGCTCATAGCTGGCCAAGATATGCTGAGGTCTCAACAACAACTCACAGTCATTGCCCAACTCGATGTCCGTTTGAGATTTTGCCTCAACCACGCCTAAGCTGGTTT
This sequence comes from Vibrio fortis, assembly GCF_000695685.1. Classification (GTDB taxonomy): domain Bacteria; phylum Pseudomonadota; class Gammaproteobacteria; order Enterobacterales; family Vibrionaceae; genus Vibrio; species Vibrio fortis_A. Next base: position 28,539 of record NZ_JFFR01000023.1, on the reverse strand, counting down.
CAAATTCATGTTCAGATATACGCTGAGCATTCAAGTAGCTACCGCCACCTAAGAAGTCTGCAACAAACTTGCTCGAAGGGTGGAAATACAACTCCGAAGCAGAACCGTACTGTTCGATCACACCATGGTTCATCACAGCCATTTTGTCAGCAAAGGCGAAAGCTTCTTCACGACTGTGCGTTACAAAGATCGCGGTAACGCCCTGCTTCTTAAAGATCTTTCTGATCTGAGAAATCAACTCATGTCGAACCTGAGTATCAATATTTGAAAATGGTTCATCAAGTAACAGTAGATCTGGCTTATAAGCTAATGAGCGTGCGATTGCGACGCGTTGCTGTTGACCACCGGAAAGTTGGTGTGGGTAGCGCTCGCCGTACTCATCAAGATGTACCAGCTCAAGCATCTCACGAACCTTAGCCTGCTTCTCCTTCTCAGAAAGATCTCGCAAGCCAAAAGCAACGTTTTGATTTACCGTTAGGTGCGGGAAAAGCGCATAATCTTGAAAGATCATGCCAATGTTGCGTTGCTCTGGTGGTAGCCAATTCTTACCATCATCAATGGTTTGGCAATTAAGGTTCATGACACCACTGCTCAGCGGAAGCAAACCAGCAATCGCCTTTAGCAACGTTGTTTTGCCACAGCCACTGGCACCAAGCAGACATACAATCTCACCGTGCTCAACCTCTAAGGAGAGAGACTCTAAAACCGTCTGAGACTCATACTTACAAGTCAGGTCTTTAATTGATAATGCACAACTCATTAGTTTTTTTGCTCCAAAGAACGGTTAACGATGATAAGCGGAATCAATCCCACAAGAACCAGTAATACCGCAGGCATTGCGGCCAGTTCAAGGTGCTCATCCGAGGCGTAGTTATAAACATAGGTCGCAAGCGTTTCAAAGTTGAATGGACGCAGTAACAGTGCTGCATTCAGTTCTTTCATTGATTCAATAAACACCAGCAAACCAGCGATTAAGGCCCCACGCTTAATCAAAGGAAGGTGTACTCGGCGTAACATCTGGTTGGTGTTACAGCCCATGGTTTTCGACGCCATATCCAATGATGGAGAAACCTTGCTCAAGCTACTTTCGATACTCCCGATTGCGACAGCCGAGAAACGCACCACCATCGCAAAAATCAGTGCGAACATTGAGCCAGAGAAGATAAGTCCTGGACGCCCCCATTCCATCGCTTTGGCAATATCGTTCACCAAGTGATCCATAAACAGAACCGGAACCATAACACCGATAGCCAACACCGTTCCTGGTACTGCGTAGCCCATAGAAGAGAGACGCATGTAAGCAAGGTTACGCTTGCCCGGATTCACTCGCTGATTAAAGTTAACAATCAGTGCTACTAGGACGCCAATCACAGCGGCGAGAACAGAGACATTTAAACTGTTCATCGCGTACTCTCTAAACTCGGCAGTCCAACTTTGAGCGAAGTATTTGTACGCGTAGATAAGTAGTTGACCTAACGGAAATAAGAAAGCGACACAAACCAATCCCCAACACCAGAACAGTGCTAACCACTTTTTCCAACCGTTCAGCTGATAACGGAAGTCTTCTCGGCTATTGAATTGGTTTTGAAATAGCTTCTGCTTGCGGCGACTGTAGCGCTCTGAACTCAATAACAAGATCACGATAACTAGCATGATAGCCGAGATCTTGGCAGCAGCCGTGAGGCTAGAGTAACCAAGCCAAGTATCGTAAACCGCAGTGGTTAGCGTATTAACCGCAAAGTAGCTTACTGTACCGAAATCACCTACGGTTTCCATTGCAACAAGGGATAGGCCAACCGCCATCGACGGGCGAACCAACGGTAGAGAAATACGACGGAAACTTTCCCATGGAGAACACTTTAGGAGTCGCGCAGATTGCAACAAAGAAACATTCTGCTCCATAAATGCAGCACGGCATAGCAGGTAGACATAAGGATATAGAACCAGAGAAAGTACAATAATTGCACCGCTTAGGGTTCGGATATCTGGGAACCAATACTCACCCGGCCCCCATCCTGTTATATCACGCAGCAGAATCTGCACTGGTCCAGCGAAATCAAACCAATCGGTAAAGATATAACCTACGATGTAACCTGGCATCGCTAGAGGAAGTACTAGCGCCCATTGTAGGACCCGCTCGCCAGGGATACGGCACATTGCCATGATCCACGCTGAGGGAATCCCAAAAATCAACGACAAACACATGGTACCGAACACTAAAACCACTGTGTTGTAGGCGTAGGTAGGCATCACTGTAGACATAAGATGAGAGAAGAGCTCATCCGTTTCACCAACAGCGGTTGTGAATATCGCTAAGATCGGAAAAACCAGCAGCAAAGCAATCACTCCACTACTGGTGTTCCATATATAATTCTTTTGTTTCATCGCTTAATTACAACGGAGAGGGATAACTCGAAAATGCGTTTGAAAATACATCTCATATCCTTTTAAAAACTAAGGGTAGTTATACCGATATCGCACTGTGACTGCAAGGCGCGAAGCTCAGAACTCACCAGTTCTAGGCGTTGCTTTGTATCAAAAAGTGACTTGCTTAAAAACAAAACAACCCCAAGTCCATAAAGTAGGAACTTGAGGTTGTTAATCAATCTAGGCTGCAGCCTACATCAATGAAATTAAAGGTCGAATTTAACTTCATCTAGAAGTTTGATTGCCGCTTCGTGGTGGTTAGCAATCTCATCTAGAGAAATTGTATCTGCTTTGAACTCACCCCAAGATGCTACAAGCTCAGATGGTTTAACATCAGCTTTTACTGGGTATTCGTAGTTCACTTCAGCATACATACCTTGTGCAGTGTTACCTGCTAGGAATTCCATTAGCTTAACAGCGTTCTCTTTGTTTGGAGAGTATTTCGCCATTGCCATACCAGAGATGTTTACGTGAGTACCAGTAGTCTCTTGGTTAGGGAAGTTGATGTAAACAGCATCAGCCCAAGCTTTTTGCTCTTTATCGTTAACCATCTTACCTAGGTAGTAGCTGTTACCAAGAGAAACGTCACATAGACCTTCTTTGATAGCTTTAACTTGTGCACGGTCGTTACCTTGAGGCTTACGAGCTAGGTTTGCTTTAACGCCTTCTAGCCACTCTTTAGTTTCAGCTTCGCCTTTATGAGCAATCATAGAAGAAACTAGAGATACGTTGTAAGGGTGCTTACCGCTACGAGTACAGATTTTGCCTTTGAATTCTGGCTTAGCTAAGTCTGCGTAAGTGAAATCTTCACCTAGACGGCCAACACGGTCACGTGAAGAGTAAACGCTACGCGTACGAGTTGTTAGAGCAAACCATTCGTTATCAGTATCTTGGTACTGAGCTGGGATGTTCTTCTCTAGTACGTCGCTCTCAACAGATTGAACTAGACCTTGCTTAGTTAGCTCAGATAGACGGCTGATATCCACAGTTAGGATAACGTCAGCTGGGCTGTACTCGCCTTCTTGAGCTAGCTTCTCTGCTAGACCTTTCTTAGCGAACTTAACGTTTACTTTAATACCAGTTTCTTTCGTGAACTCGTTGAACATAGGCTCAACAAGGAAAGGTTGACGGTAAGAGTATACGTTCACTTCTTCTGCCGCGATTGCAGCTGTAGGTGCGATAGTTGCACAAGCTAGAGCAGAAAGAGTTAGCAGTTTTTTCATTGGTTCAGTCCTTTAACTTCGTAATGATAACGTTTATCAGTTGCGTTATTATATTCATCATAATTTAGAAAACAATGATGAAGAACAAAAAAACCTGCTCATCCGAGCAGGTTTCAAGTAGGTTAAATGTAAATATTTGTAAATGTTACTTCACAGATACGAACTCTGGGTAAGCACCAACACCACAGTCGTGCATATCCATACCTTCTAGCTCTTCGTCTTCGCTTACACGGATGCCGATTGTTGCTTTTAGGATTGCCCACACCGCTAGACTTGCACCGAATACCCAAGCAAAGATTACTGCAGCACCGAATAGTTGAGCACCAAATGTTGCATCAGCGTTGCTTAGTGGCACAGCCATCAGACCGAAGAAGCCACACACACCGTGTACTGAGATAGCACCTACTGGGTCATCAATCTTAGCTTTATCTAGAGCGATGATGCTGAATACTACTAGCGCACCAGAAACTGAACCGATAGCGACTGCAAATAGAGGTGATGGAGATAGTGGATCCGCCGTGATAGCCACTAGGCCAGCCAACGCGCCGTTCAATACCATTGTTAGGTCTGCTTTACCCCAAGTTGTCTTACACACTAGTAGTGCTGCGATTGCACCTGCTGCTGCTGCTGCGTTTGTGTTTAGGAAGATTTGACCTACTGCTGTCGCGTTTTCAAAGTCCGATACCATTAGCTGAGAACCGCCGTTGAAGCCGAACCAACCGAACCATAGGATGAATGTACCTAATGTTGCTAGTGGCATGTTTGAACCAGGAATTGGGTAGATTTCACCGTTTTTACCGTATTTACCTTTACGAGCACCCAGTAGAAGTACGCCAGCTAGAGCTGCTGCGGCACCTGCCATGTGTACGATACCTGAACCTGCAAAGTCACTGAAGCCAGCTTCAGATAGGAAACCGCCGCCCCATGTCCAGTAACCTTCCATTGGGTAGATGAACGCTGTCAGAACCACAGAGAAGATTAGGAATGACCATAGCTTCATACGCTCAGCAACCGCACCAGATACGACTGACATTGCTGTTGCAACGAATACTACTTGGAAGAAGAAGTCAGATTCTAGAGAGTGATCCGCACCTTCACCTTGCGTACCAATTAGTGCACCAAAAGATGGCAACCAACCGCCTTCGCCGTTATCGACATACATGATGTTGTAACCAACAACTAGGTACGTCGTACATGCAATCGCATACAAACAAACGTTTTTAGTTAGGATTTCAGTGGTATTCTTTGAACGTACAAGACCCGCCTCAAGCATTGCAAAGCCTGCCGCCATCCACATTACCAACGCACCTGAAATGAGGAAGAAAAAAGTGTCTAGTGCGTAACGTAATTCCGTTACTGTTGTTAAAAGTTCCATATTAAATTCTCCAGTCCTTGAATTCTTAAAGTGCTTCTGCGTCCATTTCGCCTGTACGGATACGTACTGCTTGGCTCAGGTCGTACACAAAAATCTTACCGTCACCGATTTTTCCGGTGTGAGCCGCTTGGCTAATCGCTTCAACAACACGGTCCACGTTTTCTGCTTGAGTCGCGATTTCTAGTTTTACTTTTGGAAGGAAATCAACTTGATATTCCGCACCGCGGTACAGTTCCGTGTGGCCTTTTTGGCGACCAAAACCTTTAACTTCTGATACAGTCATACCTTCGATACCGACATCAGATAGCGCTTCTCTCACATCGTCTAATTTGAATGGTTTCACTATGGCATTGATGAGTTTCATAATCGTTCCTTAGATTTTTCACTTAGTCCGTTAATACTCTTTCTATAATCCAAGTAGCGTGCCAAAAATTTAAATTATTGATATTTAACAACTTTAACTTTGCATACCTCTAATAACGAAAAAGGTCGCACCATAATGGTGCGACCTTTTCACTATCTTAATGCGCTGGTATCAAATTGCTCTATATTTGGGCAATGCGCTCAATTGGGTACTCTACAATCCTAAAAAATCTACCCAGCGCTCCATCAGCAACTCAAAATCATCAATTCCACAAACCGATAAGCTTTCACTGTTGTAAAAGTCGAATTCACTGCCCTCTTCCATTTCATACTCATGGCCGAGGACATTCTCTTGAACCGTTACTTCATCTTCATTGATCGATAACGTGATCTCTTTACCTACCATTGAAAGCTCATTGCTAAAGTTAGTACGTGACTCTTCAACAAGTGCTAGCACCTGATCGATTTTACTTTTGTCTTTACCAATCTCTTCTTGAAGCCAACGTCCAACGATTTCGTGCCCCATGCTGCATTTCACGTAGTACTCACCCATCAAAGTGTTTCTTGTAAATTCGAATTCCATAGTGGCTCCACGCTGTAACTGCAGATAGGGTTAAAAATGAGGCGAGAGTATATAGCGAAGTAATCAATAGATCGAGGGGCTCGTCACCCAGCATTCAGACATAAAAAAACGCCCTCTACGAATAGAAGGCGTTTAATTAGTTACTTAGTCAATCAGCGATTATGCTGGTTCTTGGAAAATAACTGTATCGGCTTTTTCCGTGTACTGACCCATTTTGTGGAAGTTCAGGTAACGGTACGTGTCAGCTGCCGTTGCATTAATCTTCTCTGCGTACTCTAGGTACTCTTCTTTCGTTGGGATACGACCTAGAATCGCACCTACAGCAGAAAGCTCAGCAGACGCTAGGTAAACGTTCGCACCTGTACCCAAACGGTTCGGGAAGTTACGAGTAGACGTAGACATTACTGTCGACTTGTCTGCAACACGTGCTTGGTTACCCATACATAGAGAACAACCCGGAGTTTCGATACGAACCCCTGCACGACCGAAGATGCCGTAGTAGCCTTCTTCTGTTAGCTGGTCTTTATCCATCTTAGTTGGCGGAGCCACCCATAGGCGAGTACTTAGAGAGCCGTTGAACTCTTCAAGCATCTTACCTGCAGCACGGAAGTGACCGATGTTGGTCATACAAGAACCGATGAACACTTCTTGGATCTCTGTGCCTTGAACGTCAGAAAGAAGACGAGCATCATCTGGATCGTTCGGTGCACATAAGATTGGCTGATCGATGTCAGCAAGGTCGATTTCGATAACGTGAGCGTATTCAGCATCTGAATCAGCAGACAGCAACTCAGGGTTCGCTAGCCACTCTTCCATTGCTGTAATACGACGCTCGATAGTACGAACATCACCGTAGCCTTCAGCGATCATCCACTTAAGCATAACGATGTTTGAGTTCAGGTACTCTTCGATAGACTCTTGAGACAGCTTAACAGTACAACCTGCCGCTGAACGCTCAGCAGATGCATCAGAAAGCTCAAACGCTTGCTCAACAGATAGGTGCTCAACACCTTCGATTTCTAGTACGCGACCAGAGAATTCGTTGATCTTACCTGCTTTCTCTACTGTAAGTAGGCCTTGCTTAATGCCGTATAGAGGAATTGCATGTACTAGGTCACGTAGCGTGATACCTGGCTGCATTTCACCTTTAAAGCGAACCAAGATAGATTCTGGCATATCAAGAGGCATTACACCTGTTGCTGCCGCGAATGCAACTAGACCAGAACCTGCAGGGAATGAGATACCTAGAGGGAAACGAGTATGCGAGTCACCACCTGTACCAACAGTATCAGGAAGAAGCATACGGTTTAGCCAGGAGTGGATAACACCATCACCTGGGCGTAGTGAAACACCGGCACGGTTCATGATGAAATCAGGTAGTGTGTGGTGCGTGTTTACGTCAACTGGTTTCGGGTATGCCGATGTGTGACAGAAAGACTGCATCACTAGGTCTGCTGAGAAGCCAAGACATGCAAGGTCTTTAAGCTCATCACGCGTCATAGGACCTGTTGTATCTTGAGAACCTACTGTAGTCATCTTAGGCTCACAGTATTGACCTGCGCGAACACCTTCAACACCACATGCTTTGCCAACCATCTTCTGTGCTAGCGTGTAGCCCTTGTCAGATGCAGATGGATCAACTGGCTTAGCAAACAGATCTGTCTCTTCTAGGCCAAGAGAAGTACGAGCACGGCTAGTTAGACCACGACCGATGATTAGTGGAATACGACCACCCGCACGAACTTCATCAAGCAGTACTTTGCTCAACTCAAAGCTAGAAATCTCTTCACCATTTTTACGTACAACGCCTTCGTATGGGAAGATGTCGATAACATCGCCCATGTTCATGTTCTGTACGTCTAGTTCGATAGGTAGTGCACCAGAATCTTCCATTGTGTTGTAGAAGATTGGAGCGATCTTACCACCCAGACAAACACCGCCAGTACGCTTGTTTGGTACGTATGGGATATCTTCACCCATGAACCATAGTACTGAGTTCGTCGCAGACTTACGTGAAGAACCTGTACCTACAACATCACCTACGTAAGCGAGTGGGATACCATCTTTTTGCAGTTCTTCAATCTGAGCGATTGGGCCAACAGTGCCAGGTTGATCAGGGTTGATGCCGTCACGTTCCATCTTCAGCATCGCTTTGGCGTGTACTGGAATGTCTGGACGAGACCATGCGTCAGGTGCTGGAGATAGGTCATCGGTGTTCGTTTCACCAGTGACTTTAAATACTTTTACTGTGATTTTTTCAGCAACTTTCTCTTTCGAAGTAAACCAATCAGCGTCTGCCCAAGATTGAAGTACTTGTTGTGCTGAAGCATTACCTGCCTTGGCCTTCTCTTCTACATCATAGAAAGCATCAAACATCAGTAACGTGTGAGATAGTGCTTTAACAGCAATAGGAGCAAGTTCAGCATCATCAAGAAGTGAAATCAACGACTCGATGTTGTAACCACCTTGCATAGTACCTAGCAGCTCTGCCGCTTTCTCTTTGCTAACAAGTGGTGATTCTACTTCACCTTTGGTGATAGCAGTTAAGAAGCCCGCTTTTACGTAAGCAGCTTCATCTACACCTGGTGGAATGCGATTTTCTAGTAGGTCAAGAATGAACTCTTCTTCACCTTGAGGTGGGTTCTTTAGAAGTTCAACTAGGCCAGCAACCTGCTCGGCATCTAGTGGTTTTGGAACAACTCCTTCGGCAGCACGTTCTTCGACGTGTTTACGGTAGGCTTCAAGCACGACTTTTTTCCTCTCATTGCGGTCCACCACCTTCCTTCATAATTGTTAGTAAAATAAAGCGGTGAACATCCTTGGAAACTTGGCTCTCCATTGCCATTTTCGTCATTCAATTTGTATTGATGATCGGCATCAGAGAGGCCAAACTGTGGGCGGTATAGTAGCAAATTTAACGATTAATTAAAATCTTATCATTTTGACCAACATAGCAAGTTAAGACGAAAGTCCCACTATTTTTGCCTAATTAGTCGCCAGTATCGCTATTTTTCGCATGGTTATTTATATGACGTTCCGATAATAAGGTAAACAGAATCGTAGTTATCTTCTGTCATACCATACGCCAAAATAATTGGCCCAATCGGAGAGTCGACGCCTGCAAACAGCGAGCCTGCGGTGTACAGCGGCGCTTCATGAATTTTCAAATCATTGTTCGACCAAACACCACCGTGTTCAATGGATGCGCCCAGATAGAACGGGGACTCAAACAAGCCGAAATCATTATCAAACCATTTATAGCGGTACACTAAACTGGTAAATGCCAGGTTTTGACCGAGTAAACTGTTACGCGGAATACCTGATAGGTTTAAGAAACCTCCGAGTTGTTTCGGGTCGATTGGGAATAGAGAATTTTTACTTTCCACGATGCCGTAATCCACCTTTGCGACTAAAGTATGGCGTTTGTAGCTCTGTGCAGCCATTAGATTGGCTGAGAACTCATACACGGTGTCATTGTCTTGAACAAGGTTGGGATCAGAGATAACAGTATCAGAGTCAAACTCATCATGAGAAACAAGGTATTCTAAATCAACGAAATAACCTTCCGTAGGAAGACTGAAGTTATCTAAGGTATCAAGACGATAGCTTATAAAACCACCGATTCGCTCGTAAGAGCCACCACCAAGCGACGGCAACGATGAAACTTCAACCTCACCATCAGTGTATCGCCCACCAAATTTCAACTCTTGCCACAAAGTTGGTTGATAACCGAACGCCAGCTCAACGATGTTCTCCTTGTATGTCATCGAGACAAAGTCTTGAGTTACATCTAAGGTAGGTTCCTCAATTTCATCGATGTTAGCGGGTAGGTTTCGTTTCTGGTTGGCATAGACATACGACGCTGAGGTAAACAGGTTGTGATGTGAGAAGAACGGAGAAAACAGCTCAGCCTCAATGCGCTTATCAGTACCCATCTCTAAATTGGTTCTAAGCTCTGCACCGTGCTGATTGATATCCGTAAAGTTTGCAGAAACACCAATTGAGTATTGGCTATCAGTAGCAAAGTCATCTTCTAAGAAAAAGCGGAAGTTAAGGTAGTTTGGCCCCCACTCTTTCTCGTTCACATCAACGACCAATTGATCGACACCATCAACATCATCGAATTGGTAGGTAATCAGTTCAAAGCGATCGAGCGCGTAGAGGTTTTGTACACTGGTTTCAATTTGACTGGTTTTCAAGACTTTCCCAGCTTCAAGGTTTAGGCGGTTCTCAATCAACTTGTCGGAATAGTGGCTGTTATTGTTAATCACAACCTCATCAACCACAGTTTTATCACCGTGCTTTAGTTTACGGCGAGCTTGCTGCTTGCCTTCAACATAATCTTGATACTTGGCAGTACTCATTGAAAGGCCGCGAAGCTTGTCTTCAAACTGGTAGGCAACTTGATAACCCGCTTCATAAGCGCCGGGCATCTTATCAAACTCAGTGGTCTCCATCTGGCCAACGTCAGGCTTAAGAAAGACGTCCTCTTCCGTTAAAGTTTCTGCTTGTTGTTGAGTGCTGCGACGTACCAAGTAGTTCGAAAGTTGATCAGCGACCGTGAAAAGGTTGGTGAACTCTTCTTCGCCTTTGTAGTTAGTGCTGATGTCTACTGCGATAACAATGTCCGCGCCCATCGCACGGGCAACATCAACTGGCATGTTGTTGATGACACCACCGTCGACCAGCATGCGGCCATCAACCTCATAAGGAGGTAAAGCGCCCGGCACTGACATACTCGACATCATTGCATCGACGAGCTGCCCTTTATCAATCACCACCTCTTCCAGTTCTATGATGTCTGTTGCGACAGAGCGATATGGGATAGCAAGATCATCAAAAGATTCAAATGGAGCTAGGTTCCCCGTTGTCTCACGCAGGATACGAAGCATGTTCTGACCTTGTACGACACCCGTTGGTGCACGTACCTCTCCCCAACCTAAACCTAAATCCGTGGTCAGTTGGTAACGGTCTTCATACTCTTTGTCGCGCACGCGTCGGTCGCTACGATTTACACGGTCGCGATAGCCTTTGTTCCAATCAACAGAGTAGATAAAGCTTTCAATCTCGTCGGCACTCATGCCCGTTGCGTACAAGCCGCCTACATAGGCCCCCATACTGGTACCTGTAACGTAGTCGACTGGAATGTGCATCTCTTCAAGAGCCTTTAGGACACCAATATGAGCTGCGCCCTTGGCTCCGCCACCAGCAAGAACCACGGCGATACTTGGGCGAGTTTTCTGCTCAACTTGCGTTTTGTCGGCTGGCTCAACCACATTTTCAGCCAAAACCTGAGAGCAAAACACAATCCCAACGACACCTAAACCACGACTCAGCCAACGAGAAATCATCATTTAAACTTTATCCTTGTCATCAATTTCTTATGCAACTTTACCACTCAAAAAGCTTCTTTAGCCACTGTTTTGGTTGGCTTTCACATCCCTTTTTAATGTCACCACGTTCATCCCAAACGGGTAACTGCACCGGCCCATCACAATTAAACTCTAGTGCACCAGAGTTCGTATTCACAAAATTAGCGGTAGCTATACCATTTGGCCAAGGCAAACGCAGCACTTCTGGGCCACGTTGTTTCAGGTAATCTGCGTAAACACGAAGAGCACCACTCGAACCGGTTAGTTTCGTTGGTTTATTGTCATCGCGCCCTAACCAAATTGTGGTCACTTCACGGCCATCAACGCCTACAAACCAGCTATCTCGGCTATCGTTACTGGTGCCCGTTTTACCTGCGAGGCCAGCCCAAGAAAACTGGCTCTGTAAGAATCGGCCCGTCCCTTCTGATACACCTCGTTTCATTGCATAGGTGGTAAGCCATGCCGCTTGCTGCTCAACACTTTGTGACACACGAGGTATTGATTGATAAAGAACCTCACCATCGTTGTCGACCACTGAGCGTAATGCAGAGAGTGGCGCTTTTCTGCCTGAGTTAGTGACCGTTTGATACATCTGCGCCACTTGGAAAGGAGTTAAAGAAAATGAGCCCAAGAACATCGATGGCACAGGGCGAATCTCACTTTTATCAACCCCGAGCTTTTCAATGGTATTCGACACAGAGTCAATGCCTAGCTGCATTCCTAGGCGAACCGTCGGCACATTGTAAGACTTAGATAGCGCCACATATAAAGGCACCTCACCGCGGAATTTACGGTCAAAGTTTCGCGGGCTCCATACGCTTCCCTTACTGCCTTTCAAGCTCAGCGGCGTATCCATCAAGGTCGTCGCCAGTGTGTATTTATCCGGTTGCTGTAGTGCTGTTAGGTATACCGCAGGTTTGACTAATGAGCCGATCGGGCGGCTTGCATTCAATGCACGGTTAAAACCGTCGTAGCCAGTGCGTTTACCACCGACCATAGCTCTTATCTCACCGGTATTACGGTCAACCGCAATCGCAGCTGCTTCAAGTTTATTGCCTGCGGTTTTAGCTAATTGAGGAACCTTGCGCGCGATGGAGCGTTCTAGCTCTTGCTGTGAGACAGGGTCTAGCGAAGTAAAGACTCGCAAGCCTTTTTGTGCCTCAAATCGGTCACCAACAAACTTCTTCAACTCGATATTCACTTGCTGGAAGTAAGCTGGTTGTCGACTCGCTATACGCGGGTTGTCTTGAATATCAAGATCTCGACTGGCTGCCGCCTCATATTGGCTAGCACTCAAGATATCTTGTTGCATCATCAGGCGTAACACCAAGTCACGTCGTGTTTTTGCACGCTCAGGATAGCGAACTGGGTTGTAATACGATGGCCCTTTCACCATCCCTACCAGCAGTGCCAGTTGGTCGATTCTCAGCTCTTGAATTGGTTGTCCGAAATAGAGACGCGATGCCAAACCGAAACCGTGAATCGCCTCACCACCGTTCTGACCTAGATATACCTCATTAAGGTAAGCCTCAAGAATTTCATCTTTGCTGTATCGGTAGTCCAAAATCAGCGCGATATAGGCTTCACGAATCTTACGCCAAAGGGTGCGCTCACTCGATAGGAACAGGTTTTTCGCGAGCTGCTGTGTCAGTGTACTACCACCTTGTACAGTACGTCCGGCCTTGACGTTAACCACCATCGCACGAGCTATCGCTAATGGCGATACACCATCATGCTGATAGAAATCTCTATCTTCGGTCACGAGTAGAGCATCGACCATCACCTCAGGGAACTGGTTTCGCTTTAAGAAAAGACGTTGTTCATCGTTACTTTTCTCAAGCATGCCTAGCATCTTAGGTTCAATGCGCAAATAGCCCATATCGGCTTTTTTCTCAAGCGACTGAATACGGGTTAACTCATTGCCATTAAAGTGCAACATCACATGACGGTCAGCCTCTGGGCCATCAACAAATTCAAATGGGCGACGTATCAGCTCAATCTTAGTTGAAGACGAAGAGTACTCCCCCGGGTGACGAGGAGCACTGACCTTACGGTAGTTGAGTACATCTAGCTCATTACGTACTTGCTGAATGCTGATTGGGGTACCCGGCGATAAATCTAATACTCGGGCATAAACCACTGTTGGTAGGTCAAAGAGCTGCCCTTCAAAACGCTGTTTCACCACAGTATCGAGATAAATGCCAACAAAGAGCAAGATCGCAGCAACAGCAAGGCCAGCTTTCCAAGCAAAGCCCCACAGCATTCTCAACCAACCTCGATTGGCTTTGCTTCGCTTACTCGGCGTTCGCTTTTTTGCAGTTGCTCTCGGCTTTCTTGTTTTGGTTGACTTATTTTGAGGCGACTTGGCTGTCGGTGACTTTTTCGCAGGTGCCTTTTTCGCTGGCCCCTTTTTTGGTGTAAACATTTTTATCATCATCGATTCAACTGTCGTTTGGTTTTGGTCGTCGCTACATGGTTAGCCGGGTCATCTGGCCAAGGGTGTTTAGGGTATCGACCTTTCATCTCTTTCTGAACTTCTTTATAAGCCCCAGCCCAAAAACCGGCTAAGTCTTGAGTGATTTGCAATGGCCTTTGTGCCGGTGAGAGTAACTCAAGTACGACTTTTTTACGCCCTTGAGCAATCAAAGGAGAATCTTGCTCACCAAACACTTCTTGCATTCGAACCGATATCACAGGTTCTGCATTTTCTTGATAACGAATAGATTTCTTACTCCCCGTAGGCATCACGTAGTGTGTAGGCAACCATTGGTCGATCTCTTGGTTTAATGGCCACCCCAGATACGCCATCAAAGCCTGCTCGACATTGACATTTTGCAGCCCTTTTACTGATTTCACACCATTCAGGTACGGCATTAACCAGTCATCTAAGTTCGTCAACAAACTTTGCTCATCAGCCGCGGGCCATGCTTGCTCAGGCAGCCACTGCCCCGCACACAAAATGCGCGCTTGGAGTTGCTTTGCTGCAGATGTCCAATTCAATATCTCCAGGCCTTTACGTCCTACATAGTTGAGCAGAGCTTCACTGATTTGCTCGCTACCGGGCTCAGGTAAGGCTTTGGTATTAATGACGAGCTGACCCAGACAAACTCGCTGCTCTGCCACTAAACGCCCTCGTTTATCACCCCAGTCAACATAATCGCGAGCCGTAAACATATCTGGAAAATGCTCTTCTAGACTCACAATATCGACTGCGGTGGCTAAGAATACTTGACTGGAGCGACCTGCACTTCTCATCAAATCAATAACCACTAAGTACTCACTATCCGCGAGTGGATCGTCATCGCGCACCTCTGCACCATGGCCATTGGCGAGCAAGAACTGATGATTCTGCTTACCGCGCGATTGAGCAATACGATCAGGAAACGCGAGACACAATGCCAAAGGCAGCAGCAATTCATCAACACTCTGTAGGTCAAATTTATGTTCTAATTTAGTCGCGAGCGCTTTCACACGCTGAGTCATGAAATGATTGCGTGCATGTTTCCCTTGCTTCAAGCGGAATAACGAATGCTGGACATCAGAGACACTACGTTCAGGTTCTTCAATCAACGCAGCGACAGCAATAGCAGCATTCAACAACTGACTACTGTGCTGCTTGGCTTTAATCAGCATGCTGGCAATCCGAGGGTCTAGCCCAAGTTGCTGCGCTTGCTTACCTTGCGCAGTAAATTGCCTACTATGATCCAAAAGCCCCAATTGCTGTAACAAGCTGCTCGCCTGCGCCAATGCCGCTTGAGGTGGAGTATCGAGCCATTGAAGCTCGTCAGCGCTTGCCGCTCCCCATTGAATCAACTCAGCCAGCAAGGAGGATAGATCGGAATGAAGAATCTCAGGAACAGGAACCAAGGGCTGTTGTTGCAATTGAGCTTCGCTGTACAAACGAACGCACAATCCTTCTTCAATACGCCCTGCGCGGCCAGCTCTCTGCTCAGCCGAAGATTGAGATATTTTGACCTGTTCTAGCTTAGTAACACCGGTTTTCAAATCAAACTTCGCCACTCGTTCCAGCCCAGAATCGACCACCAAGCGGATCCCTTCAATCGTCAATGAGGTCTCCGCGATATTGGTCGCCAACACCACTTTACGCTTACCTTTTTCAGCTGGCGAAATTGCTTTCTGTTGCTCTGCAAAACTCAACTGACCATACAGAGCAAATACATCCACACCACTACTCAAGTGTTGCAGTCGCTCTTGCACCTGCTTAATCGCCGAGACACCGGGTAGAAACGCCAGCAATGAGCCTTGCTCTTTCTCCATCAGAGATTCGATTGTTGTCGCCATCTTGGCAGGTAAGTAATCATTAGCTGCCAATGGTTGGTAACGGTACTCGACAGGAAACGAGCGTCCCTGTGATTCAATATATTCGGCCTCAGGTAACAGAGCTTTGAGAGTCGCTTGATCAAGCGTCGCCGACATCACCACGATTTTGAGATCGTCTCTGAGCGCTTCTTGGATCTCCAAACTAAAGGCCAAAGAGGTGTCTGCATGAATACTGCGTTCATGAAATTCATCAAAGATCACCATATCGATTCCCGTGAGCTCTGGATCGCTCTGAATCATACGGGTCATGATCCCCTCGGTAACAATCTCCAGACGAGTATTACGGCTGGTTTTGTTCTCACCACGAACCCTAAAGCCAATCGTCTCCCCTACCTTTTCACCCAACTGAGCAGCGAGATAACTGGCAATATTTCGCGCCGCAAGGCGTCTTGGTTCAAGCATAACTATCTTGCCACTTACCGCCTGAGACTTAACCAGTTGCAATGGGAAGAACGTCGATTTACCAGCACCGGGGGCCGCTTTAAGAATGATTTGGGAGTGAGAACGAACGCCGGAGAGCAACTCGGGCATCACAGCTTCAATGGGCAGTTGTGACAATGGAAAGACCTTGTGGTGTAATGTTGCCAATATTGTACATAAAAACAGTTCTCTCTAAATAAGTAAAATGCACTTCGATCCTCCTTTAGAGTCTGCGACTCTTATAAAACGCTACAAACGTTTCCTGACGGATATCAAACTTCCTGATGGTAGTGAACGTACTATCCACTGTGCCAACACTGGCGCGATGACAGGTTGTGCTGAGCCGGGAAACATCGTGTGGTACTCAACCTCTGACAACCCTAAGCGAAAATACCCAAACAGCTGGGAGATCTCAGAAACAGCACAAGGCGATCGAATTTGTGTGAACACTGCCCGCGCTAACCAATTGGCAGTGGAAGCGATTGAAAATGGCGCTATAGTTGAACTTTCAGGTTATCAAACGCTGCGCACCGAGGTTAAATATGGCAGTGAGAATAGCCGGATAGACATTTTGCTCGAAGATGAAGCCAAAGCGGATTGCTATATAGAGGTGAAAAGCGTCACTCTATTGACAGATGACCCAAGTGTTGGAAAGGGACAAGGCTACTTTCCAGATGCCGTTACCACTCGTGGTCAAAAGCATCTGCGTGAACTCACAGAAATGGCAGAATCTGGTCAAAGAGCAGTACTTTTATTCACTGTTTTACATTCAGGTATTGAAAAAGTCTCAGCGGCACACCATATAGACGCCAAATATTCATTATTACTAAAACAAGCACAAGACGCTGGTGTTGAAGTTCTCTGTTACAAAGCTGAACTCAACAATACTCAAATGGAATTGAATCAAGCGGTTGAATTCATCGCTTGATTCGCAAAGTGCGGAACTCTGCACATTGATAACAAGTTTACATTTGAGTGTTTGCCACCATTCGTTCTTTCTGCTATAGATACCCGCCTTAAAATTAGCTGCTTTGCAGTTGACTAGGTGTAAATAGGAGATGCTGTATGCCAGAATCTAAGAAAAAAGCGCTAGGCATCCTAGCAATCGCAGGTGTTGAACCATATCAAGAAAAGCCAGGTGAAGAGTACATGTCACCTGAGCAAATGGCTCATTTTACAAAGATTTTGGAAGCTTGGCGCAACCAGCTCAGGGAAGAAGTTGATCGTACTGTTCACCACATGCAGGACGAGGCAGCAAATTTCCCAGACCCAGTTGACCGCGCTTCTCAAGAAGAAGAGTTCAGCCTAGAGCTACGTAACCGTGACCGTGAACGTCGTCTAATCAAGAAGATTGAGAAGACACTAGACAAGATCGAAGAAGACGATTTCGGCTTCTGTGACTCTTGTGGTATCGAAATCGGTATTCGTCGTCTTGAAGCTCGTCCGACTGCTGATCTTTGTATTGACTGTAAAACACTTGCAGAAATCAAAGAGAAACAGATGCAAGGCTAATCCTTGTTGATGTGAAGAAAGGGAGCACTCGCTCCCTTTTTTATTTGGTCTTTTATTCCCCATACAACCATTACTTAGGCTTTTACTATGAGTTATATCGGGCGCTTTGCACCTTCTCCCTCTGGCCCTCTTCATTTTGGCTCGCTTGTGGCTGCACTCGGTAGCTACTTTCAAGCAAAATCACAAAAGGGACAATGGCTAGTTCGCATGGAAGATCTCGATCCACCGCGCGAAATGCCAGGAGCCGCCGATCTTATATTAAAAACCTTAGAGACTTATCAGTTGCATTGGGATGGCGAGGTCATATATCAGAGTCATCGACACCCGGCTTACCAGGCACAGATTGAACAGTGGCTTACCGAGCAGCAAGCTTACTACTGCGAATGTACCCGCAAGCAGATAAAAGCCCTAGGTGGCTTCTACAACGGTCACTGTCGTCACGCAGCACTAGACGATAATGGTGAACGCGCGGTACGCCTAGTGATGAACCACCCCGTTGAGTCATTTGAGGATATTCGCCACGGCACCATGAGCATTCCAGCCGAACTCGCCAAAGAAGACTTTATTATTAAGCGTCGTGATGGCTTATTCGCCTACAATCTAGCGGTGGTGCTGGATGATATCGCTCAAGGGGTTACAGAAGTGGTGCGAGGAGCTGACTTAATCGAGCCCACAGGCCGTCAAATCAGCCTCTATAAAGCCCTAAATCAGCCACAGGTGAGTTACCTCCATCTGCCTCTAGCGACCGACGCTACGGGTAACAAGCTCTCAAAGCAGAATCATGCAAAGGGTATCGACTTAGGCAACCCAAAACCGGCACTGCTGAGTGCAATGCGCTTTCTCGGTTTCACTTTACCTCTCGACATTGAGCAAGGTTCTTTGAGCGAGATTTTGGCTTGGGGTTGCCAGCATTGGCATATCCATCAGCTACCCGATACACTGCATAAAGAGCACCGTGATTGACACGTTCGCGGCATGAAATCGTATAAACGACACATAAAAATGCCATAACCCTTAGGTGTGTATAAGCGGACAATGTTCTCAAATGGCTTCCGCTAGGCTATTATTAGCCGCAATTAAACTCTGCACTACCACTTTGGACTAAGAGAAAAGCAAAGTTGGCGATACCTACTTTGTTGTAAACTAATGAATACAAACGACAATACCCCTAGCGAACAACGTGGATTCCACGATTTAGCTCTGAATATTTACACTCGACAAGAGCACAATATTTCACGCAAGCAGATCAGTGATAACGCACTAAAAGTGTTATATCGCCTGAATGGTGCGGGTTTTGACGCATTCCTAGTCGGTGGTGGTGTGCGAGATTTACTGCTCGGCTCACAACCGAAAGATTTCGATATCGCGACTAACGCGACGCCAGAGCAGATCAAAAACCTATTTAGAAACTGCCGTCTTATCGGTCGTCGTTTCCGTCTTGCGCACATCATGTTTGGTCGCGACATCATCGAAGTAGCAACTTTCCGTGGTCACCACCAAGAGCCATCGAAAAACGTATCAGCTCAATCTAAAGAAGGTATGTTGCTGCGTGATAACGTCTACGGCAGCGTCGATGAAGATGCAGAGCGTCGTGACTTCACCATCAATGCGATGTACTACAACATTGCAGACTACAGCATCCACGATTACGCAGGTGGTGTGGAAGACTTAGAAGATCGCTTGATCCGTCTGATTGGTGATCCAGAAACTCGCTACCGTGAAGACCCGGTACGTATGCTTCGTGCCATGCGTTTCTCTGCGAAGCTAGATTTCGACATCGAAGAAGACACGGCCGATCCAATTGAAGAGTTAGCTCACCTGCTAAAAGACATCCCAGCAGCTCGTCTTTATGAAGAATCACTGAAGCTTCTTCAATCAGGCTACGGTCTTGAAACTTACCACCTAATGCGCGAATACAATCTGTTCCAACAGATGTTCCCAGCGGTGGCTGAATTCTTTACTGAGGACTACTCATCTCAGACAGAACAGATGCTAGACTTGGTGCTCGATTCTACTGACTTACGCATCGAAGATGGCAAACGCGTTAACCCAGCCTTTATGTTCGCGGCTATCTTGTGGTACCCGATGAACAAACTGGCAGAGAAACTGGCCGATGAGCTTGGTCTTTCTCAATATGACGCCATCATGGAAGCAAGCAACGTGATTCTTGATCAACAGGTTAAGAGTATTGCAATTCCACGCCGCCACACGGCGACTATTCGTGAAGTATGGCAGCTGCAGCTTCGCCTACCTCGTCGCAACGGCAAGCGCGCTCAACGCCTAATGGAGCTCAACAAGTTCCGTGCTGGCTTTGACTTCCTTGAGATGCGTGGCGAGATCGAAGGTGGTGAAACCCAAGAACTTGCTAAATGGTGGGAGCGCTACCAAAGCGCAGGACGCAACATGCGCCAAGCGATGGCAAACGATGTGGCTCCACCATCTAAATCTGGTCATCGACGCCGTAAGACTTACCGCAACAAGAAAAGTAAGCAGTCATCATGATCACAGCGTACATCGCGGTCGGCAGCAATCTTGCCGACCCTGTGAGCCAAGCAAATTTGGCTATCGAAACACTAAAAAGCCTACCGCAATCAAAGTTTATTGCGACCTCTAAGCTATATAGTAGCACTCCAATGGGGCCGCAAAATCAACCAGATTACATCAATGCGGTGGTTGCTATTGAGACCGAATTAACGCCTATTGAACTGCTTAATTGCACCCAAGCGATTGAGCAAGAGCAAGGGCGTGTCCGTAAAGATGAGCGTTGGGGACCGAGAACCTTGGACCTAGACATCATTTTATACGGCAATGAGGTGATCGATTCAGAGCGCTTAACCGTTCCTCACTACGGAATGAAAGAGCGAGAATTCGTTCTTTACCCGCTAGCTGAAATCGCACCAAGTTTACAACTCCCTGATGGGACTGAGCTCAGTGAACTGCTTAAAGTAGTCGACAAAAACGGGCTCAATGTTTGGCAAAAATAAGCCAAACGCATTAAGGAAAACCAATGAAAAAAGTAACCATTAACGACCTGATCAAGTGCAAACGTGAAGGCCGTAAATTTGCAACGTCAACGGCTTACGACGCAAGCTTCAGTCAACTATTCGAAAGCCAAGAGATCCCTGTACTTTTAGTCGGTGATTCACTTGGTATGGTGCTACAAGGCCAAACTGACACACTGCCCGTTACCGTAGAAGACATTGCTTACCACACTCGCTCAGTACGTGCAGGTAGCCCAAACTGTCTGTTGATGGCTGACATGCCATTCATGAGCTACGCAACACCTGAGCAAGCATGTGAAAACGCGGCGACGATCATTCGCGCTGGTGCCAACATGGTTAAGATTGAAGGTGGCAGCTGGCTGGTAGATACAGTGAAAATGCTAACAGAGCGCGCTGTACCGGTTTGTGCACACCTAGGTTTAACGCCTCAGTCTGTGAACATCTTTGGTGGTTACAAGGTACAAGGTCGCGATGACGATCAAGCGGATAAAATGGTTGCAGACGCATTAGCTCTACAAGAAGCTGGCGCGCAAATCGTCCTGCTTGAGTGTGTACCGGCTTCATTGGCAAAACGTATTACTGAAGCCTGTGATGTACCCGTAATTGGTATTGGCGCGGGCAATGTGACCGACGGTCAAATCCTAGTTATGCACGACATGTTCGGTATTTCTGCGAACTATATGCCTAAATTCTCTAAGAATTTCTTAGCGGAAACGGGCGATATGCGTAAAGCCGTGGCAAAATATAAAGAAGATGTTGAGAGCGCACGTTTCCCTGATGACGCTCACACAATCGCTTAGGAGTTAGTATGCAATCTTTCGCTGAAGTAGCGGCTCTTCGTGAGCAGATTAAGCAGTATAAACGTGATGGACGCACTGTTGCTTTCGTTCCTACTATGGGCAACCTTCATGAAGGTCACCTTACTCTAGTAAGAAAAGCGCGTGAACTGGCTGATATCGTTGTGGTTAGTATCTTCGTTAACCCAATGCAATTTGACCGTGCAGACGATCTAAACAACTACCCTCGTACTCTAGAAGCTGACTTGAGCAAACTAACTGGCGAAGGTGTTGAGTTGGTCTTTACACCAACACCAGAGATCATGTACCCAGCAGGTCTTGATAAGCAGACTTTTGTTGAGGTACCTGGCCTTTCTCACATGCTAGAAGGGGCTTCTCGTCCTGGTCACTTCCGTGGTGTAGCAACGATCGTAACCAAGCTGTTCAACATCGTTCAGCCTGACTTTGCCTGCTTCGGTGAAAAAGATTTCCAACAGCTTGCCGTTATTCGTCAAATGACGACCGACCTTGCACTCGACATCGAGATCGTGGGCGTACCTACGGTACGTGAGATGGACGGTTTAGCAATGAGCTCTCGTAACGGCAACCTCACAATTGATGAACGCCAACGTGCACCTGTACTGGCTCGCACTATGCGTTGGATCAGCAGTGCCATCCGTGGTGGACGTGATGATTACGCGTCAGTTGTGGAAGATGCGACCGACCAACTTCGCGCTGCAGATCTACAGCCGGATGAGATCTTCATCTGCGATGCTAAGACTCTGCAAGCCATCACTTCTGAATCCACTCAAGCTGTGATTCTTATGTCTGCATTCTTGGGTAAGACACGTCTTATCGACAACCAAGTTCTCGACTTGGTAACAGAGACCAAAGAAGAAGTGAAAGAAGAAACCGCTGAGTAGTTAACGGTTTCTTAAAAGCAAAATACAAAAAAGGTCGATGTTATACCGACCTTTTTCTTTATCTGTAAGCTCAGTGGTGTAAAGACTAGCTACGTAAGCCAATGCCCTTTGTTACTAAGTAATGTGCAACGCCATACAGCACCACAATAAACACACCTAGTACACCAAACGAGGTCGCAATACCCACATCAGACACTCCCAAGAAGCCGTATCTGAATGCGTTCACCATATACACAATCGGGTTCAGCTTAGATACACCTTGCCAAAAATCAGGTAGTAGACTGATTGAGTAGAACACCCCGCCAAGATAAGTTAGGGGCGTTAGGATGAAGGTTGGAATGATTGAAATATCATCAAAGGTGCGCGCAAATACCGCATTGATAAGACCACCCAACGCAAATACCACTGACGTTAAGAACACAGTCGCAATGATTACACCCCAATGGTCAACTTGCAGGTCAACGAAGAACAGCGACACAAAGGTAACAATAGCGCCAACTAGCAAGCCGCGCACAACCCCGCCCATTACGAAGCCTGCGATAATCACATAGTTTGGTACCGGAGCGACCAAAAGCTCTTCAATGTTCTTTTGGAACTTAGCACTAAAGAACGAAGAGGCAACGTTCGAATAAGAGTTGGTAATCACCGACATCATGATAAGGCCCGGCACGATGTATTCCATATAGCTGAAGCCGTTCATCTGGCCAATGCGAGAGCCAATCAGGCTACCGAAGATGATGAAGTACAAGGTCATGGTGATCGCAGGTGGAACCAGAGTCTGAACCCAGATTCGGGTAAAGCGGTTCACCTCTTTGGTGAGCAGACTACAAAAAGCCGTCCAATACAGTTGATACATCTTACTTGCTCCCCTCACGAACGATACTCACAAACAGCTCTTCCAAACGGTTCGCCTTGTTACGCATCGACAATACTTTGATACCCTGCTCTGTTAGCTGGCTAAAGATGGTATTCAACCCTAACGTCTTATCAATCTCGATCTCTAGAGAACCATTCACCATCACTTGGCTATTGACGCCTTGCAGCGTCGGCTCAGATACGCCCTCTTCCAAATCAAGGATGAAGGTTTCAACGCTGAGCTTATTCAACAGCGACTTCATCGTCGTGTTCTCAATCAACTCACCACGATTGATGATGCCGATGTTGCGACACAGCATCTCGGCCTCTTCTAGGTAGTGAGTGGTCAAGATGATAGTGATGCCTTGTTTCTCGTTGATCTCTTGTAGAAATTCCCACATCGAGCGGCGCAGTTCAATATCGACGCCGGCTGTTGGTTCATCCAAGATTAGTAGTTGAGGCTCATGCATCAATGCACGGGCGATCATTAAACGACGCTTCATACCACCAGACAGGTTTCGCGCTCGTTCGCTACGCTTTTCCCACAGATCGAGCTTAGATAGATACTTTTTGGCACGCTCTTTGGCTAGTGACTTAGACACACCATAGTAGCCAGCTTGCTGAAGTACGATCTGCTCAACGGTCTCAAACTGGTTAAAGTTGAACTCTTGAGGAACTAAGCCAAGGTTTTGCTTCGCCAGCTCTAGGTCTTTATCGATATCAAAACCAAAGACATTCACCTTGCCTGACGTTTTATTTACCAGTGAGGAGATAACGCCTATCGTGGTCGATTTGCCCGCGCCATTCGGCCCAAGTAATGCGTAAAAGTCGCCTTTTTTCACCTGCAGACTGATGCCTTTCAAGGCCTCAAATCCACCAGCGTAGGTCTTTCTAAGTTGTTCGATTTCTAATGCGTACATGAAGATAACTTGCCATTTGCGATTAGTGAGTGGGCATGAGAGAAAAGATGACTTTATTCTCAGACACGTCCAATATACCAACAAGTCTATCGTCAAATGACGATTAAGACAAACTAACATTTCCAAATCTATAGAAACATTTATGGATACGGCTAAAACAAGATAAAAAAATACCGCTAAGTCATTAACTTAACGGTATTTTACAGCTAAATATTAATTTGTTTTTTACTAAGCAGAACCGAGCTCATGCTCATCACGCACCACGTAGTTGGTTGCCGCTCTTAGGGCTTCATAACGGAAGCGATAAGTATTCGATTCTGGCACCAGATCAATCACATGGAATTTCTCAAGCTGTTGGCGAGTATTGTCGTTTGGACACAACAGGTAGACCTCACAGTTGGCGTCTAGTGCATCCTTAATCGCATTCTCCAACGCTAGACCAACCGTGACATCAATCATAGGTACATCGGTGAGATCAAGAATCATCGCTTCATAGTCAGAGATACTGGTGTGCTGACGTGAAATCGCCTTAGAGACACTGAAGATCATTGGTCCAGACAGATAGAAGAACAGCACTTTACCATTGGCCATATCAAGCAAGCCACGTTCGCTATCCGATAGAGGCACATCATCTTCATCCGCATCACTGATCGCCTTCACTTGGCGCGCCTGCTCACGGCTCAATCGCTCAATGATGATGATGTTAGAGATAAAGACACCAAGACCTACCGCAACAATCAAGTCGACGAATACCGTTAATAGCATTACGCCATACATGATCGCCATACCCGCAAAGCTCACGCGGTGCGCACGCTGAATGAAGCTCCAGTCAAGGATATTGAAGCCCACATACACCGCAATGCCCGCCAGTACCGCCATTGGAATTGGTTCAGTCAAACCACCGGCAACCAGTACGACTAGCGCAAGTACTAACGCACGAATCACACCTGATAATGGAGATCGCGCACCAACCTGAATGTTGGTTACGGTACCCATGGTTGCACCCGCGCCTGGAAGCGCACCGAACAAGCCAGAAATCATATTTGCTAGACCTTGACCACGCAGCTCTTTATCCGAATCGTGCTCTTTACGAGTCAGAGAGTCACCAATAACGGCAGTCAAAAGCGTATCAATACAACCCAGAGTACCCAGCACCAATGCATCGATGACCATCTCGGTAAACATAGAAGCGTCAATGTGCGGCACAACCAGTGATGGTAAACCTGCCGGGATTTCACCGATACGGCGAATCGCTTCTGTATCAAACAAAATCACAGAAAGCAGTGTGACTGCGACCAAGGCAACCAATTGTGCGGGAACATACTTTCGGTACTGTTTAGGGAAGAAAAACAGAATACCGAGCGTTAGTAAGCCGAGAAACAGCTCGCTGAACTTCATATTCGCCACTGTGTCAGGCAGTGCCGATAAGGTACCCATTACACCACCCGCAGGTGCTGCGTGACCGAGAAGTGGCGAAAGCTGCAGAATGATAAGAATAACGCCGATGCCGGACATAAATCCGGAGATCACGCTATATGGCATCAAAGTTATGTATTTGCCTAACTTTAACGTCCCGAGCAATACCTGAAATGCACCAGCCATCATCACAACGGTAAAGGTCATTGCCAAGCCAGTCTCAGGATACTTGGCCATCATGCTGGTCAGTACCGCCGTCATAATCACTGTCATTGGGCCGGTTGGCTCAGAGATCAACGTATTGGAACCACCAAACAATGCGGCAAACAGGCCGACCATGATCGCGCCCCATAAGCCCGCTTCGGCGCCTGCACCAGAAGCAACACCAAATGCCAACGCTAAAGGTAGCGAGATGATGGCTGTGGTGACACCGCCAAACATATCCCCTTTGAGGTTGATATCTGCAAAACGACTTCCAAACAAAATACATCTCCCTGTGATGAGCTGACAAACCGTATCACTTTAACAAATGTATCAACTGCTCAGAAAGTGTTAATTCAATCACAATATTTATGTCTTATAACCGGATGATAGCTTTATGCCTAAGTTTATGATTTTACGTACTAGAACACGTCAGATGAGTACTTTTTGACGCACTTTTTACAAGATTGAATTTGTAACATTGTGTATAGTTAAGCATCTTAATAGAGGGATGTATGAAGCAAGATGCCAGAAATAAAACAGCTTTTTGAAAACAATTCCAAATGGTCTGATGAAATTCGCTCAGAACGACCAGAATATTTTACCACGCTTGAAGAGGGTCAAAACCCGGGGTTCCTTTGGATCGGTTGTTCAGATAGTCGTGTACCAGCTGAACGCTTAACAGGGCTCTATTCTGGTGAACTGTTTGTACACCGTAATGTGGCAAACCAAGTCATTCATACCGACCTTAACTGCCTGTCTGTTGTTCAATACGCGGTTGATGTATTGAAGGTAAAACACATCATTATCTGTGGTCACTATGGTTGTGGCGGTGTTAATGCGGCTATTGATAACCCGAAACTGGGCCTTATCAATAACTGGCTACTGCACATCCGTGATAACTACTTAAAGTACCGCAAAGAGATCGAAGCACTGCCACGTGAACAGTGGGGTGATAAGCTTTGTGAAATCAACGTTGCTGAGCAAGTTTACAACTTGGGTAACTCAACCATTATGCAGAGTGCTTGGGAGCGCGGCCAAGAGGTTGAAATCCACGGCGTTGTATATGGTATCGGTGATGGAAAACTGAAAGATCTTGGTGTGCGTTGTTCAAGCAACGATACTCTAGAGAACAGTCATTTAGAGGCATTAAACAAGATTCTAACCACGCCTCTTCTAAGCCAACAAGGTTAAGTACTTTCCTAACAGATACAAAAAAGCCCGCATCATGCGGGCTTTTTAATCATTCGAGTTCATCCAATCGATAATCTCGACGGTTACTCTTGAGGTACAACCTTACCAATGTATGGTAGGTGACGGTATTTCTGAGCGTAATCGATACCTACACCCACAACAAACTCGTCAGGGATCTCAAAACCGATCCAGTTTACTTCTACGTCAACTTCACGGCGAGAAGGCTTGTCCAGTAGTGTACAGATTCGTACTGACTTAGGCTCACGTAGGCTCAGGATCTCTTTCACCTTGTTTAGTGTGTTACCAGTATCGATGATATCTTCAACTAGCAGTACATCTTTACCTTTGATGTCATCATCTAGGTCTTTTAGGATGCGCACGTCACGTGAGCTTTCCATAGTGTTGCCGTAGCTAGAAGCTGTCATGAAATCTACTTGGTGCGTAAGGTTAATCGCACGCGCAAGATCGGCCATAAATACGAATGAACCACGTAATAGACCTACCAATACGAGATCTTCACTACCTTGGTAATGCTCAGTGATCTGTTTGCCTAGTTCTTGCACTCGATCTTGAACTTCTTGCTCAGAGATCATGACTTCAACTGTATGTTTCATACTGCTCTCATTTTATTTAGTGACTGCGACAAGTGTAGATCGTTTCATCAATAGTGCCGCTGATTTTCGAGCGTAAGTCTAGCACTGCTCAAATACCCACACCACCTCGTCTATCAATTTAAATCACAGTTCTCGCATCAAGAGTCGTATTCTCGGGTTTCGAGTTAGATCGCATTACAACGCCCTATACGGATCACGATTTATGTATCAAGTTTGATGCAATTGTCCATAAAACAAGCACAAATGATTGACCATTTGCATATGCACCATTACACTCATCTTGGCTTAAATAATAATAAAATCATTAATATAATATTTCGTTGGCAAGGAAAACATTATGGACTCAATATCTAAGAGACCTAGAACTAGGCTTTCACCCCTAAAAAGAAAACTTCAATTGATGGAGATTGCTCTTGAAGTATTCTCTCGTCGCGGCATTGGCCGAGGCGGACATGCAGATATCGCTGACATTGCTCAAGTGTCTGTCGCTACTGTATTTAACTACTTCCCAACACGTGAAGATCTGGTCGATGAGGTTCTAAACCACGTTGTTCGTCAGTTCTCGAACTTCCTTTCAGACAATATCGATCTTGATCTGCATGCGAAACAAAATCTGACTAACATCACCAATGAGATGGTTGCGCTTGTTGAACAAGATTGTCACTGGCTTAATGTTTGGTTCGAATGGAGTGCATCGACTCGTGACGAAGTATGGCCACTGTTCGTAACAACCAACCGCACTAACCAAATGCTGGTTCAGAACATGTTCGTTAAAGCGATCGAGCGCGGTGAAGTATGCGACCAACATGAACCGAAACACTTGGCGAACCTATTCCACGGTATCTGCTACTCGTTGTTCATCCAAGCGAAGCGTGCAAACTCAACTGAAGAATTGCACTCACTGACTGACAGCTACTTAAATATGTTGTGTATTTATAAGTAGATTCGAGATTCGAGAATGATGTGGCCCCTAAAAAGTAGACACAGGGGTTTAGTTGATTAGCTCAAAATCCATGGGGCTC